>CAZEFW010000022.1:64330-72549 GCA_964511535.1 uncultured Myxococcales bacterium | reverse complement strand
CGCCGGCGGTCACCATGGTGGCCGCGTGGATCAGCGCCGACACCGGCGTCGGGCCGGCCATGGCGTCGGGCAGCCAGATGTACAGCGGGATCTGGGCCGATTTTCCGGTGGCGCCGAGGAACATTCCCAGCGTCACGATGAGCAGCAGGCTGATGCCGAACAGGGTGGAGGCCTCCAGGTGCTTCGCCACCACCTTTTCGCCCGCGCCGTTCTCCACCGACAGCTGGTCCTTGATCTCGCGGAAGCTCACCGTCGGGCCGAGGTACAGCTGCTGGGTGCTGCCCACCTGCACGCCGGGCTGACGTTTGGCCTTCACGCCCGCCACAGCCTCGCCGCAGCGCGACCACTGGTGCTTGGCCAGCGGGCCGCCGTGGCCTGCTGACTTGCCGTGAGCCGGGTCCGCGGCGTGCGCCACGCCGATCAGGCTCGGCAGCTTCGCCGCGTGGCCCTTGTCCCCGTGGCCCGGCAGCTCCATGGGCGCCACCTTGACCTCCAGGCAGCGGCCGTCGTTGACCGGCGTCTCCTTGCCCTCCACCGCGTCCCACATGCCGAGCAGGCCCCAGAACAGCGCGGTCATGCCGATGATGAAGCCGAAGTCGCCCACGCGGTTGACCACGAAGGCCTTCATGCCGGCCTTGGCGTTGTCGGTGCCCTCCTGGAACATGCCGCTCTTGTTGAACCAGAACCCGATGAGCAGGTAAGAGCAGAGGCCCACACCCTCCCAGCCGAAGAACATCAGGATCAGGTTCTCGCCCATGATCAGCGTGAGCATGGAGAAGCAGAACAGGTTCAGGTAGCCGAAGAAGCGCCAGTAGCTCGGCTCGTCGTGCATGTAGCCGGAGGAGTAGATGTGGATCGCCGTGGCCACGGTGGTGACCATCACCGCCATCAGCCCGCTCAGCGGGTCCATGGCGAAGGCGAAGTTGATGCGCACCGCGCCGAGGTCCAGCATCGGGAAGACCTCGTTGAGCAGGAAGCGCTGGGCCGGGGCGAGGGGCAGCAGCATGCCGAAGAAGTGAACCAGGGCCGTGATGCAGGAGAGCACCATGGCGCCGATGGCGATGGTGTGCACCGCCTTCTTGCCGAACTTCTTCTGCAGGTGTTTGCCGAAGATCAGGTTGATGAATGCGCCCAGGGCCGGGAACAGCGGGATCAAGAATAGCCAGTTGACCCGCACGAACTCCTGAACTGAAGCACTGTACTCGGGCATGGCCTTGCTACTCCCTGAGGGTCGTGGTCTTGAACATGTCCACGTCCTTGAAGTTGCGGAAGATCGATAACAGGATCGCCAGGGCCACAACTGCCTCTGCGGCGGCCAGCAGGATGATGAACAGGGTGAACACCTGCCCGGCGATGCCGCCGTGGGTGTACTTGGCGAAGGCGACGAAGTTCAGGGCGGCGGCGTTGAGGATCAGCTCGACCCCCATCAGGATGGCCACGGCGTTGCGCCGGGTGGCCACGGTGAGCAGGCCGAGGGCGAACAGCGCGGCGGCCACTACCAGGTAGTGGTGCAGCCCCACGGCGAAGAACTGGCTTACGGTCGCGGCACTCATCAGATCCGCTCCTCCTCGGGGTTCTCCCCGCGCTCACCCACCTCGTCCTTCACCGCCCGGCGGGCCACCACCATGGAGCCCACCAGCGCCATGAGCAGCACCACCGACGCCACCTCGAAGGGCAGCAGGTACTCCCGCAGCAGGGCATCGCCCAGCCGCGCCACCGTGGGCGCGTCGGCCGGGATGGTGGCCACGAAGGGCGCCTTGAACAGGGTGTGCACCACCATGGCCAGCACCAGCATCGCGGCCGGGATGCCCCCCAGCAGGCTCACCGACAGGTTGCTCAGCTTGATGTCGTTGATCTCCCGGGTCAGCAGCACGGCGAACAGGATCAGCACCAGGATGCCGCCCACGTACACCAGCAGCTGCACCACCCCGACGAAGTCAGCGCCGAGCAGGAAGTACAGCCCGGCCACGCCGGCGAGGGTGCCGAGCAGGGAGAAGGCGCTGTGCAGGATGTTGTGGCTCAACGCCACGCCGAGGCCGCAGCCCACCGACAGCACCGCCAACAGGTAGAAGACGAAGGTCTCCGCAGTAAACGCGCTAAAGGGGTTCATGGTTCGCTATCCCTTCTTCCCCTTCCCCTTCTTCTCCACGGGGATCTGGAAGGCTTGCTCCACGTCGGCCTTGCGCCCGGCCAGGGGATCCTGGGCGCGCCGCTTGCGAGCCTCCGCCACCTCGACCGTGGTCTGGATGGCGGCCAGCTTGCGGGCCTCGCGGGCACGCTCCCCTCGCTCGGGGGTCTCGTGCACCTGGCCCTTCTTGTTCTTGGCCACCACCACCTTGTCGCCGGGGCGGATGAAGCGGTAGGTCATGGCGTTGTAGTCGCTGACCACCCCCTCGAACTCCTTCGAGAAGCGGATGGCGGCCGTGGGCTCGACGTCACCGGGGGCCTGGGCCTTTACCGGGCAGGCGTCGACGCAGAAGCCGCAGTACATGCACTTGCCCAGGTCGATGTCGAACCGGGTGATGAACCGCAGCTTGCCCTCCTTGACCACCGACATGCGGATCACGTCGATGGGGCAGGCGCGGGCGCAAGCCTGGCAGCCGGTGCAGCACAGCACGTCCACCTCCAGCAGCCCCCGGGAGCGCTCGGGCAGGGTGTCCTGCACCGGGCGGTCGGTCTTGTCCGGGTACTGGATGGTGATGGCCGGCCGGCGCATCACGCCGAACGTGACCGCCATGCCCTCGAGGATGGAGCGGGCCGCCCTGCCGATGGAGGCGAAGTAGCCCAGGTCCCCTCTGCGGGGCGCGGTCACCGTGCCCTGCTTGCCCTTGGGGGGCGGCGGAGGCGCCTCGTTTTCGCTCTCTTGCTTCGCTGTCTCTTCTGTCGTCATCTGACTTTTCTTCGCTATCCGAATGGCTTGAGGCTTGGGGCTTGAGGCTCGAGGGGAGATGGTCCCCGATGCTTCAACCGACAGGCCCAGCACGATGCCTTCGTCTTTTCATCCTCGCGCTGTTTTCCGCTCACCTCTCGGCACTTTGCCTCAAGTCTCACTTCCTCAAGTCTCAAGTCTGTCTCGCTCACCGCTCCAGCCTTCAAGCGTCCGCCAATGTAACGATCACGCTCCTCGCGTCCTAGTAGAACGGGTTCCAGGAGAAGCGCTTCTCCGGGTTTTGGTTCCAGTTGTAGATGACCCGGGAGAAGAAAATGTAGACCAGGCCCAGGCCGCAGATCCCGAAGGTGAGGAACTGCATCCCCAGCCGCACCATCGGCGGCGCCAGCCAGAGCCAGAGCGCCGAGAAGATGATGGAGGCGAAGGTCCAGGGCACGAAGTACTTCCAGCACAGGTCCATCATCTGGTCGACGCGGAACCGCGGCAGGGTCCAGCGGATCCAGATGATCACGAACACCAGCGTCATGCTCTTGGCGAAGAAGATCAGCAGGCCGAGCAGCTGCCAGTACCAGTGCTGACCATGCTCCACCAGGCTGACCCCCGGCACCTGCCAGCCGCCGAGGAACACGGTGGTGGCGATGGCGCCGATGACGAAGATGTTGGCCCACTCCGACAGGAAGAAGACCGCGAAGCGCCAGCCGGAGTACTCGATGTTGTAGCCGGCCACCAGCTCGCTCTCCGCCTCGGGCAGGTCGAAGGGGGTGCGGTTCCCCTCGGCCAGGGCGCTGATGAAGTAGATGAAGAAGCAGACGAACATGAACGGGCTGTCGAAGATGAACCACTGCCAGGGCCAGCCGCCCTGCATCTCAACCAGCTTGTGTGTCGACAGGGTGCCCGCCAGCACCACCGGCACCATCAGCGCCAGGCCGGTGGGGATCTCGTAGGAGATGATCTGCGCCGACGAGCGCATGCCGCCGAGCAGGGACCACTTGTTGTTGGAGGACCAGCCGGCCATCATCAGCCCGATGGCCACGAAGCCGGTGATGGCCAGCAG
Source organism: uncultured Myxococcales bacterium (assembly GCA_964511535.1). GTDB lineage: Bacteria > Myxococcota_A > Polyangia > CAZCFB01 > CAZCFB01. The sequence continues at coordinate 68,605 of CAZEFW010000022.1, read as the reverse complement.
GTAGAGCAGGCCCACGTTCAGGTCGGCCACGATGAGGGCGTTGCCGAACGGGATCACCACGAAGGTGCCGAGCAGGCCGAGGAACACCAGGTAAGGCGCCAGCTTGAACAGCGGGCGGTCCACGGCGTCCGGCGTCACGTCCTCCTTGAGCATCAGCTTGATGCCGTCGGCCAGCCACTGCAGGATCCCCTGCGGGCCCACGCGGTTGGGGCCCACGCGGAACTGCATGCGGGCCGCCACGCGGCGCTCGACCCAGGTCAGCACGCCGGAGATGAGCATGGCCGCGGCGAGGCAGACCACGGCGAAGATCAGCATGATGCCGAGGTAGACCAGCGTCGCGGGCAGCAGCAGCGGCTTGCGCACGGTGGGGATGGTGATCTTCGCCTCGCTGCCGCCGCGCTGATAGGTCAGCGTCAGCCCGGCGCGGCGGCTGGCCTGGCGCAGGGAGATCGTCAGGCCGGCGGCGCTGTGCAGGTCGCGCTTGTCGGCCTTGACCAGCAGGTCCCCCACCTGCAGGCCCTGGGTGGCGGCCAGCGAGCGCTTGCCGCCGGGCCCCTCGAGGCCGGTGACCTTCAGTCCGCGGTCCGTCTCCTCGGTCTGCAGGCCGAGCCAGGCCTGGGCCCGGTCGTCCACCAGCAGCTCCACCAGCAGCTGCGCCAGGCTGCGCATGGTGGGCGGGAAGAAGGTCAGGCGCACCGGGGCGCTGCCGTCACCCTTCCAGAACGTGACCGGCCGCTCGCCCTCATCCTGCTGTCTGACGCCCACCTTGCCGGCGAAGGTGGCGTAGCCGATCTCGGCGCGGATGGCGGGGGTCATGGTGACCAGCACCCGCTCGGCGAAGTCGCGGTTGACCTGGGACGGCACCGGCGTGCCGGTGATCTCCACGCGGCGCACGCTCTTGTGACCGTTGGCGTCGACGAACTCGCCCTCCAGGATCACCACGGTCTGCTTGACCTTGGCGCGGAAGGCGGGGGCGCCGGGCAGCGCCGCGCCCACGGGCCCCATGGCGCGGTAGGGTGGCCCCTCGATGATGAGGGTCGTGCCCCGCTCCAGGCGGTCGGGGCGGACGTCGAGGATGGCCGGCTCCTGGGAGAGTTTCGGCTGGCACGCGGACATGAAGATGGCGGCCAGGAGCGCGGCTCCGATGGGGAGGATGAACGGTCGGTATCGTATCGCTCTCATCGATCGATCTCGGGGGCAATGACGTCGAGGCTGGCGATCAGCGCGACCAGGTCGGCCACCATCACGCCCTTCGACTTTGGCTCCACAACCTGCATGGCGTTGAAGGAGCCGGTGCGGAAGTGCACGCGCTCGGGCTCCGGCTTGCCGGCGCCCACCACGTAGCAAAACATGTCGCCGCGGGCCGACTCCACGCGGGCCCACGCTTCGCCCTTGGGGCGGATCTTCTTCGGCTTGTTGTAGTGCTCGCCCTGGGGGATCTGGTCCAGGCACTGGCGGATGATGCGCATCGACTGCTTCATCTCCTCGCAGCGCAGCCAGAAACGGTCCCAGCAGTCACCCGTGGTGCCCATGGCGCCGGTGCCCACGGCCACGTCGAAGTCGAGCCGCGGGTAGACCGAGTACGGCATGTCCCGCCGCACGTCGAAGTCCACGCCGCTGGCGCGCAGGTTCGGGCCCACCAGCCCGTGGGCGATGGCCTCCTCGGCGCTGATGGGGCAGATGTTGGCGCAGCGGTTGACGAAGATCTCGTTGCCGGTGATCAGGCGGTCGAACTCGGGCAGCATGCGCTCGAAGCGGTCGAGGAACTCGCGGCAGCGGCCGATCCAGCCGCTCGGGATGCCGGCCGAGACGCCGCCCACGCGGATGTAGTTGTAGGTCAGGCGCTGGCCGCACAGCTCCTCGAGCAGGTCGTTGATCTCCTCGCGGTCGCGCAGCAGGTACGGGAACGGCGTGATGGCGCCGATGTCCATGGCCATGACGCCCACGCAGATGGCGTGGGACGAGATGCGGTTGAGCTCCGAGACGATGATCCGCAGGTACTCGGCCCGCTCGGGCACCTCGAGGCCGGCGAGCTTCTCAACGGCCAGGGCCCAGCAGTGCTCGGCGGTCATGGCCGAGACATAGTCGATGCGGTCCACGTAGGGCATCAGGTTCGGGTACGGGATGCCCTCGGCGATCTTCTCGATGGCCCGGTGCAGGTAGCCCACCTCGGGCACCGCCTTGCGCATGATCTCGCCGTCGGTGTAGAGGATGAAGCGCAGCACGCCGTGGGTGGAGGGGTGGTGGGGCCCCATGTTGAGCACCACCTCGTCGCCCTTGTCGTAGGAGAAGATGAGCTGTGTCATGGTCTTGGCCTCAGCCCTCCGGGTCCAGCAGGTCGAGCGGGTTTTCGCGGGAGGTGGGTATGCCGTTGTACTCGGCGCCCTCCTCGTAGTCCTTGAGCATCGGGTGGCCCTGCCAATCGTCGGGCAGCAGCAGCCGGCGCAGCCCCGGATGGTCCGGGAAGTCGACCCCGAACATGTCGTAGGTCTCGCGCTCGTACCAGTTGGCCGCGGGCCAGACCGTAACGCAGGAGGGAAGCTCGGGGGCCTCCCTGGCGGTGACGACCTTGAGCACCAGCGTGTGCTTGTGGGCATACGAAAACAGGTGGTAGACGCAGGTGATGGTCTCGCCTGTGTCGAGACCGCAGATGCTCTGCAGGAAGTCGAACGCCAGCTTCGGCTCCACCTTGCAGTAGAGGCACACCCGGTGAATTTCATCGCCGCGCGCGGTGATGAACGGATCCCGGATCCCCTCTTCGGCCTCGGTGTGGCCCAGGATCACGTCCTCGCCGAAGTGGGCGAGCAGCATGTCGTATATCGCCTTGATCTCCATGGCTCCTCTCCGCTTTCGTGGTGGCTACCGCCGCCGCAGGCGGCGGATCCACTCCAGATCCCCCTTGACCCAGACATAGGCCAGTCCCACCAGGAGGATGCCGATGAAGACGGCCAGCTCCACGAAGGCCAGGCCGCCCTTGCCTTCCTCCACCCAGCGGCGGAACACAGCGGCCACGGGGAAGGTGAAGGCCACCTCCACGTCGAAGATCAAGAAGATCAGCGCGATGACGTAGAAGCGCGGGTTGAAGTTGAACCACGCCTGCCCCACCGGGATCTCCGCGCATTCATACGTGATGCCCTTCTCCTTGGTCGGAGCGTGGGGGCGCACGAAGCGGGTGATCACAAAAATGACGAAAACGGTGGCGAAGGCGAGGAGGGCGAAGAGCAGGATGTTGGCAAGCTCGAAATACATGGCGGCCTCGACGCGCAATGTTTCGCAGTACTGACGGGGGGCGGGACACCCGCACCCCGTCCTACTGCCGCCCCGCTTTAACGCACGGACCCGCAGTCGTCAAGGCATTCGCAGCCCAATTTTCCAGGCGAAAGCGAATAGAAGACAAACAGTTAGGCGAGGCTATCTGAATCGCGTCCGGGAGAGTGCGGGACCCTTTTTCCATGACGGTCCCACTTGATTGAAGATATCCTGGAGGAGCTTAGTCGTCGCCATGGAGTTGAACATATGAAATACGGTCGTGTGAGGACTCCCAAGCCTCTTTTTCCCCTCTTGCTGGCCGGCTCGCTGATGGGGGTCGCATCGGTTGCGCTGGCCGCCCTCGGCTGGGTCGGAAACATGTCTCCGGCGGGCGGGAGCCTCACCACCATCGCCCAGGGCGGGTCCCAGGCGTTCTCCGTGCAGGTGTTCAAGTCGGGGGTGACCGATGCCGCTGGCCAGGGCGCAGGCATCACCTGCTCGCTGTACTACGGGTCGGTGACCAGCTTCGGCGGCACCTGGAGCAACACCACCACCACCGCCATGACCTACAGCTCGGACGTGGGCAACAACGACGTGTACGGGGTGACCATCCCGTTCGTTCTCACCGGCAAGTACGAGTTCACCGCCTTCTGCAGCGACGACGGAGGCTCCACCCAGACCTGGCAGGGGGGCGGCAACGGCAAGCTCGAGGTGGCGCTGGCCCTGGGAACCACCTGCAGCTCCGGGAGCGAGTGCGCCAGCGGGTTCTGCGCCGACGGGGTGTGCTGCGACAACGCCTGCGGCAACAGCAACGCAAACGACTGCCAGGCGTGCAAGGCGTCCATGACCGGCGGCACGGACGGGACCTGCGCGCCGGTGTCCTCGGGCTCGGTGTGCCGCGCCATCACCGGGCTGTGCGACACGGCCGAGACCTGCGACGGCACCAACACCTCGTGCCCGGCCGACGGCTACCTCGGGTCGGGCACCACCTGCCGCGCCAAGAGCGGCGACTGCGACGTGGCCGAG
>CAZEFW010000022.1:12452-64230 GCA_964511535.1 uncultured Myxococcales bacterium | reverse complement strand
TCCTGCCCCGCCGACGGCTACGCCGGCAGCGCCACCGTGTGCCGCGGCACGGCGGGGGTGTGTGATGTGGCCGAGACCTGCTCCGGCTCCTCCAAGTCCTGCCCCACCGACAGCTTCCTCTCGTCGAGCACCGTGTGTCGGGCCAAGAGCGGCACCTGCGATGTGGCCGAGACCTGCTCCGGCTCCTCCGCCTCCTGCCCCACCGACGGCTACGCCTCGTCGGCCACCGTGTGTCGTACCTCCGGCGGTGTGTGCGATGTGGCCGAGACTTGTACCGGCAGCTCCAAGTCGTGCCCTGCCGATCTGGTGGCCGGTACGTCCAAGGTGTGCCGGACCAAGGGCGACACCTGCGATGTGGCCGAGACATGCAACGGCACCGCCAAGACCTGCCCGGCCGACGGGGTGGCGTCGTCGGCCACGGTGTGCCGCACGGCCAGCGGGGTGTGCGACGTGGCCGAAAAGTGCACCGGCTCGACCAAGAGCTGCCCGGCCGACAGCGTGGCCAGCAGCGCGACGGTGTGCCGCACCAAGAGCGGAACCTGCGACGTGGCCGAGAAGTGCACCGGCAGCTCCAAGAGCTGCCCGGCTGACAGCGTGTCGCCATCCACCACCATCTGCCGGGCGTCCACCACCCTGTGCGATGTGGGAGAGTACTGCACCGGCACCAGCAAGGCGTGCCCGGCAAACAAGTACCGGGCCAAGGGCACCGCCTGCCGCGGGGCCTTCGGGGCCTGCGATGTGGGCGAGGCGTGCACCGGGACCTCGCCCAACTGCCCCGCGGACAAGGTGGCGGCCAACACCAAGGTGTGCCGGTCCAAGAGCGGCGACTGCGACGTGGCCGAGAAGTGCGACGGGACCAACAAGGCCTGCCCATCGGACAAGGTGGCGGCCAGCTCGGTGGTGTGCAGGGCGGTGCTGAGCGTGTGCGATGTGGCCGAAAAGTGCACCGGCTCGTCCAAGGCTTGCCCCGCCAACAGCTACAAGAAGTCGGGGGTGATCTGCCGACAGCAGGGCGGCGACTGCGACAAGGTTGAGGTGTGCGCGGGCAACAGCGCGTTCTGCCCGGTGGACAAGTACGAGGTCGCGGGCACCGTGTGCCGCCTGTCCGGGGGGGCCTGCGACGTGGCCGAAAAGTGCAGCGGAACGTCCAAGGCGTGCCCCTCCAACAAGTACATGGCCAAGAACACCACCTGCCGCGCGGCCACCAGCGTGTGCGACAAGGCCGAGAAGTGCAGCGGCACGTCGGCCCAGTGCCCGGCCAACGGCTACCAGCCCAAGACCGTCACCTGCCGCAAGGCCAGCGGCCTGTGCGACAAGGCCGAGAAGTGTACCGGCGCCAACCCGTACTGCCCGCCCAACGCGTTTCAGAACCAGGGCTGGGTCTGCCGCAAGACGTCCGGCGCTTGCGACGCCGAGGAGCTGTGCACCGGGCTGAGCGCCAGCTGCCCGCCGGATGTCTACAAGGGGGCGTGGGCCCCATGCCGCCAGGCCAGCGGCGGGTGCGACGCGGTGGAGTACTGCACGGGCCAGTCGTCGAGCTGCCCCAAGGACAAGGTCGTGGCCTCCGGCCTGTCGTGCCGCCAGGCCAAGGGGATCTGTGACGTGGCGGAGGGCTGCGACGGCAAGAAGAAGGCCTGCCCGGCGGACAAGAAGCAGATCAAGGGGACCCTGTGCCGCAAGTCGGTGGACGTGTGCGACAAGGCTGAGACCTGCGACGGCAGCAACGCGCAGTGCCCGGCCGACAGCTTCGCGCCCACCACCAAGCTGTGCCGGACCGCGGCGGGGATCTGCGACGCGGCCGAGTACTGTACCGGCGCCGCGGCGGGCTGCCCGGTGGACAGCTTCAAGCAGACCGGGACCACCTGCCGCCAGAAGAACGGGGCGTGCGACGCTGCCGAGAAGTGCTCGGGGACGTCGGCTTACTGCCCGGGGGATGGGTTCGCCACGTCGGGCACCATCTGCCGCACGGCGAGCGACCTGTGCGACGCGGTGGAGTCGTGCACCGGCAAGAGCGCCACCTGCCCGACGGACGGCATCGAGAAGGTGGGCGTGACCTGCCGCAGCGCGGTGAGCGACTGCGACGTGCCGGAGCTGTGCGATGGAACGGTCAAGTCCTGCCCGGCGGACAAGGTCAAGGCCAAGGGCCTGATCTGCAAGCCGAGCAGCGGCGACTGCGGCACGGCGGGCACATGCGACGGCAGTAAGGCGACCTGCGGCTTCGGCGGCTACAAGGCCAAGGGCACGGTGTGCCGCCCGGTGGCCAACGAGTGCGACTTCCTCGAGAAGTGCACCGGGTCCGCGTTCCTCTGCCCCAAGGACCTGTACAAACCCAACGGCACCAGCTGCGCCAAGGGCTCGGGCAAGTGCCAGGAAGGCAAGTGCCTGCTGACGCCGGACATGGGCGTGCCCGACATGGGCACCGACGCCTGGGACGGCGGGCCCAACGACGGCCTCGTGGACGGCGACGGCCTGGGCGACGGCATGAACGACGGCGCCCAGCCAGACCAGGCCAAGCCGGACAAGAGCAAGCCGAAGCCGGACACCGGCGAGCCGGACAAGAGCGCGCCCAAGCCCGACATCACCCCCGACGGCGGGGACAACCCGCCAGGCGATCCGGAGGGGTGCTCGTGCAGAGCGGGCGGAAGCAGCCAGGGAGCGCCGGCGCTATCATTGCTGGCGCTGGTGCTGCTGGGGCTGTGGCGACGGCGGCGGTAAGAGCCGAGAGAAACAAAAAACAAGGAACTAAAAACTAAAAATTTCCGTGCGGCGGCGACCTCAGGGAATCCGTCCTGCTGTGGGCCGGCAGCATCTTGTTGGCCGACGAATCCAGCTCATTCTGTCATTCCGTCGTTCTGTCATTTCGTCGTTTTGTCATTCGAGCGGCCAACGGCCGCGAGCCAGCCGCTCAAAACTCCAGATGAACCCCCAACGACAAGCTGTCCGCCATCCCTGTGTAGGTCCCCACGGGCGACGGCAGGTCGAAGCCCTCCTCCAGTGAGGTGGCGGGCGATGCCCTGGGGGCGAAGTGGCTGTTTTCGATGGTCCGGCTCACCAGGAAATAGTGGCCGTACTCCAGGGTCAGGTAGAGCCAGGAGGTCGCCTGCCAGCCGGCGCCGAGCTGCAGCGAGACGATGTGGAAGTCCATGCTCACCGGGGTCACGAACGCCTCGGGACGCGTGTTGGTGCTCAGCTCGAGGCGCAGGGCGAGCCGCAGCTCGTCGAGCAGCTGGTAGGCACCCCGCAGGCCCATGACGAAGCCGTCCTTCTTGGTCTTGACCAGCACCTGGTCCCTGATGAGCGCCGTGGTGGTGCTGGAGATGTAGACCAGCATCTCCGTCGAGGCGGAGTAGTCGATCCACTGCAGATCGAACGCCACCTCCAGCTCCGGCAGCGGGGTCACGGCCGCTCCTGCCGTGATGATCATCGGCGAGACGAAGCCGATCTCGGCCTCGGCGTGCAGCACGGGCAGCGCGATGGAGGGGAGGTTCTGCTTCATGTAGCTCATCAGCGCTGGCGGCAGCTCCACGTCGATGACGATGGGGACCGGGATGATCCCCGCGCCCGTGTGGAACGCCAGCCCGGCGTGCAGCAGCGGCGGCAGCGACAGCAGGACGCTGAACACGCCGCCGGTGCCCCAGCCGGTGCCATCCACCTGAACCTGGCCGTCGTAGGCCGGGTTTTCACGCTGCAGCGGCGCGCCGAGGGGACACTTGTTGCTCCCGGCGACAGAGCAGATGGTCTGGTTGACCTTTGCGCCGAGGTCCACGGCCATGCTGTTGGTCACCAGCGCCCCGATCACGTCCAAGCCCACCCCCACCGAGATGTAGCGGTTGATGCGGTAGGCCAGGGCCAGCTCGATGTACAGCAGCGCCTGGTAGGAGAAGCCCGAATAATACCGGGTGGAGGCGGGCCGGCCCGCGTAGGTGTCTTCCCATGAGGCCCCCTCGATGATGGGCAGCGACAGCCCGACGCCGAACCGGAAGTCTTTCAGCACGTCGTTGAGCGGCGAAGCGGGCAACCCCGACAGGCCGGCGTCGGTCACGATGCCGAGGGCGAGGTTCGGCTTGAACAGCGCGATGGTCGCCTCGGGGTAGAGCGTCCCGTCAAAGGCGCTGGGCGTGGCGCGCTGGTGCTGGATCTGGATCAGGCTGGCGCCGCCAAACAGCATCACGTGGGTGCCGTCCATGCGCGTCATGCCGGCCGGGTTCCAGTAGACGATGGCGCCATCCTTGGAGGTGGGGCCGGAGAAGATGGTGCCCACCGAGGTGGCGAGGGCCGGGCGGGTCAAGAGCAACAGGGCGAGGAGCAGGAGAATGAGGCGCGCCCCCGGTACGGTTCGGTATGAGGGGCGCGGCGTCATCGTTAGAGAGATGATACCGCCTTGCCCCGGCCGATGGCCGGGGAACAAAAAATAAGGAACAAAAAACGAGGAATGAAAACGTGGCGCTGCGAGGGTGGCTTCGGGTGTGAGGCAGGGGGGAGGAGTGGCCATGGCCTCCGCCTTGGCCCGGCCAGCTCAAGCTGGCATTTCGGCGTTCCGGCGTTCCGGCGCTCTGGCACTCGAGCGGCCGAAGGCCGCGAGCTTCAGTCGAAGTATGACGCCGAGCTGCCCTTGGTCACGGTCACCTTGCCCGTGGCGGGATCACAGGTGGCCAGGTGGTACTTGTCCACGGCGGGGAAGGTCTTGCCGAACGAGCCGGTTTCGTAGACCGGGATGGTGGAGAAGAGCGTGTCCCTGATCCAGACATGGCCGTGGCCCACGAAGATGGCCTTGATCTGGTCCTTGTACTTGCTCGCCGCGTTGTAGAACAGCGCCTGGCTGCGCGGCACGATGTTGGACTTGTCCAGGGTCCAGAACCGATCGTTGTCGGTCTTGATCGGGTAGTGGAAATAGACAACCGTGGGCAGCCCCCGCGCCAGCTGCTTTTCGAACCAGGTGATCTGCTCCGCGTCGAAGTAGTCGCCGTTGCCCATCATGCGACCGCGGAAGTTGTTGAGCGCCACGAACAAGAAGCCCTCGTGCAGCACCGAGTAGAAGGCGGCGTGGCCGGTGGTCTGCTTCCAGACCTTCTCCAGCTCGAGCACCTCTGACTCCTTTTCGGCGCGGCGGGTGTCATCGTACTTGTAGTCGTGGTTGCCGGGCACGGGGTAGGCCTTGGCCGCCTCGGGCCTGAGCCCGGACAGCGCGTCGGCGAAGTGCGCCAGGCGAAAGTCACCCTTCTTGGGGTCGCTGGCGTCGTACTTGTCCCACAGGGTGTCCACCACGTCCCCCGAGACCAGCAGCAGCTTCACCGTCGGGTGCTTTCCCCCATTGAGCTGCGAAACCAGCGTCCGGATCCGCTCGGCGTCCATGCCGGTCTTGTTCAGCACATGCGTGTCGGTGATCACCATCGCCGCGAACGGCGCCGGCGTATCAGCAGCCTCGTCGCTGCAGGCGACAGGCAGGACGAGGAACAACGAAAGGATCATGCGGCCGCGAAGCGATCGCGACACCATCCCCTCAAGCCTCAAGTCTCAAGCCTCAAGCCGGGCCGCGGAGCGGCCCTACCCGCCTATGAGCGCCATTACGCTCTGCGACGCCCAGAGCAGGTACTGCCCGGGGGTCAGGCCGAGCAGCAGCACGAAGACGGCCGCGATGACCAGCGCGCTCGTCATGGCGCCGGAGCGCACCGGGTTGGGCGTGTCCTCGGCCTCGAAGAAGTACATGGCCACCACAGGACGCAGGTAGTAGTAGATGCTCACCACGCTGTTGAGCGCGGCGATGATCACCAGCGAGACCAGGCCCGAGTGCCCCAGGGCGGTCTTGAAGATGTAGAACTTGCCGAAGAAGCCCGCGGTGGGCGGCATGCCCGCCAGGCTCAGCATGAACAGGGTCATGGCCAGCGCGGCCACCGGGTGCTTGGCCCCGAGCCCGTGCCAGTCGGACAGCTCCACCCGCTCGTTCTCCGCGTCTCCGAGCCAGGCCACGACGCCGAAGGCGCCCAGGGTGGTGAAGGTGTAGGCCAGCAGGTAGTAGAGCACCGGCCCCATGTCCGCCCCCTTGATCACGCCCGCGCTGATGACGCCGATCAGGATGTAGCCCGCGTGGGAGATGGAGGAGTAGGCCAGCATGCGCTTGATGTTCTTCTGCCGCAGCGCCGCGATGTTGCCCAGGGTCATGGTCAGGATCGCCAGCACCCAGAGGATGTTGGCCCACCCGGTGGTGCCGTAGATGAACCCGTCGTCGCCGAAGGCGAGCATGAACACCCGGATCATCGCGCCGAAGCCGGCGGCCTTGACCGCCGCGGCCATGAAGCCGGTCACGGTGGTGGGCGCGCCCTCGTAGGCGTCCGGGGTCCAGCCGTGGAACGGCACCAGGGCCACCTTGAAGCCCATGGCGCCGAGCACCATCAGCATGCCGAGGGTGTACAGCGGCGAACCCACCGTGCTGCCCGCGCTCGCCTTGAGCGCCATCAGGCTGGTCTGCCCCGTGGCGCCGTACACCAGCGCGATGCCGTAGAGCAGGAAGGCGGATCCCACCGCCCCCATGATGAAGTACTTGAAGCCCGCCTCGGCGCTCTTGGCGTTGCCAGACCAGGACGCCACCAGCGCGTAGACGCCCATGGACATGGTCTCCAGCCCGATGACCAGCATCACGAAGTCAGACGAGTGCACCAGCATCATCATGCCGCTGATCACCAGCAGCACCAGGCTCGACGCCTCGCCGAAGGCCGTGCGCTGATGCTTCATGTACGGCCCGGTGAGCAGCACCGTGATCAACCCCGCCGCCAGGAAGCTCATGTCGAGGAACAGCGCGAACCGGTCGGTGACCAGCATGCCGCCGAACAGCCCCACCGCGGGCGTCTCGTGGGTGGCCCAGGACCAGGCCGTCACGGCCATGCCCATCACCAGCCCCATGGCCGCCAGCGGCCACAGCCGCGCGCTGCGGTTCTTGCCAAGCGCGTCGGCCAGCAACGTCACCAGCGCCCACCCCGTCACGAACAGGATCGGCAGCGCGTGCAGGAAGTCAGTAGCCTTGATGGAGGCGTTCATCGGGTCACCTCCTTACGGGCGTAGGCGTCTGTCTTGCCACGCGCCCTCACGGCGGAGAGCTCCGGGACCTTGATCGGCTTGAGCCCCGTGTGCCGTTCGCTGGCGTCAAACTTCACCTTGTACTCCTGGATGAACTGCTTGACCGCGGGCTCCATGCGGTTGAGGTACGGCTTGGGGTACACGCCCATGGCGAAGCAGAAAAACAGCAGCGGCAGGAAGGTGAACAGCTCCCGCGTGCTCAGGTCGGGAAGCCCCTTGTTCTTGTGGTGGGTCAGCGGGCCGAACATCATCTTCTGGAACAGGTGCAGCAGGTAGATCGCCCCGAGCACCACCCCCGTGGCGGCCAGCATGGTCATCACGCGCGGGTGCCAGATGAAGGTGGGCAGGCCGTTGGCGATGCTCTCCTGGTTGTGGGTGAACGACCCGAGCAGGATCAAGAACTCGCCCACGAACCCGTTGAGGCCAGGCAGCCCCACCGACGACAGCATCACGATCATGAACACGCCGCCGAACACGGGCATCTGCTGCCACAGCCCGCCGAACTGCCGCAGCAGCCGGGTGTGGCGCCGGTCGTACATCACGCCGATGGCGAGGAACAGCCCGCCGGTGGAGAGCCCGTGGCTGAGCATCTGGAAGATGCCGCCCTCGACCCCGACCACGTTCATGCTCATGATGCCGAGCATCACGAACCCGAGGTGGCTCACCGACGAGTAGGCCACCAGCTTCTTGGCGTCCCGCTGCACCCAGGCCACCAGCGCGCCGTAGATGATGCCGGTGACCGCCAGGCCAGAGATGTACGGCGCGAAGGCCGCGGCGCCCCAGGGGAACATCGGGATGGCGAAGCGGATGAACCCGTAGGTGCCGAGCTTCAGCAGCACGCCGGCCAGGATCACCGACCCCGCCGTGGGCGCCTCCACGTGGGCGTCGGGCAGCCAGGTGTGCAGCGGGAACATCGGCACCTTGATGGCGAAGGCCAGGGCGAAGGCGAAGAAGAGCCACAGCTGCGCCTGCTGGCCCCAGATGAACTGGCTCAGGGTCATGTAGTCGAAGGTGTAGTTGCCCGTGGCCTGGCCGTGGGTGATGTAGATGTAGAGGATGGCGACCAGCATCAGCAGGGAGCCGAGCATGGTGTAGATGACGAACTTGATGGCCGCGTAGATCTTCCGCTCGTGGCCCCAGATGCCGATGATCAGGTACATCGGGATCAGCATCAGCTCCCAGAACACGTAGAACAGGAAGAAGTCGAGCGCGATGAACGCGCCGATCATGCCCACCTCGAGCAGCAGCAGCGAGATGATGAACTCCTTGACCCGCTTGTTGATGTGCTTGTAGGTGCTCAAAAAGACGATGGGCGTCAGGAAGGTGGTGAGCATCACCAGCCACAGGGAGATGCCGTCGATGCCGACGTGGTAGTTGATGCCCATCGACTTGACCCACGGCACGTTGAGCTCGAACTGCATGCCGGCCACGTTCCCCTTGAAGCCGGCGATGAGGCCGAGGGAGACGAGGAAGGTCACCAGGCTGAAGAAGACGCCCATGTGCCGCGCCTGCCCGGGCTCGTCCCGGGGCAGCAGGAGCACGGCGATGGCGCCGATGAGAGGCAGGGCGAGGATGATCGTGAGCAACATCACTGCACCTCCACCGTCTTGGATTCAGTGGCGGTGGTGCGCCACCTCATGTCTCGTACGAAGAGCGTCACCTTGTGCTTGCCCTTGCGGTCGAACTTGTGCCGCGTCACGGTCTGCGTGCTCCAGTCGGTGTCCGGGGTGCCGTCGCCGGTGAGGTCCCAGCGGTACTGCAGCTGCCGCTGATCCGCGGTGGTCTTGCGCGTGGCGTCCAGGGTGATCTGCTCGCCCGCCTTGACCTTCACGCCCGGCTTGATGACGAAGTTGTCCGGCGCCATGGTCAGGACGAACACCAGCACCGCGATGCCGGCCACGAGCCCCACCAGGTAGCGCTGGGCGCTGCCGTTCTGCAGGCGCGCCGCGAAGCGACCCGCGGTGCGCACCACCCAGCCGGAGCCGTTGACGCCCACGGTGTCGATGAAGAACGCGTCGACGCCCTTCCACAGCGCCATGCCGATCCAGCGCAGCGGGTAGACGATGAGCGTGAAGTAGACCTCGTCGATCTTGTACTTGTTGTAGACCAGGTCGTGCAGGCGCGGCACGCGGGCCATCATCGCCTCCACCTTCACCGACGGACCCTTGGCGTACCACCCGCGGGCCACCAGGATGCCGACCACCGCCAGGGTCACCGACAGCCCCATCAGGCCCCACTCCAGCCCGTGGTTGTGGGCGAAGGCGTTGGGGCCCACCGACGAGATGTTGGCGGCGGCCACAATGGCCTGGCCACGGTCCACCACCGGCGCGAGCCAGTTGTGGAACACGTTGACATGCTCGCCCAGCACGCCGGGCAGCCCGAGGAAGCCGAGCACCGCCGCGCCGAAGGCCAGCACGATGAGCGGGACCGTCATGTTCCACGGCTGCTCATGGATATGGTGTTGGGTGTGCTCATCCGCCCTGTTCTCCCCGGCGAAGGTCAGGAAGTAGAGCCGGAACATGTAGAAGGCGGTGCAGATGGCGCCCGCCATGCCGAGCACGTAGATCAGCATCGGGAACCAGGTGGGCCAGCCCGGGTTGCCGTGGCTGATGGCCTTCCAGAGCACCTCGTCCTTGGAGAAGAACCCGGCGAACGGCGGGATGCCCGCGATGGCGATGCACGACACGAGGAACGTGATGTGCGTCAGCGGCATCAGCTTGCGCAGCCCGCCCATCTCGCGGATGTCCTGCTTGCCGCTCATGGCGTGGATCACCGCGCCGGCGCCGAGGAAGAGGCACGCCTTGAAGAAGGCGTGGGTGAACAGGTGGAACACCCCCGCGGCGAAGGCGCCGACGCCCACGCCGATGAACATGTAGCCGAGCTGGCTGATGGTGGAGTAGGCCAGCACCTTCTTGATGTCGTTCTGGGCGAAGCCGATGGTGGCGGCGTACAGCGCGGTGCAGGCGCCGACCAGGGCGACCAGGCCCATGGCCACCGGGCTCATCATGTAGATGAAGTTGAGCCGGGCGATCATGTACACGCCCGCGGTGACCATGGTGGCCGCGTGGATCAAGGCGGACACCGGCGTGGGGCCGGCCATTGCGTCAGGCAACCACACGTACAGCGGGATCTGCGCCGACTTGCCGGTGGCGCCCACCAGCAGCAGCACCGCGGCCACGCCGGCCACGGTGAAGGTGCCCGCGAAGTCGAGGTAGAAGCCGGCGGCGATGGACCAGCCCCAGCCCGCCAGCACAACGGCCCAGCCGATGAGCTCGGCCCACTGCTCCAGCTTGATCACCAGCACGGCGCCGATGATCACCAGCCCGATCATGAGGAAGCCGGTCAAGTCCCCCGTGGCCAGCGAGCCGATCCCGGGGATGATGTTGAGCCAGCCGGCGTCGCCCAGCGGATTCCAGGAGAACATCAGCGTCTCGGCCTTGGCCTGAAGCTCCACCACGTTCAGCGTGCCGGCGGTGGAGTAGATCAGGAACATGCCGAGGATGAACGCGAAGTCGCCGACCCGGTTGACGATGAACGCCTTGCGCCCGGCGGACGCGTTCTCGTCGCCGGCCACCTCGGTGCCGCTCTTGTTGTACCAGAAGCCGATGAGCAGGTAGGAGCAGACCCCGACCCCCTCCCAGCCCACGAACAGCACCAGCAGGTTGTCGCCGAGCACCAGCAGCAGCATGGCGCCGGTGAACAGGTTCAGGTAGCCGAAGAAGCGGGCGTAGTCCTTCTCATGGGACATGTACCCGGTGGAGTAGAGGTGGATCAGGAAGCCCACGAAGGTGACGGTGAACACCATCACCGCGGACAGCGGGTCGAGGATCAGGCCGAGCTTGATCGACACGGCGCCGGCCGGGATCCACTCGAAGGCGGTGTTGACCAGCGCCGGAGTGGCCATCAGCGCATCGCCCGCCTGGGCGTGGGCCGCGCGCCACATGGGCAGCAGGTGACCGAAGGCGGCCACCATCACCACGGCGAACGCGGCGAGCACCGAGCCGCAGGCCACGGTGTAGACCGCCATCCGGTTGAGCTTGCGCCCCACCAGCAGGTTGAGCGCTGCGCCGAGCAGCGGCAGGAGCGGGATCAGGTAGAGTGGGAAATTGTCAGTCATGGTCGCGCCCGCCCTCAGTTCCGCATCAACTTGAGATCATCGACGTGGACCGAACGCCGGGTTCGGAACACGGCCACCACGATGGCCAGCCCCACCGCCGCCTCGGCCGCGGCCAGGGCGATGATGAAGAAGGCGAACCCCTGCCCCGACGCGTCTCCCCATGCGCGGGAGAACGCGATGAGCGTCAGGTTCACGGCGTTCAGCATCAGCTCGACGGACATCATGATGATCAGTATGTTGCGCCGGATCATCACCCCGAGCAGGCCGATGCCAAACAGGATGGCTGAGAGTCCTAAGAAGTGGGTGATAGGGATCATTCGCTGGCTCCCGTGATTCCTTTTCGCTGCTGGTCCGTCATTCCTTCGAGCGGCCCCCGGTTACGCCTGCGCCTGCCGTTTGCGGCGGCGGCTGATCACCACCGCGCCGACGATGGCTGTAAGGAGCAGGACCGAGATGGCCTCGAAGGGGAGCAGGTATTCGTTGAAGAAGAGCGACCCGATGTGCCGAACGTCACCGTAGTTGTCGCTGATGGCCACCGCCTTCTTGATCTCCGGGCCGCGCACCACCGCGATGACTCGCCAGAACAGGAAGAGCACCGCCAGCACGCCCACCGCCTTGGTGGTCGGGCTGATCAGGATGCCGGTCTCCTCCTCTTCAGGCCGCTCCACGGCCATGATGACGAAGATGAACAGCACCATGATGGCGCCGGCGTAGACCAGCACCTGCATGGCGGCCAGGAAGGTGGCGTGCAGCAGCAGGTAGAGCCCCGCCGAGGTGCACAGGGTCATCACCAGGCAGACCGCCGCCACCACCGGGTTGCGCCGGGTGATGGTGGCCACCGCCCCCATGACCGTGAGGCCGCCGATGACGTAAAAGGCGATGTTCAACATGAGCTCGTTCATTTGCCGTCCCTCGCGCGCGCCTCGAACTCGTGGCGGTACTTGGTCAAGAACCCCAGCATGGGCCACGCCGCCGCGTCGCCCAGGGGGCAGATGGTGTTGCTGGCGATGCCGTCGGAGATGAGGGCCAGCTTGTCGATGTCCTCCAGCTTGCCGTCGCCGTTGGACAGCCTGCTGCACACCTTGGCCAGCCAGCCGGTGCCCTCGCGGCACGGGGTGCACTGCCCGCACGACTCGTGCGCGTAGAAGCGCATCAGCCTGGCGCACACCTCCACCATGTCGGTGCCCTCCTCCATCACGATGATGGCGCCCGAGCCGGGCATGGAGCGCAGCGGCAGCATGTTGCCTTCCTTGTCGCGGAAGCCGGCGTCGAACAGCTCGCCCTTGAGCACCTCCACCGGCGCGATCTTCTCGTCGCTGTTCATGGAGGCGGCGTAGTCGGTGTCGATCTCCTCGGCGGTGAGCACCGGCGTGGAAGAGCCGCCCGGGATGACCGCCTTGAGCTTGGCGCCTCCGCGCATGCCGCCGGCGGTCTCGAAGATGATGTCCTTGAGCGACATGCCCACCGGCACCTCGTAGACGCCGGGCAGCTTCACGTGGCCGCTGATGGCCACGCAGCGCGTGCCGCCATCTCCAGGCGCGCCGAGGTCCGCGAACCACTGCCCACCCTTCTCGATGATGGTGGGCACGTTCATGATGGTCTCGACGTTGTTGACGATGGTCGGCTCGCCGAAGGCGCCCTTGACCGCCGGGAAGGGCGGCTTGAGCCGCGGCCAGCCGCGCTTGCCCTCGAGGCTGTTGAGCAGCGACGTCTCCTCGCCGCAGATGTAGGCGCCGGCGCCCCGGTGGACCACGATGTCCATGGGCCACTTCTTGCCCATCATGGTCTTGCCGATGATGCGCTTGTCGTACGCCTCCTGGATCGCGTCCTCCAGGATGCGCGCGTGCTCCACCAACTCGCCGCGGATATAGATGAAAGAGGTGTGGGCCCCGATGGCCAGCGAGGCGATGCAGATCCCCTCGATGAGTCGGTGGGGATCGTCGCCGGCGATGGTCTTGTCCTTGAACGTCCCCGGCTCGCCCTCGTCGTAGTTGACCACCAGGTAGACGGTCTCGGCGTCCTTGGGGATGAAGCCCCACTTGATGCCCGCCGGGAAGCCGGCGCCGCCGCGACCGCGGAGGTTCGCCTTCTTGACCTCCTCGGTGATCTCTTCGGGCTTCATCGCGAGCGCCTTGCGAAGACTCTTGTAGCCGCCCAGCTTCTGGTAGGTGGCGATCTTACGCGCGTCCGGGTTGCCCACGTTCTGGGTAACGATCTTGACCGGTTTGGCCTTCTCGTCCATGGCTCGCTTCTCTCCGTTGCCCGCTGGCTACTTGCCGGCCTTGGCGCGCAGCTCTTTGATGAGCCCCTCGACCTTGTCAGGGCTCACGAGCTCGTGGATGTCGTCATTGACCTGCACCACGGGGGCGGTGCCGCAGAAGGCCAGGCACTCCACCTCTGTGAGGGTGAACAGCCCGTCCTTGCTGGTCTGGCCCCGCTTGATGCCGAGCACCTGCTCCAGCTTGGTCATCACGTCGTACGCGCCGCACAGCATGCAGCTGACGTTTGTGCAGGCCTGGACATGGAACTGCCCCACCGGCTTCTTGTTGTACATGGTGTAGAACGTGGCCACGCCGTAGACATGACTCGGGGCGAGCTCTAGCGTCTCTGCCACGAGGTCCATGGCCTCCGGGCTGAGGTGGCCGAACTGATCCTGAGCCACGTACAACAGCGGCAGGCAGGCCGCCATGTTGTTGGGGTACAGGCTCACGATCCTGTCGACGCGAGCCTTGTTTTCCTCGGTGAACGAAAGCGACATGACGTCTCGATTCTCCGGTGGTTAAGGTCCGGACGCTGGGGGTACTGGGCGCATGCCCGGACACCGGTACTCCATTACAAGTCGGGGTACAGTATGGGAGTGAAGGGACGGTGTCAAGCCTATCCGAACGGCCTGCACGTGGCCGATTTCACGGGACAAATTCCACCAGAACGAGATGTTTTGCCGCTGTGCGTTATCCGGCGGAGGCCTGTTGGCCGGTCAAGGAGTTTTGGGCTCGGGCGGGCTCAGGGCCCGCGCCACGCGCTCGGCCTCCTTGCGCACCTTCGCGTCATCGTCCCAGCGCGCCACGTAGCGCACGAACGGCAGCGCGCGGGGATCTTTGATGAGGCGCAGCGCCTCGAGCAGCCGGCGGCGTCCCGGCGGATCCGCGCCGTGGAACTCCTGCTCGATGTCTGGCAGGGCGTGGCTCCCCTTGGCCACCACCTTGTCCGTCTGCGAATCCACCATGTCTGCCGGGGCCGTGGCCAGGCCCTTGACCGCCATGCGGGTGTAGTAGTCGCGGTTGGTGTCGCAGCCGCAGAGCGGCAGCACCAGGCAGACGAGGCTGACGCGCAGGAGAACAGGGAGGCCCATGGATAGAGCAGTCTAAACCCTCGCGCCGCTCAGGGGAACAGGATCCAGCGCCGGCAGCTGGATCCACACGCGCTTTTTGGGCGGGATCCAGCTGTCCGTCGGAGGCCGAACTCCCACGGGTCGCCTGGCCCCCCTGCGGCCTGACCTCCGGCCGTTGAAAATGACAACAATGTGACGAATCCCTCGCATTGCAGGCCGTTGCGAAGCTCAACAGCCGGCCATCCGCGGATGAAACCGCGCAAAAGAACCGATGATAACCAAAGTAATTACAGGGTGTTCCTTCCATGGCAGGGATCTTGTATAGCACTGGCGCTGTCAATACCCGGGAAAGCGCTTCATGGCCAAGGTCACCCTCGATAATGTCTGCAAGAGATACGGCGACATCCAGGTCGTCCACGACGTGACGCTGGATCTGCCGGACAAGGAGCTGGTGGTGCTCGTGGGCCCCAGCGGCTGCGGCAAATCCACCACCCTGAGGATGGTGGCGGGCCTTGAAGAGATCTCCCGCGGAGACATCTTCATTGGAGAGCGGCGGGTCAACGACGTGGCGCCCAAGGACCGGGACATCGCCATGGTCTTTCAGAGCTACGCGCTCTACCCCCACATGTCAGTGCGCGCCAACCTGGAGTTCGGCCTCAAGATGCGCGGGACGCCGCGGGCCGAGATCGACAAGCGCGTGCAGGAGGCGGCCTCCATCCTGGGGATCGACCAGTTCCTCAAGCGCAAGCCGAAGGACCTGTCGGGCGGGCAGCGCCAGCGCGTGGCCATGGGGCGCGCCATCGTGCGTCGCCCGGCGGTGTTCCTGTTCGACGAGCCGCTGTCGAACCTTGACGCCAAGCTGCGCGGGCAGATGCGCATCGAGATCGCCCGGCTGCACGCCAAGCTGCAGACCACCATGCTCTACGTGACCCACGATCAGGTGGAGGCCATGACCCTGGCCGACCGCATCGTGGTGATGAAGGACGGCTGGGTGCAGCAGGTGGGCGCGCCGTTGACCATCTACAACGAGCCGGTCAACCGCTTCGTGGCCGGCTTCATCGGCACCCCCTCGATGAACTTCGTCGAGGGCGAGATCGAGAGCGGCGCCGACGGCCTGCACTTCACCGCCGGGGGCGTGGAGCTCGCGCTGCCGGCCAGCGTAACCGACCGGCTCAAGGGCGAGGCGTGCAAGGAGATGGTCCTCGGCTTGCGGCCGCCCGACTTCACCCTGGAGGACGGTGAAGGGGAAGGCCCCCTGACCGCCCGGGTGGAAGTCCGCGAGCCCATGGGCGCCGAGGTCTACCTGCACGTGGCCAGCCCCTGGGGCCCGCTGGTGGTGCGCACCGAGGGCGGCGCGGCCGCGAGGGAAGGCGACAGCCTGTCGCTGAGCGTGCCGGATGAGGCGATCTACCTGTTCGATGGTGAGAGCGGGGACAACGCGCTGCGGGAAAACAAAAAATAAGAAACAAGAAATTCAAAATGGGCAGGCAGGCGCCTGGCTGATGAGTCGCCACCTCGGAAGTTTGAACGGGCAAACAGGTTCGATGGACAGGAATCAAGGTTGAAGCAGTCACTCCACATTCTTTGTTTGGCATTTTTTGTTCCTTGTTTTTTGTTCCCCGGCGCAGCCGGGGCGCGGGACCTTGTCTTGTGGCACGCCTACCGCGCCGCCGAGCGCACCGCTCTCGAGGAGACTGTTGACCGCTGGAACAACGGCGCCCGGGGCGACGACCCGAAGATCCAGCTGCTGCCGGTGCCGTACGACGCCTTCTCGGACAAGATCTCGGCCGCCGTGCCCCGGGGCCACGGCCCGGACCTGTTCATCTTCGCCCACGACCGCGTGGGCGACTGGGCCGAGAGCCGCATCGTCGAGCCCATCGAGTTCTGGATGACAGAGAAGCGGGCCGGCCAGTTCCTGTACAAGACCATCGACTCGCTCTGCTACAAGGAGTCGCTGTACGGCCTGCCCCTGGCGTTCAAGAGCACCATCCTGTTCTACAACAAGGCGCTGGTCCCCGAGGCGCCGGCCACCACCGACGCGCTCATCGCCGCCGGGCGCAAGCTCACCGACCGCAAGGCGGGCCGCTTCGGGTTGGTCTACACCAACGCCAAGCTCTACTTCCACGCGGCCTGGCTGTTCGGCTTCAAGGGGCTCGTGTTCGACGAGCAAGGGCAGCTGCGGGTCAACAGCGCCGAGAGCCGGCGCGCCCTGACCTTCGCCCGGGACCTGGGCGGCAAGCGGGGCATCGTGCCGCCGGAGTCGAGCGCCACGCTGACCACCTCGCTGTTCAACCAGGGCAAGGCGGGCATGGCCATCAGCGGCCCCTGGATGCTCGGCGAGATCTCCGAAGATATAGATGTGGGCCTCGCCCCGCTGCCCACGGTCTCGCCCACCGGCAAGCCCGCGGCCCCCTTCCTCGGCGCCGAGGGCATCATGCTGTCCGCCCGCTCAAAGCAGAAGCGCGCCGCCTTCCGGGCCATGACGTTCCTGGCCAGCGACGAGATGGCCACCCTGCGCGCTCTGCGGGCTCGCCAGCCGGTGGCCAACAAGGCCGCCTGGGAGCACCCGAAGATCAAGGCCGACCCGGTGCTCAGCGCCTTCCGCAAGCAGCTGGACAACGCCACCGTGATGCCCGGCACCCCCGAGATGCGGGTCATCTGGTCGCCCTACGACACCGCCCTGGAGAAGGTGATCGGCGCCGGCGCCAACCCCGCCGCCGCCCTGGCCGAGGCCGAGCAAGAGATCCGCCGCTTCCTGGCCGCACAGAACGGCGGCGGGAAGGCTGACAAGGGGAGCCGGTGAAGCAGCGGGCGCGGGATATCCTCGGCGCCGGCAGCGGCGCCCTGCTGGCCGCTGGCCTGATCACCGTCGCGGCGGCCTCCATCTACCTGCGCACCCACAACCAGGGGCAGAAGGCCATGGTCCAGGCGCCGCCCGTGGCCTACGCCCGGGCCCTGGCCCAGAAGGCGGCCGCCACCATGGACGCCCCCGCCGCCCTGCAGGCCTACGTCAAGCGCCTGTCCAGCAACGGCCAGCCGGTGGTGCTGGCGGCGGTCATCGTCGACAGGGACCACCCGCGCTTCCGCTTCATGCGCCAGCGCACCTACGTGGCCCACAGCGACCCATCGCGCGAGGGGCAGCGGCTGTCCCCGGACAGCGACGGCGACAAGGAGCTGTACGACCTGTGCAGCCGGGTGCGCCTCAAGGGGGGGCGCATGGACCTCTTCTCCCCCCAGGGCGGGCCCTTCTCCGTGCGCGCCGCCGAGCCGGTCATGGTGGACGGCAAGCGCCTGGCCACCGCCGTGGTGATCACCGAGCCGCGCGCGCTGCAGGCGCCGGTGCCGGCCTGGCCCCTGGCCCTCGGGCTGCTGACCTGCGTGGCCATTGGGCTGGCCGCGGGGGTGGCAAGGCCGCGACCGCGCTACGCCGTGATCATGGTGGCCACCCTGGCTTACGGCTGGATGGCCCACGGCCTGATCGGCGACCTGGCCAGCCGCTACAGCGAGGACCTGGAGGCGGTGGGCGTGCACCTGGCCGATGGCCTCGGGCAGGCCGAGGTGCCCAGAGCCGCTGACGCCTTGCTGGCGGGCATCATCCTGGAGCAGCCCGCCACCTGGGTGGTGGTGGCCGCCACCCTCGCCGGCCTGGCCTTGGGCCTGCTCGGCCTGCTCGGCATCGGCCGCCGGATGGTCACCGGCCTGCACACCCACCGCTTCGCCTACGCCTACATCACCCCGGCCGCGTCGGGCATGCTGCTGCTGGTGTTCGTGCCCTTCGCCTACGGCGTGCTGCTCGGCTTCTTCAACCACAGCCACGGCACCTACACCTTCGTGGGCCTCGACAACTTCATCGAGATCCTCTCGGGCGGCGACCGCCCACTGTCCCACCCGCTGAACTTCTACTTCACCCTCGGCGTGACCATCCTGTGGACCGCCAGCAACATCATCCTGCACGTGTCCATCGGCCTGGCCCTGGCGCTGCTGCTCAAGGACCCGCTGCTGCGGTTCAAGGGCGTCTACCGGGTGCTGTTGATCCTGCCCTGGGCCGTGCCCAACTACATCACGGCGCTGATCTGGAAGGGCATGTTCCACCAGCAGTACGGCGCGGTGAACCACCTGCTCTCCCTGATCGGCATCGAGAACATCAGCTGGTTCAGCTCCTTCTCCACCGCGTTCATCGCCAACCTAACCACCAACGTGTGGCTCGGCTTCCCGTTCATGATGGTGGTCTCCCTCGGCGCGCTGCAGAGCATCCCGGACGACGTGTACGAGGCAGCGGCCGTGGACGGCGCGTCCCGCTGGCAGAGCTTCGTCAACATCACCCTGCCGCTGCTCAAGCCGGCCCTGTTCCCGGCGGTGATCCTCGGCACTATCTGGACCTTCAACCAGTTCAACATCATCTACCTGGTCAGCGCGGGCGCCCCCGCCGGGTCCACTGACATCCTGATCACCGAGGCGTACCGCTGGGCCTTCGAGCGCGCGGATCGCTACGGCCTCGCGGCGGCCTACGCCCTGATCATCTTCTTCATCCTGCTGGTCTACACCCTGGTTACCAACCGGCTCACCCGGGCCTCGGAGGACTCGGCATGAGCAAACCCAAATTCTCTCCCCGCCGCTTCGTGGTGCACCTGGTGCTCGCCACCTTCACCGGCCTGACCCTGCTGCCGGTGTTGCTGGTGCTGCGCAAGGCGCTCACGCCGGGCCAGGAGTTCGAGCTGACCCTCAACCCGATCCCGTCGGCCATCACGCTGGAGCACTTCGCCAACGTCATCGGGCGCACCGGCACCGGCGGCGTGTGGCTCTTCGGCCGCCAGCTGCTCAACAGCGTGATCGTCTCGGCGGGGACCACCGTGGTGGGCGTGTTCCTGGCCTGCACCGCGGCCTACGCCCTGAGCCGCTTCCGCTTCCCGGGTCGGCGCACGGGGCTGATGAGCTTCCTGGTGGTGCAGATGTTCCCGGCCACGCTGCTGATGATCCCGATGTACGTGCTGCTCGGCAGCCTCGGCCTGCTCAACAGCATGGCCGGGCTGGTGCTGGTCTACAGCACCACGGCCATCCCGTTCTGCGTGTTCATGCTCAAGGGGTACTTCGACACCATCCCGCGCGAGCTGGAGGAGGCGGCGCTCATCGACGGCGCGTCCCGCATCAAGATCTTCTACGCCATCATCCTGCCCCTGGCCCGGCCGGCCATCGCCGTGACCGCGCTCTTCTCGTTCATGACCGCCTGGAACGAGTACATCCTGGCCGCCACCTTCCTCAACAAGGAGACCGCCTACACCCTGCCGGTGCTGCTCAAGGCGTATGTCGGGGAGCACGGCTCCACCGAGTGGGGCTCCTTCGCCGCCGGCGCCATCCTGGTCTCCATTCCGGTGGTGGCGCTCTTCTACGCGCTGCAGCGCAACCTGGTCGCCGGCCTGACGGCAGGCGGCGTAAAGGGGTAGGCGCTTGACGGTTTTCGGTTTTGGCCGGAATATTTTCAAGCATCCGTTTCAGCCCGCAACGCACAGCTTCAAGGGAGGAAGGTCATGGACAAGAAGATCGTGTTCGAGGACATCGGCACCGACAGCGTCTACCGCAAGCCCATGGCCCGCGCCAAGGTGCCCGGGGGCTGGCTGGTGATCTACAACAAGGAGAGCATCTCCTTCTACCCGGACCCGGACCACAAGTGGGACGGCAGCGCTCTGCCGGGCTAGGTATCCTCCCTCACCTGGTAAACCCTCGGCCGGGCTGACCCGGCGCCGGGCGACGTTCATGGCCGATCAGACCTCCCCCGCGACACGATTCAGTCGGCGAAGCGCAGCGCGCATCGTCACCCACGGCGCCTCGGACGAGGTCCGGCAGCTGTTCGACGAGATCGGCCCCCGCCTCACGGCCATGGCCGCCGCGCGGTTCGACGGCTTCACCCGCGCCCTGCTCACGCGCAACAAGGACAACTACGGGCTGTACTTCGTGCACCGCAGCGCCCGGGTGCCCTTCCTCTGGCTCGGCCTGGCCTGGAGCCCCGAGGATACGCCCGGCACCCTGCCCTCCTGGGGGCTGAGCCTCGAGGTGGACGGCGACGAGGTGGCGCGGTTCCTCGACAACAGCGGCGGGCTTTACGCCGCGTGCCAGGCGGTGGACGCGCGCAAGGGCGAGGTGCAGCTGTTCCGGTTCGAGCGGCACCTGGAGCTGGCCTGCTGGCGGCCCTTCTCCTGGCTGCTGGACGCCAAGGACCAGGGCGAGGCCCTGGTGGCGTACTGGCAGGAGTACCTGGACATGCTGGCGGCGGGCGGGCTGCCCGCGGCGGTGGAGGCGTTCATCGAGGCGCCGTCCGGGACCTGAGCCCGCGAGGGCGGATTCACCCCGGGCCGGCGTCCTTCGCCCCGGACGGACACTTGAGCCCCGCGGTCCTGCCGCTCACCGTGGACCGCCCGGTGGCCTCGGCGCAGAACTGGTAGGGCAAGCCCTGCCCCCACTGCCCCGGCGGGCACAGGCACACGCTCCCCTTGGGGCAGTCCTCGTCGTACTGGCAAGGGGTGGTGCATGCCTGCCGAACGCACCCTTGCGCCGGGTCCCACACCGCGTGGCAGTGGCTGCAGGTCGCCCCCTTGAGCACCTGATCGGTCTTGCTCAGCTTGTACGGGTAGGTGGCCGCCGCCAGGCCGCAGCTGGCGCCGTAGCCCGCCGGGGCCGCGGGGCGCCCCTGGGCGATGCACTTGCTGGTCGCCCCGTCGCAGACCAGCCGCGCCGGCCCGCCGGCCTTGACCGGCCGACAATCCTGGCTGCTGCTGCAGGGATCTCCCGCCGCACGCCCGGCGGCCACTCCAGGGCAGTGCAGGCGCAGCAGGTGGCCCACCTTGCCGCCGCTGTAGACGTACTTGTTGAAGTTGTAGCCGAACATGCATGACGCGTAGCGCTTGTCCACCTGGGCGCAGCTGCTGGCGCTGCAGCCGTGCACCGGGCTGCCCGCGCTGCAGACCGGCCCGGGGTACGGCCAGGGATCCGAAAAGGTGCAGCACGGGTGAGCGCCGTAGGCGATCTGGTAGACCTTGCCGGCCTTGCACGCCGCGCCGCCGAAGCAGTCCCAGTGACAGCCCGGCACGCACTTGTCGGACTTGGCCGTGATGTCCAGCGCCGCGCTCGCCTCGGGCGGCGGCAGGTCGACCACCGCGGCCTCCTTGCCCGACAGTCCTTCGTCGCGCGCGTCCAACCCTGGCGCGTCAGGTCGCTGCGCGTCAGGTCGCTGCGCGTCTGGCAGCGCCGCGTCTGGCCGCGCCGCGTCTGGCCGCCGATCGAGGCCGACGGTCCTGTCCGCGGAGGTATATGCGGCGTCGCGCGCCGGCGCGCGTCCGGTGTCGGCGCACCCGAGCGCGGCCACGCCCGCCAGCACGATCATGATGCGGCCCATGGTCCCTCCCGTGCGGACCATGGTAGCAGCACTTGGCCTCGGGCCGCCTTCGCGATAGACCTGAGCCATGAACCCGATCCGCGCCGCGTTCAGGCTGGCCTTCGGCCGCCGCCTGCCGATCCACTCGGGCACCGTCGAGCTCTCGGGGCTGGGCGGCCCGGCCACCGTTCGCCGCGACCGCTTCGGCGTGCCCCACATCGACGCCGCCGGCGAACCGGACGCGTGGCAAGCTCTCGGGTTCTGCCACGCCCAGGACCGCATGGGGCAGCTGGAGTTCATCCTGCGCGTGGTGCGCGGCAACCTGGGCGAGGTGATCGGCGACGAGGGCCTAGCCGTGGACCGGCTGTCCAGGCGGGTCGGCTTCGCCCGGGCCGGCGCGGCGCAGCTGGCGCTGGCCAAGCCGGAGGTGCGCCAGCAGATCGACGCCTACGTGGCGGGCCTGAACCAGGGGCTGCGAAAGGGCGCGCGGCGCAAGTCGCTGGAGCACGCGCTGCTGCGCATCGACCCGTCGCCATGGACCGCCGCCGACGTGCAGGGCTACGTGGTGTTCTACTGCTTCGTGCTCGCCGCCAACTGGGACATGGAGCTGCTGCGGCTCAAGGTGCTGGAGCTGGACGGCGAGCAGGCGCTGCGGCGCCTCGACCCGCCCTACCCCGCCGACCTCCCGGTGACCGCGCCGCCCGGCGCCGCCTCGGCCAACTGCGTCGACCACCTCGCCCGGGACCTGGAGCTGCTGCAGCAGCTGACCGGCCCCGGCGCCGCGTCCAACGCATGGGCCGTGGGCCCGTCGCGCACCGCCACCGGCCGCCCCCTGCTGGCCAACGACCTGCACCTGGGCCCCGGCGTGCCGAACCTGTCCTACCTGACCCGCATGCGCTGGCCCGGCGGCGGCGTGGCCGGCGCGTCGGTGGTGGGCATCCCCGCCGTGGCGCCAGGCCACAACGGCCACGCGGCCTGGGGCATCACGGCGGCCCACGCGGACAACACCGACCTGTTCCTGGAGGAGATCGGCCCCGACGGCCGCTCCGTGCGCGAGGGCGACCGCTTCGTGCCGTGCCAGGTGATCTCCGAGGAGATCCCGCTCAAGGGGGGCGCCACCGTCACCGAGGAGGTGCTGATCACCGCGAGGGGGCCCATCATCAGCCCCGCCCTGCTCGAACCGCCGCTGCCCGGGCGCGCCAACGCCCTGTCGGTCTCCGCGGCGTTTCTGGCCGCCCGGCCCTACGACGGCCTGTTCAGCGTGCACCGGGAGCGCTCCCTGGACGCCTGCCGGGAGCGCTTCCGTCAGGGCTCCACCTCGGCCACCACGGTGACCTACGCCGACGCCGGCGGCGAGGTCGGGTGGTTCCTCGCGGTGGAGGCGCCGGTGCGCCGCAGCGGCCACGGCAACCTGCCGCTGCCCGGCTGGAGCGAGCAGGCCGGCTGGGAGGAGCGACCGGTCCCCTTCGACGACCTGCCGCACCAGGCCAGCCCCGCCGAGGGGTACCTGTGCACGGCCAACAACCAGCCCGCGCCCGAGAGAGACGGCGCGCCCTTTTTGGGGCTCGACTGGCTCGACGGGTTTCGGGCCCGGCGCATCGGCGAGGTCCTGTCGAGCCGGCGCGACTGGGACCTGCAGCGCACCCTCGAGCTGCAGGGCGACACCACCTCGCTACCCTGGCGCCAGCTCCGCCGGCGGATCCTGGGCCTGCGCCCTGCGCACCGGGACGCGCAGCTGGCGCTGACCTTGCTGCGGCGCTGGGACGGCAAGGTCTCGTCGCGCTCCGTGGGCGCCTCGGTCTATTCGCTGTTCATGGCCGAGATGGCCCGGCGGGTGACCGAGGCGTGCGCCCCGCAGGCCTTCTCGTGGGCCATGGGCAGGGGCTTCTCGCCGCTGCTGCCCTACGGCCTGATCATCACCCGCCGCCTGGGCCACCTGGTGCGGCTGATGCTGGAGCGCCCGGCCATGCCCTTCCCCTCGTGGGAGGACCAGCAGGAGGCCTCCCTGGCCGCCGCCATCAGCACCCTGCGCCGCCGGGCCGGCGACGACGGCGGCTACTGGTCCTGGGGCGAGGTGCGGCCGCTGCGTTTCCCCCACCCCTTCGGCGGGGTCAAGCCGCTGGACCGGGTGTTCAACCTGGGGCCGCTGCCAGGCGTGGGCGACAGCGGCACGGTGGTCCAGGGCACCATGGACCCCACCGATCCGCTGGCCAACCAGATCAGCCTGCCCATGGTGCGCGCCGCGTTCGACGTGGGGCGCTGGGACGACTGCCGCTTCGTGCTGGCGGGCGGCCAGTCGGGCAACCCGTTCTCTCCGCACTACGCGGATCAGCTCGAGCCGTGGCGGTCGGGCCAGGGGGTGCGCCTCGGCTGGAGCGAAGCGGCGGCGGCCGCCCGGACCCGGCAGACCCTGCGGCTCTCGCCTGGCGGCCAGGTCACTTCTTGAGGAAGGTCCCCGCGCGGTAGTCGCGGTAGGCCTGCTCGATCTCCTCGGGGGTGTTCATCACGAAGGGCCCGCCCCGGGCCACCGGCTCGCCCAGCGGCTTGCCCGCGGCCAGCAGGAAGCGCACCTCCCCCTCGCTGCTGACGTTGAGGTGGTCCCCGTCGCCCAGCACCGCCAGCATGGGCCCCTCCAGCGTCTTGCCCGGCGCGTCGGCCGTGCCGCCAAAGCGCCCGCTGCCCTGGTACACGTAGCAGAAGGCGTTGTGCCCCGCCGGGATGGCCTGCTGAAAGCTCCCGAGCGCAGGCAGGTGCACGTCCATGTACAGGGGCCGCGCCGCGATCTCGCTCACCGGCCCGCGCGCGCCGGCGTGCTCCCCGGCCACCACCCGCACCTGACCGCCGTCCTCGCGGGCGACGCGCGGGATCTTGTCCGCCGGGTACTCCTGGTAGCGGGGGTCGCACATCTTGTCCCGGGCGGGCAGGTTGACCCACAGCTGGAAGCCCCACAGCTGCCCCTTGCGCTGCTCCGGCA
The DNA here is from genome assembly GCA_964511535.1 of uncultured Myxococcales bacterium. Classification (GTDB taxonomy): domain Bacteria; phylum Myxococcota_A; class Polyangia; family CAZCFB01; genus CAZCFB01. Next base: position 39,371 of record CAZEFW010000022.1, on the reverse strand, counting down.
TCTCCTCATGGACGATGCCGTGCCCGGCGGTCATCCACTGGATGTCTCCGGGGCCGATGACGCCCTTGTTGCCCAGGCTGTCGCCGTGGCGCACCTGCCCGCGCATCATGTAGGTCACCGTCTCGATCCCCCGGTGCGGGTGCATGGGGAACCCGGCGATGTAGTCGTCGGGGTCGTCGGACTTGAACTCGTCGAGCAGCAGAAACGGATCCACGTAGTCCACGGCCGAACCCCCGATGATGCGCCGCAGGCGCACCCCCGCGCCCTCCATCACCTGGCGGCCAGGGTGGGCGGTCTTGACCTGTCTCGGGCTGCTGAATTCGCTGGCCACGGGCACCTCCTCGTTCGGGTTGACGTCGGCCGCGGCCGTCGGGACCGCGGGGCGGCGGCGACCACGCAGCCACGCGTACAGGGCCACCGCGCCGCCGGCGACCGACGCGCCCACGGCGCCGAGGAACCAGCGGCGCCGGCTGCTGTGGCCCTCCTCGTTCAAGCCGGACGTCCCATCTTCATCTGGAAGGCCGACTTGATCAGCTCGGCGACCTGCATGTCGTCCAGGCCGGTCCGGTTGATGACGAGGTCGTAGATCTGCGGGTCCTCGATTTCGTGATCGAAGTAGCGGCGGATATAGGCGGCGCGCTCGGCGTCGATGCGCCGCACGTCCTGGGCGGCCTGCACCGCGCTGATGTCTCTGGCGCGCATGAGCCACCGGATCCGCCAGGGCCCCGAAGCAGTGAGCCGCACCGCCAGCAGGTTCTTGCGGTAGACGATGTGGCACGCGCCCCGGCCAAGCATCACGCAGCTGCCGTGGCCCCACAGCGCCATGACGGTGCGGGTCAGCGCCCGCAGGTAATCGCTCTGGTCGAAGTTCCGCTCGCGAAACAGCGACAGGGTGTAGTCGTCCAGGCGGCTCTGGGCCACCTGGTCCAGCATCTCCACCGTCTCCACCCGCACGCTGCCCGTGGTGGCGATGTGCTCGACGATCTCCCGGTCGTAGATCGGGACCTCGAGCATCTCACCCACCAGGTGGGCGATGCCCACGCCGTTGGTCCCGTAGGCGTTGGAGATGGTGATCATGTTGGCCGGGGTGAACGACTCTTCGCCAGCCAACATGTTCGACCGGCGCTGGATGCGCCAGAGGTTCATCTGCTTCTCGATGATCTTGTGCAGGTTGTCTGCCATGTCCGCCTCCTTGCTCCTTCCGTGACCCCTGCAGAAATATAGCGCCCGGTAGGGGGGGAGGCTCCCGCTCGATCTGTGGCAGGTTAAACTTCAATGGTTACTGCAGGAGGAGGCCTCGCCGTGCTGGCTCGGATGACAGTCTTGACCTTTATCATCTCCCTTCAGCTGCCGCTCTCGGGCTGCGAGAGCGAGCGCACAGCGCCGCCAGCGGACGGAGCCGCGGCCGCGGACTCCGGCCACGCCAGCCTGGACGTGGGCGTGGGCGCCCCGGACATGGCGCAACCGGACATGGCGGCTCTGGACATGGCGCCCCCCGACCTTGCAGACCTCGGCAACGACATCCATGACCTCGGGGTGGACCAGCCTCTCTGCCCGGCCGGGACCAGCAAGCCGTGCAGCACCACCAGCCCGGGGATCTGCAAGTCCGGCACCCAGGCCTGCACCAGCACGGGGTGGGGGCCATGCGCGCCCACGGTCAAGCCTGGCAGCAAGGCCGAGGTGTGCGGCAGCGGCAAGGACGAGGACTGTGACGGCAAGACCGACGGCGCCGACACCGACTGCCAGAAGTGCGCGCCGCTGGCCACCAAGGCATGCGCCACTGGTTCCCCGGGCGTCTGCGCCGCCGGCGTGCAGACCTGCGCCCTGGCCAAGGGGGTGTGGGACTGGGGCGCCTGCGTGGCCACGGTCAAGCCGGGCGACAAGGCCGAGGTGTGCGGCAGCGGCAAGGACGAGGACTGCGACGGCAAGACCGACGGGGACGACACCGACTGCCAGAAGTGCACGCCCAAGGCGACCAAGGCGTGCGCCACCGGCCTGCCCGGCATCTGCGCCACGGGAGCGCAGACCTGCGCCCTGGCCAAGGGGGTGTGGGGCTGGGGCGCCTGCGCGGCCACGGTCAAGCCGGGCGACAAGGCGGAGGTGTGCGGCAACGCCACCGACGAGGACTGCGACGGCAAGCCCGACGCCCAGGACCCGGACTGCCCCAGCTGCACCGACAAGAAGCACAACGGCGCCGAAACCGACGTGGACTGCGGCGGCGGCGCCTGCCCGGCGTGCGCGGCTGGCAAGAAGTGCAAGGTGACAACTGACTGCAGCGCCGGCCTCGGCTGCTGCGGCGGCGTGTGCACCAGCCTGGCCACCAACACCAACTGCGGCGCGTGCGCCATGGCGTGCCCGGGCATGACCGGCTGCAAGTCAGGCAAGTGCGCCTGCCCGTCGAACCTGGTGAAGAAGGGCAGCACCTGTGTGGAGGACTTCGACGGCGCCAGCCCCACGACCGGCTGGATCTGGGACAAGCCCCAGAAGGGCTGCACCTTCACCGGCTGCACCAAGACCACCACGGGGGAGAGCTGCAAGGGGTGCAAGAAGTGCTCCCCGGGCAGCGTCACCGCCTGCGGCAACGTGGGGTGGTCGATCCTGGCCTCGCCGAGGAGCGGCGGCGGCAAGGCGATCCAGGCCTTCACCTACTCCACCAACGGCAACTGCTGGCAGGGCGACCCGGTGCACAAGACCTACACCCTCGGCCGCACCATCAGCACCAAGGGCCGGTCGATCAAGCTCTACCTGGCCGCAGCCGGCGGCGGGGCCGTCTGGAACTGCGGCAGCCTGAGCATCTTCCTGCTCAAGGCCGGAAAGACCGTCGCCAGCAAGCTGTACAAGGACCCGGTCCACGGCTCGTTCCCCTGCGGGGGGACCGCGCTGCAGGGGAACAAGAAGGACTTCACCTTCGACCTGGGCGCCCTGTTCGGCGGCGTGGCCTTCGACGCGGTCAAGCTCCAGCTGTACAAGTACGCCTGCTCCACCGGGCACTGGCACACCATCACGGTGGACGACATCGTCCTGATGTGAGGAACCTGCCGCCCCTGGCCCGGGGTTGACCTGTACCCGGCGGAGCTATACTCGAAGGTGACCGTGAGACAGTGAGAGGTGAACGATGGCAGGCCGGCGAACTTCAGGTTGGTGTGGTGGCGCCCTCGCGCTGATGTTGCTCCTGGGCGCAGCAGGAGCCGAGGCGGCCACCTGCAGCCCCTGGTCCAAGTGCTCCAGTGGCCGACAGATCCGCGCCTGCGCCACCACCGGCTCCTCCTCCTGCTCGGCATGGTACGAGACCTCGGACGGGGCCAAGATCGCCTGCGCGTCGTGCGGGTCATGCAGCGCGGCAGCCCAGAAGGCGGCCGATTGGTGCGCCGGCGGCGGCGGTACGCCCCCCTCGTGCAAAAACCCGTGCGGCGGCAGCTGCTGCTCCGGGTCGCAGAAATGCTGCGGCGCGAGCTGCGCGCCCGCCAGCGCGACCTGCTGCGGCGCGGGGTACTGCCCGTCGGGCAAGCGCTGCTGCGGCGGCACCTGCATCGCGGCCGAGCTCGACTGCTGCGGCGCGAACCCGGGCGGGTCCTGCCCCAAGGACACGCAGTGCGCCGGGTCGTTGTGCTGCACGCCGTCAGCGCCCTACGAGGTGGACGGCAAGTGCTGCGCGGACAAGCACTCCTGTGGTTGCCCGGGGGGCAGCGCCCCCTGCGGCGACGGCCAGTGCTGCCCGGGCGACTTCCCCTTCTGCTGCGCCCACAAGGTGTGCGCCAAGAGCCAGGGCTCTTACTGCGCGTCACAGCCGGGCAAGCCGCCCCCTTCCACGCCCGACTGCTTCATCGGCCAGGAGCCGTGCGGCGCCAGCTGCTGCACCAGCGGGCAGATCTGCTGCGGCGGCACGTGCATGGCCAGCGGCGCCGCCTGCTGCGACGGCAAGCCGTGCACCAACGGAAAATGCTGCGGGGGCAGCTGCCTGCCCGCCGGCGCAACCTGCTGCCCGGACGGCACGAGCTGCGCTGCGGACAAGAAGGTCTGTTGCCAGGGGGGAGGGTGCGCGGCGACGGCGGCGCAGTGCCCGGGGGGAGAGGCGGCAGGGTGCCCTCCCGGCAGCCAGAGCTGCACCGGCGGCGGGTGCTGCTCGGGGGACACGCCCAGCTGCTGCGGGGACGGCTCGTGCACGCCGTACGCCGCGGTGTGCTGCAACAACGGCTACTACTGCCCCACCTCACACCCCACCTGCTGCGGCTCGTTCTGCTGCGCAACCGGGGTCAAGTGCGGCGACAAGTCGTGCATCCTGGCGGGCGGCGGGGGGAGGCCCGAATCCACGCCGGCCACCGCCGCCCAGGGAGGCCAGGCGGGGGTGAAGCCGACCCCGGGTGAAAAGCCTCTGACCGGCAAGGGCTCGGGGGGCGATCACGCGGCCGACGGCATGGGATTCGGCTACGGGTGCGGCGGGTGCGGCGGCGATGGCGGCGATGAAGGGACCGCCAATCCCCGGCCCCCGACGCACACCTCCAGCCTCCTGAGCGCTGCCCCTCCGTGGCTGCTGCTGGCCGGGCTGGCCCTCGTCGCGCTTCGCCGGCGGAGGCGGGGCCCATGATCCGCCGCGCCGCCGCCTCCCTGACCGCGCTGCTCTGCCTGACGCTGTCACCACCGCTCGCGGCCCAGGCGCCGCCCGGGCCCGCCGAGCGGCCTGACGCTCCTCCGAACGACGCGGCTGCCCTGCCATGCAAGGGGGTGCTGTTGAAGCCGCGCACCCGGGGGGTCCCCGCGGGCCTGAGGCCGGTGGCTGACGCTGCCTTACGCAAGGCGCTGGCCGCGACAGACTGCGAGCTCAGCACTCAGGACGCCGTGGACGTGATGTGGGGCGTGCTCTCGTTGCCCCGGGACGCCGGCGCGAAGGACCTGCTGCGCCTCGGCCGCGGCCTCATGGCCCGCTGGGTGATTGTGCCGGCGCTGTCTGCCGAGGACGGCAAGATCCGTGTGGTAGTGGCCAGCTATTACATCGCCTCCGGGCAGGGAACGGTGACGCAGCAGGTGGTGGTCCCGGAGCAGACCCTGCCAGCCTTGACGGCCATGTGCCTGAAGCTCGCGGCGCAGGCGCCTTCCGGCCAGGTGGCGACCCCGCCGCCCCTGACCGCGCCAGCCCCGCCTGTGCCTGGCGCAGACCAGCCACAGCCCACCCCGGGCCCGCCCGCGCAGGCGCCCACCCCCGAGCCGGTGTTCTCCCGTCCGGCCGACGAGCCGCCCCCATTGCCGCCGCCAGCCCCGCCGCGGCAGGCGCCACCGCCCGTCCCGCCCGAGGACGCGCGACCGCGCGCTCGGCCCGCGCCGCGGCCGCGACCCGGGGTCTCGGCCGCGGCCTCCCCTGACCCCTACGGGGGTCGCGCCCACCTGATGGCAGGCGCAGGGCTGAAGCTGTTTCACGTGTTCAGCAGCCAGCGCGTGGGGCCCGCGCTGGAGGTGGAGCTCGGCCTGCTGCGGCGCAACTACCGCCTCGGCGGCCTGTACCGGGCCTACTTCGGCGACACCACCGCGCACATGATCGGCTTCCGCTTCGAGGGAGGGCCGCGCTGGGGCCGCTTCCGTCTCAGCCTCGGGGCCGACGCGGGCCTGGTGTTCCAGCCGGACCAGGGCAACCGCCTGGACATGGTGGCCATCAACGCCACCCTGGCAGCGGCCGCGGTCCAGCTGTGGAAGCTGGAGCTGCAGCTCACCGCCTTCTGCCTCGACGTCTACGTCGTACCCGGCAACAACACCACCGGCCGCGAGCTGGAGGCGTGGGTCGGCTTCAACAGCGGGCTGTCAGCAATATTCTTCCTCTGAGCCGGCGGTCAGCGCCGCGCCGCGTAGATCTGCTCCACCAGCCGCTGCACGAAGTCGAGGGAGGCCGCGAACGTCTCCATGTCCAGGTTTTCGGGCGTGTCGGACGGCTGGTGGTAATGCGCGGGCGCGCCCGTGTCCTCGCGGACGCAGCCCAGGCCCATGGCGTCATACCCCGCGGCGAGGAACGGCGTGGCGTCCGAGGCGCCGAGGGGCACCCGGTGGAAGTGCACGCGCGCGTGGCGCGGGTCCGAACGGGCGGCGGCGTCCACGGCCCCGCGCAGCCAGGCGGGCGGGGACAGCGGCACCAGCTCGCCCTCGTCGAAGCAGACGAGCTGGCCGTTGGTCAGGCTGTCGAGGGCCAGGGCCACGGTGGTCTGCCGCGGCCACCGGTCCCGGTGCGCGCGCTGCAGGTGGTACGCGCCGCCGGTGCCGCTCTCCTCGGCGCCGGTGATCACGAACACCAGCTCCACGTCGTCCGGCTTGTTGGCGAGCAGCGTCGGCGCCAGCAGCAACGCGGCGGCCACGCCGGTCAGGTCGTCGTTGGCCCCGGGCACCACCTCGTCGCGCAGCAGCAGCTCGAGGTGCAGCGCCAGCCCGCCCAGGTTCGGCAGGGTGAGCAGCCACTCCAGCGGGCGCAGGGGCCAGGTCAGCGGGCCAGCGGCGCAGCGAAGCAGGTCCACCCCCGCCAGCAGGAACTGGCTGTAGACCGCGAGGATCACCGGGTTGGCAAGGTAGCCCAGCACGCCGGGCATCGCCCGGGTGGCGCCGCCCTTGACGATGTCGTCGCGGAACATCAGCCCGGTGTGCGCCGCGTCGGCGTGGGCCATGAGCACCAGGCGCAGCGCCGGCTCTCCCTCCGCCGGGGCCGTGAGCAGCAGGTTCTGCGAGTCCGCCGCGGGCAGCAGCCGCCGCAGCAGGTACGCCTTGCGCGTGGAGTCGAGCACGTAGGAGGTGCCGGCCAACAGGTGCATGGGCAGCGCGAGGGCAGGCGCCACGCCGGACAGCGCCGTGGCGGCCACGCCGAGCCCCATGTGCGCGGCGTTGACCGCGTACAGGTTGCGGCTGAAGCGAAACCCCTGCCAGCTCGCCTCGAGCCCCAGGGGCCCGGCCGCGCCCTCGGCGAGCTGCTGCGCCCGCCGCTCGTCAGCTGAACCCGCCACGCGCCGCGGGCAGTCGCGCACCACGCGCGAGATGAACTCCAGCGCCCAGTCGGCGCGGTCCTTTTGGATGGTCATGGCAGAGAGGATAGTCACTGGACCGTCGACGGTCGACGGTGGAATGCGCCGTCTGGCCTGCGCCGCTTCAGCTCCCGCGCCCGCGCCCGCCCCCGCCATGGCCCCGGGACCACCTCGCCGGCGGCTTTTTGCGCAGGCAAGGCTGCGCCTGCCGCCCCCTCTCGGCGCGGGATCTCGAGGGGATCTCGAATGTCCACGAGGACCTGTCCAGGCGCGCACATGGCCATGATGACGCAGTTGACGAGGGGTATCGGCGCGAGGCTTCGTATCCCAAAACTGACCCGCTTCGAGATGCCTTGCAAAGCACCAAAATATATTGCATAATTTCCAAATGTTACGAGATGGGTGACCGTGCGGGGTTGTTCATTCGGCATCCCCTCCTGCCCCCCCTGCTCCTGACAACGTAAGCAGGTTGAGCATCAGGTCTTCCCTGGGCGAAGAACAGCTCAGGGCAGCGTCGCCGGTATAAAGAAACAGGAGGACCGTTGATGAGCGAATTTGAACTCCCGGGCAATGAATACCCAACCATCTACCGTCACTCCATGCGGCCAGCATGGGGCCTGGCTGTGCTGGTCTCCGACATGGAAGACAAGCGCGGTTACCAGTTTGAAGACGGTGATGTGCGCCACTTCAAGCGCGGGTTTTATCACCTGATGGAGGAGGTCGAACTCCCCGTGGATCAGCTGGAGCAGGCCATGGCCCGGCTCGAGCAAGTCCTGGGCAGACGGCGCGCTGCGAGCCAGGCAGGGGTAGGCATACAGAACCTGCTCTCCCTGGATCAGCAGGCCGCCATCCTCAGGGTCCTGCACCCCAAGGGGTTCGAGGATCCGACCTGGCTGCGGGACATGCGCGGACAGGGCGCAAAATCCCGGCTCAAGCGTCACAGGGATCCGGCCATGGCCACCGCGCAGGATCTCCTGTCGGCGGAGCGGCTGGAGGCCTACCTGGACAAGGAGCAATACGGGGAGGCCGTGGCAGCCCTGCTCAAGGTGTTCACCATGACGGATCTGGTGCCGCCTGCCCAGCGAGCCCTGCTCAACGAGCTGGACGAGGAACGCCACCCCGAGGTGGCCATCTCGCTGCACGGCATGCTGTACGGTGAGGACGAACTCTCCCCGCGCTTCAGCCGCCTCGTCACGGCGCTGGACACCCGCTCATGGGAGCTCGCCACGGCCGCCGCCGCGCTGGTCCACCCGCAGGAGCATGTGTGCGTTCGTCACGCGGCGTTCAAGCGGCAGGCCCTCTGGATGGCGCCGCGCATGCAACACGGCAAGCTGCCGACGGCGGCGCTCTACACGCGCTACCTGGAGATGGCTCAGGTGCTGCGCGAGCGGCTGACAGGCCTGGAGCTCCCGCCGCAAGATCTGCTGGACGTGCACGACTTCATGAAGATCACCCTCAAGCCTTCGGCCCGCAAGCTGCTGAAGGACGGGAAATCCACCGACGACGGAAAGGCCGCGGCCTGATCCAGGCGATCAGGGAGCGCTGATCCAGATCTGCGCCCGCCGCTGGGGCACCGAGAGCGCCACCTTGCCCTCGGTGTCCACGGTGAGCGTGGTCCCACCTCCGCCCAGCACATCGCGCAGCCTGGTCCCGCCGGCGAAGCCGGTCTGAACCCGCGCCTGGGCCACCTGCACCGGGTGGCCGTTGATCGCCACCAGCACCCGCTCGCTGTGGTGAATCCGCTCGTAGCTCAGCAGCCCGGCCCCCGGCTTGCTCTCCCGCGCGCTGACAGCCGAGGCGTAGCGCTTGACCAGCGTGCCGTAGCGCAGGGCTGCGCTGGTCCGGCGCAGCGCGGCCAGCTTGCGGATGTGGCGGTAGGTCCGGTGCCCGGTACCGAAGCCGCTCTTCCACATCACCTCGCGCGAGGCGTGGTCCCCCTTGCCGGAGAAGCCCTGCTCGGTGCCGTAGTACACCGCCGGGATGGCGTCCACGGTGAACACCACCGTCAGGGCCAGCTCCAGGGCGTTGAAGTCGTACAGCTCCCCCAGCAGCCGCCGCATGTCGTGGTTGTCCGCGAAGGACACCCGCGCCTGCCAGGGCGACAGGCCGATTCCGCCCGGCTGGGGCGCCGCCGGGTAGAGGCTGCGCTGGGTCTCCAGCGCCTTGACCGCCGTGCTGGCCGCCTTGCCGTCGAGCAGGTAGCCGTCGATCAGGTCCCACTTGAGCGCGAAGTCGAACACCGAGTCGAGCCCGCCGGCCCGGGTGTAAGACGCCACCAGGGTCGGGTCCTTGTGGTACGCCTCGCCCAGCAGCAAGAACCTGTGCTTGCCGTGCGCCGCCAGCGCCTGGCGCAGCTTGCGCCCGAAGGCGAGCCAGAACGCGTGCCCCACGTGGGGCACAGCGTCGATGCGGAACCCGTCCACGTCGGTCTGCAGCACCCAGTGCGTGTAGGTGTCCACCAGCGCCTCGATGAGCTCGGGCCGCTCGGTGTCCAGGTCACGCAGCCCCGTGGGGAAGTCCCCCAGCTCCTTGTGCACCTGGCTGGTGTAGTCGGTGATCTGACCCCGGCGGTGGAAGTCGTCGTCAGCCAACGCGAAGGCCTCCGGCGCGCCCGACCGGTCGCCCGTGGCGAAGCGGAACAGCCGCGGCCGCGGGCCGTTCCACACCAGCGGCGCGCTCAGCCGACCTGACGCGGAGAAGGGCGGATAGCGCTCACCGTCGGTGGCCTTGCCGTCGCCGTCCAGGTCGTAGAAGAACAGCTGCGCCACATGGTTGGTCACCATGTCGAGGATCACCTTCATGCCCCGGGCGTGGGCCTGCCGCACCAGCTCCTGCAGGTCCGCCAGCGCGCCGAAGTGCGGGTTGATGGTGGTGAAGTCGCTGGCCCAGTAGCCGTGGTAGCCGTCCCACTTGCCCATGCGGTCCATGTTCTTGACCAGCGGCGAGATCCACACCGCGGTTCCGCCCAGCGCCTTGATGTAGTCCAGCCGCCGGGTGACGCCCTTCCAGTCGCCCCCCTGGTAGCGCGCCAGGTCGGTCGGGTCGGTGCCAACGCCGCCGGCCGCGTCATTGGACGGGTCGCCGTTGTCGAACCGGTCGGTGACCACCTGGTAGATCACCTCATCGCGCCAGTCGCCCACGTGGGTGGACACCGCAGGGACGGGCTCCTGTCCGCAGGCGCACGCCAGCAGCGTGAAGGTGAAACAAAGGGATGCCCGGCTCGAGCGCATCACCCTCCAATCATAGATCATCCTGCCTTGTTGACATGCCGCCCTGACAGCACCCGCTTGCGCAGGCGGATCACCTTGGGCGTGACCTCGATGAGCTCGTCCTCGGCGATGAACTCCATGGCCTGCTCCAGGGACATGCGCCGCGGCGGCGACAGGATCACGTTGTCGTCCTTGCCCGCGGCGCGCATGTTGGTCAGCTTCTTGGGCCTGCAGACGTTGACGTCCAGGTTGCTGCTCTTGCTGTGCTCCCCCACCACCATGCCCTTGTAGACCCGGGTTCCGGGCGGGATGAACAGGTCGCCACGGGGCTGCAGGTGAAACAGCGCGTAGGGCGTGGCGTTCCCCTCACGGTCGGAGACCAGCGCGCCGGTGCGTCGCGCCGGGATCGGCCCCTGCCACGGGATCCACCCCTCGAAGGCGGTGTTCATCACGCCCTGCCCCCGGGTCACCGTCAGGAACTCGCCGCCCCAGCCGATGAGCCCCCGGGTGGGGATGGAGAACACCAGCCGCACCCGGTCGCCGTGGTGGGTCATCTCCTGCAGCCGCCCCTTGCGCGGCCCGAGGCGCTCGCTCACCGCGCCCACCATCTCATCGGGGATGTCCAGCAGCAGCCGCTCCCGCGGCTCCTGCATCTTGTCGCCCTCGCCCTGGGTCACCACCTCCGGCCGCGAGAGCATCACCTCGTAGCCCTCGCGCCGCATGGTCTCGACGAAGATGCCGAGCTGCAGCTCGCCGCGCCCCACCACCCGGAAGACGTCGGTGGAGGCGGTGGCCTCCACCCGGATGGCCACGTTCATCATCGACTCGCGGCGCAGCCGCTCGCGCAGGTGCCGGCTGGTGACGTACTTGCCGTCCTGCCCGGCGAAGGGCCCGGTGTTGACGCAGAAATCCATGGAGAGGGTCGGCTCGTCGACCTTCACCCGCGGCAGCGCCGGCTGAGGCGACGCCGGCGTGATCACCGTGTCGCCGATGGCCACGTGCTCGATGCCCGCCACCGCCACGATGTCCCCGGCGCCAGCCTCCTGGATCTCCTCCCGAGTGAGCCCCGAGAACCCGTACAGGCGCATCACCTTGCCCTCGGTGACGGCGTCCCCTTCCCCCAGCACCTGGATCACCTGCCCCTCGTGGATCGTGCCGGCGTGCACCCGCCCGATGATCAGCCGGCCCACGTAGTCGTCCCACCCCAGGTTGTTGACGTGCAGCTGCAGCGGCTCGCCCCGCCGGTCCGCCGGCGGCGGCACGTGGGCCACGATGGTCTCGAACAGCGGCCGGAGGTCTCCGGAGCCGTCGTTCAGATCGTGGTGCGCGATGCCCTCGCGGCCGTTGGTGAAGAGCACCGGGAACTCGATCTCGGCGTCCGAGGCGCCGAGGTCGATGAACAGGTCGTACACCTCGTCGAGCACCTCGGTGGGCCGGGCGTCCTTGCGGTCGATCTTGTTGATCGCCACCAGCGTGGAGAGGCCCAGGCGGAGCGCCTTCTCCAGCACGAAGCGGGTCTGGGGCAGCGGCCCCTCGGCGGCGTCCACCAGCAGCAGCACGCCGTCGGCCATGAGCAGGGTGCGCTCCACCTCGCCGCCGAAGTCGTGGTGCCCCGGCGTGTCGAGGATGTTGATGGTGGTGTCGAGGTAGCGCACCGCCGTGTTCTTGGCCAGGATCGTGATCCCGCGCTCCCGCTCCAGGTCCACGCTGTCGAGCACCCGGTCGAGCCCTTCCCCCCCCCGCTTGAGCAGGCCGCTCTGGCGCAGCATGCCGTCCACGAGGGTGGTCTTGCCATGGTCCACGTGGGCGATGACGGCGATGTTTCGGATGTCGTTTCTCGGGGCGGTGTTCACGGGGCTACTCCAGGCGGCGCCGGCGGTGGCGCGAACGACTTATCCACCATGTGGCGCCCCGGGTCAATGCAACAACGGGTTGACATCACGCCTCCGTCCCCTCACTAACTAGGACCACCGATGAACCCAAGCGAAAAGGAGATCCCATGGCAATGGTGAAGCTAGCGGGCCGGTTCGAACCCGGCGAGGCGGAGTGTTTCATGCTGATCAACACCGACAACCTGACCTTCGTGACCCCGGGGCCGGTGGAGGACGTGGACGGCGATGACTACACCCAGCTCTTCTTCCACTTCGCCGGCGGGATCAACTCCATGGGCTTCTTCGTGCCCGACCTGGACGAGGCGCTGCTCGCGCTGGGCGGCTGATCACCGCTGTGCCCGCGCCACGCCCCTCCGGGGGAGCCCGTTCGGCTGTCCTCGGCCCGCTGCGCGGCCCTTGCGGGATAAACGCCTCACTGCTCGGCACGCTTCGCGGCCCTCCGCGATGAAGCGGCGGGCTACTTTTTGACCAGGATCTTCCAACCCTGACAGGGCACCCGCACGTCCACGGCCCCGCCTGACACGGTGAAGCTGTCGCCCTTGTCGGTGTCCGGGTAGACGTTCTGCAGGGTGACGCCGTTGGCGAACCCGGTCTGCATGGTGGACGAGCCGTTGCGCGTGTTGCTGTAGCTGACCGAGGTCACCTTGCCGCTGTTGTCGCTGGCGCACGCCTTGGCGTTGATCACCACCAGCGCCCGCTCCTTGTTGTAGACCCGCTCGAAGGCGAAGATTCCAGCGTCCGCCTCGCTGCCCACCGAGTTGGTGGCCCAGCGGATGGTGTAGTCGCCCCGCCGCAGCGGCGCGTACTGCTTGCGCAGCTCGATGAGCTTCTTGATGTGGCGGAAGGTGGCGTTGGACGTGTCGAAGGCCGGGGGCGAGCCGGCCCACGGGTTGGGGTTGCCGCGCCACATCACCTCGCGGTTGCCCGGGTCGTTGCCGCCGAAGAAGTTCTGCTCCGTGCCGTAGTAGATGTTCGGGATCCCCACCGTGGTGAACAGGTAGGTCAGCGCCGCCTGCAGCGCGCGCATCCGGCCAGCGAACCCCTTGGCCCCGCCGCTGCCGTACAGGAAGCGCGACACGTCGTGGTTGTCGATGAAGTTGATCAGCGCCTCGTGGGGCGCCGCGGTGATGCCGCCGGCGTGGGGCTTGGTGCGGTAGTACTTCAGCCGGTCCTTGTGCAGCGACTCCAGGGCGGTGGTGGGCGCGCCGCTCTTGAACACCGAGTCGATGCGGTACTTCTGCGAGAAGTAGAACACCGAGTCGACCTGATTGTCATAGCGGGTGGAGCCCATCAGGTCCTTGTCGTACTTGCCGGTGTAGGAGCCGAGCAGCCGGTCCACGCCGGTGAACGCCTCGCCGAACATCAGGAACTTCTTTTTGCCCAGCTTGGCCGCGTGCTCGCGCATGGCCGGGGCGAAGGCGTTCCAGAAGGCGTAGTCCACATGCTTGATGGTGTCGATGCGGAAGCCGTCGAAGTCCCCCACCGAGATCCACCACTTGAACACGCCGATGAGCGCGTCGCGCACCGGCGGCAGCTCGGTGGCGATGTCCTTGAGCCCGCCGGGGAAGTCGCCCAGCACCTCCTGGGCCCGCACGTAGTCGCACAGGTCCACGTTGTTATCCAGGATCGGCTGGGTGCAGAACTTCTTGACCTGATCCGTGGTGCCCGCCTTGAAGTGCTCCCAGGCAGTGACCCGGCCGCGGCGGTGGTACCACGCCTTGTTCTGGAACTCGGCCGGCTGCACCGGTACGCGGTTGATGGCCGGCATGTAGACCCACTCGATGGGGGACAGGCCCGACTCGCCGAGGGAGGTGAAGGCCTGGATGCCGCGGCGGTCGTAGTCGGGGTCCCACTCGCTCATGCGGGTCAGGCGGCCGGGCAGGTCCTTGTTGCCCGAGCCGTCGGACTGGCCGCCGCCGCCGTACATGGTCTCGTCGGGCTGCCCGTTCATGTTGGCGTCGTAGTAGAACAGCTGGCCGATGTGGTTGGTGACGATGTCGAGGATCACCTTGAAGCCGTTGTCGTGCAGGGTGTCCACAAGCTCCTGCAGCTTGGCCAGGTCGCCGAAGTGCGGGTTGACCCCCTTGAAGTCCTGGGTCCAATAGCCGTGGTAGCCGGCGAAGCCCGCGTCCTCCTCCAGGTTCTTGACCGCCGGCGAGATCCAGAGCGTGGTGACCCCGAGCTCCTTGAGGTACGGGATTTTGTCGATGACGCCCTGGTAGTCGCCCCCCTGGTAGCGGCCCAGGTGGCTGCGGTCCATCTTGTGGTTGTTGCTGTAGTCGCCGTCGGCGAAGCGGTCGATGAGCAGCTGGTAGATCACCTCGTCACGCCAGTCCTGCACGTTGCTGGTGATCTTGCGCCCCTTGCCCGCCCCCACGCCCGGGTCGTGGCAGCCCAGCGCCAGCGCGGTCAGCAGCGTGGCGGCGATGATGGTGGTGGTCCTGTTGGCTCTCATATCTCTGTCGGTCCTTTTCATCTTCCCTCTCCTAACGGTAGGAGCTGTTGAACCACCACTCAACCTGCACCCCCATGAAGTGGTGCATCGACTCGCCGTAGCGCGGGTCCTCCTTGGGGAACAGCATGCGCGCGGCCTCGTCGAGGTAGGTGAGGGTGTAGATGAAGCGGATATGGGGCCGCGAGTAGCTGCCGCGGTCCCAGCTCAGCGTCGGGATCAGGGAGAACTTCATCACGTTGGGCACCAGGTGGGTTTGGCTGCGGGGGTTCAGCCCGTTGGGCCGCCGCCCCTGCCAGGAGATCTCCGCCGCCTGGTGGAAGTACTTGTGGATGAAGAAGATCGGGCGCGCGGCCAGCACATACTCCCAGCCGTCGTCGTAGTCGCTCTTGTTGCCGTCGGCGTCCTCGAAGTAGCGCATGTAGGCCCCGAGCATCATGCCGAAGATGCCGCGCTCGTAGTTGCCGGACAGGGCCACCACGTACTCGCGGGCGTCGGCGGCCTTCTTCTCCAGGTCCACCGCCCCGGGCACCGACAGCTCGCCGTAGGCCGCCAGGCCGCCGGCCACGCGGCCCCACAGGTTCAGGTGGGCGTTGTCGCCGAAGTCCCACAGGCCGAGCTGGACGCCGGCCACCCAGCCGATGTCCGACGGCAGGTCCTTGACCTCCAGGTCCTTGCGCTGGGTCCCGTCGGGCAGGTGGTGCAGCTCGCCGTACAGTGCCACCTTCATGGACAGCGCGTCGGTGAGCTTGGGCATCTCGTGGGTCGCCTTGAGCGAGAAGATGGCGCGCTGGCGATCGAGCACCTCCACGTCCTCGGAGCCGAACTTGGCGCCGGGCACCGGGAACTTCTGGTACTGGTAGGCGTCCTTGAGCCGGTTGACGCCGCCGTGCAGGTTGATGTGCGTGTTGCCGAAGCGCAGCCGCGCGCCGGCGCCCAGGGTGTTGAGCAGGTCGAGGGGCCAGTAGTCGAACAGGTAGATGTCGTCGCCGCGGTACATGCGCGAGCCGGCCCAGATGGACAGGGCCGGGGTGAACACGTTGACCGCCTCGAGGTACAGGTTGCGGATGGCGATGTCGGCGTCCCACTCGCCGTTGTAGTGGAAGAAGTCCTCGGAGAAGGCCATGGTGAACTGCACCTTGAAGCCGAGGTCGTCGCCGCGGTCCATGACGTAGCCCAGGTCCAGCTCCACGTAGGGCGACTCCTCGAGGCGCGGGCCGTGGGTCACCACGTTGAGCGGCTTGGCCTTGGAGCCCCGGGACAGATCGCCCGAGACGCCGACCCGGCCGTAGGAGCCGAAGCGGAAGCCCCGCAGCAGGGTGAGCATGGCGTCGGTGAACTCGGCGTCCTTCTTGACCGCGGACGCCGGCGCCGGGGGTGTCACCGGCTTGTCGGCTTTATCCGCGGGCTCCACCGACGGCGCGGGCGCAGGCGCAGGCTCGGCCGGGATCTCCGACGAATCGGGCTCGGGGGCCGCGGGCGGCTCTGACAGCTCGGCCGGGACCTCCTCTTCGGGCGGCGGCGCCACGGGTGGCGCCTGGCCCAGGGTGATGCCGGGCCAGAGGAGCAGGATGAGCCCGCCGGCGATGATGATCGGTTTGATTCTTGTGGGGTACATGCTGGCCATGCCTCTTTCGGGATGATGTGGGCCGAAGCTTCTACCGGTTCGGGTATGGATAAGCAAGGCATGTGCCGGAAAAAAATCTTCCGGGATCTTCGGCAGGTACACCGGCGCAGAGACCGGCGTGTTGCGAATGAAAACATGGCCCCGGCCTGCCGGGGCGGCGGCGTTGTCCTGGGCAACGCCGCCCGCGGCCCCTACTCGGGGTCGGCGGGCAGGGGGCGCACGTCGCCCTGCTCGTCCAGGCTGGTCTCGCCGTCCATGCGCAGGAAGTGGCCCATGCGGGCCACCTTGGTGGCCAGGTAGGCCTCGTTGTGGGGGTTGTGCGGCAGCTCGTGCTGCAGCCGCTTGCTGATGACCACGCTGTGCTTCTCCAGTTCCTGGATCTTGTACGGGTTGTTGGTCATCAGCTGGATCGACTTGATCTCCAGGCTGTGGATCATGTGCGCGGCCACGGCGAAGTCGCGCTCCTCATCGCGAAAGCCGAGGGCCAGGTTGGCCTCCACGGTGTCGAGGCCCATGTCCTGCAGGCTGTAGGCGCGGATCTTGTTGATCAGGCCGATGCCACGGCCCTCCTGTCTGAGGTAGAGCAGCACGCCGCGCTCCATCTCGCCGATGGCCTGCAGCGACGCCTCGAGCTGGTCGCGGCAGTCGCAGCGCAGCGAGCCGAGGCCGTCGCCGGTGAGGCACTCGGAGTGAACGCGCAGCGGCACGTCGGCCTGGCCGCGGATGTCGCCACGCACCACCGCCACATGCTCCTTGTCGTCCTTGTTGTTCCAGAACGCGACGATCTGGAACTCGCCGAACTTGGTGGGCAAATCGGCGATGGCCACGATGCGGACGCACACGTGGTCCTTGCCGAAGCCGCCGCAATCATGGTCGTACTCGGCCTTGAGGATCTCGTCTATTTCAAGCGGATTGAGTGACATGTCTATGCTCCGGAGACCGGGGAGGGCTGCCCATGTTCCAGCCGTCGCGCCAGGGCGCAGGCGCTCAGCAGCGCGCCCTCGACGCCGCCGGCGCCGTTGAACGCCTCGCCGCACAGGGCGAGGGTCTGGCCGTCGGGCCAGCTCAACAGCACCGGGTTGCTCAGCTCGTCGCCGCGCTGAACCCGGGCGTGGCGCCAGCGGTGCTCCTGGTGCCAGGTCGGCTCTGCCGCCCAGGGGCCCAGGACGCTCGCGGCCGCCCCGAGCAGCTCGTCACCCCAGCGCGCCGGGTCGGCCTCCAGGTTCTGCCTGGAGAAGACCGGGTTGCCCTGGATCACCAGCACCTGCGAGGGCGCGTCCGGTCGCTTGGAGCTGTCGTTGACGATGGTGTGGATCACGCTGTCCGGGCCGGGCACGCGCAGGTGCCAGTCGTCGGCGGTGGGGCGGTCGTAGCCGGCCAGCACCGTCAGGCTGGGCAGCGTGTGCACCCGCTGGAGCACCTGCAGCAGGGCCGAGAGCTCGGGGGCGCTTTGGGCAAGCGGCTCCACCAGGGCCACGGTCTGGGGCAGCGGGCAGGTCAGCACCAGGGCGCGGGTTCGGAAGGTCTCCGCCCCCGCGGCCAGCTCGAAGCACCGGTCCCCCAGGGAGATGCGCTGCACCTCGGTCTCGCGGCGCACCTCGAAGGGTTCGGCGAGGTGCTTGGCGAAGGTGGTCACACCCCGGGCGAACGCGGCGCGCCAGGTGCGGCTGTCGTACGCCTGCGGCTGGCAGGGCGTGCCATCGCCGCGCACGCGCATGGGCCAGTCCCACTGGATTTCCTCCGGGTCCAGGGCCGAGAGGAACTCGCGCAGCTCGGGGGAGCGACCGTGGATCATGGGCACGCCATGGTCGACGGGCAGGTCCCCCTGGACACGCCGGGTGGCGCAGCGTCCTCCAACACCCCGGCTTTTTTCGAGAAACAGCGGCTTTGGCGCTTTCATCAGGTTGGCGAGGGTAAGCCCTGCAATCCCCGCCCCGACGATGATGGGTCGATCGCTCATGGCCAGGTATCCTTGGTGGGATCGGGCGGCCCTGTCAAGGCGAAGCACCTTCGCTGCCTCGCGTGTGACAATTTGGTGACACCCCTTTACAGAGGCTCATCGCCGCGGCTATAGGATCTGCAGCGGAGGCCGAGCCGACCATGCAGCGTACGCTCCTCGGAGGAAAGATTCACCGCGCCACGGTGACCCACGCCGACCTCGACTACGAGGGCAGCCTGACCATTGATCAGGACCTGATGGCGGCCGCCAACATGGTCCCCAACGAGCAGGTGCATGTGTGGAACGTCACCCGGGGCAGCCGGATCCAGACCTACGCCCTGCAGGGCGAGGCCGGCTCGGGCGTCATCTGCGCCAACGGGGCCGCGGCACACCTGTTCGAGGTGGGCGACCTGGTGATCATCGCCACCTTCGTGGCGCTACACGCCGATGAGGTACCCCGGCATGAACCCGCCGTGGTGCTGGTTGACGGCGACAACCACCCCACAGAGCAGCGCCCCGAGCGCCCCGGCCCCCACAGCTAAAATGTCAAGTGTAGGGGTCTGACCCCCCTACTTGACACTTTGGCCGCCACTGGAAAATGTCAAGTGTAGGGGTCTGACCCCCCTACTTGACATTTTTTAGGATGCGGACATCTGCCTGGCGGGCGAGGGTGGCCAGGGAGAGGCCCGGGCCGGTGAGGTCTTCCATTCCCTGGCGCGCGCGGCGCACGGCCTGCCGGATGGAGCCGAGGCCGGTGGGCGGATCGAGGCGGGCCATCACCAGCTGGTAGACACCCTCCTTGAGCGCCAGCAGCGGCTTTCCGGCCACCACGGTGTCACCCAGCACCATGAAGCAGTCGAGGTCGCCGAAGGAGATCAGCTGCGGCTTGGGCGAGGGGCGAAAGCGGCGGGGCTGACGGCCCGCCACCAGCCGGGCGATGTTCAGCCCGGCCCGGCGCCCCATGTCCAGCGCGTGGTACGCCTGCTTCTCCACCGGCCGCGGCAGCGCCACCGCGTCGCCGGCCACCAGCACCTCATCGCGGTCCTGGCTCTGGAGCGTGGGCCGCACCGGCGCCCACTCGCCTCCCCGGGGCGACAGCCCCGCCTGTCGCAGCAGCGGCCGCGGCCGGAGCCCGGCGGTCCAGATCATCAGCTCGGCCGGCACCTCGCCCCCACCCTGCAGGCAGATCCGCCCCGGCTCCACGCAGGCCACGCGCACCCCGGTGTGGAACGTCACCGGGCGGCGGCGACACAGGCGGCGCACCTCGGCGTCCAGTGCCGGCGGCGCGGCGGGCATCAGCGTGGCGGAAGCCTCCAGCATGTGCACCTCCACGGGCTTTCCCCCGGGGGCATCGCCGAGGCGCAGGATCTCCCCCAGGGCCTCGATCCCCTCCAGCCCCGCGCCCACGATGGCCACCCGCGCAGGCGAGCCCCGGTTCATGAGCCCGGCCAGCCTGCGGCCGATGGCGGCGCAGTGGCCCACCGACTTGAAGGCCATGGCGTGGGCGGCGGCGCCAGGCACCAGGCCCAGGCTGCCCTCGCCGCCGCAGGCCACCAGCAGGTAGTCGTAGTCCAGCGCCCGGCCGCCCGCCAGGGTCACGCGCCTGGCCGAGAGGTCCAGGTCCATGGCGCGGTCGCGCAGGAAGGTGTGGCCAGCCCGGTGGACCAGCGCGGCGCGCGGGAGCTGCAGGTCGGCGGGCTGCTTGGCGCCGGAGATCAGCTCATGGACGTTGGGCAGAAAGTCGAACCGCACGTGGGGGTCCACCACCGTGACCTTCAGGGTGCGATCCAGCGCCTGGGCCGCGCTGAGCCCGGCGAACCCCGCGCCCAGCACCACCACCTTGCGCGAGATCCCGGCGCTGTCCCGGCGCCGCCGCCCGGGCAGCAACGCCCTGGCGCGGGCCGCCGGGGCCGTCAGCTTGCCCAGCCGCCCCACCACGCGCCTCAGGGCACCTGGAGGTTGGCGCGCCAGACGAACCCGTCGGACAGCTTGCCGCTGGTGCGCTTCAGCCCGTTGAAGATGACCTTCCCCGTGTACTCGCCTGCCAGCAGCGCGGTATCGCCCGCGTAAGGCACCAGGGCCCAGGCCCGGTCCCAGCCCGAGTCGCCCGTGGTGATGATCCGCTGCAGCGCGCCGGCCCCGGGGCTCAGGATCAACGCCAGGATCTCGTCGCCCCCTCGGCCGCTTGTGTAGTTGATCCCCTTGATGGAGAAGTTCCCCTGGTAGTGGCCAGCCACCAGCACCCGGTCTTGCCCGCCGATGGCCACCCGCCAGCCCGCGCTCCCACCGGACGAGGTGCCGCGCTGCATCCACCGCGCCTTGAGCTTGCTGTCCAGGGCCGCCACATAGAGCTCGCTGTGGCTGGTGGTGGTCAGGCTGGCCCCCACCATGTTCAGCGGACCGCCCGCGTAGTAGCCGGTGATCACCGGCCCCTTGGTGTCCATGGCCAGGTCATGGAGCTGGGCCGAGGCCTTGCTCCCGTGCGCCTGGGCGCGATCCAGCACCTTGCGCTTGGTGGCCTGGGGCAAGATCCGCAGCACGAACAGGTCCGAGGCGCCCTTGAGGGTCATCCGGGTGGCGGGGTCCTTGTTGTAATCGATGTAGTTCGACCGGAAATGCCCGGCCACGAAGATCTTGCCGCCGCTCATGGCCAGGCCGCCCAACTCCTCGGACTTGGCGCCGCCGATCTGGTCCACCCACTTGAAGGTGCCCTTCGGGGTGACCTTTGCCAGGAAGACCTGGGCCGAGAGGCCAGCGGTGGACGGCTTGATCAGCCCGGTCTCACCCTGGAAGGTGGGCCCCGCCCCCATGATCCCGCCCACCAGGGCCGAGCCGTCCGCGATGGCGTGAACCCGGTGGACCATCTCCTTGTCCTGCCCCTGGACCTGGGCCAGCAGCTGGTTCGAGCCGTCGGGGGCCAGCCGCAGGATGAAGCCGTCCCGGCCCACCTTGGCGGTGAGGGTCTTGCCCGTCATGGAGCCGGGGAAGGTGATGGTCTTCTCGAAGTCCCCCACGACCCAGATGCGGCCCGTGCCGTCCACCGAGATGTCTTGCACGCGGCCCTCGCCCGCGCAGGTCCCCTGATAGACCCACATCGGTCCGCCCTTGTTGTTCAGCTTGAGCACCAGGGTATCTGATACCCCGGGAGAGGCGGTGATGGTCGTGGGCTTGCCGTTGAGGTTGAGCTTGATCGACCCGCTGAAGTGGCCGCCCACCACGAAGCCGCCGTCGCTGGCCCGCGCCGCGGCCTTGAAGTTGCACACCCCATCCCCGCCGGAGACCCAGACCCAGGGCGGGGGCGACGGCTTCAGATCACCCTGCAGGTCAGCGGGCTCGCCGTCGGGGTCATTGTCATGGTCCAGCGACGGCGCGCTGTCCATGCTGTGACCGCCGTCGCCCAGCCAGGGCGCGCTCCAGTCGAGCACGCAGCCGGCCAGGGCCAGCGCCGCGCACAGGCCAAGGGTCCAGCCGCGCCACCTCACCGGAAGGTCCCCTGCAGGCCCACGCCAACGGCGCGCCCCACCGCAGGGGTGAGCCGAACCGAGGCCTCGCCGCCGGGCGCGGACCAGCCAGGCTCCAGGAAGAAGAGCGCCACCGCCGCGGCCGCCGCCGCGCCGCCCATCCCGAACAGGATGTTGGCCGCCAGCGCCTTGTCCTCTCCGGCCTGGCGCAGGTCGGCCCAGCGCTGCTGGTCCTTGCGCTCCTGGCGCACCTGCTCCCACTCGTCGTGGTCCGCGTCAGCCAGGGCCGCCAGCGCCGCGCCCGTGGCCAGGGCCGCAAGGCCCACGCCCCCCGCGATCCAGGTGAACACCCGCCGGGGCGCCTCCTCGCGAGGCCGCGGCGACGGCGGCGGCGGCTCGCCGGGCAGGCGCAAGGCCAGCCGCAGGGTCTGCCCCGCCTCCACCTTCACCACCTCGTCGTGCGCCCACTCGCCCCCCGCCTCCCCCGGGCGCCGCACCTGAACCCGGATGCGGCCGGGCACCACGTGACGTCTCAGGGGCGTCACCCCGGCCTTGACCCCGCCCAGCGCCACCTCCGCCCCGGGCTTTCCGGTGCTGACGTCCAGGCGACCCAGGGTGAGCCGCCGCTCGTTGCGAAACATGGTGACGATGCTCGGCTTGAACTGGTCCGGGTCCAGCTCCACCGACGGATCCGTGGTCAGCGCCGCCCGGAAGCTCTCGCGCGCGGCCGCCTCCTTGCGCATCACCGCCTGGTTCACGCCGATGTAGAGCAGCGCCCGGGCGCGCAGCCCCGTCCCGGCGGCCGGCGCGTCTCGCACCTGCTCCAGCAACCCGAGGGATCCCTCGAAGTCCGCCGCGCTGAACCGCTCCAGGGCGCGCTCGTAGAGCGTGGCCGGCTCCTCGGCCCGGGCGCTGGGCGCGCCCACGAGCAGCAGCAGCAAGGTGAGCAGTGGCGTGGCGCGGGTCATGGCGGCTCCACTTTACCACCCATGATGTGCACAACGGTACCCTGGAACCACAGGATCAGCTAAGCTGTCGCCTGGAAGGAGGGGAATAAGTGTCAGGTAGCGAAATGGACCGTGAGCAGCTTCTGGCCCGCGTCGAATCGCTCGAGCAGGAGCTGCAGCAGCGCGGCGCCAGCGCGGAGCACACCGAACAGGAGCTGGTGGACTTCTTCAGCCTCTCCATGGACCTGCTGGTGGTGGCTGGCGCGGACGGCTACTACAAGCGCGTCAACCCCGCCTTTACGAAGCTGCTGGGGTTCACGGAGCAAGAGCTGCTCGAGCGCCCGTTCATGGAGTTCATCCACCCCGACGATCGCGACCACGCCAGGGAGTACATGGCGAAGCTGCTCGAGGGCGAGACCCTGCTCGACTTCGAGGACCGCAACATCTGCAAGGACGGCAGCCACCGCTGGATCTCGTGGCATGTCACGCCCGACCTGGAGCAGGGCGTGGTCTACGGCGTCGGCCGCGACATCACCGCCCGCACCGAGGCGCTGCGGCGCAGCGAGGAGCGCTTCCAGACCCTGGCCGAGTCCATCGACGCGGTGGTATGGACCGCCGAGGTGCACAGCAACGAGGACCTGCGAAAATCGGCGCTGCTGTACGCCAACCCGGCCATCGAGCAGATGACCGGCCTGCCCATGGAGGCCTTCCACACCTCCGACGACCAGTGGTTCCGCCTGGTCCACCCCGACGACCAGCACACCGTCGAGCGAGCGTTCAAGCTGCTGACGCGGGACGGCAGGATGGAGTGCGAGTACCGCCTGGTGCGCCCCGACGGGACCGTGCGATGGGTCCTGGACCGAACCTGGATCGTCTCCACCGACGTCCGGGGCGTGGTGCGCACGGGTGGCCTGATCACCGACATCACCGCCCGCCGCCTGGCCGAGGACGCCCTGCGAGAGAAGGACCGCCAGATCCGCCAGGCGCAGAAGCTCGAGGCCGTGGGGCTGCTGGCCGGCGGCGTGGCCCACGAGTACAACAACATCCTGCAGGTGATCCAGGGCTACATGCACCTGGCCGTGCAGGAGGTCCGCGACCAGCCCAAGGTGATGCGCTTCGTCAAGCGCTCGCTCAAGGCCGTGGACCGCGCCGCGAGCCTGACCACGCAGCTGCTCAGCTTCAGCCGCCGCCAGAGCATGAGCATGGGGTACCTGAACCCGAACAAGGTCATCGCTGACCACACCAGCATGATCAAGCCGCTCATCGGCGAGCAGATCCAGCTGGAGGTGGCGCAGGGCCAGGAGATCGGGACGGTGTACGCCGACCAGGGGCAGCTGCAGCAGGTGCTGCTCAACCTGTGCCTCAACGCCCGGGACGCCATGCCCGAGGGCGGACGGCTCACCATCAACACCGAGCGGGTCGAATTGCCCACCGTTGACCCGCCGTCACCGCCGGTGCTGCCCGACCAGCCGCACATCGTGATCTGCATCTCGGACACCGGCTGCGGCATGAGCCCCGAGGTGCAGCGGCAGATCTTCGATCCGTTCTTCACCACCAAGGAGGTGGGCCAGGGCACAGGGCTCGGCCTCGCCACCGCCTACGGCATCATCAAGCAGCATGACGGGACCATCACCGTGCAGAGCGCGCCCGGCGAGGGGACCACCTTCAGGATCTACCTGCCGGTCCACGAGCGGCACGCCGACGTGGACTCTGATCGCCCCGAGGCCATGGGCGAGGGCGGCCACGAGGGCATCCTGGTGGCCGAGGACGAGCCGATGATCCTGGACCTGGCCGTGCTCATCCTGCGCGATGCCGGCTACCGTACCTTCGTCGCCCGTGACGGCGTGGAGGCGCTGCGGGTGTTCAACGCCAACGCCGACGAGATCTCCCTCGCCCTGCTGGACGTGATGATGCCCAAGGTGAGCGGGCGGGCGGTCTTCGAGCAGCTGAAGCTGATGCGCAAGGACGCCCGGGCGCTGTTCTGCACCGGGCATGACCCCGAGGTGTCGGAGGTCAGGGCCTTGCTGGCCGACGGCCAGCCCTTGATCCGCAAGCCGTTCACGCCCCAGGAGCTGCTCCTGGCGGTGCGAGAAGCCCTCGACGGCTGAGCTCAGAGCTCCTGCTCGGGCTTGATGGAGAGCTGCTTGAGCCGCACGGCGCGGTTGGCCATGAGCGTGGCCATCTCCCGCGAGCTCACCAGGGTGGGGGGCTGGCGCACGGCAGGGCGGCCAGCGGAGCCGCTCTCTGCCACCCGCTGCTGGTAGCGCACGCCCGGGTAGCCGTTGGTGAACATGCGCTCCAGGTTGCGGCGATCCGACGAGCCGGGCAGCGCCCGGGCGTGGGCCTTTATCAGCGCGGGGGCGGCCACGGGGTCGAGCAGCTGCCCCAGCGCGCGGACCGCGGCCCGCCGCACCGACGAGTTGGCGGCGTACAGGTACGGCAGCATGGCCTCGGTGCCGCGGATGTCCCCCAGCCGCGCCAGGGCGGTCATGATGTAGGTGGCGGCGTAGTTGGTGCGGCTGCTGCCCGACGGCGCGATCTCCTTGAGCACCGCCACCAGGCGGGGGCCATGCTCGAGGGTGGCGCAGGCGGCCATGGCCGAGACGATCTGGGACCGCGTGGAGCTCGTGCCCCCCCGGCGCAGCAGCGCGTCGAGCTCGGTAAATGCGCCCGAGTAGGGGGCCCGCTGCAGCGCCCGCAGCAGGTAGCCGCGCAGGGAGTTCACCTCGTGGCTGGCGCCGGTGAGCGAGGTCATCAGCTGCATGATGGACGGCCCCATGCCGGCCGTGGCCTTGGAGGCCAGCATGCCCGCCGCCGTGCGACGTGCCGCGGTGCTGCCCGTGGCGGTCACCTTGAGCAGCATCTCGCCGAACCCGTCCCGGTCCAGGTCCTCGAGGGCCTTGAGCAGCGCGCGCAGCACGGTGTAGTCGGTCTCCAGGCGCAGGGCGTTGACCAGCTGGTCCCGCACCCGGCGGCGCTGCTTGCCGGCCAGCTGAAACGCGGCCAGCCGCCCCAGGATCAGGATGGCCCCCTGGCGCACCTGGCGATCAGAGTGACGGCTGAGCTGCATCACCATCTCCATCTGGGCGGGCGAGGTCCCCGTGGTGGCCGGACGGGGGTCCGGGGGCCTGGCAGGCTTCGGGGCCGGCGCGCCGGTTCCGGGCCCGGCACCCTGCGCAGCGGTGGCCTGCTCCACCTGCATCGCCAGCTTGCTCACCGTCAGCTGCTGCCAGACCACGACCCCGGCCACGGCCAGCAGCACGATCAAAATGACCACGTCAGTCTTGCGCATCTTCCCTGCACCTCCTGCGGCCTCCTGCCGGAGCCCTCCTCATGTTACTCCCTGGTCCCCGTGGTTCTTGGCGCCGACGCCGGATCCTCCCGCAGGGGCAACCCGAAGAGGGTCCGGATGAAGCCCACCGTGCTGCAGGTGGCCCGGCGAAACTGGTCGGTGCCCTTGAACATGAAGAAGCCATGCCCCGCGCCCGCGACCTCCACATGCAGGGCGGGCACGCCCAGGTGGTCCAGCGCCCACTTGAAGGCGCGCGACTGCGAGGCCGGCACCAGGATGTCTTTCTCGCCGTGCACCAGCATGAACGGCGGATCGCGGGCGTCGAGGTGGGTCACCGGCGAGGCGTGGGCCGCCCGCCGCGGGCGTCGCTGTGGGTTGACGCCCAGGAAGGTCGTCAGGATCTCCACCGGCACCCCGGCGCCCATGAAGGGGCGCAGCTCCAGCGGCGCGTAGAACGCCACGGCCCCCTGCACGGTGGCCCCGGCATCGCGGCTCTTGCACCCCGGATCGTCGAACCGCGGGTCGTCCCCCGCCGCGGCGAGCATGGCGGCCAGGTGCCCTCCCGACGAGGGCCCCATCGCGACGATCCGCTTCGGGTCGATCCGGAACCGCTTCCCATGCTGTCGCAGGAAGCGCACCGCGCAGCGCACGTCCCGCACGGCCGCGGGGAACTTGGTCTCCGGGGCGTTGGCCAGCCGGTAGTCCACGGACGCGGACGCGATGCCCTGGGAGGCCAACATCAGCTGCTCGTGCACGAGCTCGCCGCGCCTGCCCGACACCCAGCCGCCGCCGTGGATCAGCACCACCAGGGGAAAGGTCCCCTGCCCCTCGGGCCGCATCAGATCCAGCCGGAGCGCGCCCGAGGGTGGCTCGTGGTAGATGACGTCCTTGATCTGCCTGTAGCTGCCCTCGACGGCCAGCGCCGGGTGCAGGCAGCTGTCCCGCAGGCGCAGGCGCGGCCTGCTGCCTGGCCTGGCCGGCGTCCGGGGCGCGGGCAGCTCCAGGGCCCGCGCCGCCGCGGCCGCCCGGGCCGCGGCCGCGGCGGGGGCGGGGGCGCCCCGGGCGCCCCCGGCCGGCGTGCCCGCGCCCCACGCCGCCCTCGCCGCCCCCC
>CAZEFW010000022.1:0-12442 GCA_964511535.1 uncultured Myxococcales bacterium | reverse complement strand
CCCGGGGGCCGCGGGGGGGGGGGGGCCGGGGGCGGCGGGGGGGGGGGGGGGGGGCGCCCCCCCGGCCCCGCCCCCGCCGCGGCCGCCCGGGCCTCGGCCTCGGTGGGGCCGGCGCCGCCCGGCGCTCCCCCGGACGGCTTGCACGCGCCCATCGCCGCCATCGCCGCCAGCAGCGCGCCCCACCGCAAGCGCGGCCCCGTGGAGCGCGCCGTCACCGCCGCTCCAGCCTGGCCCGGGCGCCGCTGGCCAGCTCATTGATGCGCTGCAGGGCCTGATGGATCACGGCCATGGCCTGCTGCGCGTCCTGGGCCCCGGCCAGGGCGCCGCGCTCCTGCTCGGTCAAGGTCGGGATCACCCCCTGCCCCGTGAGCCGATCGGCCAGCTCCAGCGCGCGGAAGTGGGACCGCGCCTCGGCGCTGGGCATGTCCGCGCCGAGCTCGCTCTCCTCGAGCATGGCAAGGCCCGCCACCGGGTGGCGCTCGGCCAGGGTCGCCGCGGCCTCGCGCTGCAGGCGCCTGCGCGCGCGGTGCAGCGCGGCCAGCGTCTCGAGCCCCGCGGCGGCCTCCGGCGGCGCCGGGTCAGCGGGCGCATCGCGGCTCAGCCGCCGCGACAGCTCGTCGGCGTGGGCCGCCAGCGCCTCGGCGTCCTCCACCCAGCGCTCCGCCGCCAGCACCAGGTGCCCGTGGGCCGGGCCGCCCCGGCGCAAGACCTGCTGCACCTGCTCCGGCAGCCCCGCGGCGCGCGCCCGGGCGCACAGGTCGTCCAGATCCTCCGCGCGCCCGCGCGTCACTTGAGCCCCTGCGCCGCCCCCACCGCCGGGGTGAGCACGATCTCGATGCGGCGGTTCTTCGCCCTGCCCCGGTCCGAGGTGTTGGGCGCGATGGGGCGGAAGCGCGAGAAGCCCGAGCCCTGCAGCCGGGAGGACTTCATCTGCCCCTGCTCCTCCATCAGCCGCACCACCGCCGTGGCGCGCGCCGTGGACAGCTCCCAGTTGGTGGGGAAGCGCTGGGCCAGCTTGCCCCGGATCGGCCTGTCGTCGGTGTGGCCCTGCACCTCCACCAGCCCCGGGATGCGGGTCAGCTTGCGCGTCACCGCCAGGATGATGTGCTGCCCCTCCTCGCTCATCTGCGCGCTGCCCGACTCGAACAGCAGCGTGTCGGGCACCAGGATGCGCAGCCGCTCGTCCTGGCGCTTGACCTCCACCCCCTCGGTGCGCACCTCCTTCTCGATGGTCTCGGTCAGGATCTGTTGCACCTGCTCGGTGGTCTTCTCCTTCTTGATGCTCTCGAGCACCTTGCCCGAGCGGATCGACAGCAGCGTGACGATGAACACCAGCACCAGCAGCGAGGCCGACAGGGCGTCGACGAACGACGGCCACGGCCGCAGCTCCGCGGGGTGGGTCAGGCGCCGCGACCTCACGGCGCCTCCTCCTCGTCGGCGGGCGCCTCCTCCCGGGCGACCTGGTCGAGGATCTGGCGCAGCTGCTCCTCGTCCTTGCCCATGTAGCGCAGCAGGTTGCGCAGCAGCAGGATCTGGTGCGTGGCGTTGGCGGACTGGGCGTCGGAGCGCTTGATCAGGCGGCGCACCAGGCGGGTCAGCTCGGCCTGGCTCCCCTCCAGCTTGTTGGCTGACGAGCGGATCACCAGCGCCATCTCGCGGTAGATGGCCGACAGCAGCCCGCTGACCCGCTGCAGCTCGGCGGCCACGCGCGGATCGGCGCCGCCCCCGGCCCCCTCCGCCGCCTCCGCGTCAGGCGCGTCCGGCTCCGGGGTCGCGTCCCCGGGCCCGCGCTCCTGCCCGGCCAGCTCCAGGTTGTCCAGCTGGTGCCCCACCATCTCCAGCAGCGCCCGGTTCTCACGCTCGGCGAGCCGGTGCAGATCTCGCAAGGCGTCCTCCACCGCGCGCCAGCGATCCTCCTGACGGTCGAGCACTGCCAGCACCGCCGAGGAGGACTCGGCCAGCACCGCGGTGCGCTCGCCCAGGGCCTGGGCTGCCGCGCGCAGCTCCACGCTGGCCCCCGTGGTGTCCACGCGGAACTCGCCCAGGGCTTGCCGCAGCCGCGCGAACTCCACCTCCAGGCCGCCCACGCTCTCGGTATCCTGCAGCTGGGGCGCCAGCTCGTGGGAGATGAACTGCCCGGTGCGGGCCATCCAGGCCGACTGCGCCTGGTAGATCAGCAGCTGCTGGAAGCCGAGGATGACCGCCCCGCAGATGCCCGCCAGGGAGGTTGAAAACGCCGTGCCCATGCCGTCCAGGGCGCCCACCACTCCCTGGAAGAAGGCCTGGAAGTCCTTCAGGTCCAGCAGGTCGCGCATGGCCTCGATGGCCAGCATCAGGCCGAGGAAGGTGCCGAGCAGGCCGAGCAGGGTGAGCACGCCGGTGATGTAGCGCCCCCAGCCCACCCGGGCCGCCTCGCGGATCTCCAGCGCATCCTGCCCCTCGGGGTCGCCGTCACGCGCCCGGTCGGGCCTCGCCAGCGCCGCTTGCAGCCGGGCGGCCACGGCGCTCCGCCGGGGCATCTCGGCCACCACCGCGCCGGGCGCGCCGGTGCGGCGGCAGGCGCGCACCGCCCGGAACAGCAGCCGCTCCTCCCGGACCAGGCGAAAGAAGTTGATGTAGGTCAGCAGCACGCCCACGCCGAAGACCGAGAAGATCGCCATGTTGAGCGCGGGGTAGCGAGAGTTGGACAGCAGCTGCAGCCAGCCGGGGAAGGTGGCCGCGATGAACAGCAGCCCGGCGTCGAACAGCACCTCCATCAGCAGGTAGAGCAGCACGTCCGGGCGGAGGGATACGGCCACCGGCGCGGGTGTGGTCTTCTCCCCTGTGGTCGCGCTTTCTTCGCTCATTGGGTAAAGGCTAAGCCCGAAGGGCGCTCAAGGACAACGACGTTGAAGCAACTCGCCGACGATATCGGTGGCGCAGGCGTCCTTCAGCCCCTCCACTTTGGCGCCGCACAGGCGCGCCCCACGCAGGGTGGCCCCGGTGAGCCGGGCGTGCCGCAGGTCGGCCCCGCTCAGGTCGGCCTGCACCAGGCCGCTCCAGTTGAGGCAGGCGCCGGACAGGCGCGCCCCCTGCAGCTTGGCGCCGTCCAGGCTGGCGGCGGACAGGTTCGCCCCGTGCAGGTCCACGCCGCGCAGATCCACGCCGCGCAGGTCCAGCCCGTGCAGGTCGGCGCAGCGCAGCGAGGCGCGGGCTGCCGCGCGCCGCACCACCTCCGCCCGCGTCAGCCGTGGCTGTTGTTCGCACCACCGCGCCGGCTCGCAGGAGCTCTGGTTGTTCAGCGACCGGGTTCCGCGCAGCACCCGCATGAGGTACGCCTGGTCCTCGGCGGAGGCCGCCAGCGCCCAGACAACCAGGGGGACCGCCAGCAGGGCGCCGGCGAGGCCGGGCATCGCGCGCCCGGACAGCGCCGCCAGGCGGCGGGTCAGCCCCATGCCGATCAGCGCCAACAGGGCACACAGCGCCGCCATGGACAGCTCGTAGCGCCAGGTGGGCTCGGTGACGAAGGGCGCCAGGCGCACCTGCGGGTAGATCGGCAGGTTCCAGGCCACCAGGAAGAAGGTGACGCCGGCGGCCAGCCCGGCGGCCCGCCGTCGCCACAGGTTTCGCGCGGTGAGCAGCGCGCACCCGACCAGCAGCGCCAGCAGCGCCCAGGGCGCGACGTCGGCCAGCGCCCCTGGCAGCGTCGTGGGCAGCACCCGGGGGTCGGTCAACGCGGGGAGGTTCCCGCTGCTGAAGCGCGCAGCGAAGAACTCGACGCAGGTGGCGAAGAAGGCGTAGACCCAGCCCGGCTCGCTCAGCAGGCCGAAGGGCGGCGGGTCGGGCCGCTTGACCCACTGGGTGTCGAAGGTCTGCATGTTCAGCGCCAGGTGAACGCCCAGCACCACGGCCAGCAGCAGGTAGCGCCACAGCGCCGCCCGCAGCCGCCCCGGCATGTCCGAGGTGCGCCGCACGTGCAGCTCGATGAGCGCCACGAGCAGCGGGAAACCGAAGGCGTAGGAGTGGGTGTTCAGGGCGCCGACCCAGGCGATGGCCGCCCCCGCCCACCACAGCGGGTGCCCGCCGCGCAGGTGGATCACGGCCATGGCCAGCGCCAGCAGCATGGCCAGGGTGCACATCTGGTACGAGATGGCCGACAGGTAGCCCAGGTTGGTGGTGTGGTAGAGCAAGAACAGCGCGCCCGCGGTGCCGCCGGCCAGGTGGGCGTCCGCGCGCCCGGCCAGCAGGCGAGTGCGCAGCCCGCGAATCATCGCCGTGACCAGGCCGTACAGCGCCAGGGCGTTGAGGAAGTGCAGCAGCAGCGCGGCGCCGTAGAGCAGCTCCAGGCTTTCGCCGTGGTGCTCGCGGAACAGCCGGTGCAGCAGGTAGGTCTGCACGGTGCGGTCGCCCCAGCCGAAGTTCTCGCCCCGGACCCAGAGGCAGTCCTCGCCGTTGATGAAGGTGGTCAACCCGCGGTGGTGCGCCACCAGGCCGAGGTAGGCCAGGGTGACGATGATCAGCGCTGGCAGCCACAGCTGGCACGCCAGGTGGCGCGCCAGGAGCGCCATGCGGGGGCGGGGGGGCATCGCCGCTCATTATACTTCCAGCGCAGCGAGGCAGGGCCTGGAGTGCGCCGCCAAGAAAGATCTTGCTGCCCGCCGCAGGCGTCGGGGAGGATCCGACCATGGGACAAACCACCGGGAAGCACGAGCTCCTGCTGCAGCACATGTACAACGAGGTGGTGGCAGCGCGGTCGATGTACATGGACGGGTTTTTGGCTCAGGCCGGGCTGCACCTGTACAACGCCTGGCACACCCTGGCCTGCATTCAGGCCAGGGCCGATGGAGAGCCCTACCCCGCGCAGGGCTCGTTCGAGCTGCGCCCCGAGGCGCTGCCCAACGCCGGGCGCGCTGGCAAGGACCCGGCGCTGTGGCAGGCGAGCTACGAGGCGATCTGCCAGTTCGCGCCGACCCTCGCGCCGGACGAGATGCTGGCGCGGCTCGAGGCGCACGAGGGCGCGGACCGGGCGCAGCGCAAGCAGCTGGCCGCCCATGTGCGCCACCAGCTGCGCATGGCGGAGGAGGCGCACCGCAAGCTGCACTGGCAGGCCCGGGTCGTTGGCCTGCGCCGGTCGCCGGCCCGCAAGGCGGCCCTGGCGGCCGCGGGTCTGGCGGTGGTGGCCGCGGTGGCCGCGGTGAGCTACCTCGCCATGGGCCGGGATAGCGCCGCCGAGGATGAGGCGCCGGGAGACGAGGCGCCGGCGAGCGCGCCCGCGGCCACAAAGCGCCACAGGAGCGTGGAGCTGAGCGCGCTGGCCACGGTCATGCCCCAGGGCACCGCCTGGGACGCCAAGGGCACGATCCAGTTCGACGATCCGCTGCAGGTAAACCTGGGGGCGGTGCGCAAGGACCCGGTCATCGACCTGTCGCTGGACTGCAACGACATCTACGTGGTGCGGTTCTTCAACGGCGAGCGGCGCGTGGGCGCGCTGCGGTTCGAAAAGAAGCCGAACATCCCGGGGCTCAGGGTGGAGCGGCAGGCAGTGCCGGCCACGGCCATCGAGGAGGGCTACGACCGCCTGCTGGTGGTGCACGAGTCGGGCGATGGCGTCTATGTCGTGGGGCACCTGATCTTTCGGGACGAGATGCCAGCGCAGCCCGCTGACGACGGGGCCCCGCCGGCAAAGGCAGCCCCGCCGGCAAAGGCAGCCCCGCCGCCCACGGCGGCCCCGCCGGTAAAGGAGACGCCGCCATCAAAGGCTGCCCCGCCGGCCGACGAGGCCGAGGCCGCCGGCGCGGCGTCACCGGACTCCCCCGGCTGAGATGACGGGCGCCGCCGCCCGGCTGCTCAGGCCCAGCGTCTTGCGTGGCATCGCCGTGGCAGCCGCCGTGGGCGCGGTGGTGGTGGTGGCCGCCCGGTCGGCCTGGCTGTCGGACGACGCCTTCTTCTCCCTGGAGGCCGCCGCCAACCTGGCCTCGGGCCACGGCCTGCTGCACAACCCTCCCGAGCGGGTGCAGGGGTTCACCAACCCGCTGTGGACCCTGCTGCTGTCGTTGAACTACCTGCTGCACCCGAACCACTTCGTCACCACCCTCGTGCTGTCGCTGGCGCTGACCGCCGGCGCGGCGCTGCTGCTGTGCCGGCTGTGTCGGTTTCAGCTCCCGCTGGTGCTGCTCGGGTGCGCCCTGCTGGTCTGCTCCAAGGCCGCCATGGACTACGCCACTTCGGGGCTGGAGAACCCACTGGGTCACCTGCTGCTGCTGACCTTCCTGCTGCAGTGGCGCCGGGCAGGCCTGGGCGCGGCCGAGAGCTTCCGCCTCGCCCTGCTGGCGGCGCTGCTCTGCTGCACGCGGCTGGACTTCGGGCTGCTGGTGCTGCCCCACATCGCCGCGCTGGCGGCCCGGGGATCCCGGCGCCACCTGTTGGCGCTTGCCGCCGGGTTCGCGCCGCTGCTGCTGTGGGAGGCGTTCTCCCTGCTGTACTACGGCTCGCTGATCCCGAACACGGGCTGGGCCAAGCTCGGCAGCGCGGGCCTCGAGCGGGCCATGCTGCTCGACCGGGGCGCGCAGTACCTGCTGGCGCCGCTGCAGCTGGACCGGGTGACCCTGCCGGCCATCGCCGCAATCTGCGCCGCGGTGCTGCTGCGCAAGCCCGACCTGCAGCGCTGGCCCACCGCCCTGGGGATCCTGCTCTACCTGGCCTACGTGATCTGGATCGGTGGCGACTTCATGGTGGGCCGGTTTCTGTCCATGCCGCTGTTCGCCGCCGCGGCGATGCTGGTGCGCGGGCGCCTGGTGGTGCGGTGGCCGGCCGCCCTGGCCGTCACCCTGGCGCTGGCCGGGCTGAGCCTGTCCAGCGCCCGCTCTCCGCTGCGGACCGGGGCGGAGCTGGCGGACCACACCACCCTGACGCGGTACCTGTTCGCCGACGAGCGCGCCATGTACTACCAGACCAACGGGCTGCTGGCCCGGCTGGAAAGAGGCGACCTGAGCCACGCGGAGCTCGGCTCGGATCAATCCTGTCAGGAGGTGGGCATCGTGAGCCGCGGGTGGAGCAGCTTCCAGTGGGGGCCGGAGTGCCACGCGGTCAGCCCCTTCGGCCTCACCGACGCCATGGTGGCGCGCATGCCGCCCAAGGATGCACGCCAGCTCCGACCTGGCCATGTGTACCGCAAGATCCCGGCCGGCTACATCCGCACCCTGCGCAGCGGAAAAAATCAGCTGCGCGACCCGCGCGCCGCGGCGCTGATGGACGACCTGCTGCTGGCCACCCGGGGGCCGCTGCTGGCCCCCGGCCGCGCGGGCGCCATCTGGCGGCTGAACCTGGAGCACCGCGGCATGCGCCGCTACGACGGCCCCCTGAGCCGGTTCGGCCGGGAGGAGCAGACCGTGCAGCAGTCGCAGCTGGCCACGACCCATGACCCGCTGCGGCCGCGCCGCCTGCAGCAAGTGACCCGCTTCAAGCACACCCTGGTGGTGACCCTGGCCCGGAGCAGCTTCGCGCCGGAGGTGGAGGTCTCGCTGGATAACAACGACACCTACGAGCTCGCGTTCCTCAAGGACAACGCGGCGGTGGGGGTGCTGAGCCTCGAGGCCGACTTCGTGACGCAGCGCCAGCGCATCGACCGCCTGGCGGTGCCACGCAGCGCGCTCACCAACGGCTACGACGCCATCCGCATCAAGCGGATCATGGGCGACGGCATCAGCTTCCTTTGCCACCTGCGGCTGCTGGAGCGCCGAACACAAAATTGAGCCGCCCCCCCCGGGTGATATGCTGGGGCCCATGCCCGCCCCGAGCATGATCCCCCCGTGGGTCCGCGCCGCCGGCGCGTCCCTGCTCGGCGGCAGCCCGCGCCACCGCGTGCTGCTCCTCGGGCTGTTCATGCTGCACCTCATCGCCAACTGGCTCTGGTGGGCCGAGGACCTGGAGCTGGTCTGGCTCGACGAGAGCTGGCACTTCATCGACGGCCAGTACGCGAGGACCGTTTACAGGCACCTCGGCTTGGGCGGGCTGCTGCAGTGGGTGGCCTCCCCCTCCACGCACCTCAACCCGTTCTGGCCCCTGGCGCGCACCCTGCCCGGCGTGGCCCTGGCCGAGCTGGTGCAGCCGAGCTGGGTCGCCTTCCGCCTGGTGGGCACCCTGTTCTTCTTCGGGCTGCTGGCCGCGCTCTACCTGCTGGGCCGGCGGCTCTGGTCCAGGTCCGCCGGGCTCACCGCCGCGGCCCTCGCCTCGTTCTATCCGATGCTGTTCGGCGCCAGCCGTCACATCACCCCCGACATCATCGGCTGCGCCTTCGTGGCCGGCAACCTGTACCTGCTGCTCGCCACCAACCGCTTCACTCGCCCGAGGCCCACGCTGCTGCTGGGGCTCGGCATCGGCGCCGGGTTCCTGTTCAGGCCGCACTACCCGATCTTCTTCGTGGCCCCGCTGTGCGTGCACGCGCTGCTGTCGCTGCTGTACAAGCCGGGGCTGCGGCGCTCGCGCCTGCTGCTGCACATGGGCGGCTGCGCGCTGCTCACCGTGGCGGCGGCCGCGCCCTTCTGGTGGGGCGCCCTGCCGACCTTCTTCTCCTACGTGCAGCACCATGTCACTGGCGACATCGCGGCCTCCTTCCCCACCGACGACCGCTCTGCCCTGGCCTACTACCTGCGGGTGATGCCCAACGGCGCATCGCCGGCAGTGTTCTACCTGTCGGCCGCCGCCGCGCTGTCGCTGCTGCTGCCGCCGGCTTGGCGCCGCCTGGCCCGCGCCCCGGGCCGGCGCATGGAGCTGGGGCTGGTCCTGCTGGGGGGCGCCACCGGCTTCGCCTTCCTGTGCAACAACCCGCACAACGTGGCCCGCTACCTGGCGCCCCTGTACCCGCTGCTGGCCCTGTTCGCCGCGGTGGGCCTGCACGCGGCGCTGCCCCGGCGGGCCAGGGGGATGGCCACGGCGGCGCTGCTGCTGGCCGCAGGCGGGACCTGGCTGGCCTGCTCCTTTTCCAGCTGGCGCCCCCACGACCGGCTGCTGATCTGCGAGCCGTGCTGGGCCGCCGAGCAGACCGGCCCGGTTGAGAGCGCCGGGCCGCCGGTCAAGGAGGGGCGGTTCGCGGCGGTGGTCGAGCTGCTGGAGGAGCTGCGCCGACGCCACGGCGATGACGGCGACGGCGTGCTGCTGGAGCTGCACCCGCCGCCGGCCCGCTCGCCGGCGACGCTGTTCGTCACCCTGCCGGTGATGTACGACCTGGCCGGCATCAAGCTGGTGGACGACAACGCGCCGGGCAGCTGGAAGCCGGCCGCGCCCACCGCCCTGTTCCGCAGCTTCGGCGGCCAGGTCCGGCAACGCTATACGCTGGTGCACGAGGCGCCGCGGGACCACAAGATCCCCTCGTGGCCTGTGCCGCCAGACGCGCGGCTCGTCCGCCGGGTGCCGGCCGCCGGCGCCGCCCTGGGCGAGGGCTTCAGCCTCTGGTCGCACCCCGCGCCGGGCGGCGCCCCGGTTGATGCCCCGTGACGCCGCGGGCCCACAGGATCCTGCTGGCGCTCCAATTGCTGTTCTTCATCGGCTGGGGGCTGCGCGCCATCCTGCTCGACCGGCAGCCGTCCGGCGCCGACGCCTTCGCCTATCAGACCCTGCGCCTGCACGCGGACATCAACGCCGGCAGCATGCTGCCCTGGCTGTTCGGCCTCGGCTACAAGGGGCCGGCGGCGCCGCTGCTGGCCTACCCCCTGGCGCTGCTGACCGGCCAGATGCTGCTGGCCTGCCGGCTGGTATCCCTGGCGGCCCACGGCCTGGCGCTGCTGGCCTCCTTCGCCCTGGCCCGCGCCCTGATCGGCAGGGCCACGGCGGGCCAGTGGGCGGTGCTGCTGCTCGGCAGCAACCAGATGGTCTTCGGCTGGGCGCGCATGGACTTCCAGGAGTCGCTGCTGGCGCTGCTGGTCACCGCCACCCTGCTGTTCATCCTGCGGCTGCGACTGTTCCGTCGGCGCCAGGCGCTGCTGCTGGGCGCGCTCATGGGCGTGGGCATCCTGACCAAGCTCGGCTTCATCCCGTTCATGGTGGTGCCCGGGCTGTGGCTCGTCTGGCGCCATGGCCGTCACCTGCGCACCTTGCCCTCGGTGCTGATCACCGCCACCACCGCGGCGGCCGTGGCGGCCATCTGGGCCTGGCCCAACGCCGGTTGGATCTACCGCAGCGTGTTCATGGTGTCCCACCCTGGCCGCGACCTGCTGGGCAACACCCGCCTGTACCTGAGCCACGGGGCCACCTGGGGGCTGCTCGTGGCCGCGCTGCTCTCCGCCGTGGTGATCTGGCGGCGCTACCCCGCGGCCCGGCGGACCGCGATGCTGCTGGGGCTCTTTGTCAGCGGGTCCACCGCGCTGTTCGCCTTGCTGTTCGACTACTGGTCCCGCTACCTGCTGCCCGTCTACCCGGCCGCCGCCGCGCTGGCCGGCGCAGGGGTGGTGCTCGCCAGCGAGCGGCTGCCCGTCAACCTGGCCCGGGCCACCGGGGCGCTGCTGGCCGTCTCGCAGCTGCTGCCCTTCGTCCAGCTCAACCTGGCGCCCGAGCAGGGGTGGACCAACCGCGCCTACAACTTCGGCCTGTACGCCCCGGACCGCCGGCGCTTCGTGGGGCTCCCGCAGACCGTGCGCGCCCTGCAGCCGCCCGGCGGCCAGGTGCTGGTCATCGTCGAGGGGGCGTTTCCGCCCACCCGCTTCGAGGGCCACCTGGAGCTGTGGCAGTTCCGCGGCCTGGAGCTGTGGCCGCTGACCCTGGACCAGGCCGAGTCGCGCCTGGCCGCGGGCACCCCGGTGCCGGCCGTCCTGGTGAGCGATGCCCGACCTCCGGAGGCTTACGATGGCGGCAAACGCCTGGCTTGCCCGGCGGGAGACTCCCCCCCCATCGGCCCGGGCTCCACCCCCCAGAGCCGCTGGCTGGCGCTGCAGAAACGACGCTGCGTGGCCAAGGTGATCGACCCGGACGGGCTGGCGTATCGGGGATACTGGCTGGAGTGAGCCGGGGATCGCGCCCGCGCTTCCCCTCACCTGCCCACGCGCGGCTGCCCGCCCCCTTCGATCAGGGCTGGCGGATGTGGGACAATGAACGGCGACATAACTGGAGGTAAGCCCATGGTGAAACGATCCGCAGCTCAACCCCGCGCCGCGCGCCTGCCGAGGGGGCTCGTGGCCCTGGCCCTGGGGGCGCTCATCATCAGCGGAGCGACGGCCTGCGACGAGGCCGGCCAGCCAGCGGTCACCCCGGACGCCGCGCCCCTGGACGGCGCCGCGGCCGACACGGTCCCGCCCTGCCCCGCGGGCAAGTCCCGCTGCGGCAGCAAGTGCATCGACCTGACCAGCGACAACAAGAACTGCGGCAAGTGCGGCGGCGCGTGCACGACCGGGCAGGTCTGCTCCCAGGGCAAGTGCACGCTCTGGTGCCAGGCCGGGCTGACCGACTGCTCCGGCAAGTGCGTCGACCTTCAGGCAGACAACAGCCACTGCGGCGGGTGCAGCAAGGCGTGCACAGCGGGGCAGGTCTGCACCTCGGGCGCCTGCGCCCTGTCATGCCAGAAGGGCCTGACCGAGTGCTCCGGAAAGTGCGTCGACCTGAGCAGCGACCTGCTCAACTGCGGCAAGTGTGCCCAGGCATGCCCCGCCGGCCAGGTCTGCTCGGCCGGCGCCTGCGCCCTGTCATGCCAGAAGGGCCTGACCGAGTGCTCTGGCAAGTGCGTCGACCTCAACAGCGACCTGTTCAACTGCGGCAAGTGCGCCCAGGCATGCCCCGCCGGTCAGGTCTGCTCGGCCGGCGCCTGCGCCCTGTCGTGCCAGAAGGGGCTGACCGACTGCTCCGGAAAGTGCGTCGACCTCAAGGCGGACATGTTCAACTGCGGCGTCTGCGGGGTGGCCTGTACCGCCGGGCAAGCCTGCTCGGCCGGCAAGTGCGTGCTCTCCTGTCAGCAGGGCCTGACCGAGTGCTCCGGAAAGTGCGTCGACCTGAGCAGCGACACCGCCAACTGCGGCTCATGCGCCAAGGCGTGCAGCGCAGGGCAGGTCTGCACCGCCGGCAGCTGCGCCCTGTCATGCCAGCAGGGCCTGACCGAGTGCTCCGGAAAGTGCGTCGACCTGAGCAGCGACACCGCCAACTGCGGCTCATGCGCCAAGGCGTGCAGCGCAGGACAGGTCTGCTCGTCGGGCAAGTGCGCCCTGTCGTGCCAGCAGGGCCTGACCGACTGCGCCGGTAAGTGCGTCGACCTGACCAGCGACCTGTACAACTGCGGCAAGTGCGCCGCAGCATGCAAGGCGGGCCAGGTCTGCTCGTCGGGCAAGTGCGCCCTGTCATGCCAGCAGGGCCTGACCGACTGCTCCGGAAAGTGCGTCGACCTCAACAGCGACCTGTATAACTGCGGCGCCTGCGCCGCGGCATGCAAGGCGGGCCAGGTCTGCTCGTCGGGCAAGTGCGCCCTGTCATGCCAGAAAGGCCTGAC
>CAZEFW010000021.1:0-74299 GCA_964511535.1 uncultured Myxococcales bacterium | reverse complement strand
GGGGGCGGGATGGGGAGCGGGGGGGGATGGGGATGGGGTTCGGGGGACGGGCTGTGGTTGGGGGGGCGCCGTGCTACCCTCGCAACGAGGAGGGCACTGATGGGGGATCCCAAGGAGATCTTCGAGCAGCTGGCGCGGCGTGACTGGCTGATGGAGGTGGGCGAGGTGCCGATCCGTACGGCCAACCGGGCGGTGCGGCGCTCGCTGCTCACCATGGACCACGCTGTCCGCTGCTTCGACGCGGCGGTGCAGCGGCTGGGTGACGGCGCGCGGGTGCTGCAGACCCACGGCGGCGAGCGGCGGCTGGTCTACCTTCGGGAGGCGGGTGACGGGGAGGAGTGGCTCGTGCCGTGGGCCGCGCTGGAGCACTCGTTCGTGCCCACCAGCAGCGCTTCGCCGTGGGTGAAGACCGGTGCGGCCGATCTGCCGGCCCCCGCGGACGCGCCCGAGGGGTGGCGCCATGGCGATGCGCACTTCGACCCGGAGCCGCCCCTGCCGGACATCCTGCCCCGCGGGCCCAGCATGCGTGGGGGCACCCTGGCCATGCGCGAGGGGCCGAGCCACTTCGAGCTGGTCTACGGCGATGACGGCCGGCGCAAGGAGACCTCCATCTCCTACACGGACCTCTACACCGGCCATGTGCTCGACGGGGTGTCGCCCTACCGGGTGGACCCGCTGGCCCGGCCGCCCGTGCCGCCGCCGCTGAGCCTGCTCTGCCGGGCTGACCTGCGGGCCGAGGGCCACCCGGTGGATACCTTCGCCGCCATGATGGCCGAGCTGGACCCGCGGCCTGCGGTGCCGGCCCGGCTGCTGCTGCCGGCCGAGTTCCCCGGCGGTCCGGAGCTGGCCCTGGCCGTGGCGATCAAGGGCATGCGCGCGGCCCTGTGGCAGGGCGAGGTTCCGCTCGGCGCCGCCTGGCTGGCCGCGGACGGCTTCGCCGGGACCGCGGTGGGCTGGGGTGAGGACCGCGGTGCGGCCCTGGCCATGCTGCGCCGGGAGCTGCAGGAGGCATGTCCCGTGCCGCGGGAGCTGGCCCTGGCCGGGGTGACCTCCCTGGACAGCCGCCGGCCCGCCGCTGACAGGTCGCCAGGCCCCCTGCGCGACGGCCAGGGCGAGGTGGTGGGGGTCAACTTCGGCACCTTCACCTTCGAGGCCGACAGGCCCGAGGACCTGCCCCCCTGGCCCGAGATCCGCCCGGACAACGCGCCCCTGGTGGCGTTGCCCCTGGGCCAGGGGCCGCCCGCCGCGCCCGATGCGTTCGCGAGCCGCGGCTTCGAACCCGTGACCCTGCTCGGCCGGTACGGCGCCGCGCGACATGGGCTGCTGCGCCATGACCAGCGCGGCTGGCTGCTGGTGGGGGCCGGCGTGGCCGACCTGGTGGACCTGGACCAACTGGAGGTGCAGCTCGACGACGCCCAGTCGGAGTCGCCCTGGCTGCACGAGGCCATGGAGGTTCAGCGCTACCGCTACCGCTCCACCACCTTCTCCTGCTGGAACGCCACCACCGGCAGCCCCATGGCGCCGGCCATGAAGGCCGCATCCACCACCAACGAATGGAAGCCCGGCTTCATCGACGGAGACGACGCCGGCTGGACCGTCACGCATGTGGTGGACGCGGGCGCGTGAGCGCGCCCCGCCATCGCCGCGGACGCAACGACAGGACGACTGATCATGACCACCCTTCGCACGCCACTCTCGTCGCTCACGCTGATGTTATCTCTGTCACTGCTCATGGCGCCCACGCAAGCAGGGGCCGAAAAGCCCCGCTTCGACTTCTCCAAGATCAAGGTTCAGCGGGCCAAAAAGGCGGCCGTCGAACCGAGGATCCGGCCGCCTTCCGCGAGCCAGGCCCGGCCGCCGAAGCCCCTGTCCCGGGAGGAGAAGCGCGCCTTTTACGACCACCTGCGCAAGCAGGCGCGCGCGAGCAAGAAGCGGTCTCGCGCCCCCGCCAAGCCAGCGGCGCCCATCGTCCTGACTCCGGGCAAGCCGACCCATGGCAAGAGCATGATCGCCATGCTCCACTGGGATGCTGCCTGGAGCCCTGTGGAGGGTGGCGGCTGGGCCGCCGGCGTCTCCTGGAAGAACAAGGACCCGATCAGCGGCATCTACCTGGCGCTGATGGACCTGGAGCCGGGCAGGCTGTACGCCCTGGACTGCGCTGTGGACGACAACAGCCTGGCCTGGATGTTCAGCGGCCTGATCGGGGGCGTGCGCGCGGTTCAGAGCGGCCATCTGCTGGCCGGTTTCTTCACAGAGAAGCGCACCGGCTTCATCCGCATGTGGCCCTACCACAAGAAGGGATCCACGCCTGGCTCAAAGGCAGCCGGCTTCATCTACAGCTGCGAGATCTCCCGGGTGAAGTGACGGTCTGCGGGTCGACCTACCGACCAACCATACACGCGTGCTCATCGGGCGGCGCTTGCCCTACGGCGCGGCCGTCTTGCCAGACCACGGGTACTTGCTTCCATACCACCCGCAGCAGTTTGCAGCGCTCCGCGGCCAGGGGCGTGAGGTCCCAGGTCAGGCGGTCGCCCAGCTCGGTGGCGGCGTGCAGGAGGTGCCCCTGCAGGGTCAGGTGGGTCACCGGGCCGTGCAGCCAGGCCCGGTGCAGCAGCTTGCCGCTGCGCAGGCTCCAGATGCCGACGGTGCCGTCGGCGAAGCCTGCCGCTGCGGTGGCGCGACGGGGCCCGGCCAGCAGCTGCAGCGGCGGCGCGGGGGGGAGGTCCTGGAAGGTCGGCCCGCCGCTTGCGCCTCCGTCGGCCATGGCCCCCAGCGCGGCGGCGGTGTCGAGGCCGTCGGCGGGGCGCGTGCCTGCGGTGCCGGGCAGGCTGCGCGGCGCCTGCCACAGCGGCCGCCCCGTGGCCGCGTCCCGCAGGCGCAGGGTGCCGTCCGGGCCGCCGGTGGCCAGGGTCTGTCCGTCGGGAGAGAACGCGAGCGCTCGCAGCTCCCCGGGGTGCACGGCCAGGGTGGCGCCGCTCGGCCCGACGTCCGGGGGAACCACCGCCAACGCTGCGCCCGACGAGGAAGCCACCGCGGCCAGGTCGCTCCCAGGCGCGAGGGCCACGCTGTACAGGCGCGCGTCGCCTCGCAGCAGCACCTCGCCCGTGGCGCTTTCCAGGCGCCAGAGCCTCGCGGTGCCGTCAGACGACGCGCTGATCAGCCTGCTGCCGTCGGCCAGGAACCGCGCGCCGTACACCGTGCCGGTGTGTCCGGACAGCGCCGCGACCTGGCGGCCCGAAGCCACCTCCCAGACTCGCACCGTGCGGTCTGCCCCGCCGGAGGCCAGCCGCGAACCGTCCGGGCTGAAGGCCGGGCTGTGGGCGCCGCCGGTGTGCCCGGCCAGGGTGCGCACCAGGTGTCCGCTCTTGACCTGCCACAGTCGCAGGTTGCCGTCGGAGCCGGCGCTGGCCAGCAGGGTACCGTCGGGGGAAAAGGCCAGGTCCCACACTGTGCTGCCATGCCCCATGAGGACCTGGCGGGTGGTCCCGGCCGGCCAGCGCCACAGTCGCACCACGCCGTCGTACCCGGCGCTGGCCAGCGCGGCGCCGCCCGGGCTGAAGGCCACCCCTCGCACCGCGCCGGTATGGCCCGTCAGCTCCCGGAGCAGCTTGCCCGAGCTCGCCTGCCGCACGGCCACCCGGCCGTCGCGCAGCCCGGCCGCCACCACCTGGCCGTCCGGGCTGAAGGCGATACCCTGCACCGCCGCCGGAGCCCTGGCGCTGCCCGCGATGGTTCGGCCGCCGGCCGGGCGCCACAGGCGCACGGTTCGGTCCACGCCGCCGGTGACCAGGCCATCGCCGTCCGGGCTGTGATCCACGGCCCACACCGTGCCCCGGTGACCGGCCAGCTTCTGCGGCGGCCCCGCGCGGCCCATGGTCCACCGGTACACCCCGCCGTCCATTCCCGCGCCGGCCAGGGTCTCGCCGTCGGGGGCGAAGTCCAGCTTGGCGATGCCGGCCCCGCCCGCGGGCGACGGCATGGGCGCGCCTCGCCCGTCGGACAGGCCCCAGCGCCGCACCCCGCCGCGGGAGTCCGCCGAGACCAGCGCCGTACCGTCCGGGGAGAAAGCCAGGGCCATCACCGTGCCCGCGTGGCCCTGGAGCGTCTGCGCCGGGCGGCCGGAGGGCAGGGCGTGCAGGGTGACCACCCGGCCCTTGCCCGCGGCGGCCAGGTGTTTGCCATCGGCGGAGAAGGCCACGCTCATCAGCGCCGCGCCCGCCCGTGCCACCTCCCGGGAGGCGCCGCTGCCGTCGCCGGACCAGCGCCGCAGCCGCCCGTCCCGGGATCCCGCCGCCAGCGCCGAACCGTCGGGGGAGTACGCC
The DNA here is from genome assembly GCA_964511535.1 of uncultured Myxococcales bacterium. GTDB lineage: Bacteria > Myxococcota_A > Polyangia > CAZCFB01 > CAZCFB01. The sequence continues at coordinate 69,977 of CAZEFW010000021.1, read as the reverse complement.
ACGCTGTACACCGCGGCGCCGCCAGGTGGCGCCAGGCGCTTGCCCTGGCCTGTGCCGAGCTCCCACAGCCAGACCTCCCCGTTCCAGCCGCCCGACACCAGCCGCTCTCCCCGCGGATCGAAAGCCAGGGAGAGCACATGGTCGCCATGTCCCACCAGGCGCCGGCGCACCGCCCGGGTCTTTGCCTCCAGCAGGTCGATGCGCCCGTCCGATCCTCCCGCAGCCACCAGCGCTCCAGACGGCGCAAAGGCCGCCGCGTTGATCCCCCGGCCCATGTCCCGCCGCCAGACCAGCGGCGAGGCGGACAGCCGCCACCAGAGCAGCCGCGCCTCGGCCGAGTCCTGCACCTCCAGCGCGCCGCGCACCTTGGCCCGCGCCTCCAGCACCTCCCCCTGGTCCAGCGCCCGCCGCGCCCCCTCCAGCTGCGCCACCGCGCCCTGCCGCAGGGCCTCGGCGCGGCCGGCCTCCACCTGCTCCTTCTGCCGCGCCAGCACCACCGCCGCCAGCGCCGAGGCCACCGTGACCAGGGCCAGCCCTCCCAGCAGCGCGCCGCGAGCCAGCCGCCGGCGCCGCCGCTTCGCCGCCGCGCCCTGCCGGCTGGCGCGCAGGAACCGGCGGACCTCCCCGGCGAGCGGCTCTGCCCGCGCCCCGTCCAGCACGGCGTCGGCCTCCTTCAAGGCGACCTCCGACCAGAGCTCCGCGTCCCGCTCTCCCCGGCCGCGCCACAGCCGCGCCGCCTCTGCTGCCTGGGCCAGCAGGGTGCGCTCCTCGCGGCCCTCGTCGAGCCAGCGCCGCAGCCGCGCCCAGCGTGAGATGAGCGCCTCGTGCACCAGCTCCACCGCCGGCGCTTCTCCCTCCAGATCCTGGCGCGTACCCACCAGCCGCCGCGCCACCAGGTGATCCAGCACCGCCGCCGCCCGGGGGCCGAGCCCGTCGAGCAGCGTGTCCCGGGCCATCACTCGCCGCGTGCCCTCCGGGGTCACCAGCCGCAGCAGCAAGGCCCGGGCGTGACGCACCTCCGCCGCGCCGAGGCCCTCGAGCGCGGTGTCGGCCTGAAACGCCAGGGCGCCGGCCGTGCCGCCCAGCTCCTGCAGCGCGGCCTCGGTGAGCAGGCGGGCCCCCCGGTCGCGGCGCGCCCACAGCGCGGCCCCGGCCACCTGCAGCAGGGGCAGGCAGGAGGCCTCGCCCCCGGCCTCGGCCACCATGCCCTGCACCATCTGCGAAGACTCGAAGGCGTGGCCCGCCGCGGCGACCGTGCGGGTCAGGATCCGCTCCAGCGCCCGCGGGCCCGGCGCGTGCAGCACATGGATGCGGCTGAGCGCCCGGCGCGCCTCGGGCCCCGCGCCGATGCGCCCGAGGAAGTCCTCGCGCAGGGCCAGCATCACCCGCACCGGCGACGGCGCATGGTCCGCCGCGCCGCACACCGCCTCGAGGAACGCGCCTCGCCGATCGCTGTCCTGCGCGTGGGTGACCAGCTCCTCCAGCTGGTCCACCAGCAGCAGCACCTGCGCCCCCTGGCGCCGGGCAAGACGATGCAGCTCCAGGTTCAGCCGCCCCGGCGCCTGCCGCAGGCGTTCAGCCAGCCCATCAACATCGCCATCGCCAGCCCCGGCCTCCGCCAACGATGCGGCCAGCGCGCCGAACGGCCGCGGCCCGGGGCGCAGGCTCAGCACCGTCAGCGGTCCGCGCTCCCGCAGCCGCGGGACCACCCCGGCGTGCAGCAGCGAGCTCTTGCCCGCCCCGGACGGCCCCACCACCGTGACAACCGGCTGCTCGCGCAGGCGCTCCACCAGCGCGGCGGTCTCCTGCTCGCGACCGAAGAAGCGGCGCCCCTCCGCCTCGCCGAAGGCCCGCAGCCCGCGGAAGGGGCCGCGCTCATGGTCCAGCTCGTCGGGCCCGTCGCTACCGGACAGCAGCTGGTCCAGCGCTCGCTCCAGCTCCGCCGCGTCGGGACGACCTGAGGCCGAGCGCTCCAGGCACCTGAACACCAGCGCTCGCAGCGGCGCCGATGCTGCGCCGTCGTCAAGGGGCGCGGGCGGCGTCTCGCCGGTGACTGCCGCCGCCAGGGTGTCCCGGTCGGTCTGCGGCCAGGGCCTCGCCCCGGCCAGGCCCTCGTACAGCACCACGCCCAGGGCGAAGATGTCGCTGGCAGGCAGCGCCGCCTCGCCCTGCCACTGCTCCGGGGCGAAGTAGGCGGGCGTCCCGCGGAGCCGCGGGCCGTCAATGTTCGCGCCGTCGCCTCCTGCCAGAGACGTGGCCAGCCCGAAGTCGAGCACCCGCACCCGGCCGTCGCGGTCCACCATCACGTTGGCCGGCTTGAGGTCACCGTGCACCACGCCCCGTCGGTGGGCCTCGGCCAGGGCCCGGGCCACGGCCCGGCCCACCCGCAGCAGCTCCGGCTCGGCCGGGCGGCCGCGGTCCAGGCGCGCTCGCAGGGTCTCGCCATCCAGCAGCTCCAGCGCCAGGTACGCGCGGCCCCGCGCCTGGCCCACGCCGTGGATCCCCACGATGTTGGGGTGGCTGAACCGGGCCGTGGTGCGCGCCTCGGCCAGCAGGTCCGGGCCGCTGTCCCCGGGGCCCAGGTCGTGGTGCAGCACCTTGAGCGCGACCCGGCGGCCGAGCTGGGTGTCCCGTGCCAGGAACACCTCGCCCATGCCGCCGCGCCCCAGGGGCTGCAGCACCTGGTACTGGTCCACGAAGTCTCCGGCCCGGGGCCAGGGCTGCGCTCCCCCGCCCGGGCCTGCCGCCTGCTCGGCGTCGCTGTCGGCCAGCGAGGCCACCACTCGCCGGCACGCAGGGCAGGTGTCGATGTGCGCCTCCACCTGCTCCGCCTGCCGCGCGTCCAGCGAGCCCTCCACCCACTCCACCAGGCTATTTGTCTCGGGGCAGGACATCACCTAATGTTTGTGCACTCCATGGACCACGGCCCGGGCAAGACGAGCTGGGCCCGCTGTTTCCAGCAGGGCCTGACAGGGGAGGGCGGCGCGCCGGCGTCGGCGCCCGAGGTGGAGGCCCTCATCCATCGGCTGGCCACGGAGGCTGACCAGCGCTGGCCTGGCCTGCAGCCGGGGCTGTCCGGGTTCCTGCCTGCCCTGGCCCGCCGACTGCCCGAGGGTCAGGACCCGACCTGTTGGCTCGAGTCGTTGCACTTCGCCGACCTGTACCTCGCGTTTCATTGCGCGTCGGGCGATGGTACGGCCGTCGCCGCCTTCGAGACAACTCACTTCCCCCTTGTTGAGCGCGCCCTGGCCCGCGCGGGCACTCCGCCGGAGCTGCGCGACGAGATCAAGCAGCTACTGCGCGAGCGCATGCTGGTGGGAAGAGAGGGCCCCGACGGCCCTGGCCCGGCCATCGCGCGCTACGCCGGCCGCGGCAGCCTCGCCGGCTGGGTGCGCGTATCGGCCATGCGGGAGGTGTACCGCTTCTCCGAGCAGCAGCGCCGCTGGACCGGGCTGGAGGAGGAGCGGCTGGCCGGCGCCGCGGTGGGCGATGCCGGCGACCCCGAGGCGGCGTACCTCAAGGGGCACTACCGGGCCGAGTTCAAGCGCGCCTTCTCCGTGGCCATGGCCAGCCTCACCCCGCGCCGGCGCAACATCCTTCGGCACTACTACCTCGACGGCCTGAGCATCGATCGCATCGGCGCGCTGTACCGCATCCATCGCGCCACCGCTGCCCGGGAGCTGCACCGCATCCGCGCCGCGCTGCTGGAGCAGACCCGCGCCGCCATGATGTCGCGGCTGCAGGTGAGCCAGGAGGAGTGCGAGAGCATCATCCGCCTCATCGAGAGCCGGCTGGAGGTGTCGATCTTCGCCAGCCTGGACGAATCTGAAAAAAAATAGCGCCGCCCCTGCGACATCCGGCTGCCTGCCCGTTCAACCGTCTGATGGCACAAAAACAATCAGCCGGAGGAACCCCGATGCCCAGCGCGGCCCCCAGGACGTCCACGACCACCCCCATGCTCGCCTGCGCGGCCCTGCTGCTGGCCGCCGCCTGCAGCCCGGCCGAGCCGCCGCCCGTGGTGGACCCGCCCGAGGGCGGGCTGAGCAGCGTCAACCCCATGTGGAAGCTGCCGACTCAGCGCGAGGACGGCCCGGCGCGCTGCAAGGACGGGCTGGACAACGACGGCGACGGGTACTTCGACTGCAAGGACTACGGCTGCAGGCCCCAGCCGTTTTGCGACCGGTACGAGGACAGCGAGGCCGAGTGCCGCGACGGCATCGACAACGACGGCGACGGCTACACCGACTGCGATGACTACGGCTGCAAAAAGAGCGCGCGCTGCAAGGTCAGCCGCACCGTGCGGGTGGCCTCGTTCAACGTGCAGTACCTGGGCAGCAGCACCAGTTCGGGCTTCGCCGCGCTGCGCAAGGTGATCACCAGGGTAGGGGCCGACGTGATCTGCCTGCAGGAGGTCAAGGACTACGAGGGGTACCGGTTCATCGCGCTGGCCAAGGCCACGGGATACCCGCACTGGTTTCAGGGCAAGGTCTCCACCCCCATGGCGGGCGGTCTGACCAACGCCTGCCTCAGCAAGTTCCCCGTGGTGCAGGGCCGCTCGCGCTCCTCCGACGACATCAGCCCCCACAGCTGGGCCAACGAGACCGGCCGCGACATCGTCACCGTGCGCGTCAAGGTGCCCACGCTCAATCGCCACCTGCTGGTGGTCAACGCGCACCTCAAGTCGGGCTTCAAGGACGCCGACCGGGTGCGCCGGCAGGTGGAGATGCTGCGGATCCGCGACATCCTGCGCCAGCACCGCAAGGCCCACCCCGGCGACGCGGTGGTGGTGCTGGGCGACTTCAACGAGGAGCTGGACGGCGCCACCCTGGGCTGGATCTACCAAAAGGCGCCCTGGGGCATGCCCTACTCTTACGCCCTGGGCAAGGACCTGAGCTACCCCATCACTTACCACCCGTTCGCGGTGCTCAAGGCGGAGGGCTTGAAGCTCACCGACCCGACCCACGAGGACTCCACCACCGCCTACGGCACCCGCATCCCGTCGGGCAAGCGCATCGACTTTTTGTACTACCGGGGCGCCGAGCTTTCGGGCGACGAGGTTTACGAGGCGTGCGCCGACAACGGCAAGGACGACGCCCCCGCGGGCCACTACCTGAACAAGAAGGGCGCCGGACCGCTACCGTGCGGCACAAGCTACGGGGCCTCGGACCACCGCCCGGTCATGGCAGACCTGAAGCTTCGTAACCCGTGACGTCGGCGAGGGGCCCGGAAGCGGCGAGACGCCGCTTCTGCGGGTAGACGCTGCATCTTGCCGCGTGATCCAGCCCATGCGCCTGGACAACGCGCGCCGGGTTTGCTACCCCGCACTCCATGTCCGAGTACCAGTGCACCAACTGTGACGCGCCGTTCGTTCACGAGGGCCACGGACGCCTGCGCTGCCCGCGTTGCCTGAGGCAGAACGGCCTGCTGCCCCTGGAGGAGGCCTCGGCGGCGCCAAAGCAGCCGGGGCGACGTCGCGGGGGCAAGCTGGTCATCGCCCTGGTGGTCTGCGCGCTGGCCCTGGCCGCCGGGGCGGGCCTGCTGCTGCACAAGCGCAAGACCGAGCTGCCTGCGCCGGGTCAGCTCGCGGCCCTGGACGCCGCCACCCTGCGCGCCACCCTGGTCAAGCGCGGCGTGCCCGCGGACCTGGCCGCGGTTTCCCCGCTGAAGGTAGGCGAGGCAGTGGAGGCGCTGGCGGGCGGCGTGGACGGGGACGACCCGGCGGCGCGGGCCCGGGCCGTGGCTGCCGCGGTGGTCAAGGCGATGGCCGGCCGGCGGCCGCTGCTCTCCGGGCAGCCCGGCTGGGCGGCGCGGGAGCCCGAGGCGCTGCTCACGCTAAATGACGCGCCAAATGACGCGCCAAATGACGTCGGAAAGGGCGCCAGGGGCGACGAGGTGACGAGCCTGGAGCTGTGCGCCCTGCTGGTGGCGGCGCTGCGCGCGGCGGATCTGCCGGCGGTGTTGGCCGAGCGGTTCAAGTCAAGCGCCCCTGCCGGCGTGGCGGATGTCAGCGGCGTCCTGGGGCGCTACGCCGCGGTGGTCTATCGCCCGGGCGAGCTGGGGGGCGAGCCGCTGCTGTCCCTCGACCCGATGACCGCCCTGGAGCTTCCTGCCTGGGCCCGGGAGCCGGATATCAAGGCCATGGCCGCGCCACGCGAGGGGCTCAAGCTGCTGGGGGATGCCTCGGCTGCGGCCCACCTGCTCAGCCTGCGCGCCCTGCAGCGGGGCAAGGACCGGGCCGACCGCGCCTACGCCCAGTCCGGCGCCGCGGTGGCGGCGGCGGCCCCCAGCGCGACCTTGCAGCTGGCGCGGGCCCAGGTGCTGGCCACGGCAGGCGGCACCCGCGATGCCGTGTCCGCGGCGCGCAAGGCTCTGACCCTGAGGGAGGACGCCCCGCGCATGGCCGGGCTGGCGCGGCTGCTGCTTGCCCAGGGGGACGTGGAGCACGCCCTCGGGCAGCTGCGCCGCGCGGTGATAAAGACCCCGGGGCACTGGCCCTCCCGGGTGCTGCTCGCCACCGTGCTCGCCGCGGTGGATCCGGAAAAGAGCGACGAGCAGCTGCAGAAGGCGCTCGAGGTGGCGCCCGACGCGCACGAGGTGCTGCTGCTCGACGGAATGACTCACCTGTCCCGGGGCATGCCGGGCCAGGCCGCGGATCGGCTGAAGCGGGTCGCGGCGGCCCTGCCTGGCAGCCTGGAGGTGCACCTGCTGCTGTACCACGCCCTCGGGCGCGCCTCGCGGGACGACGAGGCGGCCAGGGTGCGCAAAAAAATCCTGGACCTGGCGCCGGACAGGGAAGAGATGGGCAAGCGGCTGGATATGATCGACAGGGGTGCTGCTGGCGGCTCGGCGGGCGGCGCGGTGGCCGATCCCCCCCGTGAGTTGAAGCTGCCCGATGTCACTCTGTCGCAATAGCCTGGTTAACTGTCAGATATCGCTCTTAATGTTGCTCCGCTTCTTTGTGTTGGGTAGGTTGGTTTGATACACTGGCTCGGCCGCCGAGAGTTTGGGCGGTCCCGAGGACGCTCGCATGGATATCACCTGTCCGCAGTGCGGTACGGAATACGAGTTTGAAGACTCCAAGGTCACGGAGGCGGGGGTCACCGTCAAGTGCACCAGTTGCAACTACATGTTCAAGGTGCGCCGCAAGGCGGTGGTGGAGATGGAGCCTGTCGCGGGCTCTCCCGCGGGGGGCGGATCCGCTTCCGGCGTCATGCCCATCGGGGATGACTCCGATACACGACCCTGGATGATCCGGACCACAGACGGCAACATCTACAACTTCACAGACCGGACCACCCTGCAGGAGTGGATCGTCCAGCGCAAAGTGGTGCGCGAGGATCAGATCTCGCGCTCCGGCGAGACCTGGCGCGCCCTGGGGGACATCCCCGAGCTCGCGCCGTTCTTCCAGGTGGTGGAGCAGGCCATCTCGTCGGTGTCGGGGGCAGGGCCCATGCCCCAGCCCGATCCAGCGCCCGTGCCCGCGCCAGCGCCAGAGCCAGAGCCTGCGCCTGCGCCGGTGCCAGCGCCGGAACCTGCGCCTGCTGCTCAGCCAGCGGAAGAGGAGTTCTTCAGCCAGGATGAGCCGGACGAGCTGGGCGGCGACCTGGAGCCCGAGGAGCCTGCGTTCGCCAGCGGCGAGGACGCCCACTTCAACGACTCCGTCGGTCAGCAGGCAGCGTGGGAGAGCGAGGATGAGGTCCGCGACCCTGCGGGATATATCCCCACCGATTCGGAAATCTATGACGACGTCCCGTCCGGCAAGGGCAAGGCGTTCTTCTTCATCGTGCTCCTGCTCGGCTTGCTCGGCGGCGGCGGCTTCGGCGCCTACAAGATGGGTCTGTTCGGCGGGGGGACGGAGGAGCCCTCAGAGGCGTTCAAGAAAGCGCGCGCGCTGATGCTCAAGGACGACGGGCACAGCCTCAAGGAGGCTGAGGCCGCGCTGGGACAGGCCGACCCATCCGACGGCCTGTCCAAGGCGGCGCGTGCCGAGGTGTTGACCACCTGGGTGCAGCACCTGCGCGACAGCGCGTGGCTGCTCGAGCTGCGCGCCGACCGCTTGGAGCAAGCCGCGGCCGCGGCGCCGGCAGCCGGGGCGAAGGGGCCCAAGCCCGCGGCGGCGCCCGGACCCGACCCGGCCAAGCTGGAGCAGGCCAAGGAGCTGCGGGCCCGGGCCACCAAGCTGATGACCCTGGCCGCAGAGCGGCTGGAGGCGGCGGGGCAGTATGTCAACGCGGCCGGCCATGCGGGGGAGAACCGGGGCCTGGTCAAGCGCGCCATGGCTGACTACCTGCGGCTGCAAGGCAGGGGGCAGGAGCAGGTGCTGCCCCTGCTCAAGGCGTGCCGCAAGGCGGCCGGCGAGGACGCGGAGAGCTACTACGTCGAGGGCGCGTTCTGGCTGGGCAAGAAGGAGAACCTCAAGGCCGAGGGGCTGTTCAAGCAGGCCCACACCAAGGCCCGCTCCACGGGGGTCAAGGTGCTGCGCGCCAGCCAGCAATTGGCGATGCTCTACTTGCGCAGCAAGCAGTTCGAGCTGGCCACGCAGCAGGTCAAGGTGATCCTGGCTGATAACGCCGAGCACAACTGGGCCAAGGAGCTGCGCGATGAGCTGGCGGCCGCGGCAGCCACGCCCCCGCCGACGGCAGCGGGCGGCGACCCGGCCAAGCCGGCGCCGAAGCCTGACCCGGCCAAGCCGGCGCCGAAGCCTGACCCGGCCAAGCCGCCGACGAAGGTGGCCAAGCCTGGCCCGAAGCCCTCTCCGTCGCCCAGGCCCGTGGCGGTCGGCGGCAGCTACGACTCGCTGGTGTCGCGCGGGTCCAAGCTGAGCGAGCGCGGCCGCACCATGCAGGCCTTCAAGCTGTTCGAGGCGGCGCTGAAGAAGAAGCCGGCCGGTGTTGAGGCGCTTGTGGGGCTGGCCTACTGCCACCTGGACCAGGAGCGCACCAGCGCCGCGATTCGCAACTTCAAGCGGGCGCTGAATCGGTCGCCCACCTACGGCGACGCCCTGGTGGGCATGGCCGAATCATACAAGGCCATGGGCAACTCCAAGAAGGCCCTCGACTATTACAAGGCGTACCTGCGGGCTCACCCGAACGGGACGCGTTCGCGCATCGCCAAGCGGTGGGTGGGCGAGCTGGAGCGCAAGCTCGGTGTGGCGCCGGCCCCAGCCCCGGCACCGTCACCGACGCCAGCGCCTACACCCGCGCCAGCGCCGGCCCCCGCGCCCGCGCCGGCCCCCGCGCCAGCACCGATCCCGGCGCCGATTCCCCCCAGCTTGCCCCCGAGCCTGCCCGACAACCCATCCTGACGCGGCGAGCCGCCGCGTCTACCATTTCATTCTGGCATTCTGGCATTCTGGCATTCCGCGACCGAAGGCCGCGTCTACTCTTCCTCACCGCAGTCATGGTGCTCGTCTTCCCCTTCCGGCGGCAGGTTCTCGTCTGCCTCCTCCATCTGCCGCTCCTCCTCCTCCAGGGCCCGCTCCTCGGCCTCGGCCACCTCGTCCTCCTTGCGGGCCTCGCACGCCTCCTTCCACGCCTGCCTGCCCAGCCGCTGGTGAACCTCGCACACCGCCGCGGCGCTGGTGTGCGTTTGCTCCAGGTGCACCACCAGCAGCAACGGCAACCCGGACAGGTGGGGCAGGTGTCTGTCCCAAATCTCGGCTCGCCCCAGGTAGAGGTCCTGCATCACCCTGAGCCCGACCAGCATCGATGCGCCGTCGCCCACCTTGCACCCCTCGAGGGAGAGGCTCAGGAGGTGTCGCGTGGCGCCGAGGTTGGCCAGCCCGGCGCTGGTGACGCTGGTGTCCGCCAGATCGAGGAAGGTGAGCCGCTTGAACCGGGCCACGATGGCGAGGCCCTCGTCGTCCAGGGCAGTGCTCGACAGGTCCAGAGAGGTCAACGCCGGCGCCTCGAGGCTGGCCAGCCCGGCTCCGCTGACCCGCGTCTCTTTCAGCGTCAGGTCGGTGAGCTGCGGCATCGGCCCCAGGGCGGCGATGCCGCGGGAGGTCACCTTCGTGTTTTGCAGGCTCAGCGACTCCAGGCGCTTGAGCCGCGAGAGCGCTGCCAGCCCCCGGTCCGTGATGCGGGTTCGGCCCAGCCCGAGGTGGCTCAGCTGCCGCACGCGGCCGAGGGTGACCGCGCCCCTGTCGGTGATGGGGTTGTTGCCCAGGTAAAGCCGCTTCAACCGCGGCAGCTTCACCAGCCAGGCCAGGGCGGCGTCGGTTGTGCCGGTGCCCGGGATGGACAGCTGCTCCAGGGCCGCGAAGCCGGGCGGCAATTCCTTGGTGGGCGAGGGCGTTTCGCTGACCTGGAGCACCTTCAGGCGCTTCAGCTTCGCCAGCCGCCCGATCCCCCGGGCCGTGACCCCGGTCCGGTCCAGGGTCAGGCGCTCCAGCGCCGGCAGGCCTGCCAGGGTGGCCAGGGCTTCGTCGGTGATCCTGGTGTCGGACAGCGACAGGATGCGCAGCTTGCGCATCGCCGCCAGGCGCTGGACCGTGGCATCGCCGACGCCGGTGCGAGACAGGTTGAGGTCCTCCAGGGCCTGCATCCCCGCCAGCCCCGCCAGCCCCGCGTCGGTGACCCCGGTAAATCCCAGCCGGAGCTTTCGCAGCCGCTTCAGCGGCGCCAGCGCCTTCACCAGGCCATCACCCGCCTTGGTACCGAACAGGTTCAGCGACTCCAGGCGGACCATCCTCGCCAGGTGCGTCCCGGCCACCTGCTCCAGCTTGCCATGCCCCAGGTCGAGCTGTTGGAGCCGCTTCAGGCCAACCAGGTGCGCCAGCCCGGGGCCGGTGATGCCCCGGTTAAGCGCGAGAGTCAGCTTCTCGAGGCGAGCTGCGAAGGCGAGCGGGGCGAGGTCAGCATCGCGCAAGCCCGCGCCGTTGAGAAACAGCGTCTCGAGCCGGGGGAGCCTGGCCACCGCAGCCACACCGGCCGGCTCGAGCTCGTTGTAGTTCAGGTCGAGCACCCGCAGCTCGCGCAGCGCGCCGAGCGGCTTCAGCGCCCCGGCAGACAGCTTGCCCAGGTCCGACAGGTACAGCTCCTCGAGCGCCGTGAGCCGGGCCAGCGGCTCGAGATCTGCGCCGGTCACCCGGGTATCGGTCAGGTTCAGGCTCTGTAGCCGGCGAAGCTGCGCCAGCGCCGCCACCGTCTCACCGTCGGCGAGGGTCATGCTCAGGTCCAGGCCGCGCAGGTTGGGCAGCGCCGCCCCGATGCGCGCCAGCGCCGTGGCCGAAAAGGGCACCGCCGACAGGGTCAGCTCCCGCAGCCCCTCGAGCGCCAGGACCCGGTCCAGGGCCGCGTCGGCCAGGTTGCACTCTGCCAGCTCCAGCTCCCCCGAAACCCGCGCCGCCCCGAGCAACCGCGCCCAGTCCGCCTCGTCCACCGGGCAGCCCACAAGCTCACCCTCGGCGACCGCCGCAGCACGAGGCGCATGCTTCACGGCCGGACGAGGGCACCCTGCGAGCAAAAGGGTGATCACCAGCAGCGCCACAAGCCGGGCGCAGCCCGGCATTCTGTCATTTCGTCGTTTTGTCATTTTGTCGTTCTGTCATTCCGCGGCCGAAGGCCGCGGCCCTGCCGCGGTCACCGCTCGCCCTCTTCCTGCTGCCGCCGCATGTCCTCGTCCAGCCCGTCTGCGTCGGGTGTGCCGTCCTGCTGGTTCTCCACCCGGTCGGGGTTGGTCAGCTCGCCGGCCTGGGACTGCCCCTCGGCTGCGCCGCCGAAAGATCGGGTGAAGACCGGATCGAACTCGCTCTCCCGCCTCATGAAGCGCCGGTCCTGCGCCGGCGGCGGCGGGTAGGCCAGGGACACTCCGAGGGTCACCTGGTGCAGGGAGTAGCTGAAGGTGCCCGGCTCGCTGGTTCCCGGTCCGCCCGTCTGGCGATCGGTCCACTGGTACGACACGGCGTCCTGGGTGGCCTGGAAGTCGTAGGCCAGATCCACCGAGACGCCGGGGATGATCAGGTAAGCCGCGCCGAGGTGTCCGCGGCCCATCATGGTGTCGGTCTCGCTCTCGTTGCCCAGCTCCTGCGAGGAGATGCGCATGTAGCGGAACGCGCTGTGCGCCGTGAAGTGCCACTTCTCCAGGTAGCAGTGAAACGACAAGCCCACCTCGTCGGCCTCCGCCGCCACGCCCACCCGGTTCTCGATGTAGCGCTGGGTGCGGTGGGAGTAGCCCAGGGTCGCGCCGATCCAGTGCTCCCAGCGGAACCGGATCATCGCCTCCGCCGCTGGCCCCCACCCCGGGTCGCCGTAGCCGCGGTTCTCCGCGGTGCAGGTGCTCACGCCGCCGACCACGAGGCAGTCCCCCACCACCTCGTACTCCTGAAGCATGCGCATGTCGGCGCCGATGCCGAGGCTGTAGTCCCATTGCTCGTTGAGCCGCTGCTCCCAGCCGATGAGCGCCGAGGCCATCATGGTGTCGAGCGTCTCGGGGAAGGCGCCCATGAACTGCACGATCTCCTGGTCGAAGTACTGCCTGATCCAGCCGTAACCCAGGGACACGCTCAGCACGCCGACGCTGAAGGTTCGGCGCAGGCTCTCCTCCACCGCCACGCCGAAGTTCCACGGCGGCGGGATCAGCCGGAAGTCCGGGTCATCGAACCGGTCGTAGGCCAGGTAGACATCGCCATACACCCGCGAGACCAGCGCCCAGACCGAGCTGAACTCGTGCCCCACGCCCAGGGCCAGGGCGTCGGCGATGAACTTGTTCCCCGTGGTCTGGTAGCCGGACCGCGTGCCGGTCCCGGCGGTGTAGCCCGCCACGCCGGCTTGCTCGGTGCCCTGGCGGAAGATGTTCTGCACGCCGAACTCGGTGCCGCGCTGGATGACGTAGTTGTAGCCGAGCCCGAGGCTGTTGGCGTAGCCGAGCAGGTTGCGCTGCTCCACCGCGTCTTCGGTGCGGGCGTAGACCTGAAACAGCAGCGCGTAGCGCGCGGTGAGCTGGTGCCGAGCCATGTTGTAGTACACCCGCAGCGACGGCTCGATCTCGGTGATCAGGTCCCACCGGGCTTCGGTATCCGGCGCGCCCGGCTCGGATTGCTGGCCGGCGTTGACGTCGCTGGTGAACCGCTCGCGCATGTCGAGGGTCCCCATGTAGCGGAACTGGGCGTCGGCGGGCTGTGGTTGCAGCAGGCTGAACGCCAGGGCCCCCAGGGCGAGGAAAGGCGCATACAGGCCGCAAGATGTGCGCCGCGCGGGCCAGTTGCACCGGGCCATCACCCCTCCTTCGGTATCTGCGCGAGCACCGGCAGGTTGGTCGCCTTGCGCAGGTCGTCCTCGTTGTAGATCCGGGGGTCGAAGATCACCAGCAGGCTCGCCAGGCCCACGCCGAGCATCAGCGCCAGGGCGCTGCCTGCCAGCACGATCTTCTTGCGGCTCGGTCGGATCGGTTTGCCCGGGAAGCTCGCCTTGTCGATGATGGCGTACTCCTTCTCGGCCTGCTTGCGCTCGATGCCCGTGCTCAGCTCGCTGCGCTGCAGCTGCGCCTGGATCTGCTCGTGCTTGGCTCGCGCCACCTGCCGCTCGCCGTCCAGCTCGTACCACCGCTGCTCCAGCCGCGCCGCCTCGTTGATGCCCGCCTTGATCGGGTCGACGGGCTTGGCCGGCTTCTCCTTCTTGGGCCCCACGCGCCTCGGCGTGCTCAGCCGCGCGATCTTGCGGTCGATGCCGGCCAGCCGCTTGCGCGTCGAGGTGACCTTGCCCGCTGCCACGTTCTGGGCCTGCTTGGCCACAGTCAACTGACCGCTCATCTGCCTGAAGTATTCCTGGGCGCGCTTCACGTCGGGGTGCTTGTCAGTGTACTTGCGCTTGAGGGCCGCCAGGGTGGTGCGGGCCGCTGCCATGTTCTCCTGCGCCCGGGCCACCTGCTGGCTGCCCCGCGGGTTGAGCCCCACCAGCTCGGCCTGCAGCCGCCCCTTGGCGGCCAGCGCGTCACGCAGCTCCGGGCTCGAGCGCGTCAACAGGCGGCGCGCCAGGCGAGAAGGTGAGCGGCCCCCCGGCTTCTGCAGCGCTGCGGTGCCCCGGGGCATGCCCGTGGCCGGGTCGATCTGGAACTCGGGGTGCTCGGCCACGAAGGACGCCAGGTCACTCTCGATCTTCTTGAGCTGCGTCTTGACCTTGGCCGCCTCGTTCTCCATGAACGCCTGGGTCGCGGTGGCCGCGCCCAGCTTCTCCTTGATGTGCTTGGAGATGAACTCGTCTACCAGGTAGGCGCACGCCTTCTGGGCCAGCGCCTTGTCCTTGTACTCGAAGGCGATCCAGAACGAGTCGTTGCCCACCGTGTTGTAGGTGATGGCGTCTCGCAAGTACTCCAGGATCACCTCTGGCGCCGAGACGTCCCGCTCCTTGGGGTACAGGTCGAGGGTGCGCGCCATGGTCAGCAGCATGGTGTTGGAGGCGGTGAACTGACCCACCTGCTGGCGCAGGAAGTTCTCGGGCAGGCCGCCGCCGCCCTCCCACCCCAGGCTAGCGCGGTCGATGCTCGGCTTGTAGGCCACCATGGCGCGGGACTGGTAAATCCGGGTTGAGGTGAGGGCCACGGCCAGCGACGCGCTCACCCCGAGCACGCAGATGATCCCCATCAGGAGCCAGCGCCGCATCACCCTCCGGGCAAACTCTATATATTTTCGGACCTGGCTGACCAGGTTGGCGAGCGCGTCCTCGGCCATGTCTGTCCGCTCTCCTCTTCGTTGAGAATAGTACTACAGGAAGCGCGCGGGATCCCCTTTCCGTACCCCCCTGGCTACAGCGACTCGTAGACCGCCAGGATCTCCCGGGCCATGCGCTCCCAGGTGAAGCCGGCCGCGCGCGCGACGCCCCGCTGCACCATCAGGTCGTGCAGGTTTTCGTTTTCCGTGAGGCGCTCCATGGCGTCGGCTATCTGTTTGGGATCGTTCGGATCCACCAGAATCGCCGCGTCTCCGGCCACCTCGGGCAGGGCCGAGCCGTCGGAGGTGATGACCGGCACGCCGCACGCCATGGCCTCCAGCACCGGGATGCCGAAGCCCTCCAGCCGCGAGGGGAAGACGAACCCGCGCGCCCCGTTGTACAGCAGCACCAGGTCCTCCAGGGAGACCGGCCCTGGCAGCAGCACGTCCCGCTGCAGGCCCAGGTCCTGGATGCGGCGCCGGTAGCGGTCCACGTGGGGGCCGCCCAGGTGACCGGCCAGCACCAGGGCCACCTCTCCGCGGTGGCGATAGCGAGCGTACGCCTCGAGCTGCTGGTCGATGTTTTTGCGCGGCACCAGCCCGAGGGAGAGGAAGTAGGGCCTGTCGATCCCGAGGCGCTGGCGCAGGGCCTCCACCGGCGCCCGGTCCGCCAGCTGCCTGAAGTCCGCGTCCACGCCCAGCGGCACGATGGTGATCTTCTCCTCCGGCACGCCCATCTGCTGCACCAGGTCGTCCCGGGTGAACGACGAGATGGTGATCACATGGTCGGCGCGGCCGCAAGAGCGGCGGATGGCGTCCAGGTCCTGCGGGTCGCCGTCGTCGATGTGCAGGGTGCGCAGGTCATGGATGGTGACCACCTTCTTGACGCGCCGCGAGCCGGGCAGCTCGTGAAACGCCGGCAGGTGATAGATGTCAGGGCGCCGGGCGGCGAAGAAGGCGGGCAGGGCCACCTCGGTCCAGAGGAAGGTGCGCCCGCGGAACGGCCGGTCGGGCAGCGGCAGCAGGTGGCGCGAGAACTTTGGGCCCACCTCGATCGGCACGTCGCCCGTGCGCAGGCGCAGCCCCGCGAAGAGCAGCTGGTAGCGGTTGAGCGGATCGATGAGGCTCAGGTGCTCCACCAGCCGCTCTGTGTAAACCAGGATCCCGCCGCGGAAGTTGGACACCAGGATTCGGCAGTCGATGGCGATGTTCACGAGGCAAGTTTAGGTTTTTACTTTTGCCCGAGCAAAACTTAGCTCCTAAACTCTGTTGCCATGGGATTCCGCCGTTTCCTCAGCGACCTCGCCGCAGACCTCGACCGTTACGTTGACGCCGAGATGAGCGCCGCGGGCAAAGCGCAGGAGCTGATCACCTCCCAGGGGGTGTGGGCCACCACCGTGATGCGCTACGGCCAGTGGGTCTACTCCGGCCGCCGCACCCCGCTCGGTGCGCCCGCGCGGCTGGCGTACAAGGCCGCGCAGAAGGCCGTGGAGGTGGCCACGGGCATCTCCGTGCCGGCCAGCTGTGACATCGGCCCCGGGTTCTACATCGGCCACTTCGGCACCATCATCGTGCACCCCGAGACCCACATGGGGCGCGGCTGCTCCATCGGCCAGGGCGTGACCCTCGGGACCCGCGGCCAGGGCGACCACGGCGTGCCCCGGCTGGGCGACAACGTCTACGTCGGCGCCGGGGCCAAGGTCCTGGGCGGCGTGCGCCTGGGGGACAACGCCTCGGTGGGCGCCAACGCGGTGGTGGTCAAGGACGTGCCCGCGGACCATGTGGCCGTGGGCATCCCCGCCCGGGCGAAGCCGCGCAAGGGCTGACACTTGGGGATCCTGCAGCGGATCGGTCACTACTCGCTGGCCAAGCTGGTCATGATGGTGGCCGGCTTCATCTCCTACCCGATCCTGACCCGCCACCTGACGCCGTCGGAGTACGGCGTGATGGGGCTCATCGTCACCCTGCTCAACCTCTCCATCGGCGTGTCAAAGCTGGGGCTGCAGTTCAGCACGGTGCGGCTCTGGGCCCAGTGGGCCGAGGACCCGGCTGGCCAGCGGCGCTTTATCCTCTCCTTCTTCATCGCCACCGTCGTGGCCTCGCTGTCAGCGACGGCGATCTACGACCTGGGCACCGTGCTGCTGCGAGCCATCATCGGCCACGAGCTGGCGTTCTTCATGCTGCTGTCCAGCCCGATCATCCTGCTGCGCTCGCTGCAGTCGTTCGGCATGGCCCAGCTCAACGCCAGCGAGCGCTCCCGCGCCTACGCCGTCTTCGAGGTGGTGGGCACCTACGCGGCGATGATCGGGGCCGTGCTCGGGGCCACGGTGCTCATCGGCGGGCTGACCGGCTACTACATCGGGCTGGTGGTGGGCGAGGCGGTGATCGTGGTGGCGCTCATGGCGTTCATCCTGCGCAGCACCAGCTTCAGCCGGGATAACCTGAGCTTCCCCATGGTCAAGGAGGCGGTCACCTTCGGCTTCCCGATGTCGCTGTTCGAGATGAGCGGCGTGCTGTTCTACACCGGCGACCGGTTCATCATCCTCTACCTGCTCAACAAGGCGCAGCTCGGCTTCTACACGGTGGCGTACAACCTCTCCAGCTATATCAACATGGTCTTCACCATGCCGGTGATGATGGCCGTGACGCCCACCGTGACCCGGCTGTACGAGCAGGATGGGCCCGAGGCGGCGTCGGTCTTTCTGGGGCGCTCCTCCCGCTGGTTCTTCCTGTTCGCCTTCGCGGCCATCGCCGGGCTCCAGATGGTGTGCCAGGACCTGCTGGCGCTGATGGCCTCGGACACCTACGCCCCCGGCGCCGCGCTGGTGCCGGTGCTCACCGCCGGTCTGCTGTTCACCGGCGGGCGGGAGATCCTCGGCGCGGGGATGTTCCTCAAGAAGCGCCCCTGGCTCATGGCGCGGCTGAACCTGATGGGCGCGGTGGTCAACGCCGGGCTCAACTTCCTGCTCATCCCGAAGCTCGGAATCCTCGGCGCCGCGGCGGCGACGCTGCTGTCGCAGATGGTGCTGACCGGCCTGTTCTGGGTGCGCGGCTCCCGGCTGCTGCGGACGCCGCTGGCCGTGGGGCCGCTGCTGATGCACGCCGCGCTGGCCACCGCCATGGCGGGCGCCATCTACTTCATCAACCCGGGGGCCGGAGTGCTGCGGCTGGTGCTGCGCATCGCCGCCGGAATGGTGATCTATGCGGCGCTGCTGTTGCTGCTGGACGGCGAGGCGCGGGAGATGACCCGAAAAGTGATCCGGAAGCTACGCGGATAACCGCTGCGCTGGCTAAACTTCCTCTGATTTGTCCGTCAGGCGTACTGCTCCAGCCACTCGAGCATCATCTGCAGGGAGCGCTCTCTGGCCTCGGGGAACATCAGGCTGTGGTCGGCGTCCGGGATGTAGCGCACCGCGCACAGGCGGCGCCAGCCGGGGCGCTTATTGAGCACCTTGGCCTTGAACTCCTGGTTGAACTCCGGCGTCTCGTTGTCCACCTCGGCCATGAGGCATAGCACCGGGATCCGCCGGGCCATCACCTCGCGGAACGCCTCCCAGAAATGGTCGTTGAACAGCGCGTGGTCTGGCTGAGCCGCCGGGCGGAACCGCTCCAGCTGGCGGTCCACCCGCCGCCGCGCCCGCCGCGCCACCGACCTGAGCGCGGCCTTGATCAGGCGGTAGTCCGACTTGCCGCCCAGGAAGCGCAGGTAGGACCGCGGCTCCATCAACTTGAGCAGGTAGCCCTTGCCCGCCACCCGCGCGTCTCCCTCTCGTACGGCGTCCAGGGGGCGCGAGTAGAGCACCGGCAGCGCCAGCAGCATCACCCCGGCCACGTCCCGGTCGTGATCCGCGGCCGTGGCGAGGCTCGGGACGGCTCCGCCGCACTGCCCCCAGAGGTACACCTTGGCCTCGGGCAGCCGCTCCTCGAGCCACTTCAGCGCGGCGCGAGTGTCCTCGGTGGAGGCACCGGATTGCACGGCGATGAAGTAGTCCTCCAGCGGCACATCCTCGAGGATCTCCCCGGGGCTGTCGCCGGTGCCGCGCTGGTCAAAGCGGAGCACATCGTAGCCGGCGGCGGCCAGGGCGTCGGCCAGCCAGCGAAAGTAGTCGCCCACGCCGCCCTTGTTCTGGAGCCCCGCCTGGCTGAACATCAGCGCCCGACGCGGAGAGGGCGGCGCGGCAGGGGAGGTGAGCACCCCGTACATCACCTCGCCCTCGCTGTTTGGCACCGTGATGGTCACGGCCTCGGCGACGATTCGCGGTCCTGTGGCCATCACGCGCCTCCGCTCAGGCAATGGCGCACCGCAGCGTTGAGGGGCGCGAGCCGGGGCGTCCACCGCTTGCGGCTGGTCCAGGAGAACGCCATGACCACGCAGCGGGCCCCAGCCTCGGCCCCCTGTTCGAGCTGGGTCAGCCAGGCGGCCAGGTCGCGCTTCGGCTTCACCTCCCGCGGCGCCATGTACAGCAGGTCAGCGCGGCCACGGAACCGGGCCAGGTGCGGCGCGGGATCCAGCGCCTCGAGCTCCTTCAGCAGCGGCTCGCCCAGCATGAAGCCATAGATGGAGACCGCCTCACCGCTGGCCATGGCCTCGCGCAGGGTGGCCGCATCGCGAGAGATCTTGCCCTGATAATGGGTCTGGAGCACCACGTTGGCCCGCAGCAGGGTTCGCGCCAGGCCCGCGGGCTTGCACACAGGATCCACCAGCACCAGCTGGCGCGCGCCGATGTCCGGGGCGGCCATGACAGCCACCAGGGCGCCGAGCCGCAACCCCACCAGGCAGATTTCATCCACGCCAGAGGCGTCGGCCAGCGCCCGGGCCACGGCGGCCACGTCCTGAACCCGGTCGGCCACGGTTGAGGTCTCGAAGCTGCCGCTGCTTTCGCCTTCGCCGCGGTAGTCGAAGCGAGCCACGGGGTGACCTGCCGCGGCCAGGTCCCGGGCCATGTTGGCCAGCTCGCGGTAGCAGCGCAATCGCTCGCGGCCCATGGGCGGCACGATGACAACCGCGGGCGCCGTGGGGTCTCTGGGAATATAGGTGCAGGTATAGAGGCGATGGTCTCCACCCGGGAGATCCAAAAACCAGCATGCCTCGGAGTAGCCTTTCATGGGGGATCTACCGTGCCCGGGTGCCCTAGAATCTCGACTATCATGTGGTCCCCGGCAGAGCAGGTCAAATTCCTTGGGCGCCAAAAGTCCGATAGATCTGTGGGAATTTCGCAGGATTCCGTGCCGCGGTGCGTCGACGGCTCTCCTCGGCGGCGCGTGTGGGTCCCCCCCCAAGCGCCGTTGGGCCCTCTTTACATAGTTAGCCTGGGCTAACCGTGATAGTTGTAGTATTCGGAAATTGTTGTGCTTTCAGGCCTGGGACCGTGCCCATTTTTCGTTGACAGCCGATTTTTGTAGTGGTAACGCGCCTGCTGTGACCAAGGCCCGAGAGGGCGGCGGCACACCTGAAATAAGGCAAAACGAGCAATTGGTCGATACAAGAAGCGGTATTAAAACCAACCAACCTGGAGGTAAGTAAATGTCCGACACTCCACTCCTGGATGAACTCGAGAAGGGGCCGTGGCCCAGCTTCGTTACGGAGTTCAAGAAGGCGCGGGACAAGAAGCCGATGATCAGCGACTTCCTGCTGCAGCTCGAGGAGTCCTACCGGGACAAGCTGAGCCACTGGAAGCATGGCGGAATCGTTGGCGTGTTCGGTTACGGCGGCGGCGTTATCGGTCGCTACTCTGACCTGGCCGACAAGTACCCCGATGTTGCGCACTTCCACACCATGCGCGTCAACCATCCCTCGGGCTGGTTCTACACCTCCGACGCCCTGCGCACCATCTGTGACATCTGGGAGAAGCATGGTTCGGGCATCACCAACATGCACGGCTCCACCGGCGACATCATCTTCCTCGGCTGCCGTACCGAGAACCTGGAGCCCTGCTTCGCCGACCTGACCAAGGCCGGCTGGGACCTGGGCGGCTCCGGCTCCGACGTTCGTACCCCGAGCTGCTGCTGCGGCGAGGCGCGCTGCGAGTGGGCCTGCTACGACACCATGGGGCTGACCACTCACCTGACCCGGAACTTCCAGGACGAGCTGCACCGTCCGGCGTTCCCCTACAAGTTCAAGTTCAAGATGGCCGGCTGCCCCAACGACTGCGTGGCCTCCGTCGCCCGCGCCGACATGAGCATCATCGGCACCTGGCGTGACGCGATCCGCGTGGACCAGGCCGAGGTCAAGGCCTACGCCGACGGCGGCATGGACATCGTCAACGACGTCGCCATGCTGTGCCCCACCCGCTGCGTGCGGTACAAGGACGGCCAGATCGAGATCGACGACGACAACTGCGTGAAGTGCATGCACTGCATCAACGTCATGCCCAAGGCGCTGCGCCCGGGCGTGGACAAGGGCGCGACGATCATGCTGGGCGCCAAGGCCCCCATCGTCGAGGGCGCGCTGCTCTCCATGGTGCTGGTGCCGTTCCTCGAGCTCGCCACCGAGGACGACTACGAGGATCTCTACGAGCTGTGCGAGACCCTGTGGGACTTCTGGGATGAGCACGGCAAGGCCCGCGAGCGCATCGGCGAGCTGATGCTGCGTGTGGGCGTCGGCAACTTCCTCGAGGCTGTGGAGCTTGAGCCGGTGCCGCAGATGATCGTGCACCCACGCGAGAACCCGTACGTGTTCTACGAGGATTACTTCGAGGACGACGACGAGGACGAGTAGGCCGGGAAGGAAACCGACCGAGCGTGAGAAAAAGATAAACACTTCATCCCCCAAGGGAGGAGAAGAGATATGGCACAAGACGTAATGAAAGACCGGATCACCGACATCGGTCCCCCTCATTTCGAGCAGTTCCTGCCGCAGGTTATCAAGGACAACTACGGCAAGTGGAAGTACCACGAGATCATGAAGCCGGGCGTGCTCGTGCACGTGGGCGAGACCGGCGACAAGCTGTTCTCCGTTCGCTGCGCCGGCACCCGCCTGCTGTCCGTCGACACCATCCGCTACTTCGCGGACATCGCCGACAAGTACGCCGGCGGCCACCTGCGCTGGACCAGCCGTAACAACGTGGAGTTCCTGCTGTCCGACTCCGCCAACATCGACCCGCTGATCAAGGAGCTCACCGAGGCTGGCTTCCCCGTGGGCGGCACCGGCGCCTCCATCAGCAACATGGTCCACACCCAGGGCTGGATCCACTGCCACTCGGCCGCCACCGACGCCTCCGGCATCGTCAAGTCGGTGATGGACGATCTGCACCCGTACTTCACCGGCGACAAGAACCTGCCGGCCAAGACCAAGATCGCGCTGGCCTGCTGCCTGAACATGTGCGGCGCCGTTCACTGCTCGGACATCGCCATCCTCGGCGTGCACCGCCGGCCCCCCGAGACCGACCACGAGAACCTCAAGCGCGTGTGCGAGATCCCGACCCTCGTCTCCTCCTGCCCCACCGCCGCCATCCGGCCGGCCACCGTGGACGGGAATGAGTCCGTGGAGATCGAAGAGGACCTGTGCATGTTCTGCGCGAACTGCTACACGGTCTGCCCCGCCACCACCCTGAACAACAGCCTCAACGACGGCGTGTCCATCTGGGTCGGCGGAAAGGTGTCCAACGCCCGCAGCGAGCCCCGCTTCTCCAAGCTCGCCGTGGACTACATCCCGAACAACCCGCCCCGCTGGCCCGAGGTCGTCGCGGCGGTGAGGAACATCGTCGAGGTTTACGCTGCTGGCGCGCGCAAGTACGAGCGCGTGGGCGAGTGGATCGAGCGCATCGGCTGGCCGAAGTTCTTCGACCTGACCGGCATCGAGTTCACCAAGTACCACATCGACGACTTCAAGCTGGCTCAGAAGACCCTGCGCACCTCCATGCACTTCAGAGGCGGGCGGGAAGAATAATTCTCCCTGGCGGCGGGGTCCCTGAACGGTCCCGCCGCCTCGGAGGCTGTTTCTTGATGCAATGGGGGGAGGAGTTATTCCAATGGCTGACATGACGATCGAACAGATCGCTGATGAGATGTTCAAGCTGGTCGAGAGTGCCGAGGGCAAGAAGAACCTCAAGCCGGGCGACCTTAGCAAGGCGATGAAGCGCGCCTTCGGCGTTGACAAGAAGACCTCCAAGAAGGCCATCCGGGCCCTCATCGAGTCCGGCCGGTGCGTCTACTCCTACTTCGGCGGCAGCTTCATCACCCTGCCCAAGGTGGAGGGCGCGGCCAAGGACGCCGGCGCCACCGAGTAGCCCGATACCCGCTCGACCACCCCGCACGGCAAGGTAGGAGCCATGGAGGCTTCCAGCCCTGTCCGCTTCATCATCGCCGGCACCGCCGGCGACTCCGGCAAGACCCTGGTGACCACGGGACTGCTGTTGGCCCTGCGCCGGCGGGAGCACCGCGTCTCTCCGTTCAAGAAGGGTCCCGACTACATCGACGCAGCGTGGCTGACTCAGGCGGCGGGGCGCCCCTGCCGCAACCTCGACACCTACATGCAGCCGGCGGACGCCATCGTGGCCAACTTCCGCCGACACGCCGACGGCATCGCCGTGGTGGAGGGGAATCGCGGCCTGCTCGACGGCATGGACCTGTCGGGCACACACAGCACGGCGTCGCTGGCCCGCCTGCTCAAGGCGCCGGTATTTCTGGTGGTCAACGCGGCCAAGGTGACCCGCACCGTGGCCGCGGTGGTGGCCGGGTGCAAGGCGCTGGAGCCGGAGGTGAACATCGCGGGGGTGATCCTGAACCGCGTGGCCGGGCCGCGGCACGAGGCGCTGGTGCGGCAGGCCGTGCAGGACCTGGCCGGGGTGGAGGTGGTGGGCGCCATGCCGAAGGTGCGCGGCGCGGAGATGCTGCCTGACCGTCACCTCGGCCTGGTGACTCCGGCCGAGCACCCGGCGGTGGGGCAATCCATGCAGCTGCTGGCGGAGCTGGCCGAACGCAACCTGGATATCCACCGCATCCTCGCCCTGGCCGGCGCAGCCCCGCCCCTGGATGCGAGCGCGGGCGCAAATTCGGACGGGGACGAGGGCGACAAACCGGATCCCCCCGTCAACATCGGCTACTTCGCAGACACCGCCTTCACCTTCTATTACCCGGAGAACCTGGAGGCGCTGTCACGGGCTGGATCCACGCTGATCCCGATTAACTCCCTGGAGGATCCAGCCCTGCCCGGGGATCTGGATGGGCTGTACATCGGCGGCGGCTTCCCCGAGACCCACGCCCGCCGGCTGGCCCGCAACCGCGCCCTGATGAAAGACGTGGCCAGGGCAGCCGAGGCGGGGCTGCCCATCTTCGCCGAGTGCGGCGGCATGATCTACCTGTCGCGCAGCCTGCTGCTCGATGGTGAAACCCACGCCATGGCGGGGGTGCTGCCGCTGGATCTGGAGCTGTGCAAGAGGCCCCAGGGGCACGGCTACATGGAGCTCGAGGTGGACCGGGAAAACCCGCTGTTCGAGGTGGGCCAGGTGCTGCGGGCGCACGAGTTTCACTACACCCGCGTGGTGGCCCATGACGCGGGATCCCTCGACCTGGCTTTTCGAGTGAAAAGAGGCACTGGAACCGTCGAGAAACGTGACGGAGTTGTTTACAAAAATGTGCTGGCGGGGTATGCCCACCTCCACGCGATCGGGACGCCTAAATGGGCGCCTGCGCTGGTCGGACGGGCGGCGTGCCACCGCGAGCTTACGACTGACGAGGCAAGGAGAAAATAGATGCCGATCAAACGGGTCAAGAAGAAGGGAAAGAAGAAGCTACGCATTCGTGGCGCCGGCGGCGGCGGCGGCGGCGGAACGGGCAAGAAGACCACGCCCCTGCGGCCGTACCGCAACACCATGGTCCCGCCCTGCCAGACCGCATGCCCCATGGGCAACGACATCCGCGAGGCGCTGACCTACGTGGCCCAGTCCGAGACGTACGAGCGGACCTACGAGGAGGCCATGGAACAGGCGTTCCGCATCTTCACCGAGACCAACCCGATGCCGTCCGTGCTCGGGCGCGTCTGCCCCCACCCGTGCGAGACCGACTGCAACCGCGGCAAGAAGGACGGCGCGGTGAACATCAACCAGTTCGAGCGCACCCTGGGCGACTACGGCCTCGAGAAGGGCCTGAAGCTGACCAAGCTCACCGACGAGGTGAGCGGCAAGAAGGTCGCCGTCATCGGCGCCGGCCCCGCTGGCGTCTCCTGCGCCTACCAGCTGGCGCGGCGCGGCCACGCCGTGACCGTGTTCGAGGCCTTCCCCCACCCCGGCGGCATGATCCGCTACGGCATCCCGCCCTACAGGCTGCCGCGTGAGGTGATCGACGCCGAGGTCAAGCGTGTGGCCGAGCTGGGCGTGGAGTTCAACTACAACACCGTCATCGGCAAGGACATCCTGCTCGAGGACCTGCAGCGCGACTTCGACGCCGTGTACATCGGCATGGGCTGCCACAAGGGCCGCAACCTGGGCGCTCCGGGCGAGGACGCCGAGAACATCTTCACCGGCGCCGAGTTCCTAAACCGGATCAACTCCGGTGAGACCATCGACGTGGGCAACGACGTGGTCGTGGTCGGCGGCGGCGACAGCGCCATCGACGCGGCGCGTGTGTGCAAGCGCCTCGGCGCAAACACCACCATCGTCTACCGGCGCACCAAGAAGGAGATGCCGGCCATCGAGGAGGAGATCGAGGAAGCCGAGCTCGAGGGGATCGGGTTCGAGTTCCTCAGCGTGCCCATCGAGGCCGTCAAGGACGACAGCAACAAGGCGACCAAGCTGATCTGCCAGCGCATGGAGCTGGGCGAGCCCGACGCTTCAGGGCGGCGGCGCCCGGTGCCCATCGAGGGCGACACTTACGAGCGCTCCACCTCCACGCTGATCTCCGCCATCTCCCAGGAGCCGGACTGGGTGGGCGACCTGGACAAGGTCGGCAACCCGAAGACCTGGCTGCGGCTGGAGAAGGGCACGTTCCGCTCCACCGACCTGGAGCGGGTCTACGGCGGCGGCGACGCCTACAACCTCGGCCTGGTCACCATCGCCGTGGGGCAGGGGCGCATGGCCGCCGAGGTCATCGACGCGGACCTGAGCGGCAAGGAGTACCAGGTCCCGACCAAGCCAGGGTCCTTCCCCAAGGTCAAGCCGGAGTGGTACAAGCCGGCCGACCGCAACGACAAGGTGATGCTCCCGCTGGAGAAGCGCTTCGCGGCGGACATCGACTCCATGACCCTGGAGATCTGCGAAGGGATCTCCTTCGAGCAGACCGTCGACGAGTCCAAGCGCTGCTTCTCCTGCGGCATGTGCATGGATTGCGACAACTGCTGGATGTACTGCCAGGACCAGGCAGTGGACAAGCTGGCCAAGACGGAGCCGGTGGGCGAGCACTACCTGTACAAGCATGAGCTGTGCACCGGCTGCGAGAAGTGCGCCGAGGAGTGCCCCTGCGGCTACCTCGACATGCGGTAGCGGGCGCTACGCGCCCGAGGCTTGAGGCTTGAGGTGGTGAGGCTCGAGGGTAATTAGCCCTGGACCATCAACCCTCAAGTCTCAAGCCCCAAGTCTCGAACCCCAAGTCTGCGGTAGGGACCGCTTCGCGGTCCGGCTTGAGGCTTGAGGTGGTGAGGCTTGAGGGTAATTAGCCCCGCACCATCAAGTCTCAAGTCTCAAGTCTCAAGTCTGCGGTAGGGACCGCTTCGCGGTCCGGCTTGAGGCTTGAGGTGGTGAGGCTTGAGGGTAATTAGCCCCGCACCATCAAGTCTCAAGTCTCAAGTCTCAAGTCTCAAGTCTCAAGTCTCAAGCCCCAAGTCTCAAGTCTCAAGTCTGCGCGGCGCCAGCCGCGCTACGGCACCATCACGATATCCCCGCGACAGAGCCGAATATTCTGCTGCGTCCTGACGCCGTCGAGCATCTCTTCGTAGTTGAACGGGATGCGGAGCTCGCCGTTGGTGGTCTTCCAGATGATGAAGATCTCGCGTGACTTGGAGAAGGGCGACAGCCCGCCGGCGCGGGCCAGGGCTTCCAGCACGGTCATGGGGGCCTGGGAGGTGAAGCCGCCGCTGCGCTGCACCTGGCCCATGACGAAGATCTGATACGAGCGGGCGGTGACCAGGGAGATGTCCACCCTCGGCTCGGGCACGAACTTCTTCAGCCGGACTTGCACCTCCCGGGTGAGCACCGGGATGGCGAGGCCCGCGGCCTTGATGTCCCCAAGCAAGGGCAGCGAGATGTTGCCGTCCGGGCGCACCAGCACCTGGTCCCGGCTGTGGTTCGGCTCCTTCCACACCGACACGCGGATCACGTCGCCGGACTGCAGCAGGAAGTTGCCCACGCATCGGTCCTGGAGCTTCTCGTATGCGAAGTTCTTGGTATGAGAGGTACACGCCGCGCAGAGCAGGGCGATGGAGCAGAAGATGAAGACGCGTGCGCTTGTCATGGAGTTCTCCGTGGTAAGCCTTCTCCGTACCTTAATAGCCCGCTGGCCGCGGGCAAAGAATTGATCTTACGGCGTCACCCGGGCGGTGTAGATCTCGTTCTGCGTCAGGAATCGCTTGTCCTGCCATGTCACCAGCAGCTGCCCCGACCCGAGCGTCACTGCCGGGTTCGTTTCGTGGTTGGAGCCGTATGACAGGGGGATGGACGGACCCTGGACCTTGCCCGCGGAGGTGACCCGGACCCCGTTGATGTTCGCGTTGGTGTTGGCGTGCTGCCACACCACCAGGTACTGGCCCATTCCGTTGTAGGCCACGTCCGGGAACCAGGCGCCGATGGTCTTGTCGCTGATGAGGAACGGGCTGGCGGAGGTCACCTTGAGGCCGCTGGAGGTGTTCTTGGTCACCACGCCGAGGATCTGTCGTGGCGAGGCTGTCCCCGACATCCAGGCCACCAGGCAGCCGCCGAGCCCGTCGCACGCCACGTTGACGTAGCCGTGGGCCGGGCCGGTGGTGGAGATGGGCACGCCGCCGATGTCGCGCACCGCCGTGGCCACGTTGGTGGAGACCCGGGCGCCATAGGCGTCGGAGACGCCGGCGCGCGGGTCCTGCCACACCACCAGGTAGTCGGTGCCGTCGAAGGCCACGTCCGGGATGAACTGGGAGTCCTTGGCGAAGCCGATGAGCAGATCCGCGTTGTCGAGCACCTTACCGTTGGAGGGATCGATGCGGCGCCCGTAGATGTCGTAGCCCGACTTGCCCCCCGGGATGGTGGAGTTGCGGTAGTCCTGCCACACCACCAGGCACTGTTTGGTGGTGCACGCCACTGCCGGCTGGACCTGGTTCACCGTTCCGTCGGAGATCGGGATCCCTGGGCTCTTGTTTTTTGTGTCGAGTTGAAAGCCCGCCGGGGTCAGCCGCCCGACGTAGATGCGGCTGTTGGCCGTGGGCTGGGTCTTGTACTCATAGACCGCGACGTAGTTGGCGCTCGCGAAGGCGATGGCCGGCCAGCTCATGGTGCCGGAGACGTTGGTCATGGAGAAGGACAGCGAGACGCTCCCCCCGCCCTTGGTGGACATGGTGGCGCCGATGACGGTGCCCGCGATGTCCCACAACGTCATGTACCCGCTGCCGTGGCTGGCCACCGTGGGGAACTGCTCGTTGCCGCTCGTGATGGTCATCCTGATCCCCTGGGGATCGAGCAGCACGGGCGGAGCCTGGGCGTCGAGCTTGATCACCTGATCCGGCACAGCCTTGTCGGGCACAGCCTTGTCGGGCACAGCCTTGTCGGGCACGGCCTTGTCGGGCACCGCCTGGTCGGGGACCGCCTTGTCGGGCACGGCCTTGTCCAGCGGTGTGCCGTCGACGCTTGCCTTGTCCATCGGCGCCTTGTCCATCGGCGCCCCGTCGGACACGGCCTGGTCCGCGCCCGCCTGATCAACCGGGGCGATGTCCGCCGCCTTGCCATCCACCGCGATAGTATCGACCGCCGCCATGTCAATGGCCGCGCCATCTGGACGCGGCCCGTCCGGGGGCTGAACCGCGTCGAGGTCGTGGTGGCAGGAGACATGAAAGAGGGTGAAGCAGGTCAGCAACATCAGATGAGGGCGCATGGCGCTGATGATATCAAATCATCCCGATCCCTGGCTTGCATGCTGGTTGTTTGGTAAGAGAATCGCCGGAGGCAGTCATGAGCTTCGCAGCCCGCTTCACCGACCTCGCGCGCAAACGGCTCAAGGAGAAGCTCACCCCGCGCTACTTCTTGCGGCGCGAGGTGGACCCCGAGCGCAAGGTGCGCCTGTGCCACCTGGTGGAAGACCTGCAGGTTGGCGAGGTGGCCAACGAGGTGCTGCACATCTCCAACAACCTGTCGCCCGCCGAGGTGCTGGCCGGCGTGCTCTGCCTCGGCGCGCGGGGGTACCCGGCCCAGCGGGTGGAGCCCCGGGTGCAGGTCTGGGCGCTGCACGGGCCGAGCGTCGCCACGCCGCGGGTGGTCTGGTCCGTGGCCCGCGAGCTGCGAGAGTACGGGATCCATGTCCTGCACACTCACGGCTGGCACGCGCTGCTGGTGGGCGCGGCCGCGGCCAGGGTGGCGGGGGTGCCTCACGTCATCCACACCGAGTACCACGCGCCGCCCGAGGCCGCCGGCGAGCTGGAGCGCCGGGCCGAGGCCCACGCGGCAGCCGCTGTCCAGGCCTGGACCGCGGCCACCGAGCCTGTGGCGAAGGCCCTGGCCCGGCGCATGGGCCTCGCCGAAGGCCAGCCAGTCCTGGTGCCCCGCTCGGTGAACACCGACATCTTCCGCCCGCCCCTGGAGCGTGAGCTGCAGCGCGGCGTGCTCGGCATCGACGGCGCCGAGGTGGTCATCGGTACGGTGGGACCCCTGGCCGAGCACAAGCGGCAGGCCTGGCTGCTGGAGGCGGCCGCGGCCCTGCTGGCCGAGGGGATCAACGTGCGGCTGCTGGTGGTGGGCGACGGCCCGGACAGGGAGCGTCTGGAGGCCCTCGCCGCCGAGCTGAACCTCGGCAACCGCTGCCGCTTCACCGGCTTCGTCGGCGACATGCCGGCCATGCTCAGCGCCATGGACCTCTATGTACACACCGCGGGCGACGAGGGCGTCCCGGTGGCGGCCCTGGAGGCCATGGCCTTCGGGCTGCCGGTGGTGGCGGCCGACGAGGGGGCCATCGGCGAGCTGCTCCAGGACAGCCAGACGGGCGTGCTCTTTCGGCCTGGCGGCGCCGCTGACCTTGCCGACCGGCTGCGGCCGGTTCTCGGCGAGCGGGAGAAGTGGCTCGAGCTGGGCAACCAGGCGCGCCTGGTGGTGGAGCGGCGCAACCACGCCGGCCTGGTGGTGGGCCAGTACTGGGAGCTGTACGAGGGCCTGCTCGGCTGCGGCCGGTTGACAGTGGACAGCCCAAGGTCGACAGTAATTGGAACCTGAAAACAGCCCCGGGAACTCCGTAATGAAACGCCTCATGGTCGTCCTGTTGATGTTCATCCTCCCCGCCTGCGGCAACATCACCTGCAGTCAGAAACGCCACCGGGCGATTCGATACATGAACGAGGGCGTTCAGAAGTTCTCCGACGGCCAGCACGCCGCGGCGCTGCGGGACCTTCAGGCGGCGGTCAAGGAGGACGATACCTTCACCACCGCTCACTACAACCTCGCGAAGATCTACCAGAAAATGGAGAAGTGGGACGACGCGCAGCGCCACCTGAACCGGGTGGTTACCCTGGAGCCCAAGGTGGCCCGTTACCAGTACGACCTGGGCCTGTGCTACCAGAAGCTCTCACGCCTCGACCTGGCCACGTCGGCCTACAACACCGCCCTGGGCCTCAGCAGCGACATGTATGTGTCCCACTACCGCATGGGCATGGTGCACTCGGCCCAGGACAAGCCCAAGGACGCGGACCGGTCCTACCGCAAGGCCATCGAGATCAACCCTCGCTTCACCAAGGCGTTCGTGAAGCTCGGCCTGCTCTACCTTGACTACGACTACGCGGAGGAGGCGCTGCAGGTGCTCCAGGCCGGCGTCACCATCAACTCCAGCTCCGGCGAGGCCCACAACATGCTCGGGGTGGCCTACCAGATGCTGCGCAAGTACAGCAAGGCGGTGGAGCACTTCCAGAAGGCCAAGCTGCTGGACACGTCGCTGTACGACGCCATCTACAACCTCGGCATGACCTACGCAGCCCTGGGCAAGAAGAAGAAGGCCCAGAAAGAGCTGGGCGTCTTCACCAAGGTGGCCACTGGCAAGCCGAACGTGGATCCAGACTATGTGCGCGCCGCCCACGAGATGATCGCGGACCTCCAGGGCGGCGGCTCCGGTCAGAGCGGGCTGCCTGTACGGCTCAAATAGCGGCCGTACTCCCACTGCCTGCCGGGCTCCGGCCCCCACCGGTGTCCCCCGCCCACTGCTACCCCCAATCGCCTTTGATCCCCCCCTGATGGTCGTGCTATAACTTGCGGCCAACTCAGTATCGATTTTTCTCAATAAGTCTGTAGGCTCAGCGGTATTTCGCCGCACCTGAAAGGAAGGCAGCACCGGGGGAACGCCACTGGCACCGGTAGTCGTGGTTGGAGCCTGACGGTGGAACCTGTGCTGCAACAGCTGGGGACGAGATGAACGACATCAAAGAGCGCCTTCGCAACTCCCGCAACTGGATTCAGCTGATCGAGGATCTCGAAGCCGAGGTCGAACAGATCGAAGACAACGAGCAGAAGGCGGCCGCGCTGTACGCCCTCGGCATGGACTTCGAAGAGATCATGCTGCGCAAGGATCGGGCCATGGTGGCCTACCAGAAGGCCTTCAAGCTCCATCCCCAGGAACCGCAGCCGCTGGAGCGTGCCCGCGAGATCTACCGCGAGATGGGCAACCTGAGCATGGTCGCCAAGCTGATGGAGTTCCAGACCAAGCTGGTGCCCGCCGGCGCCGAGCGCGCCGAGCTGATGGCCGAGCTGGCCACCATCTCGGTGGACCTCAGGCGCGTGGATCAGGCCGAGGCGTTTCTGGTCGACGCGCTTGGTGAAGACCCGGACTGCAGCACCGCCCGCGACATCCAGCTGGTGCTCGAGCATGACCAGTCCGCCTGGCAGGACGTTGTGGCCAGCCTGCTCGCTTCGGGCGAGGAGATGGCGGTGGCCCACCCCGAGGAGGCGGCCCGGTACTACCTGCAGGCGGCGCGCATCCAGTGGATGCAGGAGGAGGGAGGCGCCTACTACGAGGAGCTGCTGCACAAGGTGCTCGAGTGCGACCCTGAGCACCCGGCGGCCAATTTCCTGCTCGAGGCCCTGTTCCACGACCAGGAGCGGTTCGACGAGATCCTGCTGCTGCACAACCACCGGCTGGAGATCGCGCAGGACGAGAGCCGGCTGTACGAGACGCTGAACTTCGCCACCCTGTGGTCCATCCGGTTCGAGAACATGGCCGTGGCCACCACCTTCTACATCCAGGCCCTGCTGCAGTACTACGGCGAGCTGGCCGGCGATTTTGCGGGGCACGTCGCGGCCCTGCGGCTGATGCGCGAGGTCTACATCGACGACCCGGAGCAGCAGGCCGAAGTGCTGGACCTGGCGCGGCTGGCGCTGGAGGCGCCGCTGTCGGAAGAGGACCTGGGCATGGTGGCCGCCGAGGCCGGAGAGCTGGCCTACAAGGAGATGGGGGACATCGAGGCGTGCCTCGAGTTCATGGTGCACCTGCAGATGCTCAACCCCGACGCCGACGTGCTGGCCGAGTTCATGGTCGAGCATGGTGAGCTGCTGGCAGAGGATGACGAGCCGGCGGAGCACGCCGAGTTCGAGGACGACGAAAGGACCCACGATCTGATGGACGAGGCGGAGACCCTGGTCAACGTCAAGCCGCTGGATGAAGCGGAGAACGCCAAGGCCACGGTGCAGGTCTCTTCGTCAGAGCTGCTGGCCTACGAGGCGGAGCAGATGGCCGCGCGCGCTGGTGAGGAAGCTGCCGAGGAGGAGCCCACCGAGGAGGTGCAGAGCCTCCCGCCCGAGGACCTTGAGCCTGACGACGAGCAGCCGGAGGTCGCGGCAGGGGACACCATCGAGGACATGCCCGCGCCGGTGGACGACGACGCCACGCGTGAAGAGATCGTCCTGCCGCCGGAGCAGCCGGCCTACGAGGCCGAGCCCCAGCAGGAGGTGCAGGAGGAGTCCACCATCGAGGTGGACCCGGCGCTCTACGCCGAGGCCGAGGAGGCCCTGGAGCGCGAGCGGACCGAGTCGGAGGAGACCGAAGCCGTGGAGGCGGAGGAGCCGGAGGCCGAAGAGGAGCCGGCGGCCGAGCAGGAAGACGAGCCGGTGGCCGAAGAAGAGGAGCCCGAGGCCGAGGAAGCCGAGGAGCCGGAGGCCGAGGAAGCCGAGGAGCCGGAGGCCGAACAAGCCGAGGAGCCGGAGGTCGAAGAAGCCGAGGAGCCGGAGGTCGAAGAAGCAGAAGAGCCCGTGGCCGAGGAAGAGGAGACCGAGGCCGAAGCCGAAGCCGAATCTGAGCTTGAAGCTGAAGCTGATGCCGAAGCTGAAGCTGATGCCGAAGCTGAAGCTGAGCCTGAAGCTGAAGCTGAAGCTGATGCTGAAGCTGAAGCTGATGCCGAAGCTGAAGCTGATGCCGAAGCTGAAGCTGATGCTGATGCCGAAGCCGAAGCCGAAGCTGAGCCTGAGGCTGATGAGGAAGAAGAGCCGGTCTTCGCCGCGCCCGAGTCCCTGCCCCGCGCCGAGATCCCCGACGAGGTGGACGAAGAGATCGACGAAGAGACCGCCGCCCTGTTCGCCGAGGCGCGCGCCGCCGAGGGCGAGTCCATTGATCGCGGCATCGACGCCTGGCGCAAGGTGGGCCAGAAGGCCCGCAACCTGCGCACGCCCCGCCGCGCCCTGGCCCGCCTGTACACCGACGTCGAGCGCTGGAACGCGCTGGTGGAGGTGCTCAAGGAGGAGGCGGACCTCGTGGACGACGTGCCACAGAAGATCGCCCTGCTCAGCGAGATGGTCGCCTGCTACCGCGACAAGCTCGGCCTCGACGTGATGGTGGTCTCCGGGCTCAACCAGGTGCTGCAGCTCGACCCCGCGCGGGTGGACATCCTGGACGACCTGGCCGCCCAGTACGAGAAGATGAAGCGCTGGACCGACCTGATCGGCACCCTCAAGAAGAAGGCCGAGGTGATGCCCACCGCGCCCCAGCGGGTGGAGGTCTGGCTGGATGTGGCGCGCCTGTTCGAGGAGCGCTTCAACAACAAGGCCGAGGCGATCCGCGCCTACGAGCAGGTGATCGAGCTGGACGCCCACCACGCCGGCGCCCTCGAGTCCCTCAAGGCGATGTACGAGCAGCGCCGCGACTGGGAGAAGATGATCGGCATCTACCAGAAGGAGATCGACCTGCTGGACGACGCCGACGAGCGCCGCGCCCGGACCATCGAGGTTGCGGAGCTGGCGTCCTCCAAGCTGCGCCGTCCGGCGGTCTCCCTGGAGATGTGGGGCAAGGTGCTGGAGGTGGACCCGGACAACCTCAAGGCCCTGGCCGAGCTGGAGACGCTGTACGAGCGGTCCAAGGAGTGGGGCAAGCTGGCCGAGGTGTGCGAGCGCCAGGTGGAGCTGTCCGACGACGACAAGCGCAAGGTGCAGGTGCTGCAGAAGCTGGGCGTGCTGTTCAGCGACAAGCTCCAGGACGAGACCCAGGCCATCGGCGCCTGGCGTCGCCTGCTCAGCTTCGAGCCGAACAACCGCAGGGCCCAGGACACCCTCAAGAAGCTCTACCTGGCATCCAAGGACTACACCGCGCTGGAGGAGTTCTACGCCGAGCAGGGCAAGTGGGACGAGTTCATCCGCGTGCTGGAGCGCCAGGAGGCCTCCGAGGACCCGGAGACCCGCGTGGCCCTGAACTTCAAGATCGCCAGCCTGTGGGAGGAGCAGGTGGGCAAGCCCGAGCGCGCCGCCCGCTCCTACGAGAAGGTCCTCGAGATCGACGGCAGCAACCTGCAGGCCGCCGAGTCGCTGATCCCGATCTACGAGGGCGGCCGCGACATGCGCAAGTACGCCCGCGTGCTGGAGATCCAGCTGGAGCACACCGATGACGAGCTGCTGAAGCTCGAGCGCATCAAGGCGCTCGCGGACCTGTGCGAGGAGCGCATGCGCGACAAGGGCGGCGCCTTTGACTGGTACCTCAAGGCGCTGGCCGAGGACCCGCGCGCCGAGTGGGTCCACCAGGACGCCGAGCGCCTGGCGGCAGAGACCGCCCGCTGGGCAGACCTGGTGTCTGCCTACGAGCGCGCCTGGGAAGGGCTCGTGGAGCCGCTGGACCAGCTGCCGCTGATGTCCACCGTTGCCCGGGTCTACGAGGAGGAGCTGGTCGAGGTGGACCAGGCGCTGGAGGTCAACCGGCGCATCATCGTGCTCGAACCCCAGAACCCCGGCGCGGTGGACGCGCTGGTGCGGCTGTACACCCAGTCCGAGCGCTGGCAGGACCTGCTGGAGATGTACCTGCGCAAGATCGAGCTGGTGCAGGATGACGAGGAGCGCAAGGAGATCTACCTCCAGATGGCCTACATGTACGAGGAGGAGCTCGGCGACGCCGAGCAGGCCATCTCCGCGTACCACTCGGTGCTCGACCTCTCCAGCGAGGACGCTCAGGCCCTGCGCGCCCTGGACCGGATCTACTCGGCCCAGGCCATGTGGCAGGACCTGGCCGAGGTGCTCATCCGGCTGCTCGGCGTGTCCGAGGTGGACGAGGTGGAGCAGGTGGATCTGAAGCTGCGCCTGGGCGACCTGCGCGAGGAGCAGCTTGACGATGTCCCCGGCGCCATCGAGTGCTACCGCGAGGTGCTGGACGCCGACCCGACCAACGAGGCGGCGCGCCAGGCCCTCGAGTCACGCATGAGCGATGAGGCCTACTCGGCCGAGGTGGCCCTGATCCTGGAGCCGATCTACAGCCAGGTGGGCCAGTGGGAGCAGCTGATCGAGGTCAACGAGATCAAGCTGACCACCGAGAGCGATCCCCAGGTCCGGGTGGACCTGCTGCTCGCCGTCGGCGATCTGCTCACGGAGCAGGTGGGCGATGGCGCCCGCGCCTTCGACGCCTTCTCGCGTTGCTTTAAGGAGGACCCGAGCAACGAGCGGGCCCGGGAGGAGCTGGAGCGGCTGGCCGATCTGACCGACGGCTGGTCTGACCTGGCGGCGCTGTACGAGGAGGCTACCCAGGAGGCCCTGGACGCACCGCTGCAGCTGGAGCTGCTGCTGCGCCTGGCCGCCATGAAGGACGAGAAGCTGGAGGACCGCGAGGGCGCGGTGGAGATCTACCGTCAGGCCCAGGACCTGGAGCCAGACAACCCGGCAACCCTCGAGGCGCTGGAGAAGGCCTACACGCGCAGCGAGCAGTGGAGCGAGCTGCTGGGCGTGTTCGGCCGGCGCGCCGACCTGGCCATGGACGACGACGAGCGTCTGGAGATCTTCTTCCAGATGGCCTCCATCCACGAGGAGATGATGGAGGACCTGGACGAGGCGGCCAATACATACCGCGAGATCTTGACCATCGACCCGGTCAACCTGCGCGCCCTGGGCGCCCTGGACAGCCTCTTCGTGCGCCAGCAGAACTGGACCGAGCTGGCTGACACCCTCACCCGCCAGCTGGAGGTCACCGACGACCAGGCCGAGACGGTGGAGCTGCTGGTGCGCCTGGCGGGATTGCGGGAGCGCGAGCTGAACGAGGTGGAGGCGGCGGTGGAGACCTACCGCCAGGTGCTGGACATCGAGGCGGACAACGCCGAGACGGTGGA
This sequence comes from uncultured Myxococcales bacterium, assembly GCA_964511535.1. GTDB lineage: Bacteria > Myxococcota_A > Polyangia > CAZCFB01 > CAZCFB01. Next base: position 33,675 of record CAZEFW010000021.1, on the reverse strand, counting down.
GGCCCTCGAGCGCCTGATCAGCGTTGAGGCTCACCAGCTGCCGGTGGCGCAGCTGCTCGAGCCGATCTACTCGCAGCAGAACGAGTGGCTGAAGCTGGTCTCGGTCTACGAGATCATGGTCAACCACTCCTACGACCCGGAGGACAAGATCCAGCTGCTGCACCGCATTGGGCAGCTGCACGAGGCGGGCGACCAGTTCGAGCAGGCCTTCGACGCCTACGGGCGCGCCCTGCGCGAGGACGCCGCGAACGTGGAGTCCCAGGCGCGGCTGGAGGCCCTGGCCGACCTGGTGGACGGCTGGGAGAACGTGGTGACCCTGTACAACGACCTGGTCGCCGACGTGATGGACGAGGCCCTGGCCACCACCCTGCACATGAAGGTGGCCCGCGTGCTCGAGACGCGGGTGGGCGACCTGGACCGGGCCGCCGAGGCGTACCTGCGGCTGCTGAACCTGGACAACCAGAACATGGAGGCCATCGACGCGCTGGAGCAGATCTACATGCGCACCGACGACCACGAGAAGCTGGTGGAGGTGCTGATCAAGCGCGCCGGGATCACCCTGGACGCCGACCAGCAGAAGGGCCTGTTCTACCGCGCGGCCCAGCTCTACGAGGAGGTGCTCGAGCGCCCCGAGGAGGCCATCGACGTCTACAACAAGGCGCTCGAGGTGGACGAGGGCGACACCGTCGCCCTGGACGCCCTGGAGCGGCTCTACATGGCGCTGGAGCGCTGGTCCGATCTGCGCGATCTGTACCTGCGGAAGGTGGAGCTGGCGGTGGAGGTGGAGGACAAGAAGGAGCTCTACTTCGCCGTGGGGCAGATCTACGAGCAGAAGCTCGACGACCTGGACCGCTGCATCGAGGTGTACGTCAACGTCATGGACCTCGACCCCGAGGACGCCAACGCCATGGACGCGCTGGATCGGCTCTACCAGCAGGGCGAGCGGTGGTACGACCTGCTGCAGATCATCGAGAAGCGCATCGAGCTCAGTCCCGGCGGGGCGACCTCCGTCGAGTCGGTGGAGTATCGCCACCGGGTGGGCGCGCTGTGGCACACCCAGCTGGGCGATCTGGCCCGCGCGGTGGAGACCTACCGCGAGGTGCTGGACATCGACCCCTCCCACGAGGCGACCATCGCCGCCCTCGACTCCCTGGTGCGTGGGGAGGAGGAGGCGGTCATGGCGGCGCAGGTGCTCGAGCCGATCTACGAGCAGGCCATGGAGTACGAGAAGCTGGCCGCCCTGTACGAGGTGCTCATCGAGCACGCCGACGATCCGCTGCAGCGCAAGGAACTGCTGCACAAGGTGGGCGAGATCAATGACGCCCACCTGGAAGACGGGGCCGGCGCCTTCTCGGCGTACGCGCGCGCCTTCCGCGAGGACACCGGCGACGAGGACGCGGTGCTGCACCTCGAGCGTATCGCCGAGGCCACGGGCGCCTGGACCGAGCTCGCCGACCTGATCGAGGCCGAGGTGGACCAGGTACTCGACGCGGACCAGCAGGTGCAGCTCGGCCTGCGGGTGGCCCGCATCCACGTGGAGGAGCTGGGCCAGCCGGAAAAGGCGATCGGGCGCTACAGCACCGTGATGGAGGCCGATCCCACCAGCCGCGAGGCGGTGCTCGCCCTGGACCGGCTCTACACCGACTCCGAGCAGTGGACCGAGCTGGCCGACGTGCTGCGCCGGGAGATTCACCTGGCCGACACGGCGGACGACATCGAGGCCCTGCAGTTCCGCCTGGGCCAGATGCAGCAGGACATGCTGGGTGACATCCCGGCGGCCATCGAGAGCTACCGCGACATCCTGATCTCCTCGCCGGACCACGCCCCGAGCCTCAACACCCTCGAGATCCTGATGGAGGAGGGGCAGGAGCAGGCGACCATCGCCGAGATCCTCGAGCCCCTGTACCGGCAGTCGGACCAGTGGGACAAGCTGATCCGGATCATGGAGATCCAGCTCGGCAGCATGACCGACATCCTGGACCGGGTGCAGATGATGCAGCAGATCGCCGAGAACTGCGAGCAGCGCATGGGCGATCAGGACCGGGCCTTCGCCTGGTGGGGGGCCGCCTTCGCCGAGGACCCGCTGTCCGAGGTGGCCAGCGAGGAGCTGGAGCGGCTGGCTCGCATCACCGACGCCTGGGAGCAGCTGACCCAGGTCTACACGTCCGTGCTGGAGCGCATCGAACCCACCGAGCAGCGGCGCATCTGGTCGCTGGCGGCGCGGGTCTTCGAGGAGGAGCTGCTGGACAAGCAGCGCGCCGAGGAGGCGTACCTCCAGGTGCTGGCCATCGACGAGACCGACGAGGCGGCGCTGGAGTCCCTGGACCGCATCTACACCAGCACCAACGCGTTCCAGGCCCTGGCGGCCATCCTCTCGCGGCGCATCGCGCTGTGCGACTCCACCGATGAGCTGGTGCAGTTCTACCTGCGCCTGGGCGAGGTGCAGGAGGTGGCGCTGGAGGACGCCGAGGCGGCCATCGAGGCCTTCACCTCGGTGCTGGATCAGGACTCCCGCAACCCCACCGCCCTGGACGCCCTGGAGCGGCTCTACTTCGGCCTCAACCGGTGGGCCGAGCTGTACGACATCTACGAGCGAATGATCGACATCGCCGAGGGCGACGGCGGCATCGCCGACTGCTACGCGCGCATGGCCAAGATCTCCAGCGACGCGCTGGATGACGCCGAGCGGGCCCGGGACCTCTGGTCGCGGGTGCTCGACATGCGCGGCGAGGACCCGGTGGCGCTGTGGGCCCTGGCCGACCTGAACGAGGCGGCGGGCGAGTGGCAGGACCTGGTGGAGGTGCTCGAACGCCAGGTGGGTATCAGCCCCGAGCCGGTGGACCAGATCCGGCTGCAGAAGCGGCTGGGGCGCATCTGGAACGAGAAGCTCGGCCGGGATCGCAACTCCCTGGAGTCGTGGTTCAAGGTGCTCGAGCTGGACCCGGGTGACACCGAGGCGCTGTACGCGGTGTGCAGCATCTACCGCGACAACCAGTCGTGGGAGGAGCTGGGCGAGATGCTGCGCCGGCTCATCGACATCGGCGTCACCACCGACATGCCCGAAGAGGAGCTGGCCCAGCTGTACACCCAGCTGGCGAAGCTGGAGGCGGACACGCTGCTGCGGCCGGACCAGGCCATCGAGGCGTGGCGCAAGGCGCTGGAGATGCGCAACGGCAACGACTTCGACGCCCTGGCGGCGCTGGAGCAGCTGCTGACCGACCAGGCGCGCTGGGAGGAGTGCATCCAGGTGCTCATGACCCGCGCGAAGCACCAGCAGGCGACCTACGAGAAGGTGGACACCATGCTCCAGGCCGCCGCCATGTGGCAGGAGCGGCTGGAGAACGCCGAGAACGCCGGGCGGATCTACGAGCAGGTGCTCGAGCTGGATGAGGCCCACGAGAGCGCGTTCGTCAAGCTGGTTGAGGTCTATCGTGAGGGGTGGAAGTGGGAGGAGCTCATCGAGCTGCTGCTCGGGCGCGTTGACCTGGTGGAGGAGTCCAGCCAGCGCGTGGACCTGCTGCAGCAGGTGGCGGAGGTGTACGAGGAGAAGATCGACGACAAGGAGCACGCGTTCGTGGTGCTGCAGGCGGCCTTCTCCGAGGACTACACCAACGATCGCACCGCCAGCAACTTCGAGCGGCTCGCCTCGTCCACTGGCAAGTGGAACGAGCTGCTCACCGAGTACAACAACGTGGTGCAGACAATCACCGACCCGGTGATCAAGGCGGACCTGCTGGTGAAGATGGGCCGCTGGTACGCCGGCGAGCTGGGGCACATGGACTACGCCGTGGCCTCGGTGAACCAGGCGCTGGAGATCAACCCGGAGTGCACCCCGGGCCTGGAGGCGCTGGAGGGGTTCCACCGCCAGGCGGGCGAGTGGGACGAGCTGATCAAGGTGATGAAGCGCCGGGCCGAGCTGGAGACCGACCCGGAGCGCAAGACCAAGACCTTCCTCTCCCTGGCCGAGCTGTACGAGGTGCAGGTGGAGGACCAGGGCCTGGCCCTGACGGCATACCGCAAGGCCCTGGAGCTCGACCCACAGAACTCCGACGCCCTCGACTCGCTGGAGCGGCTGTACCGCACCACCGAGCAGTGGGACGCCATGGTGGAGATCCTGGAGACCAAGGCGGAGGGCGCCGAGGAGATGGACGACGCCCTGGAGCTGCGCCGGCGCATCGGCGAGCTGTACGAGAACCAGCTCGGCAACGCCGAGCGGGCCATCGAGAGCTACCAGCAGATCCTGCAGGTCGACCCGGGCAACCGGGGCGCCATGCGGTCGCTGGAGCTGCTGTTCGAGAACACCGGCAAGTTTGAGGCGTTCATCGACATCCTGGAGCAGCAGCTCGACTACGCCGAGTACGACGAGGAGCGCATCGGCATCTTCCAGCGCATGGCCTCGGTGTACGAGGAGCAGTGGTCGAAGCTGGACCGGGCGGCCGAGTGCATGGAGAAGGTGCTCGAGGTGCAGCCCGACCACGAGCCGACCTACCGGGTGCTGGAGCGGATCTACCGCGAGGACGGCCGCTGGCATGACCTGGTCGAGGCGATCACGCGCCACATCGGCGCGGTGCACGACGCCGGCGACAGGGCCGAGCTGTACATGGCCATGGGCGGCGTGTACGAGGGCGAGATCAAGGACCCGGATCGGGCCATCGAGTCGTACCAGAACGTGCTCTCTTTCGACGAGAACCACACCCACGCCCTGGACGCCCTGGCGCGGCTGTTCGAGGAGACCGAGCAGTGGAGCCAGGCGGTGGACGTGATGAACCGGCTGACCCAGCTGGTGGACGACCCGGCGTACCAGGTGGGGATCTTCCACCGCCTGGGCCTCATCAGCGAGGAGCAGATGGGCGATGCCGCTGGCGCCGAGGAGTTCTACCAGCGCGTGCTGTCGGTGGACGGCAACCACGTGGGCGCCATGGTGCGGCTCATCGAGCTGTTCAAGCTGCGCGGCGACTGGGCCAAGGCGGCGTCGATGATGGTGCAGGCCGAGGCGTGCTCTTCCAACCAGCTGGAGAAGGCGCGGCTGCTGTACGAGGCGGGCGCGGCTTACCTGCAGCACCTGGACGACGAGGAGCAGGCGGCTGACCTGCTGGCGCGGTGCATGGCCATCGATCCGGATCACGCCGAGGCGGGCGAGCCGCTGGCGCAGATCTACTTCCGGGACGGGCGGTACGAGGAGGTCGAGCCGATCCTGGACATGCTGGCGCGCAAGACCGACCGGCGCGAGACCGACAGGGTCAAGGAGATCTCTTTCAAGCTGGCCCGCACTGCGGACGAGCTGGCCAAGGACGACAAGGCGCTCAAGTTCTACCGCCAGGCCTACGACATCGACTCCACGGACCTGGAGGTGCTCACCAGCCTGGCGGCGCTGCTGTTCCGCATGCAGGACTGGAACCGCGCGTTCAAGATTTACCAGACGATCCTGGTGCACCACCGGGACGGCCTGCAGGCTGAGCAGACGGTGGACATCTACTACCGCCTCGGCTCGGTGAAGCTCGCCCTCGGCGAGCGCAAGAAGGCCGTCAATATGTTCGAGAAGGCGCTGGAGATCGACCGCACCCACCGGCCCACGCTGGAGGCGATCATCGACCTTCAGGGCAAGCAGGGCGAGTGGGACATCGTGGTGACCTGCAAGCGCAGCCTGCTCGAGGCGGCGGACGACGAGGAGCGCTTCCGCATCCTGGAGGAGTGCGGCGACATCTGCCACACCAAGCTCAACTCGGTGCAGCGGGCGGCCGCCAACTACCAGGAGGCCCTGGCGCTGCAGCCGGAGAACCCGCACCTGCTGCACAAGCTGCTGGAGCTTTACCACGAGAACCAGCTGTGGAAGGAGACCGTGACCATCCTCGGCTCCCTGGCCGGCATCGAGGAGGACAAGGAGCGCCGGTCGAAGTACCACTACACCGCGGCGGTCATCTACCGCGACGAGATCAGCGCCCTGGACGAGGCGGTGGACTACTTCAACCGCGCCCTGGACGACAACATCGATCTGCTCAAGGCGTTCGAGGCCATCGATCGGGCGTGCACCCAGCGCAAGGACTGGAAGCTGCTGGAGCGCAACTACCGCAAGATGCTCAAGCGCCTGCCCCAGGATGGCTATGACGAGCTGAAGGTGATGCTGTGGCACAACCTGGGCGAGATCTACCGGACGCGCCTGTCGGACTTCAAGAGCGCCTCCACGGCGTTCGAGGTGGCGGCGAGCATCGACAACACCAACCTGCAGCGCCACGAGATCCTGGCCGAGCTGTACACCTTGCTTGGCCCCGAGTACGGCGCCAAGGCCGTGTCGGAGCACCAGATCCTGATCAAGGAGCAGCCGAACAAGCATGACTCCTACAAGGCGCTGGGGCGGATCTACATGGACACGCGCCAGTACGACAAGGCGTGGTGCCTGTACTCCACTCTCACCTTCCTGAAGAAGGCCGACCCGGCGGAGCAGCAGTTCTACCAGCAGTACCTGGAGAAGGGGCTGGTGCGGGCGCGCAACCGCATCACCGACGAGCTGTGGCTGCGGCACATCTTCCACGCCGACCAGGACCGGTTCGTCAGCGCCATCTTCGGCGTGGTGGCGCCCGTGTTCGCCGGGCTCACCGCGCGGCCGCACAAGGCGTTCAAGCTCAAGCGCAAGGAGCGCCGGGACGTCAACACCGACCCGCTGCTGTTCTCCAAGATGTTCGGCTACGTGACCTCGGTGCTCGGGGTGACCCCCGCCGAGCTGTACCTGCGCCCCGACCAGCAGATGGGGCTGCAGATGGCGCACACCACGGAGGTCCCCTCCTACGTGGTGGGCTCCGACCTGCTGCAGGGGCGGCCCGAGAAGGAGCTGGCGTTCGCCATCGGCAAGCAGCTCACCTTCCTGCGGCCGGAGCACTTCCTGCGCAACGTGTTGGGGGCGCCGAGCCAGCTGCGTACGGTGTTCTTCGCGGCGCTCAAGATGGTGGAGCCCAACTTCCCCGTGCCGCCTGCGGACCTGCCGGCGGTGGACCAGACCATCAAGCGGGCGGCGGGCAAGTTCCACCCGGCGCAGGCCGAGCAGCTGACCAACCTGGTGCGCAAGTTCGCGGCCACCTCTGGCGGGGTCGACCTGAACAAGTGGTGGACCGCCAGCGAGCTGACGGCCAACCGCATCGGGTTCCTGCTGTGCAACGACCTGTCGGTGGTGGTCAAGATGCTCAAGAGCGAGCCCACCACCGTGGGCTCCATGAGCCTGCAGGACAAGGTCAAGGACCTGGTGCTGTTCAGCATCTCCGAGGACTACTTCGCGGCGCGTCACGCCCTGGGCCTGACCATCGGGCAGCGCAACGAGTAGCGCTCCTATCTTCGCTCAAAACACCCAAACCTTGTAATTCTTGCAGGGACCCGCTACGATCTCTTTCTGCACCGGGGAGGGACATGAGTTGAGCGGAGATCCCACCGACTGGGACAACGACGACTCACGGGCCAGCGCCCGGGAGGAGGAGCTCGAGCGCAGGGTCGCGCGGCGCACCGCCGAGCTGGCGCGCCGCACCGCCGAGCTGGAGCAGGAGAAGCGCAAGCTCAAGAAGGTGCTCGAGGAGAGCCACGCGGCGGCGGCGCGGCTGCTGGAGAGCGAGGCGCGCTTTCGGCAGACCGCAGAGCTGCTGCCCACCATGGTGTGCGAGACCGACCCCGACGATAACTTCACCTATGTCAACCGGCTCGGCATGGAGACCCTGGGCCTGGGCTCCGAGGACATGAACGCCGGGATCAACCTGCTGCATGACTTCGTGCACGAGGCGGACCGGGACCAGGCGTGGGGCGACATCCTCTCGCTGCTCCGGGGGGCGCCGGTGGCGAGCAGCGAGCTCCGGCTCGTGGCCCGAGACGGCGCGCAGCTTCTGGCCGCCGTGCGCTCCGCTCCCATCTACAGCGAGGACCAGATCGTTGGGATCCGGTCCAGCATCAGCGATCGCTCGTCCCAGGTGGCGCTGCAGGCCCAGCTGTTCCAGGCGGATCGCATGGCCAGCGTCGGCCTGTTGGCCGCCGGGGTGGCCCACGAGATCAACAACCCGCTGACCTTCATCCTGTTCAACCTGGAGGCGCTCGACCAGGCGTTGCCCCGGCTGGCGGGGGCGCTGACGCGGCTGCAGCTCGCCGTGGGCGTGGGCCGGGCCACGGAGATCATGGGCGATGACGCGAGGGCGGCCGGGGCGGAGCAGCTCAACGAGCTGGTTCGGCAGTCCGCCGAGGCGCTGGGCGGGGCGCGCCGGGTTCAGAGCATCGTCAAGGACCTCAAGACCTTCGCCCGCGCGGATGAAGACCGCATGGTGCCGGTGTCGGTCAACGAGGTGGTGGAGGGGGCCATCAACATGGCCTACAACGAGATCAAGTACCGTGCCCGCCTGGAGAAGGAGCTCGGCTGGCTGCCGCCGCTGATGGCCAACGACGGCAAGCTGGCCCAGGTGGTGCTCAACCTGCTGGTCAACGCGGCCCACGCCATCGAGGAGGGGGACGTGGAGCGCAACCTGATCCGGGTGCGCACCTTCCTGGACCAGGAGCAGGTTTGTATCGAGGTCTCCGACACGGGGGCCGGTATCGCGCCGGAGGATCAGGAGCGCATCTTCGAGCCGTTCTTCTCCACCAAGGAGGCGGGGATCGGCTCGGGGCTCGGCCTGTCCATCTGCCGCAACATCGTCGCCAGTTTCGACGGCGACATCACTGTGGAGAGCCGCGTGGGGGAGGGGAGCCGGTTCTGCATCGGCCTGCCGCTGGGGGAGCGGCAGGAGCGCGAGAGCGGGGCCAACCAGGAGATCTCCACCGAGGAGATCGTGCCGCCAGGCCGGCCGCGGGTGCTGGTGGTGGACGACGAGGTTCTCATCGCCAAGGCGGTGAGCCGTATCCTGAGCGGCGACTACGACCTGGAGCTGGTCCACTCGGGCGCCGAGGCGCAGGAGCTGCTGGAGCGGGACCAGCGGTTCGACGTCATCCTGTGCGATCTGATGATGCCCGACATCTCGGGCATGGATCTGCACGATTGGATCCAGACGCGGTACCCGCAGCTGGCCGGGCGGATGGTGTTCGTCACGGGCGGCGCCTTTACCCCCCGGGCGCAGCGCTTCTTCCGCGAGGTGGGCAACGCCTGCCTCGAGAAGCCGTTCTCGCGCAGGCTGCTGCGCAGGACCTTGCGAGAGCAGCTGACAGCGCGTTGCGCCGCGCCGTGATACGCTGAGCGCATCCCATGAACGCTGCAGAACACGCGGTCCCCGTGCGGGGGGCTGACCCGCGCCTGTACAACGCCGACCTGGCGCCGGTGGGCCCTGGCGCGCGCACATGGACCTGGACCTCCATCGCGGCGCTCTGGGTGGGCATGGTGGTGTGCGTGCCGACCTACATGCTCGCCTCGGGGCTGATCCAGGGGGGCATGTCCTGGTGGCAGGCGGTGATCACCATCCTGCTGGGCAACGTCATCGTGCTGCTGCCCATGGCGCTGGTGGGGCACGCCGGCACCAAGCACGGCATCCCGTTCCCGGTGCTGCTGCGGTCCTCGTTCGGCACCCTCGGCGCCAACGTGCCGGCCCTGCTGCGCGGCCTGGTGGCGTGCGGCTGGTTCGGCATCCAGACCTGGATCGGCGGCTCGGCCATCTACACGCTGCTCAACATCCTCACCGGCGACGGGCTCAAGGGAGCGCCGCTCCCGCTGCTCGGTATCGACCCGGGGCAGACCGCCTGCTTCCTCGGCTTCTGGGCGGTGCATGTCTGGTTCATCGCCCGGGGCACCGAGTCGATCCGGTGGCTGGAGACCTACGCGGCGCCGTTCCTGATCCTCATGGGGCTCAGCCTGCTCGGGTGGGCCTACTTCAAGGCGGACGGGTTCGGCAACATGCTCTCGGCGCCGTCCCAGTTTGGGGCCGGCGGGGCCAAGGAGGGGCAGTTCTGGAGCACCTTCTTCCCCAGCCTGACGGCCATGGTGGGCTTCTGGGCCACCCTGGCGTTGAACATCCCCGACTTCAGCCGCTACTGCGCCACCCAGCGAGATCAGATCCTGGGCCAGGCCATCGGGCTGCCGCCCACCATGGCGTTGTTCTCGTTCATCGGCGTGGCGGTGACGTCCGCCACGGTGGTGATCTACGGTGCGCCCATCTGGGATCCGGTCGCGCTGCTGGGCAAGATGGGCGGGATGACGGTGGTCATCGCCCTGCTGGTGCTGGCGGTGGCGACCCTGACCACCAACCTGGCGGCCAACGTGGTGGCGCCGGCCAACGGCTTCTCCAACATCAGCCCCGAGCGGATCTCCTTCCGCACCGGGGGGTACATCACCGCCGGCCTCGGCATCGTCATGTTCCCCTGGAAGCTGCTGGAGTCGGCGGGCAACTACATCTTCACCTGGCTCATCGGATACTCGGCGCTGCTGGGGCCCATCGCGGGCATCCTGATCAGCGACTACTTCGTCATCCGGCGCACCGAGCTGGAGGTGGACGAGCTGTTTCGGGCCGAGGGGCGCTACACCTACAGCGCCGGGTGGAACCCGCGGGCGCTGGTGGCGCTGGCGCTCGGTGTGCTGCCCAACCTGCCGGGCTTCCTGCACCAGGCCGGATTCGTCGAGGCGGTGCCCTCGTTCTTCGACAGCGTCTACACCTACGCCTGGTTCGTGGGGCTGCTCATCAGCGGCGGGATATACGCGGCGACGAGCCGTCGCTGAGCCCCGGGACTGGCGCCCGAATCCGCCGGGTGGAGGCCTCCACGTCGACCTGCCGCAGGTAGTTGTTCAGGTGGCCAAGCCTGGCCCCTTGCTGCATGATGGGAGAAACAGGTTCGAGTGCAACGTCGCCCTGCGCCCGTTCGTGATCGCCAAGGAGATCCAATGTCGGGCCATAGGGAAAGACCCTTCTTCTGCACGACCGTAAACGAGCAAGTCAGCATCAAGCTCACGTCCCGCCATGTCGGCGGCTTCAGCGGAACGTCGGTGCCGTACGTCAAGTGCGACCAGCACGAGTGCCAGTACGTGGACCGCAACGAGCCGCCCTGCCCCCTGAACGTCGAGATGTTCTCCACGGATCCGCCAGATCCGGAGGACGACGACCCTGGCCTGCGCTGACAGACGCTGGCGGCCGCGCCCCGAGGCCAAGGCCGCCGCCTCCATGAACCGCACTTTCGCGGTGATCATGCTGCTGCTCGCGTGGCCGGGGACGGTCGCGGGCCAGGCGCTGGCCTCCGCCGGCCCCGACGACGCGCGGGAGCTAGAGGCCTTCCTGGACCGGGCGGTGGGGCAGCGGCTCGGCGAGGAGCGGATCTCTGGCGCCACCGTGGCGGTGGTCAGAGACGGTCGGGTGCTGGTGGCCAAGGGCTACGGCCTGGCGGACCGGCGTGGGGGGATCCCGGTGGTTGCGGACCAGACCCTGTTCCGCATCGCGTCCATCACCAAGCTCCTGGTCTGGACCGTGGTGATGCAGCTCGTTGAGCAGGGCCGCCTCGACCTGAACGCGGACATCAACCAGTACCTGGGCCAGAACAGGGTCCCTGCGACCTACGCCAGGCCGATGACCCTGGCTCACCTCATGACCCACCGGAGCGGCTTCGACGGGGTGCTCACCGGCCAGTTCTACCGCCCCGGCAGCCGGCTGGTACCCCTCAAGCAGGTCATCTCCAGCCGCATGCCGGCCCGGATCAGAGCCCCCGGGGGGATGCCATCCTACTCAAACTACGGGGCGGCGATGGCGGGGTACATCGTTCAGCGCAGCGCCGGCGTCAGCTGGGAGCGCCAGGTGGAGCAGGACCTCTTGGTTCCGCTCGGCATGCTCTCCACGACCCTGATGCAGCCTGCCGTGGGCCTCAGGGCGGGCTACATGTCCAGGGCCTATCGCGCCACCGCGGCGGGCTTCACCGAGCAGCCGTTCGAGCGGATGGTCCTCAGCCCGGCCGGCGCGGGCAGCGCCACCGCCACGGACATGGCCCGGCTGATGATCGCCCACCTCCAGCTGGGCCTGGTCGGCTCGCGCCGGATATTGCGGGCGGCCACGGCCAACCAGATGCGCAGCCCGGTGTCCTGGCGTCACCCGCGCATGGGGCCCACGCTGCTCGGGTTCAACGAGTACCGGCGCGGCGGCCACCGCGTGCTCGGCCATGACGGTGACACGGTGTGGTTCCACAGCGCTCTCCGGCTGATCCCGGGGCATCGCACCGGGCTCTTCATCAGCTACAACACCGATGGCCGCCGCGGCGCCCGGGCGCGCTTCCTCACCGCCTTCTTCGAGCGCTACTTTCCGGCGCAGGCGCGCCCCCCGGTGGCAGCGCGGGTGTCGACGGTGCCCGGCTCCAGCATCGCGAAGGTGCTCGGGCGATACCTGAGCCTCCGCGCTCCGAGTCGCTCCGTGGCCGGGCTCAGCCGTCTGTCTTCTCACCTCATCGTGCAGGCGGCCAGGGGCGGCGGGCTGATCCTCACGGAACCGGGCCTCCCCGCCAGGCAGCTCGACGAGCTGTCGCCGCTCCTGTTCAGAGACAGCGCGAGCGGCGAGCTGGTGGGGTTTCACCAGGGCGCGGGCGGCGCGATCTCACACATGTTCGTCGGGCGCCAGCCGAGCCAGACCTACGCCGCCCTGGGCGCGGTGTGGTCTCCTGGCGCCCAGGTGGCCATGCTCCTGGTGCTCCTGCTGGTGGCCATCACGGCGCTGTTCCCGGGGCGGGCCAGGGAGGTCATGCGCTTCAGGCGCGGGACGCCGGGCGGCAGCCTGCGCCTGGCTGCCTTGCTGCTGGCCTCGGCGGCTGCACTGCTGCTGGTGGTCTGCTTCGTCGGCACGGCCCACGGCCTGACCGACAAGACCCGGCTAATCTATGGGGTGCCCGCCATGATGCAGGGCCTGGTGTGGCTCGCCGTGGCGGCCATTCCCCTGCTGTTGGCCTCGGCGGCCATCACCATCGGCAGCTGGAGGTCCCGGGCGTGGACCCGCTGGACGCGCGTTCATCACGCCGCAGTGATCGCCGCGCTCGCCGGGCTGCTGGTGTGGCTCGACCGATGGGACATGCTGGTCCCGTGAGGTGACAGCGGCCCGGGGCCTCAGCGGCCCGGATCAGGCATCAGTCCAGAACGGGCGCAGGCGCCCCGCCCGGGTGGGGTGCCCCAGCTTGGCCAGCGCCTTGGCCTGAATCTGGCGAATCCGCTCCCGGGTGACCTGGAACTCGCGGCCCACCTCCTCGAGCGTGCAGCCCGAGGCCTCCCCGATGCCGAAGCGCATGCGCAGGATCTTCTCCTCGCGGGGGGTCAGCTCCGCCAGGACCCGGCCCACACGGTCGGCGAGGTCCTGGTGATCCAGCCCTCCGCCGGGATCTGCGATCCTGTCGTCCTTGATCAGGTCCGCGAGGCAGCCGCCATCATCCGTCCCCAGGGGCGTCTCCAACGAGATGGTGTGCCTCGCCACCTCCCGTGCCTTGCGCACCCGCGCCGGCGGGATCTGCAGGCGGGCCCCGACCTCCTCCACGCGCGGCTCCCGGCCGAGCTCCTGCACCAGCGCGCGCGTCGCGCGGTTCACGCTGTTGATCAGCTCGTTCATGTGGACCGGCACGCGGATGGTGCGTGCCTGATCGGCCACCGCCCGGGAGATGGCCTGGCGGATCCACCAGGTGGCGTACGTGGAGAACTTGTAGCCGCGTCGGTGCTCGAACTTGTCCACGGCCCGCATCAAGCCGAGGTTCCCCTCCTGGATCAGGTCCAGCAGGTGCAGGCCGCGGTTGGCGTATCGCCTGGCGATGCTCACCACCAGGCGCAGGTTCCCCCGCACCATCTCGGCGCGCGCGCGATCTTGCTGCGCCACCCCCTGCTGGAGCTGCTGGTAGGTGGTCATCAACTCTGCGCGGGAGCGGCCGCTCTGATGCTCCATCTCCTTGACTCGCCTCAGCGCCTGGAGCAGGCGCTCCCGCAGGGCGTCGAGCTCCTCGATGCTCATGCCCGCCCGCGCCTCCGCCGCCCGGCGCTTCGCGGGCGACCTCATGGCCGCGCGCAGGAGCTGCCCGAGGCCGCGCACGCCGGTGCCGGCGCGCTCTTCCAGCGAGGCGATCTCCTCCAGGAGCCCCTGCAGCTCCGCGCCGTGGACCCTGAGCCGCTGGATCATCGGCTCGATCACCCGCTCGTGAAGGCCGAGATCGAGCATGACCTCCTGGATCCGCTGCAGGTCTCTTCCGCGGCGCTTGCGGAGCTCGGCGCGGCGGCGCTTGCTCAGGCCTCTGCTGGCGAGGTCGCGCTGCTGCCCCAGGATGCGCCCCGCCAGCCGGTGCAGGCCGTCGAGAGAGCGCAGGCCCTCGTCGGCGCGGCGCTCCGCCTCTGTCGGTCCGACCTCCTCGTCGGTATTTTGGCTGCTGGCCGCCTGGCCGGGCTCCTGGAACACCGCCCGGGGACGCAGCGTGCCCCAGCGCAGGCCGTCACGGAGCGCGCGCACCTCTTCGATGGCGAGGTGGGAGCTGAACAGCGCGTGGTGTGTTTGCCGGCGCGCCTGCTCCAGGCGCCTGGCGATGCGCACCTCCTCCTCCCGGGTGAGCAGGGGGTGCTTGCAGATCTGACTCAGATAGAGCCGAACCGGATCAGCCCCGTTCGGGTCCCCTTTCGGCGCCGCGCCGCGTGGTCCTCCGGCGGCGGGCTTTTTGGCCTTCTCCCCGGCGCGCTTGCGTGTCTTTCTGGCCATCAGCGTCCTGTGTCTCCTCCGGGTAAGCTCCACGGCTCGTTCGCCGCGCGTCAGCTCCCGGGTGAGGTTCACGATCAGGGCAGCTGTTGCCAAAGGCCAACCACCACCTACTTAGCATGAGCCGCGAGGGGATGGCTACGACAACGCATCAGGGATTGGGCTGCTTCGACGCTCCGGGGACCACCGACGCGGGCAGAGTCAGCCGCAGCGCCGGCCGGCCGGCGGTCATTCACCGAGGCGCCAGCCGCACCCGCACCAGGCGTATCTCTCCATGCCACGGTTTGGTCGCGCGGTAGTAGGCGAGGTACTCGTCCCGTCCGCCTGCGCGGCTGTACTCCGGGTGGGCCATGCCGGAGTAGGCGTACTCCTTGTCGGTGTAAGGCGCCCGGGCATGGGCCGCCTCCACCTCCTCGGACCAGGGGCCGGTCAGCGCCGGGGCGCTGCGCATGACGAGGCGGTTCTTGCCGAAAGGGCTGTAGACCGCCAGCCAGCGCTTGAGGAGCGCGTTGTAGTGCACGGTGGTCATGTCCATGGCCTCGAACAGGCCGGCGGCGTCGGCGGAGGTGGCGGTCCAGCGGCCGTCGCCGGCGTAGTAGCGGTACTCCGAGCGACGGTGCGCGCCCTGCAGCGGCACCCGGGCCAGCTTGCATGTCTTGCGCTTGCCCTCGCAGCCGAACAGGTAGAGCAGGTTGCCCTGCACAACCGCGGCGGAGCCGAAGTTCTGCTCACCCTTGCCGAACAGCAGGGTGGGGTGGGTGGCGCCGCTGTTCACCTCGGGCCGCACCACCGGGCGGCTCAGGCCTGACCAGGTTGCGATGCCCATGCCCACCGAGTGGAAACTCCACGCCCCTGGCTCGCCGTAGATCTTGTGAAACACCACGAGGGCCCGGTTGGCCACCCGGTCCTCCACCATGGGCCCGGGCCACAACGCCCAGCGCGCGCCGCACGGCTTTGTGCACTTCTCCTTGCCCTGCAGCACCTCGCTGTGGCTGATGTTGAACGCGCGCTCCGCTGCTGTCTGGGGGAAGAACTCCAGCGGCGCGCCCTTGCTGTCCAGCTGTTCGGTGAAGCCGGTGATGCCGTCGCTGGCGTCCAGGTCGGCGGTGACCGAGGCGGTGTTGTTGCGCCAGGAGGTGCCGTCTGTGCCGGCGAGCGAGAGCACGGTGTCGCCGTACAGCCAGACCGACTTGCCGCGAAACAGGCCGCTATAGCCGCCGTCGCGGCCCTTGATGGTGGCGGCCTGCTCCATGGGCCCGAGGTCCGTGCTCGAGAGCACGACGAAGTCGGCCGCGGGGTAGGACTTCTGGCAACCGGGCAGGGCGATCAAGAGGGCGCAGGCGAGGGCGAACAGGCGCATGCACAGAGCATAGCCTAGACATGGACTTGGTCGTAGATGTGGACGTGGACGATAACGTCCACGTGAGGGCGCTTCGCGCCCTACCGCATGAATACCTCGGTCCAGTAGGGGGTGCTGCCCTTGCAGCGGATCATGCCGATGGCTGCGCGCTTCCAGCTGGAGGAGAGCATGTTCTTGCGGTGGCCCCAGCTCTTCATCCAGCCGTTGGTCACCGACTGGGGCGAGGAGTAGCCGTAGGCGATGTTCTCACCCCAGGAGCTGAAGCTCACCCCGCCCGCCTTGAGCCGCTGCCCTGCGCTCTGCCCCTGCTTGTTGGTGTGGGAGAAGTAGCCCCGGTCGCACATGTCCTGGCTGTGGGCCCGGGCCACCACCAGCGCCTTCTTGTCGCAGCTGACGGGCGCGCGGCCGTACTTGGCGCGGGTCTGGTTGAGCAGCTTGAACACCTCGCTCTCCTCGTTGCCGCCGCACACGCCGCTGCTGCCGCCGCCGTTGCCGCCGCCGCCGTTGCCGCCGCCGCCGTTGCCGCCGCCGCCGTTGCCGCCGCCGCCGTTACCGCCGCTGTTGCCGGGGCTGGTGTAGCCGCTGCTCGACTTGTTGACGTTGAAGCACACCGGCCCCTGGCTCGAGTTGGTGCAGATGTCGCCGCCGTCGCAGGGCGCGGCGCTGGACCCGAGGGCGCTGCAGCGCTCCATGCAATACTTGCCGATGGTCTTCTTGCCCGAGGCCACCGTGACGCAGGCCAGGCCGAGGGCGCAGTTTGCGCTGGCGCAGGACTTGCCCTCGGTGAGGGTGCCCTGTGGCGGCGGCGTGGGGGCGGGGTTGGGGCCGCCAGGCGGCGGCTTGGACCCGCCGGGGCTGGTGTAGCCGGTGGAGGGGGCGCTGCCGTTGAAGCAGATGTTCCCCACGGACGAGGCGAGGCACTTCTCGCCGCCGTTGCACGGCGCGGTGGTGGAGCCGATGGTGGTGCACTTGGTCATGCACCACTTGCCCAGGGTGTTGGTGCCGGAGATGACCGTGACGCAGGACAGGCCGGCCTGGCAGGTGTTGCTCTTGCAACTCTGGCCCTCGGCGGCCTTGGCCCCGGGCGGCGGGTTCGGGTTCTGCGGCGGCTGCTGCGGCGGCGGCTTCTGCTGGCCGCTCCCCTGCAGCACCACGTCTCCGCCCGAGACCTGCTGGATCCACTGGACGTACTGGTCAACGCGCATGTCGGTGCCACCGTTTCCGCACCAGCCGGACTTGGTGGAGTGCACGCCGATTGTGACCTCCTCGTTGCCGTACTGGACGAAGGTGGGGCCGCCCGAGTCGCCGTTGCAGATGTTCTTCTTGCCGTAGAAGGAGAAGGTGGTGGACCGCACCTTGCCGACGGTGTTGGTGGTGAAGCGCTTGGTGCCGTAGCCGCCGCCGTACTCGCTGGTCTTGCCGAAGCCCACCAGGGTGATGGCCTGGCCCACGGTGGGCGCCTGGGTGGCGATGGGGGTCGGGGTGATGCCCTGCACCGGCTGGGAGAGGATCATCACCGCCACGTCATTGCGGTTGCCGCCGCCGTACTGGGGGTGCTTGTGGATCTTGGAGGTGTAGTAGGTCTGACCGCCCAGTTTGGCGTAGCCCTTGTACCCCACGCAGTGCCCCGCGGTGAGCACGGTGCGCTTGCCGATGAGCGTGCCCGTGCAGCCGGAGAGCTTGGCCACCGTCGGGTGGCCTGGATCGACCTGCCCGTCAGTGATGAAGGGGTCCAGGTTTATGCCGTCGTCCGAATCATCGTTGGTCGCCGGGCCCTCGCTGATGCCGCCTTCCACGGTGATCTCGCCGGTGGGACCACAGCCCAGGGCCAGGACCAGCGCCAGGGCGATAAATATGGGGACATGATTTTTTGCGCTTCTTGCTTTCATGACACCTCCAGTTGGGACCAGATAAACCACGATCCGTGCCAGGGGTTGTGCCTTGAAATCAAAGGGTAAAGGTGAGTCCTCCGGCGGGCCGTTGGGGGCCCTGACCCGGGCTTGAAGACCACAGATGGGGGCTGCGGCCCCCTGGTGGTGCATAAACCCCCGGGGGTAGACTGGCCCTCGAGTCGATGCCCCAATACGTGGAAATCACAGCGCGCAGCGTGATCCGCAAGCAACGCGCCGTCGAGAGCTGGTTCATCAGCCGCTATGGCATGAACCTGTACCGGGGGTGCGAACATGCCTGCGCGTACTGCGATGGGCGGGCTGAGAAGTACCGGGTAGAGGGCGACTTCGGCCAGCGGATCCAGGTCAAGATCAACGCCCCGGAGCTGCTGAGCCGGGAGATCCCGCGGCTGAAGCGGCGGGGCTTCCTCTTCATCGGGGGCGGCGTGTGCGACGCCTACCAGCAGGCCGAGGCGTGCTACGGCCTGGCTCGCCTGGCGCTGCAGGAGGCCCTGGCCGTGGACCGCCCGGTGCATGTGCTGACCAAGAGCGTGCTGGTCCGGCGCGATCTGGATCTGCTGGAGCGGATCAACCGCAGGGCCAGGGCGCTGCTGTCGGTCTCCATCAGCACTCTCGATCCGGAGCTGGCCGCGGTGGTGGAGCCAGGCTGCGCCCCGCCCGGGGACAGGCTGCAACTGGTGGCCGAGGCGCGGTCGCGCGGGCTCGGCGCGGGGATCATGTTGATGCCGGTGCTGCCCTACCTGTCGGACGCCGATGACCAGCTCGACGGCCTGGCCGTGGCAGCGCGCGAGGCCGGGGCCGACTACGTGCTCATGGGCGGGACCACCCTGAAGCCGGGGCGCCAGCGAGAGCACTTCTTCGGCGTGCTTGGGCAGCTCGAGCCATGCCTCGTCGAGCGTTACCGCGCCATCTACCGCGAGGACGGATACGGCGGCGCCGTCCCCGCCGTATATCGAGACCTGGATCGGCGCTGGCAGGTGGTGCTGCGGCGCCACGGCCTCGCGCCCCGCATCCCCCACCGGCTGTTCCGTGGACAGCTCACGCCCAACGAGGAGGCCGGCCTGGTGCTGCTGCACATGTACGACATGGGGCACCGGACCGGCGAGGTCGGGCGCGGCGTGCTGAACGCAGGGCGCCACCTGATGACCCTGCGCGAAGACATCGAGGACCTGCACGCCATGGGGATGCTGGACGCCGTGGCCCAGCTGGGGCCAGCCGCCCGCGCCCATGTCCAGGAGCTCCTGGAAACCGGCCGCTGCGACCTCTACGAAACCCTGCTCTCCGGCCCCAAATAAAATGTCAAGTGGTGGGGTCAGACCCCCCTATATGACATTTTAGTGAGGACGCCGGATAAAATGTCAAGTGGTGGGGTCAGACCCCCCTATATGACATTTTATCAGGGGCAGACTTCGATGGCGCCGCGGTCCACCTTGCCGCCGCAGGGGCGGCTCTTTTTGTACAGGTCGTTCTTTGGCACCACGCCGCCCACTGCCTTGCCGGAGTTGATGGCGGGGCTGCCGCTCTGGGGCGTGGGCTTGAAGCTGTTCTTGGCGATGGAGCCGAGCTTCGGGTTGGTGCACAGGTCGTTGTTGCCCACCTTGGGGCAGGCGGTCTTGAGGTTGTAGTGGATGTTGTAATCACCGGACAGCTTCAGGCCGCCGCACCCCTGCTGGTAGAACAGGTTGGTCTTCTCGAACGGCTGGTAGTAGTCGGTGTCGCCGATGAAGATGTTGTTGATCACGGTGTACGACTCGGTGCCGTTGCACGAGCTGTTGCGCACCCCGGACTCCAGCAGCACGTCGCTCTCGCCCTTGATGGTGGAGTTGACCAGCACCGCCTTGGTGCCCTTCTGGAACTCGATGGACACCGGGTTGCCCAGCGATCGGCACGGGTCGACCTTGTAGGTGAAGGACTTGCCGTTGAAGTAGGAGCAGTTGCCCACGATGAGGCTGTTTTCGATGGTGGTGTTGCCTGTGACCTTCACCTGGTTGCCCGCGTTCCCCTCGGCGTGCATGCGGCGGATGGTCACGCTGCCGCCCTTGTCGTGGTACAGCAGGTCGAGCCCGTCGGAGGTGTTGTAGAGGATCTTGCAGTCCTCGAACAGCCAGTTGCCCGCGGTGGCCGCGGTGCCGAGACCGTCGCCGTAGCCGTTGGCGCTCTGGGCCCAGCAGCCCTTGTTCTTCTTGCCGGGGTAAGTCTCGGAGCAGCCGTTCCACTCGATGGTCACCGACTTGAAGGTCATCTGCCCGCTGTTGCTGCTCCCCTTTGACTGGCTCAGGTCTCCGTCCCAACCCACCCAGCCGTTGCCCGCGATGCGCACCCGCTCCAGGGTCCAGTTGGACAGCCGCCCGGCCCAGATGCCCACGTGGGCGAAGCCATGGATGTCGAGGTCCTTCAGCTTGACCTCGCTGGAGTCCTCGGCCTGGATGCCGATCATGGTCCACGCGCCGTAAGGGTAGCTCGACTTCTTGCACGCCAGCCCGCCGGTGTGGCTGTCGATGCAATCCGAGTGGTCCGTGACATCGAAGCAGGCGATCTCCACGTTGGAGCTGCCGCGCAGGTCGAAGATTCGCCACGCCCGCTCCGCGCCCCACAGCTCGGGCGGCGCCTTGCACCCCTTGTCCCAGCCCTCGCCCAGGATGCGGGTGGGCG
Organism: uncultured Myxococcales bacterium; assembly: GCA_964511535.1. Classification (GTDB taxonomy): domain Bacteria; phylum Myxococcota_A; class Polyangia; family CAZCFB01; genus CAZCFB01. The sequence goes on along the minus strand of CAZEFW010000021.1, from coordinate 13,126 downwards.
CGCTCTTGCTCTTGCCCGACGGGATCTTGGGCATGACGCAGCCCCATGGGTACCACTTGTCGCAAGTGTTCTTGTTCTGCGTCGCTCCGGAGGCGCCGTAGCCCATGCGGTAGGACCCGGCCGCGATGAACAGCGTGTCGCCGCTCTTGAGGATGGGCGTCTTGCCCGGCGGCATGGCCCAGAACGGGTGGGCGAAGGCGCACGGCTTGCCCGAGCCGCTGCCGGGATAGGGCGCGTTGACCTTGCCGGTGCACTGGGAGCTGGTGCCACCGTTGGGGCGCACGTAGTACACGGTCCCGCCCGTGGGTGGCGGGTTCCCCTGGTCCGGCTTGGGCACGAACTTGTCCGGCTTGGGCACGAACTTGTCCGGCTTGGGCACGAACTTGTCGGGCTTGGGCACGAACTTGTCCTTCTTGGGGACGAACTGGTCCTTCTTGGGGACGAACTTGTCTTTCTTGGGGACGAACTGGTCCTTCTTGGGCTTCTTGATATCGGGCTTGGGCTTGCCCAGGTCTCTCGGCCGCTTCTGATCAGGCTTGGCCTTTTTCAAGTCCGGGGGGCGCTTTTCACGATCCCACCGGGGCAGGCCGCCATCCCTGCCGCCGAAAGCGCTGTCGATCACGCCGCCATCACTACCCAGCAACGGATCGGACGCCGGCCCGATGAGTTCGCCATCGCAGGACGCGCCGATCGAAAGCATCGCGCCTGCAATGATCAGGATTAAACTCCTTGAATTTTGTGGGAATTTGGTCAAGCGACCGCTCCTATAAAGGAATACCAGCGCTGGGAGGATCCGCCACCACAAAGTGCGCCCGGGCAGGTCGAGGAGCCGCCTTTTTCTCCTCAGGCCGGGCCGCGACCGGTATCCTGCCAGCATGTCCCGCCCCGGCTCCCCCACCGCTCGCAGGCTCCTGCTGGCCGCTGCAGTGGGGCTGGTGGCGGGGGTGGCGCTGGCCATGCGCTACCTCGCCAGCCGGGCGCTGCTGACCAAGGGCGGGGCCATCCTGTACGGGACCGACCCCTACTACCACCTCCGCCGCGCCTGGCTCACGGCTCGCGACTTCCCGTCAGTGCCATACGTGGATCGGTTCTGCGAGTACCCCCTGGACATCAAGTGCCACACCTGGCCCGGTGGGTTCGACCTGCTGCTGGCCGCGGTGGCCAGGCTCATGCTGGGGCCGGAGCCCGCCCTACAGGAGATGACCAATCTTCTGGTCTACCTGCCCCCCGTCCTGGGCGCGCTCACCGCCGTGGCGGTCTACCTGGTGGCCCGCGGCGCCCTGGCCCCGGCTGGCGCGCTGGCCGCTGCCCTGGTGGTGGCGGTGGCCCCCGCGGCCGTGATGCAGAGCGCGCTGGCGCGGGTGGATCACCACGCCCTGGAGCCGCTGCTCGCCATGGCCATGCTCTGGGCGGCCACGCGGGCGGCCGCCGTCTGGCCTTCGGCCCGGAGCGCGCCGAGGTTCGGCTGGTGTGCCCTGGCGGCGACCAGCGGGGGCGGGTTGTTGGCCAGCGTGCCTTCCGGGGTGGCGCCGGTGTTGCTGGTGGGGGCCGTCCTGGCGCTGGAGGTGGTGCGGTGCGTCGGCGCGGCGCCCGGCTCCTGGCGCGCGGTCTGGACTCCGGCTGCTCTCAGCCTCGGCGGCGCCATCCTGCTGGGGCTGCTTTTTCACGCCACGACGCCGTGCTGGGGATCGCCCGGCGAGCTGGATTTTTCTCCCTTCCCGCTGGTGCTCGCCCTGGGGGCGTGGGCCGCCATGCTGCTGCTGGGGGCAGGGTTGGCCCTGATGCAGCGACGGAGGCAGGACTCCCGTGGAGCAGCGCTGGCGCTGGCCAGCGGCCTGCTGGTGGCCGGGGGTGTGGGCGTGGCCCTGTGGGCGCCAGCCCGCCAGGCCGCGGCGAGCTGGCTCGGCTTCCTCGCCGGGGCAGACCTGGGTCAGATGACCAGCGAGTGGTGGTCTGTGCTGGACACGCCGCTGCACAAGAGCCTGCTCAACTTCACGCCCCTGCTGCTGGCGCTCGCGCCGGGGGCCGGGGTGCTGCTGGTTCGGGCCTGGCGCGCAGGCCCCCGGCCCGGCGCCGGCGCGGCCGCGCACTGGGCGCTGGTGGCCGGCATCCTGGCCCTGGTGCAGGCGGGATATTTCCGCGGGCTGGTGGTCATCGCGGTGGCCCTGGCGGCGGGCGCGGCCGTGGACCTGTGCCTCGCCTGGCGCCCCAAATCCCGCCTCGGCCTGCTGGCCACCCTGGGCGCAGCGGCGCTCCTGGCCGGCTCTCTCGGCTGGACCGTGGCCCGGTTCCCCTGGCTCCCGCCCACCAACACCGCGCGGGACCAGGCGTTCGAGGTGCTTCGCTGGGTGCGGGCCTTCACCCCCGCGGTGGATCCCCAAAAGGGCGCGCGCCAGCTCTCACCGTATGGCGTGCTGGCGCCCTGGGAGCTGGGCCACTGGGTCAACCTGGTGGCCCTGCGGCCGAGCGTGGCCTCGCCCCACCTGCCGCCCAGGTTGCTGGCCCAGGCCAAGGACCCGTCCTGCCAGCGCGGCCTGTGCCGGTGGATCCAGTTCGCCACCGCGCCGGACGCTGCCGCGGCGCTGTCCGTGGCGAAACAGACCCGCAGCCGCTACCTGCTGCTCGGCGCCATGTCTCCGGCCAAGCTCGGGATCCTGCGCCGGCTCCAGGGGCAGCCCGAGGCCCCGTATGTGCGCCTGGAGGCCGACACCTGGCAGCCCCTGCCCGGGTTCTGGGGGCTGTTCTACCAGCGGCTGATGCTGCTCAATGGATCCGCGGTGAACCTGCGCGGCGCTCACCTCGCTGCTGCCGGGCGCCTGCGCCTGATCGCCGCGTCCAGCGGCACCTGGGCCCGGATCAGCGGCAGGGCGGTGCCCTGGTACAAGGTCTTCGAGGTGCTGCCCGCCCCGGCCGCGGGGACCGGCCAGGTGGGCCCCGGCCAGGAGGTGAAGGCGGAAGTGCGGCTGCTCAACGGGCTCGGCCGCCGGGAGGCGTTCCGCCAGCGAGTGGTGGCCGGCGCCGACGGCCGCTTCACCCTCGCGCTGCCCTACGCTGCCCATGGCGCGAGCCGCCCCCCGCCCGCCGGCGATGGCCCGGGCCTGTCCGCGCTGACCTTCGTCGCGGTGGGGCCCTACCTGGTCCGCGGCGGCGGCCGCTGCGGCACGGTCAGTGTCACCGAGGCCCAGGTCCGCGCCGGCGCCTCGGTTCCCGTGGTCTGGGGAACGTGCCCTGGATCACAGGCAAAATAATTCCGGGCAGGCCACCGTAGAATCACCTGACGGGATAGGCTTGGTCGAATGTTTGAGCTATCCTTCATTGGCCCATTTCGCCGCGAGAGGCCACTGAGGGCCGCGCGGCCCAGCGAGGAGGATTCGGACAATGAAACGCATCGCTCTGTTGGCGCTTTTTGTCATCCTTTCCGGCTGCAGTGATCCTGCCGGCAAGAGCCACCCGGTTACCGGTACGCAGCCCGACGGAACGCCCAAGTGGGTGCACCGGGGCAGCGGCGCCTTCGACACCAAGGACGGCGGCAAGGCCTTCTTCGGCGTGGGCATCGCCTCGGGGATCCGCAACGAGGCCCTGGCGCGTGACACCGCTGACAAGCGCGCCACGGGCAAGCTGGCCTCCATGTTCGACACCTACGTGGCGTCCATGATGAAGGACTACCAGGCCTCCACCACCGCGGGTGACTTCCAGTCCAGCTCCGAGGAGCAGCATGTGGAGGCGGTGCAGAAGACCATCACCGAGGTGGACATCAAGGGCGTGGAGATCCGGAGCCACTGGTGGAACCCCCAGAGCGGCGCTGTCTACGCCCTGGCGGTGCTGGACCTCAAGGCGATGATGAAGCACTTCGAGGATGCCAAGGAGCTGGACGCCCGCATCAAGGCCCACGTCAAGCGCAACGCGCGCCGGGCCTTTCATGACCTGAACCGGGAGCTCCGCCGGCGCAACCGGTCGAGGCGCTAGAGCCATGCGCGCTCTGTACCGGGCGGCCCTCGCCGGGGCGCTGCTGGTGTCCCTGTGGGCGCCGCCTGCCGGGGCCGACGCGCGGCCGCGGCGCAGCAAGGGCAAGCCGGTGGTCGTGGTCTTCCCCTTCACCTCGCCCACGCGCTACAACGCCATGGGCCGAAACGCCCAGGAGGCCTTCGTCACCCGGCTGGTCAAGACGCGCAAGCTGCGCGTGGTGCAGGGCTCCACCGTGCGCCGAATGCTGCGCAAGCGCGGGCTGCGCTGGACCGGGACCATCGAGCCGGCCCTGCTCAAGGCGAGCGGGCGCTGGCTCAAGGCGGACTACGTGATGGCCGGCAAGCTGCGCTTCACCGGCGACGCTTACACGCTGTCGGTGCACGTGATGGACGTGCGCACCCTCGAGACCACCATGGCCGAGGACGTGGACTTCCGCCACGCGGGCAAGATGCGCGTGGCCGTGCGCGTGGCGGCCAAGAAGATCGCGGGCCAGATCACCGGCACCAGGGCGGGCGGCGGCAAGGAGGGCATGTTCCTCAACGTCAACCCGCGAGCGTTTTACGACACCAGCGACGCGTGCATCGGCGCCATGAGCGCCATCGTGGGGCGCTACCGCTTCCGCGGCACCGTGGACGAGACCGACGAGGACAAGCGCACCGTGCGCATCAAGGGCCGCGGCCGCCGGCTGCCGAAGGGGATCCCCCTGGACGTGTACGACGACGGGGGCATCGATGAGCCCGAGCGCGTGGCGACCCTCTACATCAAGCGCAAGGTGTCCGGCGGCTACGACGCCGTCTACCGCGTGGGCCCCGAGGACGGCATCGAGCTGGGCGCCCAGGTGACCACCCGCAAGCGCTGGGTGGTGGCGGTGGGAAAGGTGGTGGACGAGGTGGAGGGCCACGACGAGCTGGTGCGGCGCTTCCGCTCCGCGCTGCTGGAGAAGATGTCCGAGGGGGAGCGGTTCCAGCAGATCGAGGGCGGGCGCACCGACTTTCTGGCCAGCCTTTCCAACCGCAAGCTGCGCTTCCGCACCTTCAAGAAGCTGTGGAAGCGGGGCATCGACGTGGTGCTGGAGGGCAAGTTCTACGGCGACGCCGGCTCCCGGCGAGCGCACTTCAAGATCTACAGCACCCTGACCGGCAAGCTGCTGGGGGAGCCGAAGTTCGAGACCAGCCTGTGAGGAGGCACGCGCCCCCGCAGGCAACTCTAGGAGGCAACGCCATGAGGTTCGAGCGAGCTTTCATCGTCACCGCCGCGCTGGCGATCTGTGCCGCGATGGGCGCGGCGTGCGGCCCGCCGCCGGGGCCGAGTACCCGGGTGACCCGCGTCAACCCGAACAGCCAGATCGACATGTCGGGCAACTGGAACGACGCCGACGCCAACCAGGTGGCCCGGGTGATGATCCAGGACTGCATGTCCCGGCCCTGGGCCAACAAGTTCAAGCAGAAGAGCGGGCGGGATCCCATCGTGCGGATGGGTCAGATCATGAACCGCACCCCCGAGCATATCAACGTGCGGTTCTACGCCAAGCAGCTGGAGGCCGAGATCCTCAACTCGGGCATGGCCACGGTGGTGGCCGACCAGGACGAGGCCGAGGCGCAGCGAGACGAGCGGGACGATCAGGCGAAGCACGCGTCGGACGACACGGTCAAGTCCCACGGCGAGGAGAGCGGCTCTGACTACCTGATCCGCGGCCGCATAGAGGCGCAGAACGACGCCATCGACGGCCAGGAGGTGCGGGCCTACGTCGTCACCATGGAGCTGGTGGACTCCCAGTCCAACGCCAAGGTGTGGATGAAGGTCCACTCCATCAAGAAGGTCATCAACAGGGCGACCACCCAATGGTGACGCGTCTTTGCCGGCTGGCGCCCTGCTTGCTGGCGGCGGCCCTGCTGGTGGGGGCCTGCGGCCAGGGCAAGCTGGTGCGCACCGCGGGGCAGGTGCGCGACCTGACCAAGGTGGAGCGCTACCAGGAGGCGCTGGAGATCCTGCGCGAGAGCAAGGGCCAGGGCTTCCGCGAGCAGGACCGGGTCGTCTACTGGATGAATGAGGGGATGCTGCTGCACCTGCTGGGGCGCTACAAGGAGTCGAGCGCCGTGCTCGAGAAGTGCGAGCAGCGCGTCAAGGAGCTGTACACAAAAAGCATCCGCAAGCAGATCAAGGCGGTCTTCACCTCCGACGCGGCCAAGGACTACGCCGGCGAGGACTACGAGGACGTGCTGATCAACGTGGTCAAGGCGCTCAACTACCTCTACCTCGGCGACCAGCCGGGGGCGCTTGTTGAGGCGCGCAAGATCAACGCCAAGCTGACCCTGATCAACACCAGGTACAAGGACCGCAAGAACCTGCACGGACAGGACGCCTTCGCCCACTGGCTCATGGGGCTGCTGTTCGAGCTGGAGGGCAGCTTCGACGACGCGCGCATCGCGTACGTCAAGGCGCTGGAGGTGTACGAGAAGCTGTACGCCAAGGCGTTCTCCATGAAGGTGCCGCCCTACCTGCCAGAGGACGCAGCCCGGGCGGCGGTGCAGAGCAACGCCAGCGACGAGGCGGACCGGCTGCGCAAGAAGTACGGCGACCCCACGCTGGGCAAGACCGCGCTGATCATGCAGCAGCAGGGCGAGGTGGTGCTGGTGCTGATGAACGGCGAGGGGCCGAACAAGGTGGACTTCTTCATCAACTGCTACGTGCGCAGCCCCAAGAACTACCGCTGCGACGCCGAGCCGGGTGAGGAGTACGCGCGGCGGGTGCGCATCACCATCCCGGCCAGCTCCATGGCGGTGAAGATGGCCATCCCCCAGCTGGCGATCCACAAGCCCCGGCACAAGTACGCAGACCTGCTGGTGGGCGACCAGAGCGCGCGCACATGGCTGGCCGAGCCGGTCAACGAGATCGCGATCAAGACCCTGGCGGACAAGATGCACCGGGTGTGGCGCGACACCATCATCCGCGCGGTGACCAAGGGCGGCAGCACGAGCGCCGCGGCCGGGGCCGGCATGGCCATCGGCGGGAAGAAGCTGAGCGGGCTGTTCGCCAAGGGGGCGAGCGCCGCGTTCCAGGCCACCGAGGAGGCGGACAAGCGGGCGTGGACCACCCTGCCGGCGCGCTGGGAGGTGGCCCGGGTGTTGGTGCCGCCGGGGAGCTACGCGCCGAAGGTGCGGCTGGTGGGCGGCAAGACCGTGACGCTGCCGAAGATCAAGGTGGAGAGGGGGCGCAGGACCATCATCAGGTACAAGGCGATGCCCTGAGCGGGCCTCGAAGGAGAATGAGCATGATCAGAGGGCTCTCGTTGGTGTTGACCGTGGCGCTGGTGGCGAGCTGCGGCCCGCCGCCGCCGCGCTATCAGTACGCCCGCGGCGGGGGAGGCGGGGGTGCCGGCGGGCAAGGGGGCAAGCCGTCGTGGGTGGACGGCAACCCGGGCCGGTACCCGGGCATGTCGTACCTGACGGCCGTGGGCCGCGGCGGCGCGCGGGGGGCGTGCGAGGACGCCGCCCGCGGCGCGCTGGCCAAGGTGTTCAACTCCCGGGTGAGCCAGGTCAGCCAGGACTGGCAGGGGCACTTCTCCAAGGTGACCGAGGCCGCGCCGTCGGTGCGGGTGGAGGCGATGAACATCAGCCAGCTGACCCGGGTCTCCACCGACAAGGTGCTCAAGGGGGCGCGCATCGCGGAGCACTGGATCGACCGCCAGGGGAGCCACCACTGCCTCGGGGTGATCGACCGCGCGGTGACGGCGCGGCGGCTCAAGGAGGAGATCGCGCGGCTGGACAAGAAGATGGGGCTGCAGATCCAGCAGGGCGACGCGGCAGAGACGCCCACCAGCAAGTTCGTGGCCTACGCCCGGGCCATGGAGACCATGCAGGAGCGCGCGGCGCTCAACGTGGACATGCGCATCGTGCACCCGCGCGGCGCCGGCGTGCCGCCGCCCATGCGCTGGGAGGAGCTGGTGGCCAAGTTCCAGACGGCCAAGGCCAACATCAAGGTGGGGCTGGTGATCCGCGGCAAGAAGCGCGCGACGATCCAGACCTGCATGGCCGAGGAGCTGGGGCGCAACGGCATCGAGGTGCTCGAGGGGACCAGCGACGTGGACGTGATGATCCACGGCAAGCTGAAGTACCAGAAGGCGGGGCGCATCCGCGGCGTGGTGATGGTGCTGGCCGAGATCAACCTGCGCCTGACCGACGTGGAGAACGGCAAGACGGTGGCGGCGTTCAACGAGAGCCTCAAGGCGGGGCGCCCGCGGCTGCGGCGGGCGGTGCAGCTGGCGGTGTCCAAGCTGTGCAAGAAGACGGTGCCGTCGCTGGTGCAGAAGATCCGCGCGGCGATGTAGCTGCCTGGCCCCAATGTTGCGCCAGTTTGCCGTCGCAGCAGGCCACTGCTGGCGCAATGTTCGGGCTACTCCAGCGGGTACTGGTCAGCCGGGCCCGCGGACCACTCCCACATGCTGCCGGCGTAGTTGCGCACTCGGGTGAAGCCGAGGTCGGCGAGCACCGCCACGAACCAGCCCGAGCGCACGCCCCCGGTGCAGTAGGCGATGATCTCCCGGTCGGCGGTGATGCCGCGCTCGCGCAGGCGCGCCATCAGCGTGTCGCGGTCCCGCAGGGCGCCCAGGGTGTTGAGCAGGGACGAGTAGTGCAGGTGCACGGCGCCGGGCAGGTGCCCGCCCCGGCTCTCGCCGTAGGGCACCGCGCCCTCGAACTCGCGCAGCTCCCGCGTGTCAACCAGCAAGCGCTTGGCCGCGCCGGCGCTGCCGGCCTTGACCAGCTGCTGCAGCTCCTGCTTCTGGATGTCCCAGGTGGCGATGCGCGCCACGGTGAAGTCGCCCTGCCCGGCGGGGGTGGCGGCGGTGGTCACGGGCAGGCCGGCCTGCTCCGCCGCGTGGTGCCCGCCGTCCAGCAGCGAGGCGCTGCTGTGGCCCAGGGTCCTGAGCATCCACACCACGCGCCCGTCTTCTCCCCAGCCGTTGATGGTGTCGCCGATGACCACCACCGGCTTGCTGGCCGTGACCCCCACCGCCCGCAGGGCCTGCTGCAGCATGGCGTCGTCCGCCAGCAGGCGGCCGCGGTCCGGAGACTGCGGCTCGGAGAAGGTCTTCCACGAGACGTTGTGGGCCCCGGCCAGGTGGCCCTTTTGGAACTGATCGGCCGGGCGCGTATCGAGGAAGGTGGCGCCGGCAGGGTGCAGGCCGCGGACCTGGGCCGCCGAGGTGATCCAACCCCGCTGTCCCTGGTAGGGCGGGCCATGGGGTGGGTGCATCTTGGTGGTGCACCCGACGCCCGCCAGGGGGATCGAGAGCAGCAGCAGCACCAGATGATGATGATGGTTCATCGGCTCACCTCTTGAAAGACAGCCCCAACGAGACGCCCACCCCGGGCGACGCGTTGCGCGCCCAGACGATGGGGTCTACCGTGAACTCGATGGCCAGGCCGCGGGGCATCAGCACGGCAAGCACCGGCCCGACCACCAGGTAGCCCTTGGTCACCTCGTCTGCGCTGAAGGGCACCACCCCGTTGAAGTTGGCGGCCAGCAACATGCGCCTGCGGAAGGTGTAGCCCACCTGGGCCGCCAGGGCGATGCCGTCGCCGAACGCCCGGGTATCGCCCTGACCGATGTACGCTTCGGTGCGGTGGCGGTAGCCCACCTCGGCGAAGAAGTAGAGCGGACGCCCGGGCAACGAGCCGCCGGCCGAGAGCCACAGCGTCATGTCGAGCTGTCCGTCGCCCGGGGCGGGGTAGCGGCTGGCCAGCGGGTCGTCCCGGTGCTGTCCCACGTCGTACAGCGGCGCCTTGAACTCCAGCCGCACCGCCAGCGGCAAGGGGAGGCCCAGCGCCTCGCTCGGGCTGTACTGCAGGCCCACCAGCGCGTCGGCGCCACCCGCCTGCAGGTAGCTCGAGCCGTCGTCGAAGCTGTTCACGGCCACGATGTAGGGCAGGTAGCCCCAGGCCATCAGGCCGCGCCAGATGCCCACCTCGAAGTAGAGCGAGGTGGTGGCGCCGAGGTACTCCGCGCCGCGCACCACCCTGCCCGAGGCGTCCACGTAGCTGTCGGCGAGGAACAGCGACTCGCCCAGCTTGACGTACAGCTCGCCCCAGCCCTTGGACCAGGGCCCCGCGGCCGCCGGGGTCGGGGTCGCGAGCAGCGCGAGCAGCGCCAGGGTGCAGAGCGATCGCCTCATTTCAATAGCCTGTCACGGAGGGATGCCGGGCGTTACAGCTCGAGCCGCTCAGTAGTCTCGCGTATCCAGGGGCCGCTGCGCCTCGGCCGCCGACAGCCGCACCAGCTCGGCCTCGCTGGCCCGGGTCCGCTTCCCGCTGGCCAGCTCCACCACCTCGTGGTGCAGGTAGCGGGCCATGGGGTAGAGCCGGGGGAGCTGCTTCACCTTCGCCTCGAGCCCCTCGACGTAGGTCTCCTGGACCTTCGTCTTCATCATGTGCGTGGCGCTCTTGCCCGTGAGCCGCACGTGGTAGATGGCCAGCGAGAGGCGCGCGGCGGCGCTGCCCGCGCGCGGCTCGAGGGTGGCGCTCCACTTGCGCTCCTCCTCCACGCCGAGCCGGTTGTCTCCCACCTTCTTCGCCTCGGGGCGCCACTTCCAGGTCTGGCCGATGCGATGGGTCTGGCGGGCCAGCTCCTCGCCGTCGGCGTCCAGCGCGCGGGCCACCAGCAGCAGGTGGCGCTCGGGATCGCCGGTGGTCAGCTTGTGCGCCGCCGTGTTGGACAGCTCCACCGTGAGGCTCACCGCGCCGGTCTTGTCGTCCCGCGTGACCTCGAGCAGCTCCGAGGAGAGGCCCGCCTCGTAGCCGCGAGCGGCCTGCCCCGCGAAGCCGCCGAAGTGCTTGGGTACGCCGCCGCCTTCCCAGGTGTGGCGCGGGCTGTCGCGCTCCGGGAAGCGGGTGAACAGCGGCGCCGCGAGCCGGCGCTTCTTGGTGGGCATGTGGCAGTCGGCGCAGGTGGCGTCGCCGCCCATGGGGCCTTGCTCCAGCTCCTTGCGGGTCTCGAACCAGCACACCAGCAGCGGCGTGATGCGCTCGCCCCTGGGATCGTGGCAGCGGTAGCAGATGTCGTGCAGGGTCGCCGGCTCGGCCTTGACCGGGTGGGGCGCCTTGGGGTTGCCGCGCGGGCCGATGATCTGGCTGGCGCCGCCGGGGCCCGGGCGCACATGACACACGGCGCAGGTGATGGCTTCCTTTTGCATCTCCGGGTCGAAGCCCGGGTTTGGCGCGGTCGCGGGCCGCAGCACGTCGCCGGACTTCAGCCCCCGGACGATGGTACGGCGCTGGTTCTGCACCGGGATGTGGCAGTTGAGGCACAGCCAGCGGGGCGAGCTTGGCTTGAAGATCTCGGCCTGGAACTGAAGGTCGCGCAGGGCCCAGGCGTGGGTGCTCTGGCTCCACTCCTCGTGGATCTCCTTGTGGCAAACGGCGCACTGGCTGGCGCGTACGCCGCCGACACCCTGCACAGGCTTCAGCTGAGGCAGCACGAAGGCGAAGGTCTGGTCAGCGGTGAAGTGCTCTGACAGGGGCTTGACCTTCTCCGCCGGGCGGTCGAGGTCCGGCTTCTTGCGTACGGCCCTCGGCCGGCAGGCCGGCAGGGCGGCCGCCAGGGCCAGGGCGAGGAGTATCAGGCGTCGGCGCCGCACCGGGGCAGCGTAACACGGAGTTCCTTGTTAATGTCTGGGGATGAGCTTCGTCGCACGTACAACGCTGGTGTTGATGGTCCTCGGCGCGCCGGCTGTCGCAGCCGCGGACGAACCCACGGCGGGCAAGGCGGACGGGCCTTTCGTGCCCCTGTCGTCCCTCGGCTGTTCGGGGTGCCACCCGAAGCAGTACAGCCAGTGGTCAGTGTCTCTGCACGCCCAGGCGCACACCGAGCCGATCTACAACATCTACTTCATCAAGGCCTCGCAGCAGTCCAAAAAGAAGCTAGAGACTTTCTGCGGCGCCTGCCACACCCCGCTCGGGGTGCGCAGCGGCCAGATCCCGTACAAGAAGGCGCTGGAGAAGGTCACGGACACGCAGGTCGACCCGGTGTCCACCGAGGGGGTGCAGTGCGATTTCTGCCACACCATCACTGGCCATACGATGGTGGGCAATTCGGGCTTCGTGGGGGCGGCGTCGGACACCATGCTCGGGCCGATCAAGGACCCGAAGCCGGTGACTCACAGGGCGCGCCACGCCCCGCACCTGCGCGGCGCCGAATATTGCGGCACCTGCCACCAGGTGACCCACCCCGGCAACGGCATCAAGCTGGAGACCACCTACGAGGAGTGGAAGAAGGGGCCCTACGCGGCGGCGGGGGTGGTATGCCAGGACTGCCACATGAGCCGCGCCATCCCCGCGGGGGACGGCACGCCGGCGGGCATAAAGCCGCCGGTGAAGGACCCCGGCAAGGCGGCGGTGATGGGGCCGCGCCGGCCTCATATCTCTGACCACCGGTTCGTCGGGCCCAACGTCATGTTCACGGCCAGCCAGGGCGCCGAGGGTGCGCGGCTTCGAGAGGCCGGCATCGCGCTGCTGCGGCGGGCCGGGCGGCTGGAGATCGGCGAGCCGGTGCCGGGCAAGGCGGGGGTGGTGCTGCCGGTGCGCGTGACCAACGTGGGGGCCGGTCACAACCTGCCCACCGGGGTGACCGAGATCCGGGAGATGTGGCTGGAGGTCACGGTCAAGGATCGGCGCGGCAAGGTGGTCCTGCGCAGCGGCGACCTGGACGCCTCGGGCAACATCAAGCCGGGCGCCGTGGTGTACCGCACCGAGGTCCACGACGCGCAGGGCAGAGACACCACCCTGTTCTGGAACACGGTGAAGAAGGCCCGAGACTACCGGATCCCGCCGCTGGCCACGGTCACCGAGCGCTACCCGCTGCCCGCGGGCGCGCGCGGCGCGGTCACCGTCGAGGCGCGGCTGCTCTACCGCTCCGTCTCGCCCCGGGGTCTGGCCGAGGCCGGGGTGCCGCCCGGCACGGTGAAGGTGCCGGTGATCAGCATGGCCGAGGCCAGGCGTACCATCAGGCTGCGCTGAGCGGAACAGGCCGGAGCAAAAGCGGCAAGACGCTACATTCGCGCCTGTAGAAGCGGCGTCTCGTCGGTTTGAACGCGGCAGGATGCCGCGTCTACGCGCCTGTAGAAGCGGCGTCTCGTCGGTTTGAACGCGGCAGGATGCCGCGTCTA
>CAZEFW010000020.1:31493-79272 GCA_964511535.1 uncultured Myxococcales bacterium | reverse complement strand
ACGAGCGCAACATGACGCGCATCGACATGAGCGAGTACATGGAGAAGCACGCGGTGAGCCGGCTCATCGGCGCCCCTCCGGGGTACGTGGGCTACGACGAGGGCGGCCAGCTCACCGAGGCGATGCGGCGCCGGCCCTACAGCGTGGTGCTGCTGGACGAGATCGAGAAGGCGCACCCGGACGTCTTCAACGTGCTGCTGCAGGTGCTGGACGACGGGCGGCTCACCGACGGGCACGGCCGCACGGTGGACTTCCGCAACACCATCCTGATCATGACCAGCAACGTGGGCAGCCAGTACATGCTCGAGCTGGAGGACCGGGGCGAGATGGAGCGCCTGGCCCAGGCCGCGCTGCGGGAGAGCTTCAGGCCCGAGTTCCTCAACCGGCTGGACGCCAGCCTGATCTTTCACCGGCTGGGCCGGGAGGAGATCCGGGGCATCGTGGACATCCAGCTCGGGCGGCTGGATGCGCTGCTGGCGCAGCAGGAGCTCACCTTGCAGGTGACCGAGGAGGCGAGGGCGCTGCTGGCCGAGCGCGGCTACGAGCCGTCGTACGGGGCGCGCCCGCTCAAGCGCGCCATCCAGGCGCTGCTGGTGGAGCCGCTGTCCGAGGAGATCATCGCTGGCCGGGTCGCGCCCGGGCAGCGGCTGGTGGCCGAGGCGGCAGGGGAGAGCATCACCTTCCGCCCGGCCCGGGAAGCCGCCGCTTGAGCCCGGGCCGCCAGGCGGGTATTACTCAGGGGTGGTACCGAAGGGGAGCGTGAACCATGGAGTTCGTCGATTACTACCAGGTCCTCGAGGTGGCGCGAGACGCGTCCAAGGAGGAGATCGCCCGGGCGTACAAGAAGCTCGCCCGCAAGTACCACCCTGATCTGAACAAGGCCCACGACGCCGAGGAGCAGTTCAAGCAGGTCAACGAGGCGTACGAGGTGCTCAAGGACTCCGAGAAGCGCCAGCGCTACGACATGCTCGGCGCCAACTGGAAGCACGGCGCGCCGTTCGAAGCCCCCGGCGGGTTCGGCGGGGGGCCTCACGTCAACTTCGGCGGCGGCTCCGGGTTCTCTGATTTCTTCGACACCCTGTTCGGCGGCGGCGGCGGGCCGAGGCGAGGGCCGGGAGGAGCCGGCGGCGTGAACCTGGAGGACCTGCTGGGCGGCATGGGCGGCATGGGCGGCATGGGCGGCCCCTTCGGCGGGAGGCAGCAGCCGGCCCGCGGCCGGGACGTGGAGAGCAACCTCAGCGTGCGGCTGGAGGACAGCTTCGCGGGCGAGAAGCTCGGGGTCACCCTGTCCGGTCCCGGGGGGCGCAAGCGGTACGAGGTGAAGATCCCGCGCGGGATCAAGGACGGCGAGAAGATCCGCCTGGCAGGCCAGGGCGCGCCAGGGCCGGGCGGCCAGATGGGGGACCTGTTCATCACCATCGCGGTGGCGCCCCACCATCGCTTCACGCGGGAAGGGGATGACCTTGTGGTGCGCGTCGACCTGCCCGCGTGGGACGCTGCCCTCGGCGGCAAGATCCCGGTGCCCACCCTGGACGGCGAGGTGCAGATGACCGTGCCGGCGGGCCTCTCCTCTGGCCAGCGGCTGCGCCTCAAGGGGCGCGGCATGCCCCGGCGCGGCGGCGGGCAGGGCGACCTCTTCGCCGAGCTGCGGGTCACCGTGCCGAAGCAGCTGTCCGACGAGCAGCGGGAGTTGCTGGAGCAGCTGAAGGCGTTGGCCGACGGGTAGTCCGTTACATCCCGCCCGCCGGTGTACTCACCGCCCGCCGCATGTGCACCAGGTAGAGCCCCGCGCCGATGATCACGACGCCGCCGGCCAGGGACCAGGCCCCGGGCAGCTCTCCCCAGAAGAGCCAGCCGTAGAGCAGCGCGAACACCACCCCGCTGTAGGAGGAGGCGGCCACCGCCGGGGCGGTGTCCCTGGCGTAGGCCGTGGTCATGGTCAGCTGGCCGGCCGTGGCCGCGGCGGCGATGCCGAGCAGCAGCAGCAGCTCGCGCACGGTGGGCATCACGAAGGTTGACGCGCCCACCACGCCGCTGCCGGCCAGCACGATGATGGTGAACCAGAGCACGATGCGCTGGGGCGGCTCGGTGGCGTTGAGCCGGCGCACGCAGATATGGGCCGAGGCAGAGAAGGCCGCCGCCAGCAGGGCGGTCAGGGCTGAGATGTTGAGCAGGTCGAACCCCGGGCGCACCACCAGGGCCACCCCCGCCAGGCTCACGCCGAGCACGCCAGCGATGGAGGCCGAGGCGCGCTCGCCCAGCAGCGCCGGGGCCAGCAGCGCCACCAGCACCGGCTGCACCCGGCTGATGAACCACACCTCGGCCAGCTGCCCCCGCTGGGTGGCGAAGAAGTAGGCGCTCATGCCGCCCAGCCCGAGCAGGCCCCGCACCAGCATCAGCGGCGGCCGAGCTGGCCAGGCGCCGACGCCCGCCCGGGAGATCAGCGCCAGGGCCATGGGCAGGCCGAACAGGGCGCGGAAGAAGACCCCCTCCACGAAGGGGAAGTCGGGTCCAAGCGCCTTGACCATGGCGAACATGGTGCTGAACAGCGACGACGCCAGCACCATCAACAGCACGCCGCTCATGGTGCGCCGTATCGGGTGGGGCAGCGCTCCGGCGCCGCCCCGTACCAGCTGCAGATCTCCCGGGCAGCGGGCTTACCCCTCGGGCTGTACTCCCTGCTGCGTGGCCCGCCGTAGCCGAACCAGTTCCAGAAGTAGACGCCGCGCAGGCCGCGGGCGCCGGCCCACACCCGGCGGAAGGCGCGGTAGCAGCGCGCCTGCAGCTCCAGAGCGAGGGCCGCGGTGGCCGACTCCTCCCACGGCCGCGCCGCGGCGCCGGCCTGGCTGTGGTAGCCCACCTCGGTGATCACCAGCTCCTTGCCCACCCGCGCGCGCAGGCGCTCCACCTGCACCTTGAACTCGCGCCAGGCGTGAACCAGCCGCGCCAGCGACGGCTGCTCGCCCGCGGAGATGAGCTGGAAGTAGGCGGACAGGCCGACGCGATCCACCAGCCCCCAGATGGCCACATCGCGGTAGCGATCCCAGTTGGCGGAGTAGAGCAGCTGGCCGCGGAACACCTTGCGCACGTCCCGGATGAGCGCCCGCCATCGCGCCACCTCACCGTCCATGCTCGACAGCTCGCTGCCCACGCAGAGGCTCTCGGCCTTGCCCGCCCGCGCCAGCCGCGCCGCTCGCAGCATCATGGCGCGGTAGCTGCGCCACCAGCGGTCAGGGTCACGAGGCCGGAGGTTGCCCCGCCACTCGTCCACGGTCAGCGAGTACTCCAGCCGCAAGATCGGGAAGAGCAGCACCTTGAGGCCCTGGCCGCGGGCCAGCGCCATGGCCCGCCGGACCGCCGCGTCTGGCGGCGAAAAGCGCGGGTGCCTGCGGATGGTGCTGGAGCGGACATTGTGCTGGTACATGGGCATGACCAGCGAGACATGGGTCGCGCCGGTCGCGGCGATCTCCTGGAGCATCTTCGCGTAAGAGAACGCCGGCTCCTCGGCGAACAGGCCGAGGGCGATGCCCCGCTCGGGAGGCGGCGTGGGCGCGGCGGCGGAGGTCGCGGGCGCGAGGGCCGCTGCGACGATGAGGGCGATGCCGAGGGCCGGCTTGAGGCCGGCGCCCCCCGCGATCACTTGGTGTCCGGGGTGGCCTTCTGGTCCGGTGTGGCCTTCTGGTCCGGAGTCGCGACCTTCTGGTCCGGGGTGGTGACCGTCTGGTCCGGGGTAGTGACCGTTTGGTCCGGGGTGGCAGCCTTCTGGTCCGGGGTGGCCACGGTGTCCTGCTTGGCCGCCTGGTCCGGGACAACGGCGCCGTCCTTCTTGCCGCCGTCCACTGTGCCGCCGTCAGGGACCTTCTTCTCGCAGCGGTCCTGGGTCTTGCAGATCCCCTTGGTAGGCTGATCGTCGATGAAGCAGCACACCAGGCCCTCCTCGCAGTCGGAGGTGAGCTGGCACCGCTCGCCGTCTACCTGCTTGCAGGCGCCCGCCGCCATGCAGAGCGCCAGCAGCAGTGGGGCGCTCACCAACAATCTATGCCAGGTTCCAACCATGATATCCCTCTCGTCTGGTAAGCCCGGCCAGTTCGACGTCGCCAGGCAAGGTCAGCATTCTCCCAGGCGCCCCGGGGTCGTGCAACCCCAATGCGGGCGCCCGCTCACTCCGGGTAGCCGAAGGTGACCTCGACGATCTCGTAGGTCCGCAGCCCGCCCGGCACCTTGACCCGCACCTCGTCACCCTCGTTCTTGTTGATCAGGGCCCGCGCCACCGGCGAGGAGATGGAGATCATGCCCTTCTTCACATCGGCCTCGTCGTCGCCGACGATCATGTAGCGCGCCACATCGCCGCTGTTGACGTCCTCCAGCTCCACGGTGGCGCCGAAGATCACCCGCGTGCCCTTGAGCTTGAGCGGGTCGATCACCTCCGCCTGGCCGATCTTGCCCTCCAGCTCCTGGATGCGGCCCTCCAGGAAGGACTGCTTCTCCTTGGCGGCGTGGTACTCGGCGTTCTCGGACAGGTCGCCAAGCTCGCGGGCCTCTTCGATTACCAGGGCGAGCTTTGGACGCTCGGCCTTGCACCCGCGCAGCTCGTTCCTCAACTTATCCATCCCCCGGGGTGTCATCGGGACTCTCGGCATTTGAATCTTCCTTCTCTGCTGGTCTTACTTGCGAAGCTTCTTGGTCTTTATGCGGCTCTTGCCGTCAACGATGTAATCCGGCAGCTGGGAGGCGAGCAGCTTCTCCACCGTGCCGCGGAAACCCTTGACCCGCCAGCCGCTCTCCATGAACCCCTCGGTGATGGCCGCCTTGATGCGCAGGCTCTCCTCGTCCTCGTCGCACATCAGCTTGAGCAGCGGCTCCCGCGCCCGCTCGTCGCCGTGCTTGAACAGCGACTCCGCCACGACGTAGCGCACCGTCTCGTCGTGGTCCTCCAGGAACGGCAGGAGCGCCTCGACGGACCGCGGATCGTCGAAGTCGCCGAGGAAGGTCATCAGCTGGATCTTGCGTGAGGGGTCCCGCTCGTACTCTGGATCGAAGTCCTCGAGCACCTCGGACAGCACCTCCCACACGGTGTCGTGGTCGTAGACGTCCCGCACCAGCTTCAGCCCCCAGGAGAGGGTGGGCGCGCTCCTCAGGTGCTTCTTGATCTGCTGCAAGACGTCCTGCGCCAGGTCGCCGGTGGCCAGGGCCACCAGCCACTGCTCGACGTTCCCCTTCTCCTCCTCGTCCCGCACCATGTTGGTGTCGTAGATGAAGGTGAAGCGGCTGAGCATGCCGGCCATGGCGATCTTGGCGTGCCGCTCCTGGATCTCCAGGGCGGCGCCGAGGTCGGCGTCGTCCGGGTCGTTCTCCACTGCGCGGCGCGCTTCACCGAGCGCGACCGCCTCCTCGTAAAGGGCGTACAGCGCGGGCTGGCGATCGTCCGGCTTGATCTTCTTGTTCCTCGCCTTGTCGCAGTTCTTGCGCAGGGCGCGCTCTTTGCGGCCCTCCTTGCTAAACAGCTCCTTGAGACTCACGACGACCTCCAATGGTCTACTCGGCGACGGTTCCAGGCAGTCTGCTACCTGTGTCCTGGCGGGTCAATAGTTTGGGGTCGATACGCGGCTGGTCAACCCCTCGCCCGTGCGTATAATACGACCGCCTCAGGGAGCGGCAGTGCCATGGCGAAGCTAGACAGAGTACGCAACATAGGCATCGTGGCCCATATCGACGCCGGAAAGACCACCGTAACCGAGCGGTTCCTGTACTACTCGGGGCGGATCCACCGTATGGGCGAGGTGCATGACGGCGAGGCGCAGATGGACTGGATGCCTCAGGAGCAGGAACGGGGTATCACCATCACCGCTGCTGCCACGAGCTTCCAGTGGGCCAACCACGATATCCACCTCATCGACACGCCGGGGCATGTGGACTTCACCATCGAGGTGGAGCGCTCCTTGCGGGTGCTCGACGGGGTGGTGGTTGTTTTCTGTGGGGTGGGCGGCGTGGAGCCCCAGTCGGAGACCGTCTGGAACCAGGCCGAGAAGTTTGGCGTGCCGCGCATGGCCTTCGTCAACAAGATGGACCGGGTGGGCGCCGACTTCGAGGCGGTGGTCAAGGAGGTGCGCGAGCGGCTCAAGGCGAATCCGCTGCCGCTGCAGCTCCCCATCGGGGCGGAAGACCACTTCACCGGGGTCATCGACCTGCTGCGCATGAAGGCCATCACCTGGGCGCCTCAGAGCGAAGAGCCCGAGGAGGGCGAGATCCCCGCCGAGCTGATGGACGCGGCGGAGGAGGCGCGGGAGCTGGTGGTGGAGGCGGCCGCGGAGCTGAACGACGATCTGGCGGAGAAGTACCTGGAGGGGGAGGAGATCAGCCTCAAGGAGCTGGTGGCCGCCCTGCGCCAGGGGTGCATCAACTGCGACATCGTGCCGGTGCTGTGCGGCGCGGCGCTGCGCAACCGCGGCATACAGCCGCTGGTGGACGCGGTGGTCAAGTACCTGCCCTCGCCGCTGGAGGTGCCCCCCATGGTGGGCGAAGTTCCCGGCGAAGGTGCGGCCAGGCAGACGCGCGCGCCCAGCGACAAGGAGCCGTTCTCGGGGCTCGCCTTCAAGGTGCAGATGGAGCAGGGGCGCAAGATGGTCTACCTGCGCGTCTACTCGGGCAAGATCGCCCCGGGCCAGGAGCTGTACAACACCCGCCTCGACAAGAAAGAGAAGGTGGCGCGGCTGCTCAACCTGCACGCCAACCGCCGCGAGCGGATCAAGGAGGCGGGGGCGGGCTCCATCGTCGCCGCCATGGGGCTGAAGCTGGCGGCCACCGGCGACACCCTGTGCGATCCGGACAACCCGATCATCTTCGAGCGCATCGACTCCTACGAGCCGGTGATCTCCCGCGCCATCGAGCCGCGCACCCTCGCCGAGAAGGAGAAGCTCGACTTCGCCCTGGAGAAGCTGGTCATCGAGGACCCGACCTTCCTGGTCAAGGAGGACGAGGAGACCGGGCAGACCCTGATCAGCGGCATGGGGGAGCTGCACCTGGAGATCATCGTCGACCGGCTGATGCGCGAGTACAAGCTGGAGGCGCGGGTGGGCAAGCCCCAGGTCATGTACCGCGAGTCGCTGGGCGGCGTGGGCGAGGCGGAGAGCACCTTCGAGCGCAGGGTTGAGGATGAGCTGATCTTCGGCCAGGCCCGGGTGAGGGTGGAGGCCCAGCCGCGCGGCGCCGGGGTGGTGGTGCAGAACCTGGTGCCCGACGAGCCGCCCATGCCGGCCGACCTGGTGGCCGGCGCCATGGAGGGGCTGCAGGACGCGGCCTCCGGCGGCGTGCAGAGCGGCTTCCCGCTCACCGACGTGCGGATCTCCCTGCTCGGCATCAAGCTGCCCGAGCAGTCGGTCAAGGACGTGGGCTACCGGGTGGCAGCAGGCGAGGCCTTCCGCCGCGCCTGCCACGAGGCCGGGCCCACCCTGCTGGAGCCGATCATGAGCGTGGAGGTGATGGTGCCCGAGGAGTTCATGGGCGAGGTGATCGGCGATCTGAACTCGCGCAACGGCTCGATCCAGAACCTCGGCTTCCGCGGCGGCCAGCGCCTCGTGCAGGCCGAGGTGCCCATGCGAGAGATGTTCGGCTACTCCACCGCGGTACGCAGCCTGAGCCAGGGCCGCGCCAACTTCACCATGTCCTTCTGCAAATTCGATTCAGCCCGATAATTCCCCCCCCAGCCCGAGACCCAGGCGCCCCCGAGCGGCCTGAAAGTGGCTTCCTCGGTGAGGCCATTATCAGTTCAGCCACAGCAGGTAGCGCAGCTTGCGCTCCATGCTCTCCTCGCCGCGCTTGATCTCCGACTTCATCCGCTCGAGGCGCTTGATGAGGGGCGAGGGGGTCATCTTCTTTCGGTAGTACTCGCCCAGGTGCTCCCGCAAGAGCGCCTCCACCTTTCCGCGGTCCTCATCCCTCGTGTTCAGGTCCAGCAGCCCGTCGAGGTTGAGCACGATGTCCTTGGGCTTGCTCAGCATCAGCCCGATGTCCAGGTAGCCCACCGGCGGCTCCTTCCACTTGTGATCGCCCAGCTGCGCCAGCTGTGCCACCGACAGGCCGGTCTTGCTTTCGAGCATGTCCCGCAGGTCGGCCAGCACCCCTTCCCAGGTGTCGTACAGCTGCTGGTCCACCGGCAGGGGCATCGGGTGATCCTTCTGCCGCGGGTTCGGCAGCCACTCCGCGTCGTCGTCCGTCTCGGCCAGGTACGCCTTGCGCGAGTCGTCCGCGTACTGCAGCCCGTCGAGGATCAGGGCCCGCGCGGCGGCCACCAGCTCCGGCTTCGCCAGCTTGATGCTCAGGGAGCGCACCTTCTTTCGCCGGTTCAGCAGCCGATCCAGCTCGGTCCATTTGTAGGCCAACACCAGGTTGAGCGCGGCCCGCTGGAAGGCGATGAACGCCCGCGCCCAGTACACGTCACCGTGGTCGTAGCGGAACACCGGGCGGAAGCGCTTGTCCTGCTCGTCGATGCGGTTCCCCTTCTCGTCCCGCTCGATGGCGAACAGCCGCCGGTCGCGCCTGTCCACCCGCCCGTTGCGGTTCCAGTCGATCTCCCAGCAGGCGAGGCACAGCTCCACGGCCACCCCCGGGGAGCGCGCCGCCACCGCCAGGTGCGCCTCCACCTGGCCCAGGGCGCCCTCGGTGTCGGTGAGCGTGCTGCGCATGTACTTGTGGTTGAAGCCCCCCGCGCGGAAGGCGCCGAACACCACCGTGCGCACGTCGGTGCTCAGCTGGTGCATGGTCTTCTTGTACAGGGTTATGGCCGCCACCGCCGCGGCGAAGGGGTTGGCCGCGTCCTGCTTCAGCAGCGCCGCAGCCGCGGCCTGCGCGTCGTCGAACTTGCCCGCCCGCAGCTGGGCCACGCAGGGGGCCGCCGCGGCTCGCCGCTGTTCCAGCGATGGCCCTGGCGCAGGCCCGGGCCCGGCCTTGCGGCTCTTCGCGGCGCCGGAGCAGCCGGCCAGGGAGAGGATCAGGATGCACGACAACAACCGGACGGCCATGGGAGAGCTCCTCGCGCGGATTTTGTGAGGCGGGTATGATACCACCCATGCGAACGCGAATATTCCTGCTGGCAGCGACGATGACGGCCCTGGCCGCCTGCGGGGGACGCACGGGCTTGCTGGAGCTGGACCCCGACGCTGGCCCGGTCACCGACAGCGTGCCTCACTGTGTCCACCCCGCGGTCCACGTGGCGTGCAACGCGGGCTGGTGCGAGATCCCGGGCGGCTGCTTCGCCATGGGCTCCCCCAATGGCGAGGCGTGCCGCTTCCCCAACGAGACGAAGCACAACGTCACCGTCGGTCGCACGTTCCAGATGCACCAGAACGAGGTGACCCAGAGCCAGTTCGTCCAGCTCATGGGCTACTCGCCGGCTTACTTCAAGGGGTGCAGCTCCTGCCCGGTGGAGCAGGTCAACTGGCACGAGGCGGCCGCCTACTGCAACGCCCTGTCACAGAAGGAGGGGAACAAGTTCCCCTGCTACTCCTGCAAGGGGACCGGCGCGGCGGTGAAGTGCGCGGTGACCGCCGAGTGGAGCCCCAACGCCAAGCGGATCATCAACTGCCCGGGCTACCGCCTCCCCACCGAGGCCGAGTGGGAGTACGCCTACCGCGCCGGCACCACCAGCCACTACTACAACGGCGACCTCAAGGCGTGCACCGGCAAGAACCCGACCCTGGACCAGATCGCCTGGTACGATCAGAACTCGGGCAAGCGAACCCAGCGCGTGGGGCGCAAGCAGCCCAACCCGTGGGGCCTGTACGACATGAGCGGCAACGTCTGGGAGTGGACCACCGACTGGTGGCGGCAGGATCTGGGCAGCGCCTGGGCCATCGACCCGGTGGGGCCCGCCACTGGCCAACACCCGGTGGTGCGCGGCGGCTCCTGGGACACCATCGCGGGGGACATGCGCGCCGCGTTCCGCGACAAGTACACCATCGACAAGCGCTACAACACGGTGGGCTTCCGCTGCGTGAGGACCAAGCCGAACAAGTAGCCGGCCTGCTCGGCCGGCCCGGTCTCAGTCCGCCCCGAACAGCCTCAGCGCCTCGGCCGGCACGGTCATGCCCTTGCGCAGCAGGAACGCCGCGTACTGGCGGAAGGTGGTGATGCTGCGCCCCTCCACGGCCAGGGCCTTGATCCGCTGCTCGGCGAACTCCTGGCTCACCGCCTCGCGCAGCTGCTCGTCCATCTTGAGCACCTCCAGCACCGGGATGCGCCCGAGGAAGCCGGTGCCGTGGCACTGGGGGCACCCGATGCCCTTGAACAGGCTGTGAGCCTCCTCGTACGCGAGGATCTCCGCCCGATCAAGGGCCCGGCGCACCGGCTCGGAGTACTCGCTGCGCTCCTTGCACACGGGGCAGATCCGCCGCACCAGGCGCTGGCCCACGGACAGGTCCACGGCGTGGGACACCAGGTACGGCGCGCACCCCATCTCCCGCAGGCGCAGCACCGCCTCCACCGCGCCCTCGGCGTGCACGCCGGCCATGACCATCTGCCCGGTGAGCGAGGCGTCAAGCGCCACCTGGGCGGCCTCGGGATCACGCAGGATGCTCATCATGATGACGTCCGGATCCTGGTTGAGCAGGCCGGCCAACAGCTCGGGGTAGGTCCGCCCGGGCTGGGAGGAGACCTGGACCTGGGTGGCCCCTGCGAGGGTGCAGCGGATCGGGTCCTCCAGGGTGACCAGGTTCTGGTCCGGGGTGGCCTCCATGCGGGCCTGGCACAGGGCGTACAGGGTGGTGGTCTTGCCCGCGCCGGTGGGCCCGGACACCAGGATGGCGCCGGCAGGCTTGACCAGCGCCTTGTGCACCACGTCGGCCAGCCCGCCCGACAGCAGCACCTCCTCCAGGGGCACCAGGGCGGTGCCGGGGTCCACCACCCGCAACACCGCCTTCTCCCCGCGGCTGGTGGGCAGCACGCTGACGCGCATGTCGTAGAGCTTCTCCTTGACCCTGAAGCTCGCCTGGCCGGACTGGTGCTGGTGGTGCTCGGAGATATCCAGGTTGCCCAGCACCTTGACCCGGCTGATGAGGGGACCGTGCATGTTCATGGTCAGCCCCTCGCACAGGGGGATCAGCCGCCCATCCACCCGCAGGCGCACGTTCATGGTTTCGGCGCCCGGCTCCACGTGGATCGCAGTGGCGCGCTGATTGACCGCGCCCGCGAGGAGCTCGTTGAGCAGGGCCACGACCTTCTCGCCCGGCACCTCGCCCATGCGCTTGGTCATCTGCTCGGCGGACACCACCACCACGTCCCGGGGGGAGACCCCCTTGACCGCGCGCATGGGACCCGTGACCTTTGAGCGCTCGGCGGTCAGGCCCAGGGCGGGCCGGATGACCTCGTCCAGGTACTCCTTGTAATCTCCGCCGTCGCACATCATCGGGCGCAGCCGGACCCCGGGCATGGCCTTGCGCAGCGCCTCCACGGCGGCGTCGTCGGTGGGGCGGGTCATGGCCACCACCAGGGTGTCGCCCTCCAGCTCCAGGGGCACCATCTGGTGCCGCTCGAGCACCGCCGGCGGCAACACGCTGTACAGCTCCGGGTTGAAGGTCTTGCCCTGCAGCCGGGTGGCGTTGTAGCTCAGCTGCCGCACGGCCGCGCGCAGCTGCAGCGCGAGGTTGCGCGCCATGGTCAGCCCGACCTGAGGGAGCGCCATGACGATGCGCTCGAACGCCTCGTTGCTCAGCAGGGCGCAGGTGGTCTGCTCCGTGGCCCTGGCGGTGGCCATCTGCTCCTCGCACAGCAGCATGGACAGCTCGCCGAACGACCCGCGGGGGCCGATCTCCGCGATGGTCTGCTCCAGCCCCACGCCAGGCTGCTCCTGCACCTGCACCACGCTGCCGAGCACCACGAAGTACAGCGAGTCCCCGCGCACGCCCTGGGGCAGGATGGTGGCGCCCTTGCTGAAGGTCTTGATCACCATGGCCGACGCGATGCGCTCCAGGGACCCGGGGTCCACGCCGGCGAAGATCTCCGTGCTGGCCAGGAAGCTGACGAGCTGGGCTGTATCTTGGGAATGAGACATGCGGGATCCTCCCTGGAGTTGCAGTGCCAGGGGCGAAGCTATCCGGTGGCAGAGGTTATTTCAAGATCGCTCGGGGAAGAGGGAGGGGCGCGATCAGCGGCTGGCAGGGGCCATGGCCACGGCTCTGCCGCGCTGGATACGGGCGCGCACAGCCTCGGTCCACTGGGTGATGGCGATGTCCATGGTGTTGACACCCTTGCGGCGGACCTTGTTGCCCTCGCAGGCGCGCACCCACTCACGCGCCAGGCTGTCGCGATCCCAGCAGTTGCGATCCAGCTCCACGGCCTCCAGGTGGACCTCGGAGGACTCGGGCTCGAACACCGCCTTGACCTTGAACGGGGGGATCTGCCCCACGATGAGCCGCTGGTCCCGGCTGGAGCGCAGGGTGATGCCGAGCTCGTCCAGCGCGTCCCGCGTGGCGCTGAACATCTCCGAGTAGCTCGCGCCCTGGTGCTCCAGGGTGTCGGAGGTGTTGCGCAGGGTCAGCCCGCCACCGGTGACGCAGCCGCCAGCCCCCAGCAGGGTCAGGGAGAAAACAAGGAGGGTGGTCTTTGATGTGATTTTACTCTGCATATTTTTTATGTAAGCAGAGTAACTAAATTTGTCAACGGTGTAAAGTCAGCGCGGGAGCAATTTCTTTGCCCTGCCGCCGAAGAACGCCTCCGCGTCCTGCCTGACCCAGTCCAGCGCCCACCAGCGATCCGCCTGGTCAGCATAGGAGAAGGTGAGGTTCGGGAAATCGGAGCCGAACAGGAGCCGCTCGCGGTGCTCGCCGAGGGCCTCCAGGTCCACCTGGCCTGGCACATACGAGCCGGGGAAGTTGGTGAAAGACACCTCCAGGTGCAGGCCCGGGTATCGCCCGCACAGCTCCAGGTATTGCTCGGTCTGGTTGGCCCCCAGGTGGGCTATGACCGCGGTGAGCCGCGGGTTGCGGCGCAGGCGCTCGGCCACGCGGGCGGCGTCCAGGTGGGGCTTGGTCTCCGGGTAGGGCGCGTCGCCGGTGTGCAGCACGCAGGGGCGCCCGCGCGCCTCCATAAGATCGAACACCGGGTCGAGGCGTCGGTCGTCCACTGCCAGCTTCTGCACCTCGGCGTGGAGCTTAAGGCCGCTCAGGCCATGCTCGTCCAGGGCAGCCAGCGCCAGCCCCCCCGGATCGTCGTCCCCCGGGTGGACCGAGAAGAAGCCGCGCACCATGGGCTCGGCACGGCACAGCTCTCCCAGCCACGCGTTGACCCCCCCGGCCACCCCCGGGCGGTGGGCGTAGGTCAGGGCCCACACCTCCTGCACGCCCCAGCCTCTCAGCAGGTCGAGCACCTCGGCAGTCCTGTGCGGGTACGGGATCTCCCAGCCCACATGAGCGAACCACCTGCGGATGGCGCGGAACAGCCGCTCGGGGAACAGGTGAACATGGCAATCGACCGTGACCGGGGCGGCGGGCTGGCGCAGATGATCCACCACCGGATGATACCGCTGATCAGTCGTCGCGGTGCGGCTCGAGGATGGAGAAGGACGCTCCCTGGGGGTCCACCAGGTCCGCGGTCCGGCCCACGCACGGGATGGAGGAGATGTCGGAGCGCTGCCGGCCGCCGAGGTGAAGCGCTCGGCGCACCGCCTCGTCAGCGTCGGCGACCTCGAAGCTGACCACCCAGCTGGAGGACGGGATGGGCGGCTCGCCGTTGAGCTGCTGCAACCCGGCCACCGGGGTGTCCTCCACCAGGAACAGCGTGGACGGCGCGCTCTCGTGCATCACCACCCGCGCCTTCCAGCCCAGGAGCTGCGCGTAAAACACCGCGGCCCGCTGGGCATCGCGGGTGCTCAGCTCGGTCCAGCAGCAGGTGCCAGGGGAGCCGCCCGGAGCGGCCATGGCCTGCGCCGGGTCCCGATGGCACAGCACCACCCGCGCCCCGGACGGGTCAGCGATGATCGCCGCCTCTTTGCAGCCCGGGATGTCGGCCCTGGCCGACAAGATCTCGCCGCCCAGGTCCCGGGCGCGCCGGGTGGTCTCCTGCACCGAGACCACGGAGATGAAGCTGAGCCAGCACGCCTCGCCGTCATCCTCCCCCAGCTCCTGGAGCGGGCGCCGCATGGTGGCCACCTCGCGGCCGCCGCAAAGCACCCGGGCAGCGATGGCGTCATCGCCGTTCAGCCCGACGTCCCAGCCCATGAGCTCGCCGTAGAAGGCGCTCGCTCCCTGGAGGTCCGGCGTGGCCAGCTCTCGCCAGCAGAACGCGCCCCGCAGGGGCTCGGGTTGGGGTGTGTTCATGACCTGCATACGCTAGCAGGTAAGTGTTCAGACGCACGGCCTTTGTCCCACCCTCATCGGCGGGTTTTGCGGGGCGGGTCCGAGGCCAGAAGGATCGCGGCGCGGGGCTGCACCAGGTAATTCTCGGCCGCCAGCGGCAGGGCGCCCACCTCGTCCACGATGTCGTCCGGCGAGGGGAGCGCGGTGTCCACCAGGCGGTGCCAGCCCTGGCCGGACTCCGGCGGCGGCAGCCGGAACACCAGGGGCTCGGTCCAGGATGAGAAGACGGCGTAGAAGTCCCGGTCACGGTCGCCACCGGCGCCGGGGTCGCGCCCGTGGATCTGCAGCGCCAGGCTGCGCGAGTGGTGGCCCCAGTCCGGCGTCCCGGGCTCCACCCCGTGCCAGGTGATGTGCGCATCTCCGGCGGAATCGTCAGGGGAGACGAAGCTGGGGCGGCGCAGGGCAGGGTGGGCCCGGCGCAGGTGGATCAGCCGCCGGACGAAGCGCTCCATCTCCCGCGCGTCCCGGTCCAGGTCCCAGGCGAGCCAGCTCAGGTCGTTGTCCTGGCAGTAGGTGTTGTTGTTGCCCGCCTTGGTGTGCCAGCGCTCGTCCCCGCCCAGGATCATCGGCGTGCCGCGGCTGATGAGCAGGGCGAGCATCAGGTTCTTGGCCTGGCGCAGGCGCAGCAGCCGCAGCGCCGGATCGTCCGTCTCGCCCTCCTCGCCCCAGTTGCTGGAGAAATTCTCCGAGGCGCCGTCCCTGTTCTGCTCGCCGTTGCGTTGGTTGTGCTTGCGCTCGTAGCTCACCAGGTCGCGCAGGGTGAAGCCGTCGTGGGCGGTGACGAAGTTGATGCTGCCGGTGGGGCTGTCCTTGCCGCCGAACAGGTCGAGGCTGCCGCCCAGCCGCCAGGCGAGCTGGCGCACCATGCCGTGGTCACCGCGCACGAAGCGGCGCAGGTCGTCGCGACAGCGCCCGTTCCACTCGGCCCAGCCGGGGGGGAACCCGCCCACCTTGTACATGCCCTCGGCGTCCCACGACTCGGCGATGAGCTTGCACCCGCGCAGCACCGGGTCGCCGCCGATGTCGTAGAGCAGCCCGAGGTCGTCGATCCACTCGCCGCGCCCGTCGCGGCCCAGGATGGTGGCCAGATCGAAGCGGAAGCCGTCCACCTGCATCTCCACCACCCAGTGGCGCAGGCAGTCGAGGATCAGCTGCTTGACCACCGGGTGGTTGCAGTTGACCGTGTTGCCCACGCCGCTGTAGTTGCGGTACCGGCGGCCGCCGTCGAGCATGTAGTAGACCGTGTTGTCCAGCCCGCGGAAGCCGAGGGTGGGGCCGCGCTCGTCGCCCTCGATGGTGTGGTTGAACACCACGTCCAGGATCACCTCCAGCCCGGCCCGGTGCATGGCGCGCACCATGCGCTTGAACTCGGTCACCGCCGCGCGGGCGGCGGGCTCGGTGGCGAAGCGCTTCTCGGGCGCGAAGAAGGCGAGGGTGTTGTAGCCCCAGTAGTTGGAGAGCGGGGCGCCGGTGATGGGGTCATGGCCAGTGCGCTCGCCGCCGTTGAACTCGTGCACGGGCAGCAGCTCCACCGCGGTCACGCCGAGGGA
This sequence comes from uncultured Myxococcales bacterium, assembly GCA_964511535.1. Lineage (GTDB taxonomy): Bacteria > Myxococcota_A > Polyangia > CAZCFB01 > CAZCFB01. Next base: position 63,377 of record CAZEFW010000020.1, on the reverse strand, counting down.
CTTGAGGTACGGGATCTTGTGGGTCAAGCCGAGGTAGGTGCCCGGGTGCTCCACGTCGGACGAGGGGTGGGCGGTCAGGGCGTCCACGTGCACCTCGTAGATCACGGACCGCTCCAGGGGCGTGCACGGGCGGCGGGTGTCCTCCCAGTCGAAGTGATCGTCGCCCAGGGCCACCGAGCGCGCGGCCCACGGGGCGCTGTCGAGGTGTGAGAAGGAGAGGTCTCCGTCGGGAGAGCGGGGGTCGTAGCCGTAAAGCTCCTCCCGGTCCATGTCGTAGCGCCCCTGCACGGCCCGGGCGAAGGGGTCCACCAGCAGCTTGTTGACGTTGAACCGGTGCCCTTCACCGTCGGGATCGTAGGGGCCGTCGGCGCGCCAGCCGTACAGCTGACCATCCGCCACGCCATGCACGAACAGGTGCCAAACATCGCCGGTGCGGTTGCTCACCGGGTGCAGCCGGAACGACTCGCCCGGCTCCGCCTCGCCGGGCACGTTGAACAGCTCCAGGTACATGGCCGTGGCGTTACGCGAGAAGACCGCGAAGTTGATCCCATCGGCGGTGACCGTGGCGCCGAGAGGATAGGGGCGGCCTAGTGAGAGGCGGAGCATCGAGGCAGCATAGCAAATACGGCGGCCGCTGCGCTGCCGCCGTATGCCAGAATGCCAGAATGCCAGAACGCCGGAATGCCAAAATGGCCCGGGATCTACTCCGTTGATTGTTGAAAGCTAAAACGGCAGATCGAGCTGCGCCTCGGCGCGCCGATCTTTGTCGGCCTTCTTGCACAGCTTGCGTACCGTCTGCTGGCGCTCGGCGAAGGAGCGCTCGAGGGGGGCGACCTTGTGGTCGTTGTAGTCCACCAACACCGCGTCGGTCTGGCCCGGGAATGGCGTCAGCAGGTGGTCGATGACCCGGCCGAGCCGCTGCAGGTGCTTGAACGGGAAGGTGAGGTACAGCCTGCTGAAGCGCGCGGTCTCCAGCATCTCCTGGGCAATCTGCCTCATGGAGAGCAGCACTGTCAGCTCCCCACGCTCCAGGCGCTCCACCAGCCGGCGGCGTTCGGCGGGGCGAACGCTGCTGGTCAGGCACCCGACTTCCAGCCCGGCCTCCTCGAGGGTCCGGGCCAGACGCTCGAGGTGGTCCCTGCGGTCCGACAGCACGACGCAGGGGTGACCTGCGGCGGCCTCACGCTGCAGGTCGGCGCTGATCATGGCGGCCCGGTCCTCATCCCTGGCCAGGGCGGCGACCAGGGCCTGGTACTGTGACCGTCCCTGATAGTCGAAGTGGAAGTCGGTCAGCCGAGCGCGGTGGGCCAGGGCGAGCTTGGACAGGGCGGACGGCGGCGGCTCCAGCCGCTTGGCATCGCCCCCCAGGGCGAGGAAGATCTGGTCCTGCAGGCCATCCTCGCGCTCCGGCGCCTCGGCCAGCCCGAGCAGGTAGCGCGCCCGCGCGGCGCGGATGGCGCCGGTCACCAGCGCGGCCTCCACCCGGTGCAACCCGTCGAACACAACCATGCCAAAATCCCGGTTCAGCGGCGCAAAGTCACGGTTGCGCATGTCCCGGTAGCGGGCCACCACCACCCGGGTCTCGGGCTGCGCCCCGGACAGCGGCGTGATGTCGGGGTGGGCCAGGTCCAGGGCGCGTGCCAGCGCCTCGAGCCAGCGCGCCACGCCGTCCCGGCCGCGGGCCAGCACCAGGGTGCGCTGCTGGCGGCGGGTGAGCAGGTCGGCGGCGATGGGCTCCAGGCTGTCGCGCGGCGCCACCAGGATGCCGCACTCGCGCTTGAGCAGCTGCTTGAGCGTGGCCTCCTCGGCGCCGGCCAGCTGGCTCACGCAGCGCAGCGGTGACGAGCAGGGCACCACCTGGCGCAGGTCCTCCACCTTGTAGGGCACCCGCTTGCGGATGCAAGCCTCGGTCACCAGGGGCAGCAGCCCCTGGGGCATGCGGTGCTTGCCGTCGCGAGTCTCCAGAATGACAGGGATTTCTCCGTTGCCGAGGGCCTTGCGCTGCCGGCCGCCGCGCTGCCGCAGCTGCCGGCGGATGACGTCCATCAACGGCCGCGATGCTGCCCCGCTGTCAACGAGGATGTCCGACTCGACCTGGATCTCGAGAGATGGAGCTTCCACCTGCGCCCCTGTTTTCCGATGTCTGTTTGTAGTTACCCTGACCTGCGCCCTGGCTCGTTTTTCAACATACACCAGGGAAAGATCCGCGGGCTACTTTTTGCCCCACATATTGTGTGTCAGGCGCGATTTTTCTCCTGCCCCGCTTGAAGCTGGAGCACCTGGTCACGGTAGCGCAGGTTTCCGGCCTGGCTGGCCCAGGGCAGCCACCGATCGGCCCAGCACATGAACCAGGCGGAGAGGGTGGGGAAGATCAGGGCGCGGCGGGAGTCCGCGGCGCGCACGATGGCGTCTGCCACCACCTCCGGCGGGGCCGCGAACCGCTCGATCATGGCGTCGAATGGGATCTCCCCCCGGGCCACGTCGAAGAACTCCGTACGGGTGGCGCCCGGGCAGACGGCCACCACCCGCACGCCGGTGCCGCTCAGCTCCAGCCGCAGGGAGCGGGAGAATCCCACCAGGGCATGTTTGCTGGCGCAGTACGCCACGTTGAGGGGGTGGGCCACCAGCCCGCCCACGGAGGCCACGTTGACCACGGCGCCGCTGCCCCGGGTCTTCATGCCCTCCACCAGGGCCCGGGTCAGGGCCATGGCGGACAGCACGTTAACCTGGAACATGCTCGCCGTCAGCTGCTCGTCGCTCTCCTCGTACCGGCGCTGGGCCCCGAAGCCGGCGTTGTTGACTAGCACGTCCACCCGCCCGAGCCGCGCCTCCGCCCGGGCCGCCAGCTCGGGCGCCGCCGCAGGATCCGCCAGGTCCGCGACCTCCACCATGGCCTCGCCCCCGCGCCGGCGCAGCTCCTCGGCCAGCTCCTGCAACCGCTCCTCCCGCCTGGCGGACAGCACCAGCCGGTCGCCCTGCGCTGCAAACACCCGCGCCGCCGCCACGCCGATCCCGCTCGAAGCCCCCGTGATCAAGACCGCCTTCCGCGCCATCCCGTCCTCCCGATGGTTGATAATTTGAAAGCCCGATTATCCGCCGCCAGGGCCGTCACCGGCGCCCATTTTCATTTTTTTGTTCCTTGTTCTTTGTTTTTTGTTTTTGCCACCTGGTAACCTCCGCCTCCATGCCTCCCCACGAGCCCCCCCCACCGGCCGTACTTCCCGGCGACGCCTCCCGCCGCGGCGCGGGACTGGTCAGCTGGGCCGTGCTGGCGCTGCTGGTGGCCTTCTTCTGCTTCAAGGGCTTCAACGTGGCGGCCATCCCCACGGACGAGGCCGTGTCGTGGAACGTGGTCATCGACGACGGCTACTACTACTTGCAGGTGGCGCGGAACATCGCCCGCGGCCACGGCGCGACCTTCGACCGGGTCAACCCCACCACCGGGTTCCAGCCGCTCTGGGCGGGATTGCTGACGCCGATCTTCTGGTTCACCGACGACCCGGGCCGGGGCCTGAGCGCCATGCTCTGCCTGGCGACGGCGCTGGGCGCCCTGTCCATGGTGCTGCTCTTCTTCGCGATGTCCCGGCTGGCGGGATACGGGGCCGCGCTCCTGTTGTGCGCCATGGTGGCGTTCAACCCGTACTTCTTGCAGATCCTGCAGGGGGGCCTGGAGACGCCCGCCTTGCTGGCCTGCCTGGCCGGCCTGTGCGCCATGTGGGCCTGGCGTGGGCAGCGCATCCTGGCCGGCGACCGCCGGGCCTGCCTCGGGCTGGGCGCCTTGTTGGGCCTCACGGTGCTGGCGCGCACCGACGTGGCCATGGTGCTGTTTCCCTTCTGCGTCGCAGTGGCGCTGTGGGCCCCGGGAAGTCTCCGCGCCCGGGTCGCCCGGGCCGCCTGGATCGCCCTGCCCGCCGTGTGCCTCATCGTGCCGTTCATGGTCTGGGCCTGGGCCACCCAGGGCTCCCCGGTGCCGGTGAGCGGCCTGGTCAAGAAGTGGGTCGCCTCGACCTACACCGCCAACCCGCGCGACTGGATCGCCACGGAACAGTGGCGCGGCGTGCCCCGCACCCTCGACCTGCTGCAGTGGCCCCGCCCCACCGGTCAGCCCGAGACGATCCAGCGCATCCTGCCCGATCTGGTGGCCCCCGGCGTGGCGCTGCTCTTCTTGCTGCTCCGGCTGGCCTGGAGCCGCCGCGCCCGGCGCAACCGCCTGGGCCTGATCCTGCTGGGCGGCGTCGCCCTGGGCGTGGCAGGCCACGGGCTGTACATCTACTTCGTCTACCGCTCGGCCGGCCACTGGAACTATCACTACTTTTTCCCCATGGCGGTGCTCTACACCGCGCTGCTGATCCTCGGCCCGGCGGCGCTGCTGGCCGACCTCGGCGCGCTGCTCAACCGGCTGCTGCGGTCCAGGCTGCGCCCCGCCACGGCCGCCCTGGGCGCGGCCCTGGCGCTGTTGCCTCTGGGCTACCTGGGACACCGCGGGGTCGCCGACGGCAAGGCGCGCTACGACAAGCTGCGCCGCCCCGCGGAGCAGAGCTTCCGCAAGTGCCGCTACGACGCCGCTCGCTACCTGAACCGCACCTTCGACGAGCGGGCGGTCATCGGCTCCTGGTGGGCGGGCACCCTGGGCTACTTCAGCGACCGCCGGGTGGTGAACCTGGACGGCGTGATCAACAGCGCCGCCTACTTCCACAACTACCTCAAGCGCGATCGGGTGCACGAGTACATCACCGGCGGCCCCGTCACCCACCTGGCCGACTTCTTCTGGCGCGACCCGATGAACCCTGGCAACCACCCGAGCTGGCGCGCGTTCTTCTGGGAGCATGACAAGGAGCACATCGTGGCCCGCCTGCGCCCGTCCCTGCGCAAGTTCAAGTACGTGGGGTTCCGCGGCCAGAGCGGCATCTACGTGCTGCAGGTGAAGCGCTGACCCGCTGGCGCCGGCCCCCTGGCGAGCTAGGCTAAGGGGAACAAAGCAGACCACATAAAGGACCCACTCGACCATGCCTCACGCCTCCACTGGCGAGACCCACCGGGCCGGCGTTGCGCTGCTGTTCGCCCTGGCGCTGGCCGCGGCTTGCTCCGAGCCGGCCGACAAGAAGAGCGTCAACCAGCCGTGCAGCCAGAGCTCCGACTGCGCAGACCATGTGTGTCACCACGGCGTCTGCATGTCCCCCAACCCCGGGTTCAACGGAGAACCGTGCAGCGGCAACGGCCAGTGCCGGAGCTTCAACTGCTCCGGCGGCGTGTGCGTGGCCGGCATCTTGCCCCAGGGCGGCACCTGCCGTCACAACGAGGAGTGCGCCAGCGTCTACTGCAAGGCAGGCAAGTGCCAGCCCCTGACCGGGAGCCCTGACGCCGGGCGGGACGGCAGCCCCCTCGACGCGGCCACGCCCGACCTACGCGGCCCTGACCTGAGCGCGGACCGGGGCCAGCCGGACCAGAGCCAGCCGGACCTGCCGCTGCCTGACCTCATCGCGCCGGACCTCCCCGCCCCTGACAAGGGCCCATGCTCCGGCGCGGCGAGCTGCGACGACAAGCTGGCCTGCACCGCCGACAAGTGCGGCGACGGAGGCGGCTGCACCAACACCTTGCTGGCCAACTACTGCCTGATCAGCAAGACCTGCGTGTCTGCCAAGTTCCTCAACCCCAAAAACACCTGCGAGAGCTGCGACCCGGCCAAGTCCACCGGCGCCTGGACGGCGGTCACCGGCACCAAGTGCGACGACAACAACCTGTGCACCTCCGGCGACACATGCGCCGCCGGGGTCTGCGGGGGCAAGCCGTACTCCTGCGACGACGCGTTGACCTGCACCACGGACGTCTGCACCGGCAAGGGGCCAGGCGCCGGCGGCTGCATCAACACGCTCAAGGCGGGTAACTGCGTCATCGGCGGCAAGTGCTACGCCACCGGGGCCGCCGACCCGCTCAACAGCTGCAAGGTGTGCGACCCCACGGTGAGCACCTCCAGCTTCTCGGCGGGCAAGGGGTGCCTGGTCACCCTGGCCGGCTCCGGCGCCAAGGGCTTCCTCAACGGTCCAGCCCTGTCAGCGACCTTCAGCAGCCCGCGCGGCATCGCCGTGGATAGCCTCGACCGGGTCTATGTGAGCAGCTGGACCAAGAGCCGGGTGGCCCGGGTCTACCAGGGCAAGGTCACCTCAGCGGTGCACCAGTCCGGGTGCGCCGTCTGCAACTGCGGCGATTTCCTGCTGCAAAACGGGGCGCTGGCCGCCAGCTCGTCGGGGAACCTGTACTTCACCTCGTGCGACAGCTTCTCCAGGATCCTCACCGCCGTGCCTGGCATCTCCGGCAAGGGCAAGTGCTTCGCCTGCGGCGGCAAGGGGTACGCCAATGGTCCCCTGGCCAAGGCCCAGTTCTCCATCCCCCGGGGTATCGCCATCGACCATAACTCGGGAAAGATCTACGTCTCGGACACGGGCAACCATCGAATCCGGGTCATCTCTGGCGGGATCGTGGCAGGCGCGGCGGGCAGCGGCCAGGTGGGGCACCTCGATGGATCGATCCACTCGGCCACCTTCAGCGCCCCCTACGGCCTGGCCGTGGGTCCAAAGGGCGACGTGTATATCGCCGACCGAAGCAACCACCGCATCAGGCTGCTGTCAGGCACCAAGGTGTCCACCTTCGCCGGCAACGGCGGGGCAGGGCACAAGGACGGGGCCGCGGCCGGGGCCATGTTCAGCTTCCCCTCCGACGTGGCCGTGGACAGCGCCGGCGTGGTCTACGTGGCCGACAGCCTGAACCATCGCATCCGCAAGATCGACAAGGGGCAGGTCACCACCATCGCGGGCAGCGGCCTGCAGGGCTTCCTCGACGGCCAGGCGGCCAAGGCCCGGATGAACAACCCCATGGGCATCGCCGTGGGCAAGGCGGGGCGGATCTACGTCGCGGACACCAACAACCACCGGGTGCGGCTGATCAAGCCCTAAAAGATCGCCGTGTGCTTGCTCTTGAGCCGGGGGTAGCGCTGCAGCCGCAGGCCATGCTTGGCGAAGGTGCCCGCCAGGATCTCGAAGTCCTTCTGCAGCTTCTTGACGGTGCAGCGGTAGGCGGCGTTGACGATCTCCGTGCGGATCCGGTACTTCATCGGCGAGCCGCTCATCAGCTTCATGTCCTCCGCCTCGGGCTTGAACAGCACGAAGTCCACCTCCGGGTGGGTCTCGGCGGCGTTCTTGATGGAGTGCATGAACCGGGTGTGGATCACCGACTTGAGCCCCTGGAGGCTGGCGAACACGCCCCCCTTGGCCTTGACGTAGCCCGGCTGGTCCACCTTGAACGGGATGAGCGGGTCGAGCACGAGCACCAGCCGCGCGCCGCGCTCGATGGCGAAGTGGAAGTTTGACGTGCGGGTGTACTGGCCGTCGACGAAGTAGCGCCCGCGGATCAGCTCAGGCACGAAGAAGGGCGTCAGCGCCGTGCTGGCCCGCACCGCCTGGCTGATGGGCACGTCCCGCCACACGCCGTGGCCGAAGATCACGTGGTCCGAGCTGTCCTGGTCGGTGGCGCCGATATACAGCTCGCGGTCCAGCTCGCGGAAGTCGTTGGTGCGCCCCGGGTGGTCCAGGTTCTTCTCGACCCAGCGGCGGATCCCCTCGCCGCGGAAGAAGCCCACCGGCACCGTCTTGAGCAGGTTGGAGAACATCACCGTGGCGCTGGGCCAGGCCATCTTCTTGCCGAAACCGAACACCCGGCTGCCGTACTCCTTGTAGCCCGGATCGAAGATGTCCCCTGGCTTGATGGGGTAGACGCCGTGCTCCGCGTCCACCGGCCCGTTCATGGCGGCGTGCATCAGCTCGGGCGGCACGCCGTTGGCCAGGAAGGCGGCCAGGATGGCCCCCGCGCTGATGCCAGTGAAGATGTCGAAGTCCGATACGGTGGCGTTCTGCAGGTGGGCGTTGAGCGCCATGCAGACCCCCATCTCAAACAGGAACCCCTCCACCCCGCCGCCGGCAAGGCACATGGCGGTCCGCCCCGGCTCCGCCTTTGCCCCCACCGCCGAGAAGAGATCGAAGAGCGACCCGTCGAACGGGTTGACCACGTAGCCGCCGATGTCCAGCTTGCCCAGCTCGAAGGCCTGGTCGGCGAGGCACTCGCCCGGGTCGAGCACCGCGATGATGCGGGCCTTGGGGTACATGCGCTCCGGGTCGGCCGAGTAGTGCACCCGGTGCATGAACTCTCGCGCCAGGGTGTCGGCGAAGCAGTCGTCGCCCCGGCGGGCCTGCACCTCGCTGGAGGGGGAGCGGTTGTCCACAACCACGAAGTTGAAGTACTGGTCCTCCAGCAGCTGCAGGGCCTCGTGGATGGTGTTGGCGATGCGCAGCTGGTAGGAGACCCCGCCGTAGCTCACCACCATCCAGTCCCGGCCTCTGGCGCCCCGCCGGGCTCTGCCCCCCACGCCCTCCAACTCCTGGCGGGTCTCGGCATCCCTGCCAGGAGTGACCAGGTACAGGATTGTGATGACCAGGCGCATGTTGCGGTGCGGATCTCCCGAAGGCGAGTTAAGTATATGCGAATTTTTACATAATTGTCCCGGGAGTCCAAAAAAACCTGTTGAGGAACAGGGGGGAACCCCATATTCAGTTCAGGTACCCAAGGAGGTGACCGATGCAGTTTCCGGAATACCGTGGCAGGCGCAGCCGCAGCAGCGAGGGCCTCAGGCGCCTCGTGCGTGAGACGAAGGTCTCGGTGGACGATTTCATCTACCCCCTCTTCGTCGAGGAGGGCAAGAACATCAGCAACGAGATCGGCGCCATGCCGGGGCAGTTCCGCTACTCGGTGGACCGGCTCGGCGAGGCCATCGACGAGGTCGCGGCGCTACAGATCCCGGCGGTCATCCTGTTCGGCATCCCGGACAAGAAGGATCCCCTGGGCCGGGAGGCGCTGCGCAAGGACGGCGTGGTACAGCGCGCCATCAAGACCATCAAGCAGAAGCACCCCGAGCTGGTGGTGATGACCGACGTCTGCCTCTGCGAATACACCGACCATGGCCACTGCGGCATGATCGACAAGGGGGACGTGGACAACGACGCGACCCTGGAGCTGCTGGGGGAGATGGCCCTGAGCCACGCCAGGGCAGGGGCCGACGTGGTGGCGCCCTCGGACATGATGGACGGCCGGGTCGGCTTCATCCGCGAGACGCTGGACGAGGAGGGGTTCGACAAGGTGGCCCTGCTGGCCTACTCGGCCAAGTACGCCTCGGCGTTCTACGGGCCGTTCCGGGAGGCGGCGGAGAGCGCGCCGCAGTTCGGCGACCGGCGCGGCTACCAGATGGATCCCCCCAACGCCCGCGAGGCCATGCGCGAGGTGGAGCTGGACGTGCAGGAGGGGGCGGACATGGTGATGGTCAAGCCGGCGCTGTCCTACCTCGACGTCATCTGGCGGGTGCGCGAGGAGTTCGACCTGCCGGTGGCGGCCTACAACGTGTCGGGCGAGTACGCCATGATCCACGCCGCCGCGCAGCGGGGCTGGATAGATGGCCAGCGGGTGATGATGGAGGTGCTGACATCCATCAAGCGCGCCGGCGCTGACATGATCCTGACCTACCACGCCCCGGACGCGGCGAGGCTGCTCAATGGCTGAGCCGCGCCCCGGGAGGGTCACCCGCTACCATGTGGTGGAGACCCAGACGGTCACCGACGACATCCTCGAGGACCTGATCAACGAGAACGTGGCCGCCGGCTGGGTGCTCGACGGGATCCAGTTCGCCATGCGGGAGAGCAACAAGCGCCCTGCCATGGCGTTCATTCTGTTCACAAAGGGCGAGGTGGAAGAGGGGGAGGGCGCCTAACGACTCAGCGTGGTCTTCAGCTCGTACGGCTGCTCCATGCCGGGGGTGGTCTGGCCCACCGGGGGCTTCTTGATCGCGTTGCGCCGCAGGCAGAGCAGCAGCACCTTGCCCTTCTTCAGCTTGATCCCGCTGAACTTCTCACCCTCGGAGGTGCCGGCGCTGTCCACGATCTTCGGCTTGTCGGCGGGCTTTCGGCGCAGGGAGATGGCGAGGTTCACGCCCGCCGGCCCGGAGACCTCGCCGGACAGGGTGCCCGCCGCCGCGGAGGTGACCTTGTAGCAATCCTGATCCCTCGAGCCGCCGATGAAGCCGCTGATGCTGGCGCCGGCGGTGAGCGGGTGGGCCTTGAGGTGGTCGTCGTTCGGCTCCAGCTCCCACTGCTCGCGGTTGAATGGCGCCCACTGGGCAGACAGCGTGTAGGAGTCGGTGACGTTCTCGGTGGGCGTGGCGCCGTCCTCCCACACCTCGCGCACCAGCAGGAAGAAGCCGCCCGGGGTCACCACCCACTGGCTGATGGCCTCACCGCCGCCGCGCGCCGAGCTGTCGGAGCCAGTGATGTGGCCGCCGGTGGCGTCGAACAGCTCCAGGGTCACGTCCATGTTGGGCACCGGCGTCAGCCGCGCCCGCAGGGCCTGGGGGCCCACCCCGCGCACCTCGATGCGGTACCAGTCCCGGTCGGACTCGCGGGAGCTGATGCGGCGGCCCAGCTGCCCGGAGATGACCGAGTCGGGCAGCAGCTTCGTGGCCGCTTCAGGCGTGTTGTTCGGCTCGACCTCGACGGTGGGCGCCAGCACCTCCTCCTTGTGCAGGGCAAACCAGTAGACCCCCGCGCCGATGAGGCAGAGCACCGGCAGCATGATGAGCCAGAGCATGTAGCGGCCCCGGTTGAGCTTGCGCTCGAACTTCAGGTCCTCCCGGCTCAGGCGATCGGGCACCGGGCTGTCGGACGGCGTGGCGCCGTAGGGCTGGAAATCCACCGCCGGCTGGTGCGCGTGGGGGCCGGTGGGCGGGCGCACCATGGGGGTGGGGGTCCAGCTGGGCCAGGACATCTCGCCGTCGAGGGTGCGCAGCAGCGACATCAGGTCGCGCTTGAGCTCTCCCGCGGTCTGGTAGCGCCGGTCCACGTCCTTCTCCATGGCCCGCATCACGATGCTGTCCAGCTCCGGCGGGATCAACCGGTCCGGGGCCCGCTCGCTGGGCGGGATCAGCTTCTCGTTCAGGTGCTTGGTCAGCACCACCATGGGGGACTTGCCCACGAACGCGCTCACGCCGGTGAGCATGCGGTAAGCCACGGCGCCGAGGCTGTAGATGTCCAGCCGGCCGTCCATGCGCTTGGCGCGGATCACCTCGGGCGCCATGTAGTAGGGCGTGCCCATGACGCTGCCGCGCTCGGTGACGGCGCTGTCGGTGTCGGTCTCGTCGAGGATCTTGGCCAGGCCGAAGTCGAGCACCTTGACGATCTCCGAGCCGTCCCTCGTGCGCCGGATGCGCACGTTCTCGGGCTTCAGGTCGCGGTGGATCACCTGCTGGTGGTGCGCCTCGCTCAGGGCATCGCAGATCTGGGTCAAGATCGGCAGGCAGCGCTGCACCGGCACCGGCCCTTGCCGCCGGAGCAGGTGGGCCAGGTCCTCGCCGGGGAGGTACTCCATCACCAGGTACATGGAGTCGTCCACCCGTCCGAAGTCGAACACCTGAACGATGTTCGGGTGGTTCAGCCGGCTGATGGAGGTCGCCTCGCGCTGGAAGCGTTTGACCAGGTCCTTGTCCCGGGCCAGGTTCTGGTGCAGCAGCTTGAGCGCCGCCACCTTGCCCATCTGGGTGTGCTCGACCTTGTACACCATGCCCATGCCCCCCCGGCCGATGGGCTCATGGATCCTGTACCGGCTGTCGATGATCCGACCGATCCAGCGGTCACTGGCAAGGTGGGAGGCGCTCTTGGACATTCCGTTTAGTAGTGCTCTGCGAGGGAGGGAATAGTCCCGCCCTCGTTAAAATTCGCCCATGCGCATCGTATTACACACTAAAAACCCGGTCAATTATTCCTATTTTTTTCAGCAGGTTTGCCGAGGTCGTCCAGATCGATGACGCGATGGGTCGCGATGCCGTGATCCAGGGTGATCAGCGCCGCGGTGCCGCTGGAGGTCCCGCGGCGTAGGTTTTCGTGGGGCACCCTGTCGGCGGAGCCCACGTTGAGCAGCAGCCCTTCGGCGCTGTCTCCAGGGGCCACCGGGGCGCCTGCCAGGGTGGTGGCGTGGCCCCCGGCTTCGTGCAGGTGCGCCGCCAGGCCGAACTGGAATTTGCCCGCCCCCAGCAGCCGCGTCAGCGCCGGGTCGCCGGCGTTGATCCCCCCCAGGGCGCGGTCCACCGCCCCGGGGCCCTCTGCCCGGGGTGGGCCATGAGACAGCAGGATCCTGGGCGCGGGCAGGGTCAGGGCCAGGGTCGCCACCTCGGCGAGGTCCTCGCGGTCGTAGGAGCAGCCCTGCACCTCTGCCCGCAGGTGATGGGTCAGGTGGTAGCCCGGGACGCCCACCAGGGTCGCCGCCGGGTGCACCACGGCGCGCACCAGGGTGAAGTCCACCACCCCCTGGCCCAGGTTCTCCAGCGCACCCGAGAAGCCGGATCGTGAGGCCCGGTCGCCGGGCAGGGCCAGCAGGGGCAGCCGCCCGTGAAGCGCGCCCAGCAGCGCCCGCGTGCCCTCGTAGGTGGCGTCCAGGCCGCCGAGAACCACGATGGCGTGGGCGCCGAGGGACACGAGGTGGTCCCTCAGCAGCCGCAGGCGCGAGACGTTGGCCTCGTCGGCGAAGCGGGTATCGGCCAGTACCCCGAGCACCAGGCGGCGGGAGCTGGCGCGCTGATGGGGCGCCGGGCGCATCACGGCGCCCTGGAGCACCAGCCGCACACCGGCCAGGGTCACGGGCTTGACCCTGTCGACGGGGGGTGGGGCCACCCGGGCGCAGGCCTCGAAGCCCACCGGGGCCGGGCGCGTCGGGGCGCTGTCCTGGCCCTCGGTCCCCGTGTCACGACCGGCGCTGGAGCCCGGGCCGGCCCGGGGACAGCCGGCCAGCAGGGCCACGCACACCAGCCACCAGCGCGCGCGGCTCACCGGGGATCTCGGGCTGACGCCTTGCGAACGGCCTCCTTGACCTTGGGGGAGGTGGTCCTGGCGTCGAGCTTCAGGTCCGGCTGGTGCCGCAGCATCTCGGAGAAGCAGGCGCGGGCCAGGGTCGGCCGGTCCAGGGCAACCATGGCGGTGCCGAGCAGACGGAACACGTCGGCCCGGTCCCGGGCGCTGGTGAGCAGGGGGGCGAGCTGGCGAACCAGCTCCACCGCCACCGCGGCGAACTCGCCGTCCCGGAGCAGCTTGCGGGCTTGAACGAGCGGGAGGCGGCCCACCCCGACCGCGGGGGTGCCAGCCTGGCGCAGCCCGAGGATCCGGTGGTTGATCAGGCGAACCAGCGCCGCGCTGCTCAGGTGCAGGTTGCCGGCGGGCACCAGCACCGAGCTGCCAGGCCTGGGCCGACGCCCCTCCGAGAGGTTGTAGCGCGCCAGGTTCCTGGCGCCCCGTCGGCTGCCATAGAAGAGCGCGGAGATCGACCGCCAGCTCTGGCCGCGGGTCACCTCGTGGGTGAAGACATGCGGCACCCACACCTGCTGCCCCCGGGACACCCTGCGGCGGCGTGAGGCCTTTTGGTTCAGCTGCCTGAAGGCGGTCCAGCGGCGTTTGTGCCCCAGCAGGCGCCTGGCCAGCTCCTCGTAGCTGCTGCGGCGCTGGACGATGTAGGGGCGCGCGGTGGGGATGACCACCTCGGAGCCGACCCACAGCTTGTCCGACGGAGACATGCCGTTGGCCAGCGAAACCAGCCGGCCATGGCGGGCGGTTCCGTAGTAGGCCTTGGAGATGCTGGCCGCGGTCTCACCCTTCTCGACGCGATGGCTGACGCCCTGGGCTCCAGCGGCCCCGGGCGACGCCGCCAGGCAGGCCACCGCCAGCGCGGCCCAGGCGCGCGCCCCCGTCATTTTTGCTCCCCCTTGCTGGCCGCAGCCTTGCGCTGCTTCAGCTCCACCTTGATGGTGACCAGGCTGCCCGCCTCCAGCTTGACCCGCCGCTTCTCGGTCTCGTAGTGCGGGTTTAGCAGCCGGACCACGTGCTCCCCCGGGGCCAGCGCCAGCGGGCGGTCCAGGGGCGTCAGAGCGCGCACCACGCCGTCCACCTCCACCTTGGCCCACGGGTTGACCACCACCCGCAGCCTGGAGTTGCCTCCCACCCTGGCAGGCACGGCTTCACCGATGGGCTTCGCCGCCGCCGGCGCGGCTGCGGCTGCGGCTGCGGCCGGGGGCGCCTGCACTCCAGGCCGCAGCGCCACCACCAGGACCAGCACGACTGCCACCAGCAGCCCCACTGCCGACAGCGCCACCAGCGCCGGCCCGATCTCCATGCGCGGCCGCCGGCGCCGCTTGCTCACCGGGCTGCCCAGCAGGGCAGGGTTCATGGTGGCCTTGAGCTCCTTCTCGCTCAACACCCCCTTCTGCTGCAGAAAGAGCAGCAGCCTGGCGCGATAGTTCAGGTTCACGTGCTCCGCCAGGTACAGCTCCAGCACCCCCATCAGCTCCTGGGTCGAGTCGTACCGGTCCCGGGGCGCCTTGGCCATGCAGCGGGAGATGATCCGCTCCAGCTCCCGCGGCAACGATGGGTTGATGCTGCGCGGCGCCGGGGGGGAGTGCGAGCGCACTTTCTGCAGCACCGACAGCTGCGTGTCCTCCTCGAAAGGCTTCTGGCCGGTGACCATCTGGTACATCACCACACCGAGGGAGAAGATGTCGCTGCGCGCGTCCAGGCGCTGGCCGGTGACCTGCTCCGGGGACATGTATGCCGGGGTGCCGAGGCCGACGCCGGTCCAGGTCAGGTCAGAGCCGCCCAGGCGGGCGATGCCGAAGTCGGTGAGCTTCACCGTGCCGAGCTTGCTCAGGATGATGTTGGCCGGCTTGACGTCCCGGTGGATGACCCCGCCGAAGTGGGCGTAGTCCAGGGCGCGAGCCACCTGCAAGGCGATGATCACGACGATGTCCGGCGGGAGCCGGGGCGATTGCTCCAGCAGGTCGTACAGATCCACCCCCTCCACATGCTCCATCACGATGAACAGCGCGCCGCGGTGTGGGAAGAAGTCGTAGACCGTGATGATGTTCTCGTGCTGGAAGTTGGCCATGCTCGTGGCCTCGCGCTCGAAGCGGGCCACAGCGTCCTTCTCGGCTGACATGGAGGTGCGCAGGGCCTTGATGGCCACGGTGCGGCCCAGCGACTCCTGGATCCCCTTGTACACCACGGCCATGCCGCCGTAGCCGATCTCCTCCAGGATGCGGTAGTTGCCGATCTTTTCGAGCATGGTTCGGAACGTGAGTGTACCAGCGTTTGGTGGGTTATGTAGACAATGACACCGTGCGGCGATACCCTCGGCCAAGATGGAACAACAGCAGTCCACTCACCCGCTCGTTGGGCAAACTTTGGGCGAGCGGTATGAGGTAGTGCGCCAGATCGGGCAGGGCTCCATGGGAGCCGTGTTCGAGGCTCGCCACGTGCTCCTTGGGCGCCGGCTCGCCATCAAGGTGCTCAAGCAGGACTGCTCCAGCGCGCGCCTTCGGGAGCGCTTCTTCAACGAAGCGCGGGCCGCGGGCGCCATCAACCACCAGCACATCGTCCAGGTGTACGACTTCGGCCTGGTGCACACGGGCGAGCCGTTCATCGTGATGGAGTTCGTGGAAGGGGAGTCGCTGCAGGAGTACATGGACCGGGCGGCGCCGCTGACGCACCAGGACACCCGCGAGGTGGTCCTGCAGATCCTGTCGGCCATCGAGGCGATCCACAAGATCGGGCTGGTGCACAGAGACGTCAAGCCGGCCAACATGATGCTGGTGGGGGCCAGCCGGCCGCGGCTTTTCATCAAGATGCTCGACTTCGGCATCGCCCGCGCGGTCAACGAGGACTGGGACTGGCCCACGCTCACCCGGGCTGACGAGGTGCTCGGTACGCCGGTCTACCTCTCGCCCGAGCAGGCGAGCGGCGGCAAGGCTGACCCGCGCTGGGATCTGTGGGCGGTGGCGATCATCATGTACGAGGTCCTGGCCGGGAGGCTACCGTTCAAGACCGAGAGCTTGATCCAGATCAGCACCGACATCATCAACCACAACATCACGCCGCTGCGCAACGTGATGCCCGGCCTGCCGGAGTGGGCCTACAGCGTGGTGGAGCGCGGCCTGGCCCGTGACATCGACCTGCGCTACGCGGACGCCGCCGATTTCCTCCAGGCGCTGGACACCAAGAAGGTGGAAGCCGCCGATCGCAAGGCCACCATGCCCGGCTTTCAGGTGCCGGACGCCACCGAGATGCCGGACGCAAGCGAGCAGCCGCCGGAGCTCCCGCCTGACGTGATGCTCGACGAGCAGACCCCACCGCCCGGGGAGCTGAAGGAGACCGATCCGGTTTACCTGCTCCAGCCCAGGGACATCACCGATCCCGGGGTCGTGGCGCCGCTCGACGACGCGGACGACATGAAGGAGACCATGGTCCAGCAGACGCCGCCGTCGCTGATGGCCCCCGAGGGGACCTCCTCGGCCGACGATTACGCCGCCACCATCGTGGCCGCCGAGGACCAGGTCCCGCCCGGCCCCTACGAGGAGACTCCGCCCGTGCCGGTTGACGCGCAGGACAGCTGGTCTCGCGGGGAGGCGGCAGCGGAGCGGCCCCCGCCCCTGACGACCGAGTTCACGGCGGAGGTCCACCAGGGGCACATTGCCCCGCTGCCAGACCCCGAGATGATTCAGCCCACCACCGAGTTCGACGTGGACGTTTTCCGGCGGCCGTGGTGGCTCTGGGCGCTGTTGATCCTCGGGGCCGTGAGCCTGGCGGGGGTGGTGGCCTACCTGGTGACCAAGGGCTGACTCGATTGACAACCCACGCCCGGTGAAGGTTGAATAGGGCGATTCCTTAACACTCCATCAGGAGGAGAGCGATGAAGAAACTGGCATATTGTGCCTTGTGCGCTGGGGCCCTCGCCCTCGTACTCGCCGCTGGCTGCAGCGACGATGACGACACGACCAAGGCGGATGGATCCATCAAGGTGGACACGGGCAGCGGCACCGGAGACACCGGCACCACCGAGGCGGGCACCCAGGATACCGGCACCACGCCGGACACCTCGGCCTCCCCCGACACCGGGCCCGTCACCCCCAAGGACCACAACATCGGCGCAGGCTGCTCGTCGGCCAAAGATTGCAAGAAGGACTCCTCCCTCTGCCTGCAGTACACCAACCTGTTCAACTGGGTCTCGGGCGGCGCTGGCATCTGCACCGCCACCTGCACCCCGGACAACAGCCAGACCCCGCTTGTGGACGAGGACAGCTGCCCCAAGCCGGGCTACAAGTGCGCCACCTTCCGCTACTCGGGCGGCACCAACTACTACTACTGCCTCAAGACCTGCGACCCGAGCCTGACCAAGAACCCGTGCGACGCAAAGAGCAACACCACCTGCCACCCGCGGTCCACCCAGTGGAGCGGGTCGCTCAACTCGGCGGTCTGCATCTGGCCCAAGTGCAACAACAACAAGGACTGCCCGGTGAGCCTTAAGAAGACCTGCTCCAAGGACGCCGACTGCGCCGGCGAGGGCACGGGCGCGTTCTGCTACACCTCCGGCCAGTGCGCCCTGCCGGGCAACTGCACCGCCGGCGGCATCTGCGGCAAGCACACTCACGGCAAGGCCACCGCCAAGGTGGGTGACGCGTGCAAGGACGACAAGGACTGCCCGGCCAACGGCACCTGCTTCACCGAGAGCTCCACCACCTCAGGGGCCATCGGCGTGGCCAACCGCAACGGCTACTGCGCCATCACGTACTGCTCCTTCTCCAAGAAGGTCAGCGACTTCGCCTGCGACAGCGGCAGCTCCTGCCATGGTCTGTACTACGGCGGCATCTGCTTCAAGAAGTGCGACCTGAAGAAGGCCACCGACTGCCGCGGCAACGCCAAGGACAAGGGCGGCGACTACGAGTGCTACGCCTGGAACAACATCTCCGTCGGCGGCTCCGCGGTGAGCGCCAGCCCGCTGTGCCAGAGCGCTGCCTCCATCACCTGCGACTTCTTCGGCACCGCGTCAACGGTTGATTGCACCTCCCTGGGCATGCAGAACAACCCGACCAAGATGGGCTGCCGCGACCGCTACACCGGCAAGGCGATGGCCAAGAAGACCGACCCCACGGGCGTCTGCCTGGACGAAACCGCCAGCGGCAGCTTCACCACCACCACCGCCGACTCGGGCACCACCCCGATGGACTCGGGCACTACGACGCCGGACGCGGGCACCACGACGCCGGACTCGAGCACCGCTGCCAAGGACGCCGGCGTCAACGAGTAGCTGGTGAGGCCCGCGCTCAGGCGCGACAGCGACGCGGGGCGCTCCGGCGCCCACGTTGCCCCCCCTTGATGACCCGCAACACCCCCCACACCAACGCTGCATAGAGGCCCTGGAACAGGCCGCCGAGCACCACCACCAGCACCACGGGTCCGAGCATCAGCGGCGCCGCCGTCAGGCTGGTGCCGCCATGGGCTGCCGCGGCGGCCGCGGCGCAGGCCAGGGCGCCGGCGAACAGGGCGCCGGGCAGCGCTCCCTTGAGGTCGGCCAGGCTCGGGCTCAGGTGGCTGGCGACGCAGATGGCCAGGTAGAGCTGCGCCGGCAGCCAGATCGTACGGTGGTGCCACACGAGCGCCGCGAGGGTGCCCACCACGCCGAACCCGTGAGACGCCGTGGCCACCGAGGCTGGCGCGTCCCCGCCGGCGGCCACCAGCCGCCCCGCGAGCTGCAGCAGGACGGGGGGCGGGACCATCCAGGCCATCAGGGCCACCAGCAGCGTTCCCCCCAAAAGCACCGGAGCCACGCCGATGAACAGGGCGCCCACCAGCTGCCAGGGCGAGGGCCGTGAGTAGCCATGGCGCACATAGCCGAGGGTCCCGCTGGCTGGATCGGGGGCGAAGAGGCGGTAGTCGATTATCCGGTGTCCAAACAGCCGCGCCAGCGCCAGGTGGCTCAGCTCATGGACCGGCACGCCAATCCAGCCGGTGACCAGCACGGCGTTCCAGCCCAGGCGGTGAGACAAAAACCGGCCGACGCTGCGTTCCATCAGGTGCAACAGCGCCAGCAGGCCAGCCAGGCCGCCGAGGGTCAGGGCAATGTTCAACAGGTTCTGGGTCAGGAGAGGCAGCACCCCACAAGCATGAGGTGTAGGTAGATGTAGGTCAAATAAACGTGGAAGTAATCGGCGACATGGACGTGAACGTAGCCGAAAGGCCAAAGGTCGAATAAGGGGAGGCTTTTCAGAAGTTCAGAAGTTCAGAAGTTCAGAAGTTCAGAAGTTCAGAAAACCGTCCCCTGATTTCCGACCCAAGCCCCAAGCCCCAAGCCCCAAGCCCCAAGCCCCAAGCCTATAAACCAACACCCTTGCATCTGCTGGAGATGCATAGATCAGGACGCGTCCAGGTCTTCAGGTAGTTGGGGACTATTCCAGGATCTTCGAGATGCTCTCTATTGCGGATTCGAACGTGCGGTAGGAGGGGCGGCGGCCGCCGTAGGTGATCAGGCCCAGGCCCATGCTGTTATCGGCCACCTTGAAGCTCTTGCCGCAAATGACACGATCATTTTCATCCTCGACGGAGAAGGCGGCCAGGCTGCCGAAGGGCACCTCGTCTTCGAGCTGCCGCGTGGCCATGGCGACGATCTGCGAGGATGCGGCCACGGCGTCGTGATAGTCCTTGGTGCCGATGGCGTCCACCACCATGCCGGAGTCGTCGGACAGCACCGCGACCTCCTGCCTCTCGGAGTCCGCAAACGCCTTGAGCACCTCCTTGAGGTTCCCCTTGGCGGCCATCAGCGTGGCTGATCGGCTCTCTTCCCGCGCCGACGCCATCGCGGCCTTCTTGGCCTGCTGCAGCTGCTGCTCCTGGGCCAGGATCCGCTGGCTCAGCCGCTGGCGTTCATCCTCGATGAGGCTGAGCTGGCGCTCGAGCAGCTCCACCCGCTGCTGGGCCTGCTCTGCCACGACCTCGGCCTGTCGCGTGCGCTGCTCCGCCTCTTGCCAGGACCGCTTGAAGGTCTGGTTCTCCTTGCCGGATGAGGAGTAGGCAGCCTCCAGTTCGCGCAGCTTTGCCATGGCCTGCTTGAGCTCCGCCTCCTTCTTCTGGCGGAACTGCGCGTAGCCAGCGGTCTGCTCGCGCAGGGTGTCGAGCTCCTTGGACTGCTCGGCCGAACGCTGGCGCTCCTCATCCACCCGGCGATCGGCTTCGCGCTTGATGTAGTCCACCTCTTCCCGCGCGTCGCCGAGGTTTTCCTCCACCAGCTCGAGCTTCTTTTTGCCGCTGAGGAAGGCGAGGATATAGCCGATGGCAAAGCCAATTAGCGCAGTAGCGATGATGACGAAGGTGTTCATCCGTATCTCCAACGAGTGAGAATACTTGAGGCGTTTCAGACTACGACGCTGAAGGTCGGGAGGCAAGTTTGCGGTCCATCCCGACCCCTGCATGGATCCAGCAGCATCTGCCCGGGCCGCCCCGTTCTCTCAGCGGCTCCTGCTCGCGCCGTGGCGGCTGTCGCCGGGTGTTTCTGCGTAGACGCGGTACTTGCCCACCTCCACGTCCCGCGGCACCTTCAGGCTCCCGCGAAAGCGTCCCTGGCCATCAGTGACCAGGCTGCCCACCGGGTAGCCGATGCGCCCGTCGCGGCTGAGCAGCAGATCCACCTGCAGGCCGGGGATCCCGCGCTCACCCGACAGTACCCGGCCCGCCACGGCGAGCGTGGCGCCTCGATAGACGATGGAGAGCTGCCGCGGGGAGGAGAGCTTGACCTGCACCGGGATCCGCTCCGGAGGTGGCTCTGCAGCGCCTGTCGGGCCCATGGGGATGACCTCGGGCTTGGTTCGGGGCGCGCCCGCGGCGGCCTCGCCCTCGCCAGGTCCGGCGCTGCCCTGCATGTAGCGGCCCCGGGTGCCGGCACGCAGCTGGCGGCGCTGGCGCTGATCCAGCCCGGTGACCCGAGTAGTCTGCGGCGTCCCCTGGCGGCTGCCGGCGTAGCGGCTCGGCCGTGGGAACGGGTCCGGTCCCGGGCGGTGGACCTCGCGGTCCTTGCCGTTGTGCACGCGCATCTCGCTGGAAGCCCCGCCGAGGTCGATGCGGGCCCAGCCCAGGCGCGGCACGTACACCTCGGCGAAGGCGTGAGCTTCGTTCTGCACGTAGCGCGCCGGCAGGCCCAGAGCCTGGGCGGTGATGGTGAACGCGAAGGCGCGGTGGCGGCAGACGCCCCGCTGGCTCAGGGCGATGTCGAGGTATGTGTCCCCGGCGCTCTCCGACGGCAGCTTGCCAGCCTGGAAGGAGCGAAAGTACCCCACCAGCCGGTCCAGCTGCCCGGCCAGGCGCCGGCCTCCCCGCCGGATCTTCAGCCGGCGCAGGACCCGCCGGGCGGTCTGCTTCACCGACGGCGGGAGTCGGGGCTTGAGGGCCGCTGGTACGTCCGCCACGCTCACGCCTCGCGGCACCTCCGGCGAGAAGTAGCTCCGCGGCGCGTCGGTGAGGAACACCAGCCGCAGCTCGCCGCCGCGGTCCTCCGACCGGACCCACATGTTGTCCGCCGAGTCTCGCAGGAATGTCAGCCTGGCCCGCGGCGTCGTGCGGTAGGACAGCACCGCGGCTCCCGGAGCCACCGACGGGATCGGCGACGGGACGCCCTTTCGCAATTTGACCACCAGGCTGCCCCAGAACGGATCGCGGCCCGGCGGGCTGCTTCGCGGGGTGAGCTTCACCTCGCGCAGCTTGCCGCGCGACACCTTGAGCGTGTAGCCCTTGCCCACCGCGTCGAAGGCCGCCATCCGCTTGTGCGGGACCACGCTCGGGTTGAACTCTGCCGTGTAGTTGAGCACCCCGTCATGGGTGGTGGTGCGGTCCATGGTGAGGCTGCGGGCGCGCGAGGCGCCGCCGCCTTCCCCGAGGACGCGCTCCTCCCGGCTGGCCCCTGCCTTCTCCTCCGGGCGGGGGATGATCTTGTCGTCAGTCCTGATCCAGTCAGGCGGGGCCGTGGGGCTCAGCTTGCCCTCGTCGCGGCGGGCGCCCGGGGGCGGCACGTACTCGTGCAATATGCGCTGGGCATGCGCCGGCGGGGCAGCCAGGAGCCCGAGCAGCAGGAGCGCCAGCGCGGCGAACGGGTCAAGAGCAGCGCGAGTGCGCGCTCGCAGCAGGTCGCAAACCGACCGCCGCTCTAGCGGTTGAGCCCGACCACGCGCCACAGGGTCCCCTCCGATTTTTTGAGCAGCAAGGTGATGATGGCCTCGCCCACGCGGGCGCGCACCACCAGCATCCCCTGGCCATACTCCGCGCCGGGCGGGAGCGCCCCCAGGATGTCCCGCGCCTGCACCACCGTCATCAGCTTCACCGTCGCGCCTGCGGCGGCAGCGCCCCCCAGGTCACGGGTCAGGTCGCCGAACATGCGCCGCAGCTCCTTGCGGTTGGTGGCCACGTCCCGCCCTCCCGAGGAGAAGGGCAGGGCACAGAGCTTGGCCATGCCTGCCGGGTCCCTGGCCGCCAGGCGGGCCAGGAATCGCCGCGTGAGTTTGGCGGCCGCTGGATCGTCACCCCTGGTCGGCGTGACAGCGGGCTGCTGGCTGGCCCTGGGCGCCTCGCGTGGGGCGGCGGCGGCAGCCGGGGGTGCCGGGGCAGGGTGGGCGTGGCTGTGGCCCTGGTGGCTGTTGAGGCGCTTCAGCCTTCGCCGCGGCGCCCCACCGGCCTCGGCGCGGCCGCGCCCTACCTCCTCCATCGTGCTGTCGATGGGCCCCTCGGGCGGCTTGTCCAGGATGTACGGGTCCACGCCGAAGGTTCCACACTGGCGCTGGTTGCGGTGGAACCGCCAGTGGAGGTAGACGTTGCCGTCCTTGGACCGGATCGCCCTCGGCGCCCTGGGATAAGGCGCGGCGGTGTAGACAACGCTCAGCGCTGCCACGTCGTAGGACAGCACCCCGCTCGGCCGCACGATGGTGGTCTTCTTCACCTTGCCGTCGGGGGTGAGCACAACCTCGATCATGGTCCACAGGCTCATGTCGTTCATCGGGTGGCTGTCCGATTTCATGTCCAGGTCCACCAGAAAGCCGAACCCCCAGAGCCGGTGAATCTTGCGGTGCGCCCGGGCGATGTACAGGGCGAATGGGTGCGCGCGGGTGCCGAGGGCCGTCTGGTTTCCGGGGCGCACCTCGGGCACGAAGTTCTCCAGGGCAGAGCGCACCTGCTCCCACTTGCGCTGGTGGCTGCCGCGGGCGCGCGAGGGCGACAGCCGGGCCAGCTCGCGCGCCTCGTGGGCGCGCTTGCCGTAGATCCGGTCGTGGGCGCGGTGGTCCAGGTTCAGGTCGAGCTTCAGCTTGCGGCGCTCCTTGCGCGGCGGGGCCAGATCTCCTGACGGGGCCACCCTGGCCAGGGCCTCCTGCTGCCGAGCAGGCGGGGGCGGCTTCGGCGTGCGCATGCGCAGCAGGGGAGAGACCTTGCGCGGCTCGGTGAGCTTCTTGGAGGGCGCCTTGCGGCGCTTCAACTCGGCCACCTTCTTGCGCGGCGCCCCTGGCTCCTTCTCCTGCTTGGGGTTCGGCTCGGTGGTGGGCCGGGGCTTCGGCTGATCCCGGACAAGGTTGGTCTGACGGGCGCGAGTCTCCTTTGCCACCCTGCGGTTCTTGTCGGAGAGGTAGCGCGCGTTCTCTGGCGGCGTCTCGGTCTCCGGGTTGCTCACCTCCACCATCTTCATGCGCATGGGATCGGGGGGCTTGACCCGCGGCTTCTCCTTGCGCGGCTCCGGCTTGGGCTTGGGCTTCGGCTTCGGCATGACCGGCAGCTTCTTTGCCACCGGGCGCGGCGCCTTTCGCGGCTGAACCACCTTGACGGGCCTGGCCTGGCGCTGCGGCTCAGGCTCGGGTTCGGGCTCGGGCTCCGCCTCAGGCTCTGGCAGCAGCTCCACCTCGGTCACTTCCAGCACGGGCTCGGCGTCCCCGCCGAGGAAATAGAAGAACCCGGGCAGCAGGAAGTTGTAGTTCAGCACCAGAGAGAGGAGGAGTGCCCAGCCAAGGCTATTTTTCCTACGTCGTCGCACGCATAGTGTCCCGAGGTATTACGCCGGAGTCGGCAATCATATTCTGACACAGGGAACTACGGAAGGTTAGGAGGGGCAGATGGTTCAGCGAATCTTGCGGTAGACCCCCACCACGACGCCCTCGATCTCGGTGGGGCGTGCGTCGCTCGCAGAGACGTAGATCGGCTCCATCTGCGAGTTGGCGGGCTGGAACCGGATGCGATCTTTGGACTTCTCTGGGTAGAAGCGCTTGACGGTGGCCTCGCCGTCGATGCGCGCCACCACCGTGTCCCCGCGATGCGCCTGTACACCCTTGGCCACGAAGACATAGTCGCCGTCGTAGATGCCATCCTCGATCATGGAGTCCCCTTCCACCTCCAGAGCGAAGACGCTCCGGGAGTCTCCCACCAGCTGAGGGTCCATGCGCAGGTTGTCGCCGCGGTGATGGTCCTCGATGGCCTCCACGGGCACGCCGGCGGGCACGGCGCCGAGCAGGGGCACGTCCACCATCTGAGATACCGATGTGGGGATCAACGCTCGGGATTTCATGGTCCCCCGGCGCAGGTATCCCTTGCGGGCGAGCGCCTTGAGGTGGTCGTTGACACCGTTGGTGCTCTTGATGTTCATTGCCTGGCCAATCTCCCTGAGGGTGGGAGGGTAGCCCGTGGAGTTGATGCAATCCTCAATGAAGCTGAGGACCTCTTGCTGCCTTCGCGTCAAGCTTTCTGGCATGGATTTTCCCCGGTTAGATGAATCCTGTCAGGTGGTTGGAGGAGGCGGTTGCACAGTGTAGTATCTGCCTGCCATCTGCTGCATGGTGCTTGCCGAAGCTGTACAGGGTTACTGAACATATGAATAGGTACCATGTCCGCAAAAAAGCTGTCAACCGCAAACCGGAGATCTTCATGAAATTCAACGCGATCACGTGGCTGTTCCCCCTTTGCATGGTTGCAGGATGCGCGGTGAGCCCCACGCCCCCGGTCATCGACGTTAGAGATGTCAGCGCCGCCGGTGGCGCCCCTCGGGTGCTCAGAGTGGTGGATCTGGGCACCGGCTTGACCCCCCGGCGCGGCGCTCAAGTGGACACCCGCGGCGGCCAGGGCCGGGCGGTCATCGGTGAGCTCCTGTACATCCTCGGCGAGAACTTCGGCAAGCAGCCCCGCGTCGCCATCGCCGGGCGCGGCACCCAGGTGCTGGCCCACACCGAGGGCGGCGGTGTCCTGGTGCGGGTGCCCTGGGGCATCGATCACGGCGCGGTTGAGATCGAAGTGGTGCACGACCGCGGCCGCGGGACTCGCAAGCTGACGGTGCAGCGCATCGGGCTGGCCCTGGCTGGTGGCGTGCTCCACCCGTTCCGGCTCGAGCCCGACGGCGCCATGACCGCGCTCGATCCAATCAAGCTGCCCGACGCGCGCCTGCTCTCCATGAGCAGCGACGGGTCGGCGGCTTACGCCGTGGGCGGCAAGGGCTCGGTGAATATGTGGGTCATCGACCTGACCGGACCGAAGCCGAAGGTTGTGGATGAGCGCAAGCTCGGCAGCGGCAACGCGCTGGCCGTGGTCTCGTCGGAGCAGCGGCCCTTTGGCGCGGTGATCAGCGACGAGCAGATCACCCTGTTCACCAGCGAGAACGCCACGAACCCCACCTTCTACAAGCCGCAGAAAATCAACATCCCGGTGCTGAAGAAGGGCATCGTGGCCGCGGCCATGGGCGGCCAGGCGCGCACCATGGCGCTGCTGCTGTCAGACCTGAACGAGCTGGCGCTCGTGGACATGAGCGAGCCGACCAAGATCGGCGAGCCTGCGCTGGTCAAGCTGCTGCCGGGTGAGGTGCTGTCGCTGGTCAAGGACCTGCGCTTCTCCACCGACGGCGGGACCTTGTGGGTGGTCAGCGGTGACAACGCGCGGTCGGTGGAGGGCGGCATGCAGCCGGCGCGGCTCACCATGCTGCGCGTCACGCCGGGCGGCGAAGAAAAGAAGCCTGCGGCGGCGGTGCACAAGACCTGGCAGCTGGGGCAGGAGCTGGCCCCCATGCAGCTGGCCGTGGCTCGCGGCGAGCCGAAGCCGCCTGGCACGGCCATCCGCAGCGAGCCCTCCTCGTCGGCGGTTTACGCCGCCATGGCGCCGAGCGGCGTGCTCACCGCCCCGGCCAATGACAAGGGGATGGTGCGCCGCAGCTCGCTGGGCCAGGAGCCGGTAGATTTGCTGTCAGGTGCCTGGCGGCTCACCGCTCATGATGTCGTGGGCAAGACCCAGCGCGCCGTCGGCGCTGGCTGCGCGGGCCCCGCGGACAAGGCGAAGCTGGTGGTGGTCAGCGGCCCGGCCTGGGAGAAGGGGAAGGTCAAGAAGCTGGAGCTGGGCAGCGGCCCGGCCGACTCCGCCTGCACCACCCAGGTGCGGGTCCAGCCCTGATATATCGCCATCCCACACCCGCTGATTGAAAGAGGTCTCCATGAAGAACATCAGGGCCCTGGTTTTCTCAATCATGGCGTCAGCCCTGGCGCTGACCGCTTGCGAGGAAGAGACCGGCACGGCCGTGGTCGACGGCGCTGTCTCAGCTGACCTGACCGTTGCCGATGCGGTCGTGGTCGACCAGACGCCGCCCGACCTGCCGCTGCCCACCTGTACCGACAAGGCCAAAAACGGCGCGGAGACCGACGTGGACTGCGGCGGCGGCGCCTGCCCCGCCTGCGCGGACGGCAAGTCCTGCCTCAAGGGCGCCGACTGCGTCAGCCTGGTCTGCACAGGCGGGATCTGCGCGGCGGCGAGTTGCACCGACAAGGTGAAGAACGGCGACGAGACCGACGTGGACTGCGGCGGCGCCACCTGCCCCGGGTGTGCGGATGGGAAGCTGTGCGGCAAGGCCGCACACTGCGCCAGCGGCGTCTGCGCGGGCGGGACTTGCCAGAAGGCGAGCTGCACGGACAAGGTCAAAAATGGCGCGGAGTCGGACGTGGACTGCGGCGGCGGAGCCTGCACCGCGTGCCCGAACAAGAAGCAGTGCAAGGCGGCCACCGATTGCCAGAGCGGGGTATGCAGCGCCGGGCTCTGCGTGGCCGCCACCTGCGTGGACAAGACGAAAAACGGGGCAGAGACGGACGTGGACTGCGGCGGCGCCACGTGCCCCAAGTGTGCCGACTCGAAGCAGTGCGCCAAGGCAGCTGACTGTGTCAGCGGGGTGTGCGTGGCTGGCAAGTGCGCGGCGGCGAGCTGCGTGGACAAGGTGAAGAACGGGGCCGAGACCGACGTGGACTGCGGGGGGGGGACATGCCCCAAGTGCGCGGATGCCCTCCAGTGCAAGGCACACGCCGACTGCGTCAGCGGCGTATGCGTCAACAACCTCTGCCAGAAGCCGACCTGCACAGACCTGACGCTCAACGGCTCGGAGACGGACACCGACTGCGGCGGGCCCACCTGCCCCAAGTGCGCCGATAAGAAGAAGTGCAAGGCCACCACGGACTGCGCCAGCGGGGTGTGCAGCGCCGGTATCTGCGCCGCCCCGGGCTGCGCCGACCAGGTGAAGAACGGCGGTGAGACGGACGTGGACTGTGGCGGGGGCACCTGCCCCAAGTGCGCCGACAACAAGGCCTGCGCCAACGCGACGGACTGCCTGAGCGGCGTGTGCGACAACGGCAAGTGCGCGGCGCCCCTGTGCACGGACAAGGTAAAAAACGGCGCCGAGACGGACGTGGACTGCGGCGGCGGCACCTGCCCAAAGTGCGCGGACAAGGCAGGCTGCGCCGCGGCCACCGACTGCGTCAGCGGGGTTTGCAAGGCTGGCGTGTGCCAGCAGCCCGGCTGCGGTGACAAGGTCAAAAACGGCAGCGAAACCGACGTGGACTGCGGCGGTCCGGCGTGCAAGACATGCGCGGACGGCAAGCAGTGCAAGGCCGCCGGCGACTGCGCCAGCGGAGTCTGCGTCGGCGGGCTGTGCGCGGCGCCCAGCTGCACGGACAAGGTGAAGAACGGTGCGGAGACGGACGTGGACTGCGGCGGCGGCACCTGCGCCGTCTGCGCCCTGGGCAAGCAGTGCGCCACCTCCGCCGATTGCAAGCCGGCCGTCTGCGACTCCGCCTGCCGCCACCCGGTGAGCTGCAACGAGTTGATAGGCGCCCACGCAGGCGTCGCCAGCGGCGTACACACCGTCGATCCGGACAAGGGGAGCGCCAGCAACGCGTACCAGGTCTACTGCGACATGACCCTGGGCGGCGGCGGGTGGACCCTGGTGGCGCGGGTTTGTGCGTCTGACAAGAAGGAGAGCTGGACCTACGACCACAGCCGCTGGAAAGACGCCACGTCCTTCGGCGCCACCACGAACCTGAGCAAGGTGGACGCCAAGAGCAAGGCGTACAGCCAGGTCAAGGGGACCCAGGTGCTGATCCGGGACCTGAACCGGACCGCTTACGCCGCGCACACCTTCAGCGCTTCGCCCACCACCTGGTCGGCGTACCTCACGGCCAACTGGTCCAAGTGCGGCGTCACCGTGAGCACCAAGGCCACGCTGCTCAAGGACGACGGGCGCGACTCGGTCATCGGCAAGGCGCTCTATTTCCGCCACTACGACGGACTCATCGGCAACTGCAACAGCGCCGAGCGGGCCATGTTCGCCGAGATGCTCAAGAACGGCGGCTGGGTGGAGGTGGGGCTCGGCGTCACCGAGGGGAACGCCACCTACAAGGACGCCCAGTCAGGCCCGTCAGGTTCCACCGCCTACAAGTACAACGTGAGCACCAGCCACGAGGACTACGCCCTGTTCGTCAAGTAACCTGCCCGGTGTGGTGGCGCGCCGACAAAATGCTCGAATCCAAAGCCCAGGGCCGCACGCCCAAGGCGTGCTCAGGGCGCCGTGGGGTAGGTACAGTAGCTGGCGTTGAGGCCCTTGTTGGTGAAGCACTTGCCGCCGGAGATGCAGGCCGCCTCGGAGCCGCCCTTGCACGGGTTGAGGCAGCGCTTGCCCGCCTGGGTCTGCTGGCAAAAGAGGCTGGGGCTGGTGCACTGGTTCTGCCCCTCGCACAGGGCGCCGATCTTTCCGGCGAGCCCGACATAGTCCGGGAACACCAGGCGGTTGCGCAGGGCTGGCGTCGCGCTCGCCCCGTCGGTGAAGATCACCGCGAAGCCGTCGCTGGCGAGGGGCGCGACGGCCGCGGCCTGCTGCTGTCCGGCGGTGGTGGTGTTGATGGTGAAGTCTGCGCCCACCGGCAGACCGTTGTGCAACAACGCTCTGCCCTGCACCCCGCCCTGGGGGTCGGCGGTGGTGCTGGCCTTGGAGGTCCACACCGCCAGTAACGAACCGTCCTGGGTGCGGCTCGCGATGCGAGGCTCCAGCTGGTCCTGGGACGTCGTGGTGTTGAGGGTGTAGTCCGAGGCGAGCGCCTGGCCGTCGGCGGAGAAGCGGCGGAACCGAATGCACCGGCCGTTGGTGTCGGGTGGGAGATTGCACTTGTCGGACCAGATCACGCCGTAGCCATACTGGAGCGCCGTGACATGGGGCCGGGAGGCTTGCCCGGACGGGACCTTGGCGATGCCGAACGCGCCACGTACCAGCTTGAGGCTGCCGCCCACCTTGGCGAAGATGCTCCCCTTGATGTCGCCCCCCTGGTTCCAGACGAACATCACGCCACCGGAGCGGTCGCCGGCCACCGTCGGCGCCGGCTGGGTGCTCGACTTGCTGAACGAGGCGAGCATGAACGGCGACTGCTGACCGTTGGGCGAGATCATCTGGCGGCCGTGGTCGTCGAGGAGCCGCGCCATCACCCGGTGGGTGCCGCCGGTGAGGTCCTCCTCCTGCCACGCCACCACGTAGCCGCTGGGCCACCGCGCGGTGATCTCGGGCCTGGAGGCGAGCGCCGAGGCAGACTGGGCCATGGCCTTGCCGGCGCCTGGCGTGGTGTCGGGCTGACCCTTGGCGTTCATGGCGCGGGTGTAGATGGTGCCCTTGCCGTTGGCAGTGCCGGGCTGGCGGACCCAGGCCACGACGAAGCTGCCGCGGGCCGTGCCCGCCTGCTGCATGGCCACCGTCGGCTGGTGCTCCCTCGTCATCAGGAAGGCGCCCTTGTATGTGGTGTTCCCCTTGCGCCCGAACAGCTGGAACCAGATGTCGAACAGGGTCTGCCCCGACGACGTGGAGCTGTCCTCCCACACCACCACGGAGTTGCCCTGCCGGTCGCCTGCCACTGCCGGCCGGCGGCCGTACTGGGCGTTGGGAGCGACCTTGGTCTTGACCAATTTGTCGTATGGCGCCAGCAGCACGGTCATGTCCACGCGCTGATCGGTGGTGAGGTTCGCCTTGCTCTCACCGGCGCCGATGATGTTCTGCGGCGTCAGGGAGGCGGCCTTGAGCGCCTTGAGGTTTACCCGCACCGAGCCCGAGCGGCCGTCCGCCTGGATCACGAAGGAGGCGGGCAGGGCGATGCCGCCCCCGCCCGGGCCGCGCAGCAGCCGCGGCGCCTCGGCCGCGCCCCCCTGGGTGAAGGTCACTGCCAGGGCCGCGGGGTTGGTCATGCCGTCGTGGGCGAGCACCTTGACGTACAGCAGCGTGGCGCTCTGGTCGCCGCAGCCGACCAGCAGCGCCAGGATGATGGAGAGGACGATGGAGCGCGAGTGGGTCATCTCTCTGTCTCCCTAGCGGCTGTAATCGAGCGTGCCCAGTGAGGAGCCGGGGATGCCCGCGCCGGAGGACTGGGTGCCGAAGTAGATGCCTGTGGCCGCGCCGCCAGCGACGGCAGCGCCGACGATGGTCCAGAACCACCACTTCTTGTAGAAGGGGCTTGAGGTGGCCCGGTCTTTCTTGGGCGGCGGCGGGATCGGGTTTACGGCAACCACCTCCGGGCCGCCGTCGGGGTCCACCTCGTCAGGCTTGTCACCCGGGCCGCCGGTCAGCGGATCGTCGCTCCCGTCTTCGCCAGGCACGTCGACCTTGTCCGCGGGATCGGTGCCCTGCGGGTCTGGCTTGTCCACGGGACCGGCAGCGGCGATCTCCTTCTTCAGCTCGCCGATGAGCTTCTCCACCGCGGGCCTGTTGCGCGCGTTGGGGCTCTCCTCGAGGTAAAGGTTGAAGGAGTTGATCGCCTCCTGGTGGCTCCCGAGGTTCCGGTAGCACTGCCCGATGTTGAACAACAGCCCGGGCAAGGGGAGCAGGGAGTAGGCCTTGTTGTACTCCGCCAGGGCGGTGGCGTAGTCGGCGGCGTCGAAGGCCTTCTTTCCTGTCTTGTAGTGGATCTTCGCCTTGGTCTTTTCCGCGTCGGTCTGGGCCAGGGCAGCGGGCCCCAGTACGAGGGAGGCTGCGCAGAGCAGCGCTGGCAAGCAACGTCTCATGGCTATGGCAAACATAGGCCGATGTTACTCGCTATGGTGCTGCATTCCAACAATGTGCAACGCGAGAGCTACATGGCGAAGGGATCGATCTGCTCCATCGGGTCGACCTTGACCGGCTTCTTTTTCGGCTTCGCCTTCGGCTTCGGTTTTGGCCGCCGCTTCGGCTTGCGCTTCTCGGCCGGGGGAGGCTTCGGCTCCACCCTGGGGGCAGGCTTGGGCTCCTGCGGCTTGGGCTTGGGCAGGGCGGCCGGCTTGGGCGCCACAGGCTCGGGGTCGGCGCGCGCCGGCTCCGGCTTCGCCCGCACGGGGCGCGAGGCCTTGCGGCGCAGCGCCACCGAGACCACCGTCGTCTCGGTGACGGTGATCTTCTGGGTGGTGGTGGTGTGCCCGCCGAGGGTGAAGACGAACTCCACCTCTTCGCCCACGCGCTCGAAGTCGAGGGTCAGCGGGGTCTTGCCCAGCGCATTGTCGGGCTGGTCCTTGCGCGTTACCGCGGCGCCGGCGGGCTGGCTCAGCAGCGTGAGCTTGATCTCCACTTGCCGCTCCGTTGGCGCGGCGGCGGGCGCGCCCCCCCCCGGGGCGGCCCCCCCCCGCGGCGCCCCCCCCCCCGGCGCCGGGGGGGGGGGGCCCCGCCGGG
>CAZEFW010000020.1:26370-31483 GCA_964511535.1 uncultured Myxococcales bacterium | reverse complement strand
CCAGGCCTGCGCGAGCGATCCCACGAGGCTGACCGCGCCCGCCTTGCTGGCGGCGCCTCCAGGAGGCGCCCCGGCCGCAGGCTCCTTGGGCGGATCGCCAGGCGGGGTCACATCGTCCAGGCTCAGGCCCGAGGCGAGCCAGAACACCAGCAGCGCCAGGATCGCCACCCCGAGGAACACGGGCACGAAGTAGAGCCACCGGGTCTTGCGCTTGGTCGGCGCCTTGTCAGCGGCCATGGGCGAGGGCTTGATCACCGTCTCCACCGTGGCCGTCGCCCGGGCGAGGTCGTCCCTGAGCTCGATGACGGTCTGGTAGCGCTTGGCCGGGTCCTTCTCCAGGCAACGCAGGATCACGGCCTCCAGCGTGGCCGGGATCTTGGGCGCGTCGGCCAGCTCCCGTGGCGGCACCGGTTCGTCGTTCATGTGCTTGACGACGAACTCACCGAACGACTTGGCCCTGAACACCGGGTGGCCGGTGAACAGCTCGTACATGATGGCGCCCAGGGAGTAGATATCGGACCGGCGGTCCACGGGGATGCCGGTGGCCTGCTCCGGCGACATGTAGGCGGGCGTGCCGATGACTGACCCCACCGCGGTCTTCCAGCCGTCGTTCTCCTCCTCGTGGAGCAGCTTGGCCACGCCGAAGTCGAGCAGCTTGACGAAGTCGCGCCGCTTGCCGTCGTTGACGATGAAGATGTTGTCCGGCTTCATGTCCCGGTGAATTACATCCTGGCCGTGGGCCGCCTCCAGGGCATCGCACACCTGCATGGCGATGCGCATGGCCCGCTCCAGCGGCATGGGCGTGGTGCACTGCTTCTGGATCTCCGCCAGGTCCTCACCCTGGAGCAGCTCCATGATGATGAACGTGTGCCCCGTGGGCAGCTTCACCAGATCGGTGATGTCGACGATGTTCTCGTGGCCGATGCGGTTGACCGCCCGGGCCTCCTGAAAGAAGCGCCGCACCGCGTCCCGCCGAACCGAGTACTCCGGGCGCAGCAGCTTGAGCGCCACCTTGCGGCCAAGCTCGATATGTTCGGCCAGATAGACCCGGCCCATGCCGCCCTCACCGACGATGGAGAGCAGCCGGTAGGAGCCGAGCACCTCGCCCAGGAGCTCGTCGATCTTCTCGTCATCCAGCGGCGGCAGGCTCTGCTCTGAGGGCGGCGGCGTGGTCGCGGGCATCGGCTGCCGGTGAGCGCCGCTGCTGTGTTGCCGGGCGCCCGGTCTGGCAGGGGGCGTGGGGATTCGATCCTGAGAGGGCGGCGAGGTCGGGCTCGCGGTCTCTTCCATGCCGGAGAGATCTACATCGTAGGCGCCCTGCTCCAGGTCGGCGCGTTTGATCTGCTCCGTGCGCTCGGCCCCGAGGCCGGGACCGGTGCGGTGGGTGGCAGTGGGAGGCATGGCCGCAGGGCTGGAGCCGGGCGCACGCGCCGCGGGTGTGGACCCCGGGGCGCGCTCGCCGCCTGGTCCGGACGCACCCTTCTTGAGCGGGCTGTCGGATTCGATCAGCTCCTCCAGTTCGTCGCCATTCAGCGCTCTTATTTTCCCGGAGGGTTGTCTTGAGCGCATCGTTCGATCCCTGTGGACCCCTGTTCTCCTAGTGGTGGCCGCAGCGCGCACCTGGTAGTACCACGGGTACGTGCCGGTTCTCCCCACACCCGCCCGCGGCATGGCGGCGGCATGTAGACAGACCGTCAGGCTGCCCGCGAAGCCACGTAACTCTTTCGCCATTATAAATGCGCCGTCAAGGGTGCTCAAGGATCTCGCGCTTTTGTTGGCTGTTAGATCCAGCCAGACGCTGGCGGTCGGCGCTTGACTCCGATGAAGCGGCAGGTCTAAGGTGCGGTCCGAGTTTGTAGAGCTTCTGGCGGTTTATACAGCGCGTCAATGCGCGGGGGCTGGCGACGCCGGTCCTTGGTGGAGAGTGGCGGCACTATTGCACTGGAGGACAACAATGGTCAGGACCGTGGCACTACTGGTTGGGCTCAGCTTCGCGTTTGCGGCATGTGACGATCCGAAGGATCCCAACACCTGGGTTAAGAAATTGCGCGATCCGCAGCATGTCGCCAAGGCCGTGAAAGAGCTCAAAAAGATGGCGGATACCGCCAAGACTGATGCAGAGCGCAAGGCAGTGGCGGACGTGGCGGTTGCGCCCCTGTGCGCCCTGTTCAAGGATTTCCCCGATCCAGTCAACCTCAAGGCGATCATCGCCTTCAAGGACGACCGCGCAGTGGACACCCTCATCGAGGCCCTGGACTTCACCGAGGAGCAGTACCACAACGCCACCATCGCGGCCAAGGCGCTGGCGAGGTTGAAGGCCCTCAAGGCCATCCCCGCGCTGGGCAAGGTGCTCGGGCGGCCGATGTCCATCAAATCCCGCGCGAACCTGGCCAAGCTGGCCGCCATCGGCGCGCTGGCCGATATGGGCGACAAGTCGGCGGTGCCCTTCCTGATCCAGACCCTGGAGCGCAAGCCGGAGGAGCAGGACTTCCTGCTCAACAAGAAGTCGGCCGAGGCCCTGGGCAAGCTGGGCGACCCGCGGGCGATCTCGGTGCTGATCCGTGGCCTGTTCATGGCGAGCACCATCCAGGGGACCTCCTACCCCCAGGCCCGTGTGGCGCTGGTGCTCATGGGCAAGCCGGCTGTGCAGCCGTTGATCGCCGCTCTGGAGGGCAAGGACGAGAAGCTCAACGCCATGGCCAAGCAGCTCGAGTTCAAGGACGGCGTGATTCTGGGCAAGCTCTCCCGCGTGCTGGGTGACATGATGGCCGCCGAGGCGGTGCCTGCGCTGCTCAAGATCCTGGCCGGGGCCAAGCTGAGCGCCGATGACTACACCAAGGGCATCGACGGCGTCATCGAGGCGCTGGGCAAGATCTTCGACGACCGCGCCCTGGAGCCGCTGCTGGCGCTGCTGCAGAACAAGAAGGCCGACTACAAGATCCGCATGCAGGTGTGCAACGCCTTGACAGTGCTCGGCAGCAAGAAGGCCCTGCCGGTCCTGCTCGAGGGCGGGCAGAAATGGTTCATCGAGGGCGGCTACACCAACCTCAAGGACGCAGCGATCATGGCCTACGGCCGCATCGCCGGCGCCGAGGTGGAGACCGGCTACCCCATCGTCAAGAAGCTGCACGACGACGAGAAGAACCTCGGCAACAAGAAGCTGTTCAAGGAGGTCCTCGACCGCCTGGACGTGTCCAAGGAGTGCAAGGACGACGCGACCTGTTACGGCAAGAAGGTGGGCAACACCAAGCTGACCCTGGCCCAGCGGGAGAAGGCCGGCCTGATGATCGGGATCCTGCCCACTGGTCGCGAGGCTCTGGACGCCCTGGTCAAGGCCCTGCCCGAGCGTGAGCCCGTGCTGCGGCTGTACATGCTCCAGGCTGCCAAGCGTCTCGGCAAGCCGGGCGACAAGGCGCTGGTGGAGCTGCTGGCCAAGCTGGCCGAGAAAGAGTGCAAGCGCAAAACCAAGTTCCTGGGCGCCGACCTCTGCTCCGAGGACAAGGTCGCCCTCTACGCCATCCAGAACAAGAAGTGAAAACCTTGACGCCCTGGTGGGCGCAAGGTTTTCAGCCGGCGATCTGATTGACGAAGCCGAGGCTTCGCAATCAATCGCCAGCCTCCCGTCTCCCCTTTCGTTTCAGCTAACACGCTCCCTGTAAGGCCCCCACAGCGCCATGGCCATTGGCTTGCCTGGGCTGGACCTGGCTACGGCCGCATCACCCGCCACGCCCCCCACAGCGCCACTCCCCCCGCGGTCATCACGCTGAACCAGAACCACTCGCTCGACCCGGCCTGGGCCAGAAACCAGACGGTCACCGCCGCCGAGCAGAGGGGGATGAACGGCCCCAGGGGGAGGCGAAACGCGCGCGGCATCTCCGGGCGTTTGTGCCGCAGCGCCGGGACGGCCAGGGAGGTGGCGAGGTACTGAAACCCCACGGTGAGCACTGCCAGGTCCACCAGCCGGTTGAAGTCGAGCACCAGCAGCAGCAAGGTGGTCAGCAGCGTCGAGGTGGCCACAGCCCGGCCAGGGGTACCGAGGCGCGGATGCCGGTGGGCGAGCGCGGGGGGCAGGTGACCATCGGTGGCCAGCGCCTCGAGGTATCGCGGCCCCGCCAGTGCCACCCCCGCGCAGAAGCCGAGCATTGAAACCACCGCGGCGCCCGCAACCAGCCGGGCTCCTGTGTCGCCCAGCAGGGTGGCGCCCATGAGCGCCAGCGGCTCCTTGGCGCCTGCCAGCGACGGCGTGGACCCAACTGCCGCCAGCTGGATCGCCATGTACAGAATCGTCGCCACCAGGAGAGAACCAAAGAGCGCAAGCGGCGCGTTTCGGCGGGGGTTGTGGGTTTCACCCGCCGGCACCGGGACCACCTCGAACCCTTGAAACGCGAACATGGCCAGGAACGCCGCCCGGGGCAGCGGGCCGAACCCCTCGGGCGCGAAGGGCACCAGGCGCGTGGTGTCCAGGTTGCCCAGCCCGACCGCCAGCAGCACCAGCAGCGGCAGCAGCTTGGCCACGGTGAGCGCGTCGAGGGTGTAGGCGCCCGGCTTGACCCCGATATAGTTGATCACCCCCAGCACCAGGGTGACGCCCACGGCGATGCCGATCTCGGCGGCGGCGCCCTGGGCCCAGGGCACGAGGTGGGCCAGGTACACCGGCAGCACCCGCGCCACTGCGGCCCAGGAGAGCAGGGCGGCGGTCCAGCAGGTCCACCCCACCACGAAGCCGGTGGCCTCGCCGAACGCCTCCTGGGCGTACACATACGGCCCTCCAGAGCGACGGAACATGCCCGCCGCCTCGACGAAGCAGAGCCCGATGACGCAGCAGATGATGCCGCAAAGCCCAAACGCCAGCACCGACGCCGGACCGAGGCGCGCGGCGAGATCACCCGGGAAGACGTAGATGCCCGAGCCGACGATGGCGTTGGTGCCGAGGCAGAGGACGTCGAACAGGCTGAGCTGTTTTGGTTCGGAAGTACTCATCTGTTACCTGCAAGGATACAGGCTTCAGACGCCAGGCGTCAGGCGCGGCTCGCTTCGCTCGCGGCTTGAGGCTGTGAGGCTTGAGGCTCGAGGGGAGATGGCGCGGCTCGCTTCGCTCGCGGCTTGAGGCTGT
>CAZEFW010000020.1:0-26270 GCA_964511535.1 uncultured Myxococcales bacterium | reverse complement strand
CTGTGAGGCTTGAGGCTCGAGGGTAGATGGCGCGGCTCGCTTCGCTCGCGGCTTGGGGCTGTGAGGCTTGAGGGACGTGACCGCCCGGGACACTTGCACCTCAAGTCTCAAGCCTCAAGTCTCAAGTCCCAAGTCCCAAGCCTCAAGCCTCAAGCCTCAAGTCCCAAGCCTCAAGCCTCAAGTCCCAAGCCTCAAGTCTCAGGCCTTTCGGCCACGCAAATCGGCAGCGCAAACCCATGGCGTTCGCGGATTCTGGCTTCTTGAATTGTGTTGTGCGGGAGGTAAAGCCCGGACCGGGCGTTTTAGTCGCCGGCCTTGAGGACCAGCAGGCGATACTTGCCATACTCCGCCTGGCCGGCGGTGTAGAGCACCTCGCTGATGAGGCGGTAGGGCGTGGTCTGGTCTGCAACGAGCACCAGCTCGCCCTTGAACGGCATCCTACCCCCGGTCATCTTCTCCACCTTCTTGAGCCGCTTGGTGTGCTTCTCGAGGATGGCGTGCAGCGGGGTGATCAGGTAGCCGCTCTGGCCGTCGCGCTTGATGGAGGAGTCCACCTCGCCGCGCTTGACCGCCGCCACGGTGTCGTCCTCCACCAGTATGGAGTTGCGCGTGATGGTGACCTCGACCGCCTCGTGAGGTTTGAGCTCGGAGTTCGAGGACGGCGGCATCAGCTCATCAGACAGGGAAACATTCTCCACGGAGACCGAGAAGCTCTTGAGGAAGAAGACCAGGATGATGGTCATCATGTCCAGCATCGGCGTGATGTTCAGGTAGCCAATATCCTCGGCCTCCGGAACCCGTCGCTGGAGCTTGCGGTACAGCTTCTTGGCCTTCATCCGTGGTGAGACGTAGCGCTGCTTCTCTTCGGCCATGGATGACTCCTACTGCACGCCCGCGCTCAGGATGACCTGGTCGAACAGGCAGCCGTCATCGCCGGTGCACTTTTCGGTGGCCGTTCCGCGCAGGGTGTCCATGGTGTTCACCACGATCTTGTACGGCACATGCCGGTCTGCCGTGAGGATCACCTGGCGCTCGTGGGCGTACTTCTTCTTGACCTTCTCCATCATCTTGATCAGGCCAGCGTAGTTGTACTTGTCGACCCAGAACATCTCCCGGTCACCCTTCTCGTTTATGCGCGAGGCGAGGAAGGCAGGGCACCGTCCGTCCTTGAGCGGCACATTGCACTTGACCGAGATGTTGTCTTCCGGATTGCCCGAGGCCGTGATGACGCCGCCGCTGCCTGCCACGACGTAGCCCTTGACCGAGATGGCAACCGTGAGGTTCAGCTTCGGCTTGTCCTCGGGGTCGGGGTCTGCCGCGTCAGCAGCCGCGCCCGCAGGTTCGTAGCGCGGCGCGTTGACGTTGATGTTGGCCAGGGCCAGGGCGCTGGCAGTGGTAGCGAGCAGGAAGATGATGGTGTTGACGAGGATGTCGAGGTAAGGCACGAGGTTTAGCTCTCCACCCTCGTGCTCTTCCTCTTCCGCCTGCGCGATCTCCCGGCGGATTCGGCCGCGGACCTTGGCAAAGGCGATTCTCTCGTTCATTACTACTTCTTCCTCGCGCTGCCGCCGCCGCCCTTGGTCGGGGCAGGCGCCGCGCTGGGCGCGGTGAGGTTCGGGTTCGTACGCACCTGCTGGCTGAGGAAGTTCTCCAGCTTCATGGAGAAGCCCTCAAGGTCCGCCACCAGCTTCTTCGCCATCCCCGAGAGGATGAGGTGGAAGATGATGGCGACGACGGCGATACCAAGACCGAGCGCCGTGTTGTGCAGCGCCTCGGAGATACCGGCCGCCAGCATCTCCTGGCGCTTGGCGGGGTCTGCGCCGGCGACGGCGGAGAACGCGGTAATCAGACCGAGCACCGTACCGAACAGACCGATGAGCACGGCGATGTTGGCCAGTGACCAGAGCGCCGAGATGCGCTTCTTGACCTCGGGCGAGGTCTCCACCAGCGACTCCTCGATGGAGGTTGCGATGGCCTCTTCGCCGCGGTGCACATGCACCAGGCCTGACTTTGCTAGCCTGAGCAGCGGAGCGTTGCGGGATCCGCAGATGCGGATGGCACGATCGATGTTGTTGGCCTGGATCAACTTGCGCAGCTGGTCCAACAGCCCCTTGGCGTTGATCTGGCCCTTGCCGAGCAGGTAGATGAACCGCTCGACCACGATGGCAATGATCGTCGTGAGGACGACGAGGTTGGTGTACATGACCCAACCGCCAGTCTCAAGGAAGTGCGCAATACCTTGCATGCTTTTTCGCCTCCGGCTTCATTTGGGCCCCGTCGCGCGGGGCCGCTGACCGCTTCAGCTGA
The DNA here is from genome assembly GCA_964511535.1 of uncultured Myxococcales bacterium. Lineage (GTDB taxonomy): Bacteria > Myxococcota_A > Polyangia > CAZCFB01 > CAZCFB01. The sequence goes on along the minus strand of CAZEFW010000020.1, from coordinate 23,963 downwards.
CGTCTAGTTCCTGTGACTCGTTGTTGCCGTTATTGCTGTAGTGCAGTTCAAGCTCTTCGGGAGGACAACCAAAAACAACTGCCTCCCATTTTCCGTCAAGTGTCTATCATATAGCTCTGGTTCAGTAAAGCTAATCGAAGGTCACGAACCTCGAAGTTGCTCCTGTATGAACTGTCGGAATTGCTGAAGAACAGTTCTGCTCGAAAAATTAAAAACCTGCAAGACCAGCGCCATGGTTTTTTGCAGTTTTTTTCGGGAGCACGAGCGCCCAGGTGGGGAAGGGCTCCACGGCGTGTAGCAAAATGCCCCACCCTGCCGGGGCCTTTCTTGACCTGACCCCCCGGGCGACCACGAGCTGGATCCTTCGGCCATGGTGGATCCACGAGCCTGGATGCCCTCCTGGAGGCCGATCCTGGGCCATCCGGGACGTGGCGAACGATGAATGCCAGCCGGGCCCGAAAACCGGCCCGATCCATGCATGATGATCAACCCACGTGGGTATCCCATGTCTCAGGATCTGGGGTGTCGCGAGGCTCCATCGGCCAGGCTTGCGAGGGTGAAACGCTGCTGATATAGTGCGCGCCACTCCGGCCCCGTGGCCGGTGATACCCACAAAAGAACAGTTCCTATTCCCAAGCGTCTCAGGAGACCTGATTCACATGAATGAAGAAAAAAAGAGAATGAGCAGTGGGCTGAAGATCGTGCTCTTCTTGGTGCTGCTCGGGGTCTGGGTGGGGCTCTGCTTCGCCCTTCACAACGGACTGCCCGCGTTTCATGAGGGCGGCTGGGGCATGTGGCCGATCCTGCTGGTTGGTATCGTGAGCATCCTGATCATCATCGATCGTGTGCGCTTCCTCTTCTTCGTGGCGCCCATGGACGTCAAGACGTTCCAGGCGCAGGTTCACCGCTTCCTGCTCGCGGGCGACGTGGCCGGGGCGGTGCAGTACTGCCAGAGCATCAACAAGCCGCTGGCCAACATGGTGGGGGCCGGGCTGGCTAACCTGCACAGGCCAGACTCGGAGGTCCAGGAGGCCGTGGACGAGCGGGCCCTGGATGAGATGCCCAAGATCGAGACCCGCACCGGCTACCTGGCCATGATCGGGAACATCGCCACCCTGCTGGGCCTGCTGGGCACCATCGTCGGTCTGATCAAGTCCTTCGCGGGCGTGTCCCTGGGCGAGGCCAACGACCCGGCCACCATCGCCAAGGCAAGGAACTACCAGCATCTGGTGCCTGCCTGCGCCGAGCTGACCCAGGGCAAGGCCATCGCCCGCTGCATCGAGCAGAACAAGGCGACCATCCTGGCCAAGGGGATCTCCGAGGCCATGAACTGCACCGCCTTCGGGCTGGGCGTGGGCATCATCGCGCTGCTCGGCTTCTCGGTGCTCAACGGCCGCACCCAGACCATGCTCGACGGTATCAGCGACACCACCGTGCACCTGATGAACGTGGCCGTCGGCAACCGCAAGCTGATGAAGATCGGCTGAGCCGACGGAACGAAGAACTGAATTGATAGAGAACGATATCCATAGAACCAAGACTCTCGAGGACGCCTAACGGCAACTAGTTGGCCCACGCGGCCAGGAGGTAGAACCAAATGGGGTTCATCCAGCACATGAATGAAGCATTCAAGGAAGGCGGCTGGGGGATGTGGCCTATCCTCATCCTCTCCATCTTCAGCTTCGGCATCATCGTCGAGCGCACCGTCTACTTGTTCCGGGCGGGCATCGACAAGCGGCAGTTCATCGGCCTGATGCAGAAGCTCATCGCCCAGGGCAATGTGGCCCAGGCGATCAAGGTCTGCAGCGGCACCTCCAAGCCGATGACACGCATCGTTCAGGCGGGCCTGATGAAGGTCAACCGCCCTGACGCCGAGGTCCAGGCGGCCATGGACGAGACGGCCCTCAAGGAGAAGCCCCTCATCGAGAAGCGCACCGGTTACCTGGCCATGATCGGGAATGTGGCCACCCTGGCCGGCCTGCTCGGGACCATCACCGGTCTGATCAAGTCGTTCGCGGGTGTCGCGGGCGTCGACCCGTCCCAGAAGGCGACGCTGCTCGCGGCCGGCATCTCCGAGGCCATGAACTGCACCGCCTTTGGGCTCGGCGTGGGCATCATCTCGCTGCTCGGGTTCTCCGTCCTCAACGGCCGGACCCAGGCGCTGCTGGATGATATCGACGAGGTCAGCGCGCAGGTGATGAACCTGATCAGCGGCTCGCGCCAGGCGGCTCCGCCCCAGGTGTAGCCGTCCCGTCCGCTGGCCCGTTCCTGTCATTTAGGAGCGCGCCGGCGCCTGGACAAGGAGGAGCCCAATGGGCGTTTCCATTGATACTGGAGGAAAGGGCGGAAAAAAGTCCCTTGATTCCGAGCTGAACCTGATCCCGTTCATCGACCTATTGATCGTGAACATCTGCTTCCTGCTGATCACGGCTGTGTGGACCCAGATGGCGCGCATCAAGGTGAGCCAGAAGGGCAAGGGCTCGGCGGCAGAGAAGCGAGAGGATCAGCCGCCGGAGCTGCGCGTGAAGGTGGTGGTACTGGTGGGCGAGGATGGCTACACCATCACCGCTGGCGGTGAGCGGCTCGTGGTCCCCAAGCAGGGCGACATCTATGATACCGAGAAGCTGGGCAAACAGCTTCGGGAGATCAAGACGCGCCTGCCCAAGAAGGAAGACATCACCATCGCTGCCGAAGACGGCATCAAATACAAGTTTCTCATCAAGGCGATGGACGTCGCCCTTGCCCAGCACTTCACCCAGATTCAGGTGAGTGACGCTGGCGCGGCGTTGTGAGGAGGCTCGCAAATGGGTGAATTATTTCATAGCGTTGCAGAAGCCTTCAAGGAGGGCGGATGGGGGATGTGGCCGATCCTGGTCATTCTCATCGTCTCCCTTGCCCTTATCGTCGAGCGAGCCATCGTGCTCACCCGGGCGTCTTTCGACGCTCGCGACTTCATCTCCAAGCTGGCCGGGTTCATCCAGTCCGGCGACATCAACGGGGCGGTCTCTCTGTGTCAGACCACCAACCGGCCCCTGTCCCGTATCGTGGGCTCTGGGCTGGAGGCATCGGGCGGCGGCGAGTTCTGGCTGCTGGCCAAGATGGACGAGTCGGCCTACGGCGAGCTTCCCTTCATCGAGAAGCGCACCGGCTACCTCGCGCTGCTGGGCAACGTGGCCACGCTGGCCGGACTGCTCGGTACCATCACTGGCCTGATCAAGTCCTTCGCCGGTGTGGCGGGGGAGGAGGCAGCGGACAAGGCGACCATGCTGGCCGCAGGCATCAGCGAGGCGATGAACTGCACCGCCTTCGGTCTGCTCACCGGCATCCTGGCCCTGCTCGGGTTCTCCATCCTCAACGGCTTGACCCAGAGCATCCTGGACGAGATCAACTACAACAGCCTGCGCGCTGTGCGCCTCTGGCGGGCTCAGCAGCCTGACTTTGCTTCGCGCCCCAACCATCCGCACCCCATCGGCGCGCCCGGCTCGCACCTCAAGACCCACGTGGGCCTGTTCACCGGGGCCCATGGCGGCGGACACCACGGCAAGAAGAGCACCTTCGCCAGCCTGCAGCTCACCCCGATGATCGACATGTTCATCGTGGTGCTCATCTTCCTGCTGATGACCTTCTCTGCGTCCGGCGAGATCCTGTTCGTATCCAAGGACCTCAAGCTGCCCTTCGCCGAGAAGGTGGAGAAGCTGGAGCGTGCGCCTGTTATCTCCATCTCCTACCCGGAGGACGATCCCCTGGGCGGCGTGATCACCCTGGACGGCTACGAGGTCTCAACCGCCCGGGAGCTCATGGAAGATGACAGCCCGGACTGGAAGATCGCCAAGCTCACCGAGAAGCTGGACGTGGCCAAGCACCAGTGGAAGCGGTTCAACCCGGACCAGCAGTTCCCGGGTGAGGTCATCGTACAGTGCGACCAGAACGTGGACTTCAAGATCATCAAGAAGATCATGTACTCCTGCGGTCTGGCCGAGTACTCCAACGTGCACTTCGCGGTCAGCCAGAAGGTGTCCGATGAGGGCGCGGCAAAGGAGTAGCACCATGCTCCGCGCTCTGCTCCCCTCCCTCGCATTGCTCCTGGCCGGGTGTCAGGCCACTCCAGAAAGCCTCGAGATCGGCCCTGACAACCTGCTCATCGACAAGAAAGGCGGCACGCTGCAGCTCCAGATCAAGCCTCTGGACCGCAACGGCAACGAGATCACCGTCAAGGAGATCTCGTACAAGAGCATGACCCCGACCATGGCCACGGTGAGCCCCACGGGCCTGGTGCGGGGCGTGCAGTCGGGCCTCGCCACCATCCTCGTCACCGCCGGTGGGTACGCCAAGGAGGTCGAGATCTCGCTGCAGATCCCGGCCAAGGTGGTCATCGACCCGAGCAACCACTGGATGATGCTCGGGGTCACCCGCGGCTACAAGGCCACGGTGATCAACGACCGCGGCAAGCCGATCCTGGCCGGCGGGGTTCGCTGGTCCTCCAGCAACCCCGAGGTGGCCAAGGTGGACAAGTTCGGCAACGTCAAGTCGCTCACCGAGGGCAAGACCGAGATCACCGCCTACGCCGGCGGGCTCAAGGGCACCACCGGATTGACGGTGAAGCACGAGGAGTTCGACGACGAGAGTGGGACGCTGTCCGTCATGAACGAGGACCCGGAAAAGGCCAAGGAAAAGAAGTAGTAGGGCCTGCCTGCCTCTCCTGACCGGGTTCATTTGTGTCCTCCCGCTGAACTAACCGGGTTAATTTTGTGTCCTCCCGCTGAACTAACCGGGTTGATTTTTTGCCCGCCTCCCCGTCCCGTGAAAATCTGGATTCATGGGACATTCCAAGACAAGCCTCCTCACCCTGATCATCATCACCCTCGCGCTGTCCAATCCAGCAGCCGCGAATCCTAAAAAGCAGAAAGAAGTCGAGTACAAGGAGGTGGTCGTTGGACCACAGCCGCTGCCGCCTGTCCTGAGCGTCAAGCAGGGCAAGCTCCCGGAAAAGTCCTCGGAAGCCACTCCGGAGGACACAAAGCAGGCTCCAGCAGCGGACAGGGCGCCCGAGTCAGCGGCCCCGGCCGAAGAGGCGGCGCCCGAGCCGCTCTCGGACGAGGAGATCGAGCAAGCAGAGCAGCGGGTGCAGGCCACCGCCGCAGAGCTAATCCGGGCGGCGGAGCAGGCCGCCATGAGCGCGGCGGCGCCGTCCCCCGAGGACCCGGCCGAGGGCGATGCGCTGGTGCCCGAGACCGAAGCCACCACCCCCGAGGACGGGGACAAGGCCCGGTTGCAGGCCCGGCTCGAGGAGCTGAACCTGATGATCAGCCGGCAGCTCGACTACATCCGCGAGGCCAAGGGCAAGGTCTCGATGGTGGTGGCGCCCATGGAGGGGGAGCCCCTCGTCTCGTGGGAAGCTGATGCTGCGCGGGTTCCCGCGTCCAACGCCAAGCTGCTCACCGCCACGGCGGCTGCCCTGACCCTGCCTGGCAAGTACCGCTTCGTCACCCGGGTGTCCGTGGGGCGCAGGGGCGGGCCAGTTTACCTGTCGGGGACTGGCGATCCGGTGCTGCGCGGTCACCACATCGTCGCCCTGGCTCGTCGGGCCAAGGCGCGCGGGGTGCGCAGCGTGCGCGGCGTGGTGGTGGACGACTCGTACCTGGACCGCAAGCGGCTGGCTCCGGGGTTCTCCTCATTCGCCGATGGCTCGCGCTACCGGCCCACCTCCGGGGCGGTGAACGTGGATTACAACGCCGTTGTGGTCAAGGTGAGCGCGCCGAAGGGGAGACGGTACCCCCGCGTGGACGTCTACCCGCCCTCGGACTACGTCAAGGTGCGCAAGCGGGTGCGGTTCTCCCGGGCCCGCAAGGGCAAGGCGGCGCGCAGGTCGAACATCCGCATCAGCCGGACCCATGAGGGCTCCACCATGTGGCTCACCATCTCCGGCACCATGGGGCGCAAGGCGTCACCCAGGGTGCGGCGGCTGGCCGTGTACGATCCCGGCCTCAACGCGGGCTGGGCGCTGCGGCGAGCCCTGCGGGACCGGGGCGTGCTGGTGCTCGGCACGGTGCGCAAGGGCAGGGCGCCCAAAAAGGCGCGGGTGGTGGCGTCCACCGAGCACAGCCTCGGGGCGGTGCTGGCGCGCACCAACCAGAACAGCTGCAACCTGGCCGCCGAGAACCTGGTGCGAGCCATGGGGCGCATGGGGGCCGACAAGAAGCCGGGCGACACCTGGAAGCGCGGGCTCGCGCGGCTGAACGCTGCGCTCAAGGGGATCGGCGTCGAGGGGTACCGCCAGGGCAACGGCTCCGGCCTGCACCGCTCGTCCAGGGTGAGCGCCAACACCATGATCGCCCTGCTGCGCAAGGTCTACAGCGACAAGAAGCTGCGCAAGCGGCTGCTGCCCAGCCTGGCAGTTGCGGGCAAAGCAGGCTCCCTGAGCCGCCGCCTACGCGGCACCGCGGCCGAGGGGGTGGTCAAGGGCAAGACGGGCACCCTGGGCAACGTGCTGGCTCTGAGTGGGTATGTGGAGGGGGAGGGGGTCAAACAGGCGCTGGTGTTCTCGCTGCTGGTCAACGGGACGGCCAAGAGGGCTGTTCGGCAGCGCATGGACCGAATCGCCGAGCTCCTGGCGCGCTACGCCAAGGGTATGGCGATGCGCGACGAGGTGGCGTTGGCGCGCTGACGCGCGCCTGGCTTGAGGCTGTGAGGCTGTGAGGCTTGAGGGTGAATAGCCCCGGACACTCGCCCCTCAAGCCTCAAGTCTCAAGTCTCAAGCTTTGATCTCAATCGATCCGCAGTAGACTTCCTCCGCCGGGCCGTCCATCCACACACATGACATGTCGGCCGGCACCACGATGGTCAGGGTGCCTCCGGGGAGGTTCACCTTCAGCGGCGCGGCCGCAGGGTGGCGCCCGGTGATCACCGCGGCGGCGGCGGTGGCGCAGGCGCCGGTTCCGCAGGCGAGGGTCAGCCCGCAGCCCCGCTCCCAGACCCACAGCTCGAGCTCGTCTTCGCCGGTGAAGCGAGCGAACTCGACGTTGGTCCGGTTGGCGAACCACTCGTGGTGTTCCAGGGTCGGCCCGTGGGCCAGGGCCAGCGCCCGCGGGTCCTCGTCGTCCACGAAGAAGATCAGGTGCGGGTTACCCATGCTCACCGCGGTGGCGGGGCGTTCCGGGAAGCCGTCGGCGGAAACAGCGGCGCCAATCAGCGGCTCCTGAAGCGTCAGCCCCAGCGCCTCGGGCTCTTGCCGCGGCGGGCCCATGTCCACCTTCACCGAGGAGACCAGGCCGTCGTCGGCCAGGGTCAGCTCGCAGCTCAACAGACCCGCGCCGGTGTCGATGAAGAGGCGGTCAGCGCTCTGAAAGTCGCCGATCCTGTCGCGCAGATACTTGGCCACGCAGCGCAATCCGTTTCCGCACATCTCGGCCTCGGAGCCGTCAGCGTTGATCACCCGCATGCGCGCGTCCACATCGGACCTCTTGCCAGGCAGCGGGGGCAGCACCAGGAGCAGCCCGTCAGCGCCGATGCCGGTGTGGCGATGGCACAGGGCCGCGGCGGTCCCGGGATCGGCCAGCGCCGCCTCTCGTTCCGGTTGATCGAGGCAGTTGATTACCGCGAAGTCGTTACCGATGCCGTGGTACTTGGTGAAGGGGATCTTGATAGGTGACATGGCGAGTGCTTGCTTCCGAAAGTCCGGACGCAATAGTAGCAAGGCTTGAGACTCGAGGCTTGAGACTTGAGGAAAATGGCTCCCCGGGGAGAGGGGAGAGACCTGAACCCTACGGCTTCGGCTCCGGCTTGGGCTGAGGCTCCGGCTTGGGCTGGGGCTCGGCCTTGGGCTCGGCCGGCTTTTCACCCTCGGCGGGCTTGGCGCCCTCTGCGGGCTTGGCGCCCTCGGCGGGCTTGGCACCCTCGGCGGGCTTCTCACCTTCGGCAGGCTTTGCGCCCTCGGCGGGCTTCTCACCCTCGGCGGGCTTCTCACCCTCGGCGGGCTTCTCACCCTCGGCGGGCTCAGCGCCCCCCGCGGCTGCGGCGCCGGCCGCGGCTGCCTTCTCGCCGGCCTCGTCGGCCGACTTCTTGGCTGCCTCGGCCTTCTCCTTGGCCGCCTTGGCCTTGCGCTCGGCCATGCGCTTTTCCTTGGCTTCCTTGGCCTTGCGCTCTATCTCGGCGGACCTCGCCTTGAGCTTGTCGTCATCATGGTGGCTCGCGAAGTAGGCCAGGGTGATGGAGGTCAGCATGAAGACGCCGGCCATGATGGCAGTGAGCTTGGTCAGGAAGGTGGCCGCGCCGCGGCCGCCAAACACTGCGCCGCCGCCGCCGCCGCCGAAGGCCGCGCCCATGCCGCCACCCTTCCCAGCCTGGAGCAGGATGACGATGATCAGAAAGAGGCAGGTGAAGACGTGAACTACTGTAACCAGGGTTTCCATAAGGAGCAGAGATTTAGCGGTTGTATCTCAGAATGTCAACAAAGCTTTCGGCCTGCAGGCTCGCGCCGCCCACCAGGGCGCCGTCGATGTCGGGCTGGGCCATCAAGCCGCTGGCGTTGTCGCCCTTCACGCTGCCGCCGTATTGAATCCTGACCTCGTCCCCGGCGTCCTCGTAGTGCTCCTTGAGCAGCCCGCGCAGGTACTCGTGCACCTCCTGGGCCTGGGCCGTGGTGGCCACCTTTCCAGTGCCGATGGCCCAAACCGGCTCGTAGGCCACCACCAGCTCGGCGACCTGCGCCTTGTCTACGCCCTCCAGCCCGCCCAGCAGCTGGCGCTTGACCACGTCGAAGGTGTTGCCCGCCTCACGCTCGCTCAGCAGCTCGCCGATGCACAGGATCGGGGTCAGGCTCGACCGGAGCACCGCGTGCACCTTCTTGTTTACGACCTGGTCGGTCTCGTTGAAGTACTGCCGCCGCTCGGAGTGGCCCACGATGACATGCGTGCAGCCCACGTCGGCCAGCAGCGGCGCGGAGATCTCGCCGGTGTAGGCGCCGCAATCCTCCACGTAGCAGTCCTGCGCCGCCAGGATGACGTTGCTCCCCTCGAGTCGCTTCGCCACCGCGGGCAGCGCCACATAAGTGGGAGAGATGCCGACCTCGATGTCCTTGATGCCCCCCGCGGCGTTGCGCACTGCGGTGGCCAGGTCCACGGCCTCGGTGATGGTCTTGTTCAGCTTCCAGTTGCCGACGATGATCGGCTTGCGCGTGGTCATTTCGGTTCCTCCTCCCTTAACCTTCCAGGGCAGCCAGGCCGGGGAGGGTGCTGCCCTGGACGAACTCCAGGGAGGCGCCGCCGCCGGTCGAGATATGGTCGATTTTGTCCGCCTCACCGCTCTGCTTCACCGCAGACGCCGAGTCCCCGCCGCCCACAACCGTGAAGGCCTCGTTCTCGGTCATGGCCTTGGCCATGGCCATGGTGCCCACGGCGAAGGGCGCCTTCTCGAACACGCCCATCGGCCCGTTCCAGAACACGGTCTTCGTCTCGCGCAGCTTCGCCGCGTACCGCTCCACCGTGGCCGGCCCGATGTCCAGCGCCATCAGGTCCGCCGGCACCTTGGCCGCCAGCACGACCTGGCCCTCGGCGGCGTCCAGCCCGTCGGCCGCCAGCGCGTCCTCGGGCAGCAGCACCTCCACCCCACGATCCGCCGCGGCTGCCAGGATGCGCCGGGCCGCGTCGAGGCTCTCGTCCTCCACCCTCGAGGCGCCCAGATTGCCGCCGCGCGCCTTGATGAAGGTGTTGGACATGGCCCCGCCGATGATCAGGGCGTCTACCCGCGGCACCAGGTTGTCGAGTACCGCGATCTTGTCCTTCACCTTGGCGCCGCCCAGCAGCGCCGCGTAGGGCCGGTCCACATCGCCCAGCAGCCGCCCGAGGCACTCGACCTCTTTCTTGATCAGGAAGCCGCCCGCCTTCACCTCGAGGTGCGGGATGAGCCCCACCATGGAGGCGTGGGCCCGGTGGCAGGTGCCGAACGCGTCGTTGACGTAGACGTCCGCCAGCGCCGCCAGCTCCTTGCCCAGCGCCTCGTGGTTCTTCTTCTCGCCTGCCTCGAACCGCAGGTTCTCCAGCAGCACGACCTCGCCGGCGACCATGTCGGCCACGACCTTGCGCACCCCGTCGCCCACCACCTCGTCGGTGACCTTGACGACGTGGTCGCCGCCCAGCAGCTCGGCGAGCCGCGCGCCCACGGGCTCCATGCGCAGCGTCTCCACCACCTGCCCCTTGGGGCGACCCAGGTGCGAGGCGAGGATCGGCAGCCCGCCCTGCTCCAGGACGTACCTGATGGTGGGCAGCGCGGCGCGGATGCGGTTGTCGTCGGTGATGTTCTGCTCACCGTCGAGCGGCACGTTGAAGTCGACCCGGATGAAGACACGCTTCCCGGACAGAGGGATCTCGTCTACCCACTTGATGGTCATCATGGACTCCTTCGGAGTCAGGCTTGAGGCCTGAGGCTTGAGGCTTGAGGCTTGAGGGCCAGTCGCCCTTACAGCTTGCTGCCGACGAGCTTGGCCAGGTCCCACAGGCGGGCGGAGTAGCCGTACTCGTTGTCGTACCAGGCGAGGACCTTGAGGGTCCTGTCGCCGCTGATCATGGTGGTGTCGAGGTCCACGCAGGACGAGTGGCTCTCGCTGAGGAAGTCGATGGAGACCAGCGGCTCGTCCACCGCCTTCATCACGCCCTTGAGCGGGCCGTTGGCGGCCTCGATCATGGCGTTGTTCACCTCCTCGATGGAGGTCCCCTTCTCCAGGTTCACCACCAGGTCCACCAGGGAGACGTTGGGGGTCGGCACGCGGATCGACATGCCGTCGAGCTTGCCGTTGAGCTCCGGCAGCACCAGGCCGATGGCCTTGGCCGCGCCGGTGCTGGTGGGGATCATGCTCACCGCGCAGGCGCGGGCCCGGCGCAGGTCGCTGTGCGGGAAGTCGAGGATGCGCTGGCTGGAGGTGTAGGAGTGGATGGTGGTCATCAGGCCGCGCTCGATGCCCCAGTTCTCGTGCAGCACCTTGGCCACAGGGGCCAGGCAGTTGGTGGTGCAAGAGGCGTTGCTGATGACGTTCATGGAGGCGGCGTCGTACTCGTCGTCGTTGATGCCGATGCAGAACGTGCCGTCGATCTCGCCCTTGCCCGGGGCGCTGAGCAGCACCTTCTTGGCGCCGGCCTGCAGGTGCAGGCTCGCCTTCTCCTGGGTGCGGAACACGCCGGTGCTCTCGAGCACGATGTCCACGCCGAGGTCCTTCCAGGGCAGCTTGGCCGGGTCACGCTCGGCGAAGGAGGCCACGCGCTTGCCGTTGATGATCAGGGCGCCCTCCTCGGACTCCACCGTGCCGTCGAAGTGCCGGTGAACCGAGTCGTACTTCAGCAGGTGGGCCAGGGTCTTGTCATCGGTGAGGTCGTTGACCGCCACGATCTCCAGGTTAGAGTCGCTGGCGTTGGCCACGCGGGCTACACACCGTCCAATCCGTCCGAAACCATTGATGGCTACGCGAACCATTTTCTATCCTCCGTACATTTTCCCGTTGGGGGAGTTGGTTGGTAGAGTTGTTTGACCGGGTTTATCCGTGCGGCATGAGGGCCGCCCGGGGGGGCATCACCCGCATCGGCCAATCACGCCTACATGTATATAGTGACTAAAACTGCCCGCGCCAGGCCGAAAATGCCTGTCCGGGCCATTTTTCAGGCAAGGAAAGTGGAGGTGTCGAGGTTCGCAACGGGTGTGGCGGAATTACAACAGTGTTGACATAACACCTCACCCTGGTGCGCCACGGTCCTGTCCACCTGGATTCCATTCTTGCTGGAGCCCTCTCAAGATATCGAAATAAAAGGAGATTTTTGGATACTGCGGGAGAGTCCTCGCTTACTGGGCCACCGCGCCGCGGCGTCCCGTACGGATATCTGATGTGACAAGACTGATCAGTTCAGTGCTGACAGAGACGATCTCGCGGGGATCGTATCCGTTCTCTTTCAGCTCGCGGAACAGAGATTTTGCAATGATTTTCAGAGCCTTATCATGCTCGGCGTTGATTCCAACTTGTGTCAGCAGAGATGACATCGTGCACCCTTCCTGAGGTTTTGCCCGGTTACTAGCAATCTCCATGCCACAGTAACTGGTTTTGGGAACGCCCTGGATATAGCAGACCGGGCGGGCCAGGGCCACTTTCAACATGCAAAAAGCAGGTTGCGCTCCGGCACGCAGGAGGGTCACCATGTGGCTCCTCAGAGCTACAGGAGACTGATCGTGGCCGGTGATGCTTCTACCCCGGTGAGCGCCCTCACGGAGGGCAGCAAGGTCAAGGGGACCTACCTTTGCAAGTCGAGGCGCATGCTCACCGATCGTAACGAGCGCCCCTACATGGCCCTGGTGCTTGCGGACAACACCGGTGAGGTGGAGGCGATGCTGTGGGATCGCGCGGCGGAGCAGGCGCAGGCCTTCGAAGAGGGGGACGCGATCACCGTGGCCGGCAAGGTGAACCGCTTCCAGGGGCGTCTGCAGCTGCACCTGCGAAGCATCGCGCCCGCTGCGCCCGGCGCGCGGGATCCGGAGGAGCTGCAGCCCGTGGGCGCGACCGATCCTGCGGCCTCACTTCGGGCGCTGCAGGCGTTGCTCCAGAGCCTGCAGGATGCGCACCTGCGCGGGCTGGCGGCGGCGTACACCGATGATGAGCCGTTCATGGAGCGGCTGATGGTGTCGCCAGCGGCCAGGCGAATCCACCACGCCTTCCGCGGGGGGCTGCTGGCACACACGGTGTCTGTAATGCAGCTGTCCGACCGGATCTGTGAGCACTACGCCGAGGCCATGCCGGGCCTGGTCAACCGCGACCTGTGTCTGATGGGAGCCTTCCTGCACGACCTGGGCAAGGTCCAGGAGCTCTCCCCGGACGGGCGGTTCGACTACACCACCGAGGGACGCCTGCTGGGCCACCTGCTGCTCGGCCTGCGCGATCTGGACGCGCGGCTGGCCGGCCTGGACGGCTTCCCGGAGCAGCTGGCAGTACAGGTACGCCACCTGGTGGCCGCACATCACGGCCGCCTCGAGCATGGCTCACCCAAGCGCCCCAAGACGGTGGAGGCGCTCATCGTCCATCGCGCGGACGAGCTGGACAGCACCCTGGCCCAGCTGAGGGACGTTTTCTCTCAGGCTGGCGATTCGGAGTGGACGGCGTTCCTGCCCCAGTTCGACCGGTACATGTACCGGGGGGACAAGAAGGGGTAACGCGGGCCCCTTCGGACGTGCAGCGCCCCTCCGGGGGAGCGGCCCGTGCTCGCCTCCTGCCCCGATCGCTTCGGACGTGCAGCGCCCCTCCGGGGGAGCGCGCCGTGCTCGCCTTGCTGCCCCGATCGCTTCGGACGTGCAGCGCCCCTCCGGGGGAGCGCGCCGTGCTCGCCTTGCTGCCCCGATCGCTTCGGACGTGCAGCGCCCCTCCGGGGGAGCGCGCCGTGCTCGCCTTGTTGCCCCGATCGCTTCGGACTTGCAGCGCCCCTCCGGGGGAGCGGCCCGTGCTCGCCTCCTTCGGAGGCTCCGCGATGAAGCGGGCCGCTCAATCGATGGGGGTCAGCTCGATGTCGTCGAAGCCGTCCTGCTCCAGGTCGATGACCAGCTCCTGCTGCAGCAGGCGCAGGAAGATGTCCAGGTACCCCATGCGCTTGGCGTCCATGCCCGTGAAGAGCACGCCGAGCTGATACAGGCTGTCCTTGATCGGGGTGCTCCAGAGCACCTTGCCGGTGAGCCGGAGGTCCTCGCTGGCCGAGTTCTGCCCCAGCAGCAGCGCCAGGGTGATGCTCACCAGGGTCCCAGGGGTGACCTCGCGGTTGCAGTAGAGGCTGACCCCCTCACGGGTCAGATCGTAAGGCAACGCCTCGGCGTTGAAGTCCGGGGCCGCGATCTTGCCGCGGATTCGAACCTGACCGGGCTGGCTGGCGTCGTTCCTGCTCATTCCTCTCTTTTTTACCACCCTGCCGCGTGGCTGCTGAAAAAATCGACCCGCCAGGGACAATTCAGGGCCCCGCGCGCATCGTACTATAATGAGAGGTGAGGCATTGAATCCCCTGCAGGCGGAAAAGATGGCAACTGAAGTCAGCTCCAGGGTGCTCGTGAGCAGGGCCCGAGAAGGCGACAGAGAGGCCTTCGAGGAGCTGTACCTGCGCTACCACCCGATGGTGACCAGGCGGCTGGTCCACCTGTGCGGGCCTGGCGCGCCGGTGGCGGACATGGCTCAAGACGTGTTCGCCTCGGCTTACCGGTCGCTGGCCAGGTTTCGCGGAGAGGCGCCCGTGCACCACTGGCTGATGCGCATCGCCACCAACCGCGCGCGGACTCACCACCGCCGCCGGGCGACCCGGTTCTGGTTGCTCTGGGATCGGCCCGAGCGCGAGGACCAGGTGCCCTGTCCGCTGGAGACGGTGGACCTGGCCTATCCGCACCTCGCGGCGGTGCACCAGGCGCTCGGGCGCCTGTCGCCGCGGCTGCGGGAGGCGGTGGCGCTGTTCGAGCTGGAGGGGTTGAGCCTGGCGGAGATGGCGAGCGAACTGGGGATATCCATCAACACGGCGGCCTCCAGGGTGAGGCGGGGGCGCAACAAGCTGAAGCGGATCTTGCAGAGCATGGGCTACGAGCCGGAGGCCGACACAGGCGCCGCTCCCTCCCTTTGCCGCGGTGAGACGACATGAACGAACGAACGGACACCATGAAGGAGCAGCAGAGGGGCGGCACCCTGACGCCGGCGCCGTGGCTGGACCGGGCCCGGGATGAGTCGCAGCGCAGGGCCGATCAGGCCGCAGCGTTTGGTCAGACCAGGCCGCTGGACTGGGACGCCGTACAGGCGCCTGCCGCCGGGCGGTCCGGCGGCGGATCCGTTGGCTGGCGGCTTACCTGGGCCGCCGCGCTGGGCCTGGCGCTGCTGGTGGGCGGCGCCACCGGCACCTGGGCCTACGTGCAGCATTATCGGGCCGAGGTGGCCAAAAAGGAAAAGCGCGCCCGGGCCACGGTGAAAGCGCCGAAGAAGGTCAAGCGGCCGCCGCGACGCAAGCGGCCCGCCGTGACGCCCGCCCCGGTTGCGGCGGTGGAGGTGGAGGTGGAGCAGGAGCCGACGCCGGTGCCCGCCCCGCGCCGCAAGCTGGCCCGCAAGGCGCGCAAGAAGGCCAAGGTCGCGCCCGCGCCCCCGTCGGTACCCGAACCGCCCAGGGAGGTCATGTTCAACGACCCGTCCATGCCGGGCGGCGGTCATGTCATCATCGTCACGCCGCCGTTCAGGATGGAGCCGCTGTTCAAGGTGGAGCGATACAAGCAGAAGGGGCCCGGCGGCTCGAGCCGCTGACCTGACCCGCAAAGACCAGGTCTAACCACTGGCCCCGACAGGGGCCAAACAGGAGAGGTGCGTCATGAAGACGGTACGAGCCATGTTGGCGGTGATCATCCTTGCAATCCCGGGCGCGAGCCTGGCCCAGGAGGTGGCCGAGGAGCCCGCCCGAGCGGTCCGCCGCCTCGACTTCGATGACGATCTGGTGGAGGCCGGCTTCGACCGCGGCCGGGGGCAGGTGGTCGCCGTGACCCGCAAGGCCAAGGTGAGTTCGTTGATCCAGGTGAGGAAGGACTTCATCCCGGAGCTGCTGAAGATGGCAGAGGATATATAGCGAATGGGGAGCGGCGGCAGGCTTCTGCCTTCGCTTACTGGACCTTGAACATCTCCAGGCCACCTTCGGGGGTGATCTTCGGGTCGTAGAACAGGCAGCTGCCGTAGACCTGGCCGCCCTCGGCTACCAGGTCGGGGTAGAAGCCGTAGCCGCGGGGGCCACCCTTGACGGTGCGCCCCAGGTCCTTGGCGGTGGCGGTCTTGGGCAGCCAGTTGTTGGAGCCAGCGCGGCGTACGCCGAGCAGGTCCACGAGCTGCTGGTCCTGGTACACCACGCGCACGGTGCCGGCGGTGTCCACGTGGATCTGGCTGTCAGCTCCCACCAGGTGTTGGCCCGTGGCGCGCTTGCCGTCGTCGATGGCCTCGGAGACGGTGGCCTTGAGGGTGGGCGGGGTCAGCTGCAGGTAGTGCAGGGTGCCCTTGTTGAAGTCCTGGTACGAGGCGTGGACCGTGCCGGACTTGTCCACCGCCGCCGAGCAGTAGGCGCCGACGTTGTCCTTGCTGGTGCCCTTGATCAGGGCGGCGGTCCACTTGCCGCCAGAGCGCAGGGCCGCGCGCAGGTTGCCGTTGATGCTGTCGTGGTACACCACCAGCGGCCCGGTGGACACCATCACCAGCGCGGGCCACAGGCCGGTGGCCTTGGGGATGTCGATGAGCTTGGAGTTTTCAAGCACGTCCACGCACTTGCCGCCCACGCACGCCTTGCCAGAGGCGCAGCTGGAGCAGCCGGTGCTGGTCTTCTTGCAGGTGCTGGTCTTGTTGGCGTTGATCACGCATGCCTCGCCGGTGGCGCACAGATTGCGGCACGGCATGGCGGCGGACTCCACAGTGGCGATGACCCAGTCCCCCGCCGTGGTGGGGGCCGGCTTCTTGGCCTCGGCGTAGCGCAGCTCCGACTTGAAGTTTCCGCTGGCCGCAGACACGCCGGTCACGAGGTAGGCGATGGCCGGCGCCCCGCTGGTCTGCAGGGTCATGGACGTGAACAGGCCCACCACGTCATGGGTGCCCTTGGCCTTGTCCACCACGTGGGTCTTCCAGCCGTCGGCCTGGCGGATGGCGAACTTCAGCGCCTTGTTGGTGGCGTCGTGGTAGCTGATGCGCGGGGCGCCGTCGGTGCCCGCGGTGATGTCGGTGTACAGCCCGACGTCGTCGCCGGCGTCGGAGATGCCCGCGCGCCAGCCCTTGGGATCGTAGGTCGCCGCCGCCTTGGGGACCCCGTCGACGATCTCGCGGTTCATCTTGGTCAGGTTCGAGGCGCCGGCGGTGACGTAGATCAGGTCACCGTACTGGCGCTCGTAGGCGCTCATGACGAGCGTCCCCTTCACCGCAGCGAGGGCGGAGTACTGGCCGATGATGCCGGGAGTTAGCTTGTTGTTGGCGTCGGGGGTCCCGCCCTCGGGGCCGCCATCCAGGGGCTTGACGGCATCGCCGCCGCCGCCATCCACGATGGGGTTGGTGGGGTCGCTGCAAGCTGGCGCGATGGCCAGCAGGGCCCCTGCGAGCAGGGCCGCGAGAAGCCGCGGCGCTCCCCTGGCGGGGGTCGAATCGAAAGCTAAATTCTGGTCAGTGGCTAAAGTCACGCTCGTCAACTCCGTTCAGTGCTGGGCTACCAGTGTACTGCGATCACGAACCTTCGGGAAGGTCACCGCCTCCGCCGCCGAGCGCGGGGGGCCGTGTGATGGAGAGCGGATCGAGGGCGAAGTCACCCTCGGAGAGGCCGAGCATCTCGTTGAACGCCTCCTCACCCGAGAGCCCGGCCCACGATGCCTCCACCACCCTGCCTTCCTGGAGCCTGAGCTCGCCCTGCTGGCGGGCGAGGCGCAGCGAGAGGCGGCCGCTCTTGTTGTTCGCGGTCAGATCGCGCACCAGGTCGATCAGGGGGATCTCCCGCAGCGAGCCCGAAACCCGGCGCAGGTCGTTGCTGTCCGCCCGGCGCACCGCGAGCATGGGAAGGATCTGCTCCAGCAGCTCCTCCAGGGAGTATGGCTTGAAGAGCACGTCGAGGATGCCGAGCTCGCGCGCCTCTGCCAGCTGCTCCTCGCCGACGCTGTTGACGGCCAGCAGCACTGGCAGCTCGCGAGTCCGTTCGTCCGCCCGCAGGCGCCGCAGCAGCTCCAGCCCATCGAGGGGCTTCAGGTCCAGCTCGCAGATCACCAGGTCCACCGACTCTCGCAGCGCCACCCGGACGGCCCGGGCCGGATCGATCACCGCCCTCACCTCCGCCTTCTCGTGGCGCAGCGCGCCCACCAGGCCCAGGTGGGCGCTGCGCTCCGGGTCCACCAGCAGCACCGTCGACAGCTCGCTCAGGATGCGCTCCCTCAGGGCAGAGGCGGAGATCACCTGGTGCAGCAGCTCCACGGTGAGCGGGCAGAGCACCTGCCGCTCCCCGGCGGCCCGCAGACGGGCCAGGGCTTCGTCCTTGTCCTGGCACTGGCCGCTGCTGGTGTCCGGGTTGTCCATCAGGTCGAGGTAAGCGTCCACCACGGCGAGGATGTTGGACTCCTGGGGGATGTCGTCTCCCGAGGCGAGCCCCGGCACGCCCCCGCCTCGCGGCTGCTCGAACTGGGCCTCGAGCAGCTCGCCCACCCGGGCTGGCACGCGCGTGGACTCGAGCAGGTCGGCCAGCATGCGAAGCGCGCGGCGCGCCCGGTCCTGCAACGCCTCGTCACCCTGGAGGGATAACGCGGTGATATGGCGGCTCGTGGGCTGACCGAGCTCGTGCAGCAACGCGGCCAGGCGCAGCGCGTTGAGCGCGTGGCCGGGCAAGCCCGCCTGGCGGCCGACCTTGCGGCATAGCCGGGCAGCGCGCAGGGAGTGTTCGTCACGCCACCCCAGCTCCTTCTCCCACTGCCACACCAGCGCCCGGGTCAGGCCCATCAGGGTGGACAGCCCCAGCCTGGTGGCGGGGAGGGCGGCCCTTTGGGTGTGGGCAGCCAACTCCTCCACCGGGACGATGGGGGTCACGGTCCCGACGGAGATCAACTCCTCCAGCGCCCGATCGCGGCGGGCCTCGGATACCTGCGGGATCACCTCCATGCCGTCTGGCGGGGTCTCCTGCTTCCGGGGCGGCGCCTTGGGGATGGTGAGCGACGGGCGCTTCGACTCCAGGGTCGGCTCGTCCGGGCGCCCCGGCTCGACGTAGTCCTCCGACATCATGTCGAGCACCTGCTGGTCGCCCATGCCGATGATGGTCATGCGGGGGGTATGGGATCCCGGCGCCTCCAGGGTCGGCTCATCGGGGGACATATCCTCGTCAGCCAGCGCCTCTGCCAGCTCGGCGAGCTCGGGCGCCAGCTCCGGGGGTTCTTCCTCGGTCTCTTCGGCCTCCTCGGGATCCACGTCGGTCAGCGAGAGGGGCTCGAAGCGCGGCAGCGGCTCGGGCTCGGGCTCAGGCTCCAGCTCCGGCTCGGGAGGCGGGTCCGGCAACTCCAACTTCGGCTCGGCCAGATCCTCGGGTGATACGCCGTTGAAGAACACCTGGATGGCGTCCTGGATCGAGGTGGAGAGGGCCACGTAAGGCCGCACCTGCCTCACGGGCCGCTTCTTCTGTACCTCCCAGCGGACTGCGTCCAGCAACGCCTCGTCAGAGGGATCGAGCAACAACAGGCTCAGGATGGCCTGTTGCGAGTCAAAGCGCACCGGCAGCACGTTGTACCGGCCACAGAAGTCTTCGGGGAGCAGCTTCAGCACCCAGTCCGGGATCTTTGCAGCCAGCAGCTTGACGCGCGTGATGTACTGGGTCTTGTAGTGCAGGCTCAACAGCCGGAGGAGATCCAGCTCCTTGACCACGCCGGAGGCGACCAGGGTCTCACCCAGGTTGCCCTCCTGCTGCAGGGCGAGGTTGAGCTGGGCCTCGCTCGCCAGGCCGCGGGCCATGAGTTGTCGGGCCAGCCAGTGGTTATCAACCATGAAACCGTCCTGAACCCTTCAAACTGAAAGACTTTTGTTTCAGTGTGGGTTTGTCAGAAAACGTAAATAAAATAGGGCAGGAAGGCAACCACGTTTCAGCGCGATGGCGGCAGCGGGACCCACGAGGGAGTGGGGGATTGGGAGCCGCGGTCCCCGGGCGTTATTTGCCGTCGTCCTCGTCCGCGCCGGGCAATTCGTTGACCGAGGGAAACTTCATGATTTCTCGGCGTGCGATCTTCCACGCCTTTTGCACGATCCATGAGAGGGACCGGTCCTGCCGGGTCGCCTCGGTCTGGATCTCCTTGAGCATATCCTCCGGAAAGTAAAGGCTCTGTTTCCTCTTGTCGGAGCCCGCCATGGCCATGCCTCCTCATGTCGTTGTTCAGGGTCCTATGTATGGCATGGTATGGGGATGTCAGATGTTCTGTCAAGCGGCCGGTGTGACCGAGATCGGGCTGGTGTATCGGGCGGTTATTTGGTAATTGGCCCGGTCAACATGGGAGCCGGGGAAAAGGAGCAAGACGGCCGCAAGATCAGGGCGCGACGCCGGCGAAGCGCACGTCGGGAGCAGCTGCTCCTGGCCGCGCGACGGGTATTCGCCGCCAGCGGCTACCACGCGTCCTCCGTGGCCGACATCCTGGCCGAGGCAGGCATCGCCCGCGGGACGTTCTACCTGTATTTTCCCAGCAAGCGCGCCGTCTTCGAGTCCCTGCTGGACCAGATGCTCGATCAGCTCCGGGCAGGGATCACAAGAATCCGCACCGGCGAAGACGCCGCCCCGGTCACCGAGCAGATGCACCAGAACATCCGCGGGGTGCTCCAGGTCCTCGAGCGGAACCGAGAGCTGACCATCATCCTGCTGCGGGAGTCGGCGGGGCTGGACGCCGACTTCGACCAGAAATTGGACGACTTCTACGCCCGGCTGGTGTCGGTGATCGAGGACGCGCTGGTGCTCGGGCAGGCCATGGGGCTGGTGCGACAGTGCGACACCCGGCTGGCGGCGCACTGCGTGCTGGGCAGCGTAAAGGAGGTCACCACCCGGCTGGTGGCCACCCAGGAGCGGCAGCGGCCGGACCTGGACGCGCTGGCCGTGGCGCTGATGGACTACAACCTCAAGGGGCTCTTCAGTTGAACGGGCGTTCCTCGCACAAACCAGAAATGGCTTGACCGACCGGGGTGCGCATTATAGTTTCTTCCGCCTTGTGGACCCCAGTCGAAGGGGCGGGTGAGGGCCTTGACTTACCAAGCTGCAGAGGGGCAAGGATGCCGCTAAAGAAAAAAGACCTTAAACGTTTTAACGAAATCCTGATGGCGAAGAAGGCTGCGCTGCTGCGCAACGCCAGGCGCACCCTCTCGGAGGACATGTCTCTGGACACGGACGACCTGCCCGACGAGATGGACATGGCCTCCAGCGAGTACCTTCAGTCATTCACGTTTCGCCTGCGCGGACGCGAGAAGACCTTCCTCAAGAAGATCGACTACGCGCTGTCCAAGATCGAGACCGGCACTTTCGGTATCTGCGAGGCGTGCGACGAGGCCATCTCCCTCAAGCGCCTCAAGGCCCGTCCCGAGACCACGCTTTGCATTCGCTGCAAGGAAGACCAGGAGAAGAAGGAGAAGGCCTTCGGCTGAGGCCGAGCTCCTGATTCCATCTCCCTGGCCTAGTCCTCGGCGAACAGCTTGCTCTTCCGGAGCCGCCGCACCGCCTCGGTCTCTCCGAGGAGGATGAGGGTCATGCCTGCCCTGAGCATGAAGTCCCCGCCGGGGCTGTAGACATACTCACCAGCTTCGCTCTCCCGGGTAGCCACGATGAGCAGGTTCCGCTCCTTGCCCAGGCTGCTGTCCGCGAGCACCATGTCCACCAGCGGCGAGGAGGCGGGTATGGTGCACTCCTCGAAGCGCAGGCTCTTGTCGGTGTCCCGCAGCACCTTGTCCAGGAAGTTGGTCACGTTGGGGCGGATCATCTCCGAGGCCAGGCGCAGGCCGCCGATGGTGTTGACCTCCACCACCTGATCCGCCCCCGCCCTGCGGAGCTTGCGCACCGCTGTGGGCTCCACCGCCTTGGAGACGATGCGCAGCTTCGGGTTCAGATCCCGGGCCGTGATGACCACGTACAGGTTGTCCGTGTCCTCGGGGAGCGAGGCCACGATCCCGTGGGCCTGCTCGATGCCGGCCTCGAGCAGGACATTGTCGTCGGTGGCATCGCCCACCAGGAACATGAAGTCCTTGCCGTGGGCTTTCTGACGGCGCTCCAGCCGCTCGGCGTCGATGTCCAGGGCGACGAAGGGCCACTTGGCGGCGACCAGCTCGTCGAGCACATGTGAGCCGGTGCGCCCGACGCCGCAGAGAATGATGTGATCTTTCATTTTGCTGATCCGCTTTTCCATCCGGCGCTTGCGCTGGAGCTGGAGGAACTCGCCCTCGACCAGGAAGGTGGTCAGGGCGGAGACGAAGTACAGGGCGATGCCCATGCCCGACACGAGCAGGACCGCCGTGAACAGGCGGGCGTAGGGGACGTTGTTCAGGTCGCGCAGGGTCTCGCCGTAGCCCACCGTGGTCAGGGAGATGACGGTCATGTAGGCGCAGTCCCCCACCGACCAGTAGCCGCCCCCCAGCAGGTAATAACCGGTGGTTCCGACTGCGTACACCACGCCGAGCAGGATCCCGGCGATGAGCAGGCGGCGCCGAATGTCGGTTGAGCCCAGATCTTTCACGGATGAGTTGAAACTATGAGGGGCAGGGGGCCTTGTCAACGGCTTGACTTGCGAGACGTGCACAGGGCGACTATCCTGCGGCGTCGTGCGGCCTCCCGGGGGGCCAGGACCGCGCGATCCGAGGAGGAAGCATGATGGATTCAGCCGCGGTCAGGGTGATTGGTGCCATGTTGTTTCTCTGCCTGGCAGCGCCGGCGTCTTTTGCGCAGAGCAAGGCCGGGGGAACCAGAGGCAAGGTGTCGGAGCTGGACCGAAAGCTGGAGCAGGCGCTCAAGGCGAGCGGCGATGCAGCGACGGCGAGGGCCGCGGTGCAGGCGCTCCAGAACGAGCTGGTGGCGGTGAAGAAGGAGCTGGCCGAGCTGCGGGCCGGCGGTCAGGCGTTCAAGGAGCTGCGCGCCCGGGTGGAGGCCCTGGCCAAGGGGCTCGCCGCGCTGGATCGCAAGCTGGGGCGCACCAAGGCCGAGCTGGAGTCGTCACAGCTCAACGCCGGGTTCAAGGATGGGTTCTTCCTGCGCGGGCCGTCCAACCGCTTCCTGCTGCGCGTCCGCGGGTTCATCCAGGGGGGCTTCGCCGGGCGGATCTTCTCCGACGAGCTGACCTACTCTGGCGGGACTCTGGGGGAGAACGTCTCCACCTTCGAGCTGCGCCGGGCGCGGGTCGAAATGTTCGGACATGTGATCAGCAAGATCATGAAGTACCGGCTGGCACTCGACTTCGGTGAGCTGGACCCGGGGCCGGTGCTCGAGGCGTACGGCGACATGCGCATCTTCGGGCCACTTCAGCTGCGCTTCGGGCGGCAGAAGATCCCCATCAGCCGGCAGCTCCTGGTGCACAGCGCCTACCAGCACTTCACGGAGCGCAGCGAGGTGGTCAACACCTTCGCGCCCGGCTGGGACCTGGGGCTGGTGCTGCACGGTGAGGTGAACTGGATCGGCCCGGTGACCTACCAGTTCGGCATCTTCAACGGCGCGGGGGGCCTGGCGCCGGTGGACGACAACACCGACTTCCTGTACAGCGCGCGGCTGGTGTACGAGCCGCTGGGCAAGATCCCTTACAGCGAGGGTGACTCGCTGCAGGGGTACTACCTGTCCGTGGGGGGATCATTCGCGTACAACCTGGCGCCGACGGATATCCACCTGCGCAACAACGAGACCGACGCCAAGAAGGCCCGGACCCTGCGCGACGGCGACGCCGACGGCAACATCGACAACGTCGGGATCTTCCTGCTCGGCGCGGAGCTCACCGCGCGGCTGGCGTTCCTGCTGTGGCACAGCGAGTTCTACTACCGCATGGAGGAGCCCGGCGCCGTGGGTTCGGTGCGCAAGTTCTGGGGGGTGTTCTCCCAGATCGGCACCGTGCCGCGGTTCAGCAACTACGAGTTCGCGGTGCGCTACGGGTTCCGTATCCCCAGCTACTACGGGCTGACCCGCACCATCCCGCGGCCCGAGCGGGTGCACGAGGCGGCGGGGGTGGCGAGCCTCTTCACCTGGAAGCGTCGGCTCAAGTGGCAGGTGGAGTACCGGTTCCAGTACATGCAGGACCTGCGCACTCGCCAGGGCACCACCGAGACCCAGGTGCTCGACCGGCTGCTGGAGCACCAGATTCGGCTGCAGGCGCAGCTGTATTTCTAGGCGAGCCGAGTCCGTATGGCTTGAGGCTTGAGGTTTGAGGCTTGAGGTTTGAGGCTTGAGGCTTGAGGCTTGAGGCTTGAGGCTAATGCTGATCGTTTAAGCCCACCTGCCATG
>CAZEFW010000019.1:74589-80221 GCA_964511535.1 uncultured Myxococcales bacterium | reverse complement strand
CGCACGGCGCGGGGGCCGGATGGGGGGCGGCCTGCGGATGCTTCGGTTCGGGATCGGCGGGCGTCTCCCGATGTGGTGAGCCCGGCCTGCGCGGCGCTGTCGGGTTACTTCGCAGGCAAGCGGGTGGCGACGTTTCAGAGCCGGCAGGCGCTCATCTCGCCGGACCTGGACCGGGCGTGGCTGGTGGGCGGGGACCCCAACGGGGCGCTCGACCTGTACGAGCTGAGGCTGCCTTCGGGCAAGCTGATCAAGCGGGTGGCCAGCGTCACCGGCATCTCCTGGCTCGGCGCCGGGCCTGACCTGCTCGCCGCCCGTATGACAGATCCGGTGACCGGGGCCTACGAGCTGCTGCGGGTGCCGGCCAGCAGCGGCAAGGTCAGCGTCCTGGCCGGCGGCCCCCTGTGCAAGCACCTGTCGGCGCCCGATGGCAAGCGGGTGTTCCACGTCAGGGCATGCAAGGACAAGATCGGCACCCTGGAGCAGCTCGATGTTTCCTCGGGGAAGGTGACGAAGCTCGACAACAAGGTCGGCGTGTGGGACCTGCGCATCAACCGCGCCGGGACCCTGCTGAGCTACCTGGCCGACATCGGCAAGCAGGGGCTCTGCTCGTTCAACTCGGGCACGCTGCGCATGCGGCTGCTGACCAGCGGGCTGTCCGTGACCGTGGGGTCCAACGCAGCGGAGGACAGCGCGCAGTTCCTGCCCGACGGAGAGAGGATGCTCTTCCGGCGCTACCACGACTGCGTCAAGTACGTCGATCGGTTGCTGGTGGCCCGGCCCGTGGCCAGCGCGCCGGTCAAGCTGGTGGATCGCTGGAGCAAGTGCTTCGACGGCAACGACGACTGGATCTCCGGCGACCTCTCGTATGCGGTGAGCCCCGACGGGGCCCGGGTGCTCGTGGCCGACCTGATCCAGGGCAGCAGCAGCCACGCCCGGCTCGACGCGGTGCGCACCGACGGCAAGGGGGTCAAGACGCTGACCGACAGGCTGGTCTACTGGCCCAAAGCCGCCAGCTCGGCGCGGGTCTGGGGCCTGACAGGGGACGGCTCGCACGCGGTGTTCCTGGCCGAGGATACCCACGTGGCCGCAGCCGCGCTGGCCGGCGGCAAGCTCCGGCGGCTGGGCAAGACCGTCGCCACCACGGGCGCCTTCGCCCTGTCCTGGCGCGGGGCGCTGGTGGCTCATCGCATGGGCAGCGGCGCCGGCCCGCACAGCCTGTGGATCTCCGACCTGGCCAGCAGCGCCGCGGCCGAGAAGGTCTGGAGCTCGCCGGGGGCCATCGGCCACGCCACCTGGCTTCCCGACGACCGGGGGTTGCTGGTGCAGGCGGCGGACGGCGCCGGCCGCACGGGCCTGCACTTCGTGCGCAGGACCGGCGGGGCAGGGGTCGCCACGCCCATCGGCGGCTGGAAGAAGCAGTGGATGCTGCCCGGGCTGCCCTACGCGGTGGACGCCGCCGGCTGCGTGGCGGTCTACAACCGGGAGCAGAACGCGCAGCCGGGCACCTACCTGTTCCGCCTGCCGCGCTGAGGCGCTCTCTTCTCTGGCGGCCCGGCGATGCTCTGGCGTTGACTTCCGTCCATCACTTCGAATAGAAAGCCTGGACCCCAACAAAAACGGCGATCAACGGATCGTGGGTGGGAACAGGAGGTGGTGAAGTCATGCGAATACCGATGATTGGTGGCAAGCGTCTTTTCGGTCGCAGCGACGTGGTGGACGGCGCCGGCCATGTGGCGACCCAGTTCGTGCATGTGTGGTGGTTCCCCATCGTGCCGATGGCCAGCTTCTTCCTGCGAGATGGTGACCGCGATCGGTGCGCGCCCATCGACCTGAACTGGAAGTCCGTGATCACGGTCTGGCTGCGCGCCCTGTGTATCTGGGGCTGCCTCGGCATGGCAGGGTACGCCCTGACCTCCGGCGCGTTGATCGAAGAGTTCCTGCTGGTGGTCTTCCGTGATCAGCCAGCCAACTACCTGTGGTTCCTCATGGTCGGGTTCGGGCTGGGGGTTTGCTACCTCATCGTGGGCAAGCTGGCCAGGCGCACGAGCAAGCGCAAGCGCGCGGAGATGCTCGCCAGGTTCAGCCTGGACGTCGGATGAAGAAGATAACCTTCGACAGCGCCCACAGGCGGCGCCACTTCGAGTACTTCAACGCCATGGCGGTGCCCTACTTCAGCGTCACCGCGCCGCTGCGGGTGGGGCCGCTGGTTCGGCACTCGAAGCAGCTGGGCGCGCGGCTTCACGTGGCGCTGGCTTACCTGATGTCCGACGCGGCCAACCGGATCCCCGAGCTGCGGCGCCGCATCCGGGGCGACCAGGTGGTGGAGCACGAGGTGGCGCACCCGTCCTTCTCGGTGGCCACCGACGAGGCCGACGTGTTCAGTTTCTGCGAGGTGCCCTTCGAGCGCCCCTTCGGCCTGTTCGCCGCCGAGGCGGAGCAGCGCATGGCGCGCATGCGCACCGATCCGGTGTTCGAGGACGAGCCGGGCCGTGACGACTATCTGTTTCTGTCTGCCTTCCCGTGGACCTCGTTTTTGGGCGTGACCCAGCCGGTTCCCCTGTCGCCCCCCGACTCGGTGCCCCGCATCGTGTGGGGCAAGGTGGCGCCGGAGGGCCTCGCAGGTCAGGGCCCGCTGGCGTTGTCGGTGTCGATCCAGGCGCACCACGCGGTGGTGGACGGCCGCCACCTGGCGCGCTTCTTCGAGGTGCTGCAGGGAGCGTTCGACGATCCCGTCAAGGCGCTGTCATGAGCAGCGGCCTCACGCGCGCCCTGGTGGCGCCGTGGCTGCTGGCGGCGCTCTGTTCGTGCAATACGAGCCGGCCGGTGCAGGAGTGGCCCGGCGATGACGGCGGCGGCGGGGGCGGCACCGACGCCGCACCTCCGGCGGCCTGCAGCGCCCTGTTCTCCTATAACGCGGGCAAACAGGTTGCCTCGTTTCAGACGCGCCGCGCCCTCATCACGCCAGATCTGCGGCGGGCCTGGCTCATCAGCCACCGGGACAACGCCGACGGTGACCTGTACGAGCTGCGCCTGCCCGGGGGCAAGCCGGTGCTGCGCGAAAAGGGGATCACCGAGGTCACCTGGCTGTCGGCCACCTCGGAGCTGCTGGCCCGGCGCATAACCGACAAGAAGCTGCGCGCTGGCGATCTGCTGGCGCTGAAGCCGGGCGCCGGCAAGGCCCGGCTGCTGGCCAAAGACGTCTGCAGCTACCGCGCCCTGCCGTCGGGCGACGCGGTGTTCGTGGCCCGCGACTGCGACACCCACCACGGGCGCCTGGAGCGGGTGGACATGGCGTCGGCCAAGGCCACAACCCTCGCTGGCAAGGTGCGGCACCACGGCGTGATCCTGGACCGCCCCGGCGCCCGCCTGGCCTACATGGTGCCCACCAACACGGGGTCTGACTGCTTCGGCCAGACCGGCCACGTGATGGTGTACGACATGGCCACGGGCAAGCAGACCCGGCTGGGCCAGGACGTGTCGCCCGGCTCGCTGCACTTTTCGCCGCGGGGCGACCTGCTGCTTTACCGGCGCATCATCGCCTGCAAGGGCAACACCCAGGCGCTGATGGCTGCCCGGCTGCCCGGCGGGACGCCGGTCAAGGCGGTGCAGATGCCGGGCTACGGCCTGTTCGGGCACTTCGACCTGAGCACGGGCCGCTGGACCTACGCGGTCAGCCCGGACGGCAAGCAGGTGCTCGCGGCAGAGCTGCCTGCCTCGGGCATGTCCGCCAGCCTGATCTCGGTGAACACCGACGGAACCGGCAGCACGGTGCTGGCCGACGACCTGTTCCCCTACCAGGCGGTCTCTTTGGCGTTCCGGGTCTGGACGTTCACCGCCGACGGCAGCCACGCCCTGTACGCCGCCAATGGCGGCTACCCCGCCATGGCCCTGGGCGCGGCCCCCGTGGGCGTGGGCAAACCCCGGCGCCTGTCCCCCAGCCTGTACGGCGCCTGGTTCCAGCCTTCGGGGGCCGGCGCCATGGTGGTCCATGTCCGGGGCGGCGGGGCAGGAGCAAACGAGCTGTGGGTAGACGACCTGAAGCAAAAAGGCGCGGGCACCAAGATCACCTCGTCCGCGTACGCCCTGGGCCATGTTCGCTGGGTGCCTGGCGACCGGGGGCTGCTCTGGACCGAGCGGCCCAAGGGTGGCGTCGAGACGCTGAACTACGCCGGGCGCGCCGGGGGCAAGGTGACCCGGCTGGGCCAGTGGAAGGCGCGGCGGCTGCAGGGGCCCGTGCCCTATGCCGTGGACCTGTCCGGGTGCGTGGCCCTGTTCAACCAGGACGCGGCGCCGGGCCCCGGCACCTACCTGCAGCGCCTGCCCCGGTGAGGAATATGCAGGCTACCTGATCTGCGGGTAATATCCGGAGGTCATGCAGGATCCCCTCATCGGCGAGGTGCTCTCCGGCACCTACCGCATCGTCCGGCTTCTCGGCAAGGGGAGCATGGGCACCGTGTACGAGGCGGCCCACCTGCGCCTGCCGCGCCGGTTCGCGGTGAAGATCCTGTCCACCAGCGTCAACCCGGAGAAGAACTCGGTGGCCCGCTTTCAGCAGGAGGCCCAGGTCACCAGCCAGCTCGGCCACCCGCACATCGTGGAGGTGGTGGACTTCAACTACACCGTGGATGGCCTGCCGTTCATCGTCATGGAGTTGCTGGACGGCGAGGACCTGGCCACGCGGCTGGAGCGGTTGGGGCGCCTCGAGCTACCGGAGGTGGAGCGGCTGCTGGAGCAGACCGCGTCGGCGCTGACCGCGGCCCACGGCAAGGGGGTGGTGCACCGGGATCTCAAGCCGCAGAACATCTTCATCAGCAAGGCCGTCGAGGGAGGCGAGGTGGTCAAGGTGGTGGACTTCGGCATCTCCAAGGTGCTGGGGCAGCAGGGGAACCTGACCACCGCCGACGTGGTGATCGGCACGCCGTACTTCATGAGCCCCGAGCAGGCCCTGGGCAAGCGGGAGCTCATCGACGGGCGCACCGACGTGTTCGCCCTGGGCGTGATCCTGTACGCCATGCTCACGGGAGAGCTGCCCTTCGAGGGCGAGGCGATCCCGAACATCCTGTACAACATCGTGCACGGAGAGCGGCCGTCGCTGGCGGCGCGCTGCCCCGAGCTGCCGCCGGCGGTGGAGACGGAGCTCCACCGCGCGCTCTCCAGGGACCCAAAGGACCGGCACCCCACGGCCGAGGCGCTCAAGGAGGCGTTCAGCCGGGCCCTGCACGACGGGGTCGCCGGCGCATCGGTGACCGGCAGCGCGAGCAAGGGCGAGGCGTCGGTGAATACCGCGGAGACCGCCAGGGCAGGTGACATGGACGACGCCGCCACCACCCGGGTCATGGCCTCGCCGCCCGACCAGCCCCCGACCGGGGCCCGCCGGTTGGCCCTGATGCTTGCGGCCTTCCTGGTGCTGGCCCTGGGCGCGGGCACCGTGGCCTACATCCTGGCGAGCCGGCCCCCGGCAGATCGGGGCGCCGTTGCCACGCCGGATGCGGCCCCGGCACTCGCTCCCGCTCCCGATTCCGCTCCCGATTCCGCTCCCGCTCCCGCTCCCGATTCCGCTCCCGCTCCCGCTCCCGATTCCGCTCCCGCTCCCGCTCCCGCTTCCGCTCCCGCTCCCGCTCCCGATTCCGCA
>CAZEFW010000019.1:66631-74489 GCA_964511535.1 uncultured Myxococcales bacterium | reverse complement strand
TTCCGCTCCCGCTCCCGCTCCCGCTTCCGCTCCCGCTCCCGCTCCCGATTCCGCACCCGCTGCGGATCGATCGTCCGCGTCCGCGTTGGTGGTGAATGGTAAGAAGAAGCCGCGCCGTAGAGTTCGGATGGCGCGGTTGACGGTGCATACGCGGTACGAGGGCAAAGCATACTGGGCGCATGTGTTTCTGGACGGCAAGAAGCTGGGCGACTCGCCCATTCATCGCTGGAAGGTGCGCCCCGGCGCCCACAAGGTCACCGTGCAGCGGCCAGGGTTCAAAAAGCAGCAGATGAAGGTGTCCCTCAAGGGGGGCGAGAGCCGCACCGTGACCCTGAGCCTGGAGAGGCAGTAGATGTTCGCCCGGGTGGCGCTGCTCTGCGGGCTGCTGCTGCTGCTGCCCTCGCCCCGTGCATTTGCCGGGGCGCCGGATCCAGCCGCCCGGCTGGCCGAGGGGGAGCGGCTGCTGGAGGCCGGCGAATACGCCGGGGCGCAGGCGGCGCTGCAGCAGGTGGTGTCCTCGGCGCAGCAGCCACAGCGGCTGGCCCGCGCGCTGCTCGGTCTCGGGCTGATCCAGGCCACGGCGGGCAAACCCGACGCCGCCGTGGCGTCCTTCTCCGCTGCCCTGACCCACGCCCCCGGCCTGAACCTGGACGGCGACCGGCACAAGCCCGAGCTGGTCAAGCTGTTCCAGACGGCGAAGCAGGGGCTGCGCGGTGAGGTGGTGGTGCGCGGCCCGGGAAACAGCGGGACCGTGCTGATCAACAACGAGGTGGTGGGCACCGCGCCGGTGATCTCCGCGCTGCCGGCCGGCGTGCACAACGTGGAGGTGCGCGGGCTCAACGGCAAGTGGCGCCACAGCACCGAGGTGCGGCTGCCGCCCTGGCGCCGGGTGAAGGTGACGGTGTCGGCCAGGGGTTACGCCGTGTCGGAGCCGGTGCTGATGCGCCGGGACGCGCCGGTGAGGGGCGAGCTGTCGGTCAAGTGCGACCTGCCCCAGGCAGAGGTGCTGCTCGACGGCAAGTCCGTGGGCCGCGCGCCTTACTGGGGCCGCTCACCCGCCGGCGTGTACCTGCTGCAGGTGCGCAGCCTCGACGGAAAGCTGCGCCGCGAGCGCCGGGTGCTGGTGGCTCCCGGGCGCCGCGAGGCGGTGGAGATGAAGCTGGCAGGGGGCGCGGCGGCCTCCACCTCCGAGCCTGCAGCCGATGCGCGCAAGTCGGGCATCACCGTCGATCCGCTGCGCCCGTCGCCGCCCCGACGACGGATCTGGACCTGGGTCATGGCCGCCGCGACGGGCGCGGCCGGCGTCGCGGCCGTGGGCCTCGGGGTCTCGGCGCAGATGGAGGCTGACGCCTACGCCCGGGATCTGGAGGCGTGGGACAGGGCGAGCTCGCCGGACGCCCAGCGCGACCTGGAGGCGCAGCTCCCGAAGCGACGGCGGGCCATCGAGCGGGACGCGTTGGGCGCCAACATCGCCGCCGGGGTGGCTGGCGGCCTGGCACTGGTCACCGTGGTGCTCTACTTCCTGGAGCCGCGCATGGCCAGCGACGAGGCGGCAGCGAAGGCCGCGGTGGTGGCGCCCGGGACAGTGCGGGTGCGGTTTTAGATGTCCCGACCCGCGTTCACGGCCCTCTGCCTGGCCGCCGCGGCGCTGTGCTGCGGTTGCACCCTCGACCTGGAGCGGTTGCCCGGCCGCCTCGTTGACGCCGACCGGGCCAGCTTCCTCCAGGGCACCTTCGAGCTCGAGGGCGCGCGCCAGCATGTCACGGCCGGCGCCGGCGGCGTGACCCTGGCCGACGATCTGGACGCCAGCCGCACGGGCTGGGCCGACCTGCTGGTGGCCAACCTCGGAAGCCAGGGCAGCTACCGGCGCGCGTCGGTGCTTCACCACACAGCGGCCAGGCCCCCCCGCAGCGGCAAGCCCGTGCAGCAGAAGCTGCCCACCATCGGCGCCTCCTTCGGGCTGGTGGCAGACCTGAACAGCGATGGCGCGCCCGATCTGGTCTTCAGCAGCTGGCGGGACGACGCGGGCTTTGACAACCCGTCGTATGTCTACTGGAACAAGGGCGGCAAGTTCAGCGCCCAGGGCGATCGCCGCCAGGAGCTGCCCACCACCGGCGCCCTGGGGTTGAGCGCCGCGGACCTGAACGCCGACGGCCACCTCGACCTGGTGGTCTCCTGCTCCTTTTCCAGCAGCAAGAAGACCAACGAGATCAACTCGCACATCTACTGGGGAGGCGGCTCGGGGTTGAAGAAGCGCGCGGAGGTCCCCACCTGGGGCGCCACCGGAAACGCGGTGGCGGATCTGGACGCCGACGGCCACCTCGACCTGATCTTCGGCAGCCTGCAGCGGGACAAGACGCGGGACGTGCCCTCGCTGATCTACTGGGGGGCGGCGGGTGGCAAGTACGCCGCCAGTCGGCGCGCGGAGCTGCCGTCTCGCGGCGCCGCCGACGTGGCGGTGGCGGATCTGGATCGTGACGGCCACCTGGACGTGGTGATCACCAACCTCGGCTACTACAACCAGGACGTGGACGAGTCGTACATCTACTGGGGCGATGGCACCCGCGCCTATGGCAAGCAGCGCCGCACGCTGCTGCCCACCGCGGGCGCCACCGGGGTGTCGGCCGCCGACCTGAACCGCGACGGTCACCTCGAGCTGGTGATCAGCAACTCCCGCACCAAGGACACGCCCTCGTACATCTACTGGGGGCCCTGGAGCAGGGGCGCCAGGGCCAAAAATCTGCGCCTGGATATCAAGACGAAGACGGCCTTCGGGAACCTGGCGGCGGACCTTGACCGGGACGGGCACCCGGAGGTGCTCTTCGTCAACTTCGAGGGCAACGTCAGCGACCTGTACAGCGGGCCCTGGACCCGACGGGCAGGGACCAGCGCCAAGGTGCCAGCGCCGCTGGATTCTTCGCAGGGCTACATGTCGGTGGGGCAGGACCCCGGCGCGGTGTCGGATCGTCGCGCCCGCGGCGTGTTCACCTCGAGAGCGCTGGACACCGGCATGGACGACCCGCGATACGGCCTGCTGTCGGTCAAGGCCACCGTGCCGTCCGGAGCCCGGCTCAAGCTCCAGCTGCGCGCCGCGAGCACCGCGGCGGACCTGGCCAGCGCTGCCTGGACCGGGCCCAAGTCGGCCACGGACAGCTTCGGCCGTGGCGACACGCCTCTGCCGGAGCGAGGCCTGGACAGCCGCCGCTACATCCAGTACCGGGCGGTGCTGGAGAACCCGGGCTTCGGACCCGCGCCCACCCTGCATCGGGTGGAGATCAGCTACCGATAAGCGGTTCCCTCGCTATAATTGCTGCATGACCATGAGACAGATCGGATGGGTGGTGTTGTTGAGTTTCGCGCTGGTCGGATGCAAGGGCCGCACAGATCCCGCGACCACGAAAACCAACGAGCCCGCCACCACTCCCACTCCCCAGCCCGCGCCCGCGCCCGCCCCCCCACCCCCAACCCACCCCCCCCCCGCACCCACGCCACCGCCCACCCACGCGCCCGCTCCCGCGCCCCAGCCCGCGCCCGACCCCGCCCCCCCGCCCCCGCCCGACCCCGCCCCCACACCCACATCCGCGCCAACGCCTGCCCCAACGCCAACCTCCACGCCCACGCCCACACCAACGCCAACGGGCACCAAGAAGCCCTCTGCCCGGCCCAAGACCGGCACTGCCCTGTGGGATGCGCTGCTCAAGCGGCGCTGCAAGAACGGCCGCCTCGACTACGCGGGCATCGCAAAGGAGGACAAAAAGCTGCTGGACATGTTCGTGTCCTACGTGGGCAACAAGCCCAGGCCGCCGCACCACAAGAAGTCGAGCCTGGCGTTCTACCTCAACGCGTACAACGCCCTGGTGGTCAAGGCCATCGTGGACCGCTGGCCCATGAAGGGCGTGATGACGGTGCCCGGGTTTTTCAAGAAGCTCAAGTTCCGCGTCGCGCGCCAGCAGATGACCCTGGATCACCTGGAGAACAAATTGATCCGGCCAGTGTTCAAGGACCCGCGAATCCACTTCGCCCTTGTTTGCGGGGCGCGCTCCTGCCCGCCCTTGCGTTGCAGGGCGTTCTACAGCAACAGCGGCATCAACGGCATCCTGGAGGCGCTGACCCGGCGCTTCATCAACAGCCGCCTCGGCGTGCGCGAGGTGGCGGGAAAGCTGAAGGTGTCCAAGCTGTTCACCTGGTACGCCGTGGACTTCAAGATCGACGGCAAGACCGTGGGGCAGTACCTGGCGCGGTACCACAAGACCCTGGCCGACAAGCTGTCCGCCGCCACCAGCCTGGAGTACCTGCCCTACAGCTGGGCGCTAAACAAGCGATAGACGACGGCCCGGAGCCGGGCCAACATTCGGGACACCACACAGCAAAGCAAGAGGTGCATCCATGAACGGTTTCTTCCTGGACCGCGAAGGGACAGAGCAGATCCATCAGGCCACGCTGGCCGTGCTCCAACGGACGGGCCTGCGGGTGGACCATGACGGCGTGGCGCGGCTGCTGCTGGAGGGCGGCGCGCGCCGGGACGACGAGGGCCGCATCCTGCTGCCGCCGCAGATGGTGGAGCGGGCGCTGGAGGCCGCAGAGCGCGCCTTCACCGTGCACGGCCGGGGGCCGGACGGGGCCATGGAGCTGCGCTCGGGCAACAGCTACTTCGGCCCCGGGTCCGACGCCCTGCACCAGGCGGACCTGAAGGCCGGCGGCGTGCGCGACGCCAGGCTCTCGGACGTGGCAGACAATGCGCGGCTGGCTGACGCCCTGGGCTTCGACTTCGTCATGTCCATGGCGCTGCCCCGGGAGCTGTCGCCGGAGCGGCTCTACCCGACGGTGTTCACCGAGATGATGCGAAACAGCCCGCGGCCGCTGGTCACCACCGCGGTGACCCTGGACGACGTGCGGCATATCCATCGCCTGGCCTCGCTGGAGGCCGGCGGCGACGAGGCGCTGCGGCAGCGGCCGCGCTTTTTGGTCTACCTGGAGCCGATCTCGCCGCTGCACCTGGACCAGGCGGGCATGGAGCGGCTGCTCTACTGCGCCGAGCACGGGATCCCGTTCATCTTCGCTGGCGGGGCCAACTGCGCCATGGGCGCGCCGGTCACGCCCGAGGGTGCGGTGGTACAGGGCAGCGCCGAGTGCCTGGCCGGGCTGGTGGTGGCCACCCTGGCCGCGAGCAAGGTGCGGTTCGTTCACGGCTCCAACACCTCGGCCGCGGACATGCGCTCGGGCATGATCTGCTACGGCGCGCCGGAGTGGGCCAGGACCGTGGCCATGTACGCTGACATGGCCCGCCGCTACGACCTGCCCGGCTGGGGCACCGCCGGCTGCAGCGACAGCCAGGGGCCCGACGCCCAGGCCGCGTGGGAGGCGGCACGCAGCATCCTCGCCGCCCTGAAATGCCAGAGCACCCTGGTGCACGACATGGGCTACCTCTGCTTCGGCGAGCTGTATGACCAGCGCATGCTGGTGCTGGTGAGCGAGGTCCTGCGCGAGGCGCGCCACATGCTGCAGCCAGCCGACCTGTCGGAGCAGGCGCTGTCCCTCGACGTCATCGACCAGGTGGCCCGGGGCGGCTCGCTCTTCCTGGGTCACCGCGACACCGCGAAGAATTTTCGCAGTCGGCTGTGGATGTCGAAGCTGATCAACCGCGCGCGGGTGGGCCAGGGGGAGCCGGTGGAGATCTCACGGCGGCTGGCTGACCGGGCGGCGTCCTTGCTGGAGTCGCACCGGCCGCAGCCCCTGGATCAGGAGCTGGACCGGGCGCTGGGGGAGTACCTGGAGGCGATCTGATCCTGGCGCGCTACATCGGCGGCGGGGCCGACTTCTGCCACGCCTCCACCGCGTCCAGGCGCTCGCGCCAGGCGTTGAGGTAGTTGTAGCCGTCCAGCGGGAACTTCGCCGGGCCGGCGTAGGTCAGGATGGCGCCCACCGAGAAGTCGGCCAGGGTCAGGCCGTCGCCCACCAGCCAGTCCTTGCCCTCGAGGTGGCCGTTGAGCACCGTGGCCCAGCGCGCGAACTCCTCCTCGGCGGCCTTGATCACCTCGGCGTCGGGCTCACCGCCGCGCATGGGCTTGAAGATGTGCTCGCCGATGAGCTGGCCCGCCGGCTTGTTCCAGTGAGCCAGCTCCCACGCCTGCCAGCGCATGATGTCGTAGCGCGCCATGGACTTGGGCCACAGGGAGGTGTCGTCCACCGAGCCTGCCAGGAAGCATGAGATGGCGTTGGACTCCCAGAGCACGCCGCCGTCGTGGGCCAGCGCCGGCACCTTGCCGTTGGGGTTGATGGCCAGAAACGCCGGGTCCTGCTGGGCGCCCTTGGTGATGTCCACGATCTCCTGCTCCACCTCCAGGCCGAGATGTTCGATCACGGCGCGGGGTTTGCGGCAGTTGGGGGACAGGGGGTGGTGATATAGCTTCATGGTCTTCTCCTGATACTGGAAGGGTGATTGGATCTGATCCGTCTCGCGGGGGCGCGGTTCGTTACATCGACCCCGTGCTAATCTCGCCACATGGTGAAGATCCGATGGATATGGATGGCGTGCATCCTGGCGCTGGCCTGCGGAGAGGAGGACCCGATCACCGCTCCCAGCGACGATCCGGCGCACTGGAACGTGGACACCTCGGTGCAGTACAAGGCGGTGGCGTCCACCCCGCGCTGGGTGGTGCCGTCCGCCGCCTTGCCCGGGGCGGCCAAACACGGGGTGGCCAACAACAACGTGGACATCGTGCTGCACGGCGACCGGCTGTACATGGCGTGGCGCACCGGGCCGACCCACTTCGCCTCCACCAACATCGAGATGCTCGTGGTCTCCTCCACCGACATGGGCCAGACCTGGGACTTCGAGTACAAGGTGGCCATGGGCGCCGACGTGCGCGAGCCGCGGTTCCTGTCGCACAACGGCCAGCTGTGGATGCTCTACTTCGAGGCGGGCACCAACCCGGTGCAGTTCGACCCGAAGGTGATGTGGCGCACCCGCCGGGTGGAGCTGGGCCAGTGGACCACCCCCGAGAAGTGGGGCGCGCCCCGGGTGGTCCCCTGGGCGCTGAAGGTGCGCGGCGGCAAGGTCTACCTCACCTCGTACAAGGGGCCGCACTACAACGCGGGCATGGGCGCCATGGACCTGATGTTCCAGGTCTCGTCCGACGGGCTGAGCTGGTCGCCGGTCGCGGGCAGCAAGGGCGGCGTGGTGTACCACGGCGGGAACTCCGAGGCGGCCTTCGAGTTCGACGAGGCGGGGGACCTGTGGGCGGTCACCCGCAACGAGGACGGGGACAGCACCGGCTTCGGCTCCCACCTGTGCACGGCCAGGGCCAGCGCCCCCGGCGCCTGGATCTGTCCCGGCAAGAGCGACCCGGAGCGCTATGATTCACCCTGGATG
The DNA here is from genome assembly GCA_964511535.1 of uncultured Myxococcales bacterium. Lineage (GTDB taxonomy): Bacteria > Myxococcota_A > Polyangia > CAZCFB01 > CAZCFB01. Next base: position 67,117 of record CAZEFW010000019.1, on the reverse strand, counting down.
GTCCGCCACGGCAAGGACCTCTACCTGGTGGCGCGCCGCGACGTGGGCGGGCCCTTTGACCAGGGGCTGACCGGCCTGACTTTCAAGCAGAAGAAGTCGAAGTACCTGCAGGCCTACTCGCTGCGGCCCAAGCGCACGGCCCTGTACCGCATCGACCGGGCCCAGAAGAAGGTGGTGCACCTGATGGACCTGCCCGGCGTGGGCGACACGGCCTTCCCGTCGGTACGCCGCACAGGGGCCCACACGTTCCTGATGGCCAACTACACCGCGCCCCTGGACAGGCCCGACATCTCCTGGATCGAGGCCCAGATGAGCTCGAAAGGAACGCAGCTCTATCTGCTGGAGCTGAAGTTCGTACCGAAGTAGGGCGAGCTCCGCTCGCCCGGCTTCGGGCTTCGGGCTTCAGGCTTCAGGGTGGATAGTCTGGCTCGCTTCGCTCGCCCGGCTTGAGGCTTCGGGCTTGAGGCTTCAGGGTGGATAGTCTGG
>CAZEFW010000019.1:52064-66531 GCA_964511535.1 uncultured Myxococcales bacterium | reverse complement strand
CTTCAGGGTGGATAGTCTGGCTCGCTTCGCTCGCCCGGCTTGAGGCTTCGGGCTTCAGGCTTCAGGGTGGATAGTCTGGCTCGCTTCGCTCGCTGGCTTGAGGCTTGACTCCCCGAGCCGACGTTGCTCCACCATTCTTTGTTTCCCCTCAAAACTCCACGACGCCTTCACCCAGCACCCGCTCGCGCTTTTCCGGCGGCGGCTGCCGCCGCTTTACCCTCGGTCGGGGCACGGGGCGCTTTGCTCGCGGCGGCAGATCCGGGCGCCTCGGCTGGTCGGGCATGGCCTGCAGGTCGGGAGCGGTCAAGTCCGGGGCAGGCCGCAGATCCGGCGGCGGCGCTCCGGCGTCCGGCGGCGGCGTCGCCACCACCGGAGCGCTCGGCTTGGGCCCGGCGCGGTGCAGCAGGGTCAGGGTGATGAGCCCGCCGAACAGCAGCAGCGGCAGCAGCAGCCACGCCAGCCGAAGCGGGTGGTTCACCATGCGCTGCAGGGTCTGGCCCACGGCGCCGGCCGGGCCCTGCGGCCGGTCTTGCATGCGCACCACCGGGTTGGCGTAGCCCACCACGGTGGCGCCGCGCTCCTCCTGCCCGGGCGGCCACGGGTCATGGCCCTCCAGCGCGCGTACGTAGCCGTGCAGCAGGCTCTCCGCCGAGGCGGGCCGCTCCTCGGGCTTCTTGCGCATGCAGCGCGCCACCACCGCGGCCACCTGCCGGGGCACCTCGGGCGCCCGCTCCTGTAGGTCGGGCGCCGGGTGGTTCAGGTGCATGGAGATCAGCTTGCCCGGCTGCCGCGCGATGAACGGCGGCTCGCCGGCCAGCATCCAGAACAGGATCACGCCCAGGGAGTAGAGGTCGGAGCGTCGGTTGACCCGCTTGGACTGCCCCGCCGCCTGCTCGGGCGAGATGGTGATGGGCGAGCCGAGCAGATCGCCGGTGCGGGTCAGCGAAGGATCCCCCAGCGGCTCCCAAAGCCGGGCCAGGCCGAAGTCGAGCAGCTTGACCAGGGGCTCGCCCCCCACCTCGGTGATGAAGATGTTGTCCGGCTTGAGGTCCCGGTGCACCACGCCCATGCGGTGGGCCGCGCTCAGGGCCGAGCAGATCTGCTCCAGCAAGGGCAGCGCCTCGCCGGGGGTCAGCGGGCCGTCCTGGTTGAGCAGGTGGCGCAGATGCCGCCCCTCGAGCAGCTCCATGACGTAGTACGGTTGCCCCTTCGGCGTGCGGCCGAAGTCGCTCATCTCCACGATGTTCGGGTGGCGAAGCTTGACCAGCAGGCGCGCCTCGTCGCGGAACCGGCGTACGGTGCGCTCCTCGTCGAGCACCGCCCGCCGGAGCAGCTTGATGGCCACGCGCCGGCCGATGTCCGGGTGCTCGGCCAGGTACACCACGCCCATGCCGCCCTCGCCGAGGACCTCCTTGATCTCGTAGTTGCCGACTTTCTGGCGCGGCTCGATCATGGCGCCGGACGCGTCCTCAGGGAAGCAGGCAGCTGTAGCGGAGGTTGCCCTTGCTATCCACGTGCACGGTGTGCAGGTAGGTGGCGCCCGAGCGGATCCGCGACTCGGCGCCGCCATTGGTGGAGATGGTCTTGTGGCTCCACGCGCCCGGCGAGCCCCCGATGAGCAGCTTCAACGTACCGGAGGTCACCGACTGGGCGGTGACGTACAGCTTGCCGCCGCTGCGGCGCACCAGGTCCATGGACCCGGGCTTGAAGCGCTCTGGCTTGAGGATGTTGCTGGCCGAGAGGGTGGGCGAGCCGCTGCCCGTCCACTGAGCGTGACGCAGCAAGCCGCCGACCGCGGAGCTGGTGTAGTCCTGCAAGAAGATCATCTCCAGCTTTTTTCCCGCGCCGGTGGTGGTCACCGCCGGCGTGCTCACCTGCTTGACCAGGTTGATGTTGGTGGTGGTGAGGAGGTTGGAGGGCGGCGACCCCACGAGGTTCAACTCCAGGCTGCTGCCTGCGGAGGAGACCGTGGTCCCGCACACCAGGTACCGCTTGGACGTCGCGGTCGCCACCTGGCAGCCGGAGTAGGTGACGCCGGCGGACTGGACCAGCTTCGGGAACTTGAACTCCATGGCCGCCCCCCTTCTGGCGCCTGGCACCACGTCGAAGGGGCTGGCCGCGGACACGGCGCTGCCATACTGGCCGTCCACCACGCCGAAGGCCGGCTGCGCGCCGTCGATGTCCACGCCACCCGGTGTCAGCTGCGCCAACGTTGTGCCGCCCTTGGGATCCTTGACCGTGATGACGGTGGCGGGTGACCAGTTCTTGTTCTTCGGCTTCGCCGCGTGCTTGGCGCTGGCGCCGTCCACCAGCACCATGTGCGTGGTGTCCGCGGAGTCGAGGGTGGCGCTCAGCTTGCTCGCCTTGATGGTGGACGACAGGGGGGTCCAGCTGCTTCCCGACTGGACCAGCCCGAGCACCGTCCCGCCCTTGATGTAGTAGATGCGCATCACGCCGGTGGTCTCGGCCACCAGGTCGAAGCTGTCCGCCGTGGTCTGCACCCCGCTGACCAGGACCTTGTCCCGGCACGCCAGCGGGACACCGTAATCTGGCGCGGCCAGGTCCGCCGGGGGCAGGTCGGGGGTGCCCTTGTCTGCGGCGGCCTTGTCCGGGGCCGGGCCGTCGGGCAGCCCGGAATCCGGGCTCGGGCCGTCGGGCCACGGCATGTCGTCCCGGGGGAAGTCGGGCGCGCCCAGATCCTTTTTGGGCGGCGCGCCCTTGGGGCGGCAGACATGCTTCCCGTCCTCCGGCACGCAGTCGAACCCCTTGGGGCACTTCTTGTTTCGGTCGCACAAAAAGCCGCGGTCCGGGATGTCGGGGTCGTAGCAGCCTGTCAGCGCCAGGGGGAAGGCGAGAGTAACAAGCGACAGCATCGTGATTGCACGCATCAGAACCTCACCCCCGCGGTCACCGCTGCGCCGCCCGGAGTCACCGACGGCGCCAGCCAGGCGCTCTGGGTCTCGAACCGGTCGGTGTAGTGCAGCAAGATCAGCACCGCCCCGCCCACGGCCGCGCCCGCGCCGATGGTCAGCGTGGCGATCATGGCGTTGTTCAGGTTCTTGCCCAGGGTCTCCTTCTCCTCGAAGTCGGCCCAGTCCTTGCTGCCAGGGCCTCCCCCCTGCTCCACCTGGGAGGAGACATCCGCGGCCAGGGCGCCGAGCACGATGCCGGACACCGTGAGGGCCGCGCCGGTGGCGATGAGGGTCCAGCCTGCGATCTTCTTGACCGAGGAGCCGCGCGGCTGAGGCGCCGGGGTGGGGCGGGGATCTGCCCGCTGCGCGGTGGGCAGGGGATCTGCCTGCTGCGTGCCGGGCTCGGGCTTGGCGGGCTCGGGCTTGGCGGGCTCGGGCTTGGCGGGCTCGGGCTTGGCGGGCTCCGGCTTGGCCATGGCGACCTTGTACTCGAGCTCCTTGATGTACCCCTCCACCTCCTCCTGGAATGGCGGGCTCCCCTTGGTCGTGGGGTTGGCCCGGGACCACTCGGTGAAGTAGAGCTTGTAGAAGAAGAGCGCCTTTTTGTGGTTGTCGAGCTGCCGGTGGCACTGGCCGAGGTTCAGGATCACGCTGGGCCGGGGGCTGAGCTTCATCGCCTCCTCGAAGTGGCCCAGGGCCTCCTTGAAGTTGGCCAGCCGGTAGGCCTGGGTCCCCTTCTTGAAATAGGCCTTGGCCCGGGCCACGGCATCGCCGTCCGCGGGCGCGCCGCCGGCCTGGGCGTGGACCGATGCGCAGACGCCGGTGATCAACAACAAGCAGAGAAGAAAGATATGGAGCCGCATGGGCCCCATTTTCGCAGCAGGAGCTAGAAGTCGTCCAGTACACCCTCGCCGAGAATTTCTTGCCCCTTCTTGGCGGGCGCTGTCCTGGGCTTGCGCCTGGGCTTGCGCCGGGCTGGCTTGACGCTGCGTCGCTTCGCGGAAGGTTTGGTGACGCCGGCGTCGGGGACGACCGGGGCCGGCAGCGCGGGCACCTTCAGCACACGATCCCCGGTCACCTGCCACACCTCGTGCAGCAGCACGGCCCCACCAGCCAGCACCTCGAGGTCCAGCTCCTCGCCGACCTTGACGTTGATCTCGCAGGGCGGCACCACGATGAGCTTCCTGGCGCCCTCGATGGAGAACCGGCACTGAGCCCCGTCCGGGGCGCCGGCCACCTGCACGGTAAACGAGCGGCGCTCCTGCGCCGCGGGCCTGGACGCCGGGGCCGCGGCAGGAGAGGCAGCGGGGCGCTGTTTATCGGCGCTACCGATGACCAGCGCGGCCACCAGAGCGAGCCCCAGGGCCGCGGACAGAACGACGCCCACCTTCCAGCGGGTGTTGCTCTGGCCCGCGGGGGCGGCCGCGGCATCCTCCGAGCTGTGCAGCTCGCCCACCGACGCCGAGACCGTGGTGGCGTAGGCGTGGTCCTCCCCCGGGGACTGCAGCTGCAGCGGCGCGTCGGCGGAGTCCACCTCGAGGGAGATCTCGCGCATGCCCGACGAGTCCTCCACCGACGCGTTGTCGCCACGAGAGATGCTCCTCGACCGGCTCACCGAGTCGCTGGCAATGTCGAGCTCGAAGTAAGGCTCCTCGGCCGGCCCGTCCTGGGTGGTGGACTCGTACAGCCCGGCCTTGAACCGCCGGTACACCTCGGAGGCGGACTCCGGGCGATCTTCGGGCTCCTTGCACAGGCACTGGTCGACCACCGCGCAGGCGGGCGCTGGCAGGTGCGGGGCGAACTCCTTGAGCGGCGGCGGCGGCGCGTCCATGTGCAGCGCCAGCAGCCGCCCGGGCGCCTCGTCGAAAAACGGGGGCTCGCCGGACACCATGTAGAACATCATCACGCCCAGGGCGTAGATGTCGGTACAGGTGCCGATCTTGCCTGGCACGCCCAGGGCCTGCTCGGGAGAGATGAACAGCGGCGAGCCGAGCACCTGGCCGGTCTGAGTGGATCCGAGGCCCCCGTCCCCCTCGAGGATCTTGGCGATGCCGAAGTCGAGCACCCTGATGCGTTCTTTTCCCCCGGCGCGGGTGACGAAGACGTTATCCGGCTTGAGGTCCCGGTGCACCACGCCGTGGTTGTGCGCGGCGTCTAGGGCATCGCAGATCTGCTCCAGCAGGCGGCAGGCGTCCTGCGGTGAGATCACCCCGCGATCCTCGATGAGCTCGCCGAGGCTCACGCCGTCCAGGTACTCCATGATGTAGTACAGGCGCCCATCGTCGGTCTTGCCGTAGTCGTGAATCCGCACGATGTTCGGGTGGTCCAGCTGGACCAGCAGCCGGGCCTCCACCAGAAAACGCTCGGCCCCGGAGTGCGCCAGGGCGTCGGTGGAGAGCACCTTGACTGCCACGCGCTGGCCGATCTCGGGGTGCTCGCCCAGGTACACCTCGCCCATGCCGCCCTTGCCCAGCGAGCGGACCAGCTCGTAGTTGCCGATGGTTTTGCCAATGAGCGAAGACATGGTGATGACCTTGGTACCGGCGCCAGCAGCCGAAGCTGCGTAGCAAAAGGGTACGAGGCAACCGCAGGTGGGTCAAATGATGCAGAAAAAGCCTCATCCCCGCGGCGGGGGATGAGGGGGAGGGGTTGAGGGGAAAGGGAGTGTGGCGAGGGGGGCCGCCAGCTCCTGGAGAGCTAGCGGGTGGGACGGGCGCCGCCCTTGCGGGCTGCCCGGGTCTCGATCATGGTGGCCAGCTGCTCGCGCTGGGTCTCGGTGAGCACCGGCAGCACGGCCTCGCTGAGGGCCATCATCTTGCGGCCCTTGGCCTTGAGCTTGCCGGGGTCGCGCTGGAACAGGGCCAGGGTGCGAGCGTCGAAGCTGTCGGAGCGGAACGCGTCCGCCGCGGCCTTCAGCTCGGCGCGTTTCTGGCGCCACTTGCCCCGCATCTCACCGCGGTTCTTCTTGAACTGGGCGTACATGGCGTCCTGGATCCGGTCCTTCTGGGCGTCGGTGAGGTTCAGCTTCTTCGCCATGCGCTTCATCTTGCCCTTGTGCTTGCCGCGGAAGTGGCGCTTCTTGCGCTCCTTGATCATGTCCACCAGCTCGGCTCGCTGCTCGGTGTCCAGGATGGAGTGCAGCTTGTTGAGCGAGGTGATGAACTCCGGCTTGAGCGCTTTGGCCTGGGTGGTGGCCCTGGCCATCAACCGATTGGCCCGGGCCTTGTCGATCTTGCCGGCGCGCACGCCGCGGGCCAGCTCCTGCATGGCCTCGGTGCGCAGCTTGCGAATGGGCGCGGCCTTGGCCTTCATGTCCTTGGCCAGCGACTCCACCGCGGCGCGCTGATCGGGCCGCAGGTCGAGCTTCTTCATCACGCGCAGCAGCTTCTTCATCGGCCCGGCGCCGTGACCGCCGCCCCAGGGCGCGGCCTCGGCGGTGCCCTCCAGGGAGAGCCAGGTTCCGGCCGCCAGGGCGGCGCTGAGCATCAGGGCGGTGGCTTTGCTGAATCGTTTCATGGGGGCCTCCTTTGGCCAGTGGCGTGTTGGGTTTTTTGTTTGCTTTTCCCTGTTTCAATTTCCGACAATTTCAACTCTGACGCCTTCCCTGGCCGAGTTCCGTCTCCCTTTGGTCTCGTTTTGTAACGGATTGTAGCCGCATGGTGCGCTAAGCTTTGCTTCGCACCGCAGCCAGAATTCTATTCGTAAGGGGACCTGTGTTTGGTATCACGCTCCTGAGCATTCTCTCCATCGCGGTCCACCTGTACCTCGCGGTGCTGGCCTTGACCCTCGACCGCCGCTCAGCCGTCAACCGCGTGTTTGCCGGGCTGTGCCTGGTCTTCGCCGTCTGGAGCCTGGGGCAGACCCATGTCATAACGGCGCCCACGCGCGAGGTCGCCTGGTTCTGGTACCGGGTGTCTTCGGTGGGGTGGTGCCTGGGCCCGGCGCTGCTGCTGCACTTCTTCGTGCTGATCTCGGAGCGGGACGGGCTGCTGCGTCGAAGGTGGCAGCTGGCGCTGCTCTACCTGCCCGCCGCGATCTTCCAGGTCAAATACCTCACCGGGCAGGTGACCGCTGGCGACTTCGTCTTGACGGACTTCGGCTGGGACGAGGTGGTCTACGGCTCCATCCCCTGGGCCGTGGCCTACATGATCTATTACCTGGGCTACGCGATATTCGGGCTCGGCATGGTCTATTTGTGGGGAAAGCGATCCCAGGATCAGCTCAAGCGCAGCCAGGCGCGCATGATCCTGGTCTCGGGAGCGCCGGTGCTGCTGGCGGGCACCGTCAGCAACGTGGTGCTGCGCCACCTGGAGATCCACGTGATGCCCGGGTTGGCGCACATCTTCATGGCGGCCTGGGGGGTGGGTATCTGGACCGCCATCCGCCGCTACCGCCTGATGACCATCTCGGCGTCGGTGGCCGGCGAGGACATCGTGCGCACCATGGCCGACGCCCTGCTGCTGACCTCCATGGAGGGCGAGATTCTGGTGGCGAACCCGGCCGCGGCCGGGCTGTTCGATCAGGAGCAGGAGGCGCTGGTGGGGCAGAAGGTCGCCACCCTGTTCCCGGACACCCCTCTCTTTGCGGGCCACCAGCTGGCCATGTCGCTTCAGGCTGAGCCGATCCAGGCCATGGAGATCCTGGTCGGCGGCGGGGTGGAGACGGGGCGCACCCTGAGCATCTCCGCCTCGCTGGTGCGAGACGCCAACGACCGCCCCGCGGGGGTGGCGATCCTGATGCGCGACATCTCGGAGCAGGTGCGCATGCACCGGCAGCTGGCCCGGGCGGAGCAGGCAGCCCAGACCGGCCGGCTGGCCTCGGTCGGCATGCTGGCGGCGGGGGTGGCCCATGAGATCAACAACCCGCTGACCTATGTGCTGGGCAATCTGCAGGTGACGAGCGAGCTGCTGGAGGAGCTGGATGGAGGGGAAGCGGACGAGGAGCTGGTGGAGGAGATGAAGGAGTGCATGCTGGAGGCGGACGAGGGCGCCCGCCGGGTGGCGACCATCGTGACCGACCTCAAGAGCTTCGCCCGGGTGGGAGACGAGAAGACCGAGCAGGTGGAGGTAGAGGAGCTGCTGGACCGCAGCCTGCAGATGACCCTGAACCAGATCAAGTACCGGGCGCAGGTGGAGAAGGAGTACAGCGAGACGCCGCTGGTGGCGGTCAACGAGGGGCAGCTGTGCCAGGTGTTCGTGAACCTGCTGGTCAACGCGGCCCAGGCCATCCCCGAGGGGGCGGTGCAGGACAACAAGATCACCCTGCGCACCGCCATGGCGGACGGCCGCGTTCAGGTGGAGGTGGAGGACACGGGCAGCGGGATCCCCGACGAGTTGAAAGATCGGCTGTTCGACCCCTTCTTCACCACCAAGGAGCCGGGGGTCGGCCCGGGCCTCGGGCTCTCCATCAGTCAGAACATCGTCGGCAAATTCGGCGGCCGTATCGAGGTGCGGGACGGCGCGCAGGGGGGCACCGTGTTTTCCATCTGGCTGCCGGCGGCCAACGCCAACGAGGGGCCGTCCACCGGGGAGTTCAAGCTGGAGCCGACCCCTGTTCGGGCGGGAGGGCGCATCCTGGTGGTGGACGACGAGCCGGTCATCGGTCGGCTGGTGCGCCGCATCCTCGGCAAGCGGCACGAGGTCGTCGTGGCGCACTCGGGGCAGGAGGCGATGGACCTGTTGAAGCAGGATCAGGGGTTCGACCTGATCCTGACCGACCTGATGATGCCCGCGGTCAGCGGCATGGACCTGTTCAGCTGGATGGAGCAGAACGAGCCGGAGCTTGCGGCGCGCGCGCTGTTCATCACCGGCGGGGCGTTCACGGCGCAGTCGCGGGAGTTCATCGACAAGCACCACCCCAGGGTGCTGTTCAAGCCCCTCGACGCCAGGATGCTCAGCGACGCGGTGCGGTCAGCCCTCTGCTGAGCCCCGGGGCGCGCTCAGCGGGCGGCCCGCGGAGAACAGCAAAAACAGCAGCGCCGGGTAGACCTGCTGCAGCAGCCGGTCCAGGGCGCTGTCCAGGTACCAGCGCTGGTCCCCCGGGATGACAACGAAGGTCAGGTACTGCAAGGCGAGCAACCCGAGCAGGAGCGCGGCGACCGCCAGGGTCGCGCGGCGGGCCCTGGCGTCGGGGTGCAGGCCCGTCGCGGCGGGGTAGAGCAGGGTCACCACCGGGCCGCCGGCCCAGGTGTCGAGCTCGAGCGGGGCGGAGAGCAGGGCGCCGAGGACGGACAGGTGCCGGTCCGCGCTGCGCAGGTTGCCCCACGCGGCGGTCAGGTCGAGGCCCGCGCGCACGCTGCCCGCGAAGCCGCCGACCTTTTGCCAGAGGTGCAGCAGGGCGAGGTCGGGCAGGGCCAGGCCGGCGAGGAGCCAGGCCACGCTGCGGGATGCCGGGCCGCGGGGGCGGCGCAGCAGCGGGGCCAACGCAACGGGCAGCAGGGCGAGCTGCAGGTAGAGGCCCTCGTTCTTGGTCCAGGCGGCCAGGCCCGCGGCCAGGCCGGCCAGCGCCATGTAGCGCGGCTCCTGTTGGCGTATGGCGGCGTGGCAGCAGGCGGCGCTGACGAGCGTGCAGCAGGCCAGGGGGGTGTCGGCCAGGCGGCCGCCGGCCAGCAGGATGACCACCGGCGTCGACAGCAGGGTCAGGGCCGCGAGCCGGCCAGTGAGCGGGGCTCCGCCGGGGCGCGTCGGGATCAGCAGCAGCGCGGCCATGGCCGCCAGGAAGGCGGGGCCGAGCAGGGCGGTGATGGCCGGGTGCTCCTGCCCCCCCAGCAGCCAGGAGCGGAGCACCAGCAGCGGGAGGTGCAGCGGGTAGTCCGGGTGGGACCACTCCAGCGCCGGGTCGAGGTAGCCGAGGGCCGGGCCGGGGGCGCGCAGCAGGAAGCGCGCGTGCAGGTTCCAGATGGCCCAGGCGTCCCAGTCACCGTGGGGGCTGGCCTGCAGGCGGAGGGCAAGCACCAGGGCGGCGCCCACGACGCACAGGACCAGGGCGGCGGTGATGAGGCGGGCAGCCGCGGCGCTGACGCGCAGCGCGCAGGCTTGCGTGGGCGGGGATCCCGGGACGGCGCGGGCGGCGCTGCGCAGCCAGCGCCAGCCGAGGCACAGGCCGGCCAGGCACGCGGCGGTATCGAGCCAGGGCCAGACGCGAAGGGGCAGGCCGGCCATGTGCGCGCCGTACATCGTCAGCGAAAAGAGCCCGAGGCCGAGGGGGGCGCCCAGCGCCAGGGACTGGGCGATGCCTGGCGGGTGGGCCGCGCGGCGAAGCAGGGCATGGACCAGCAGGGCGCCGAGCAACGTCGGGCCCACCAGATCGGCCAGGGCGCCGATCATGGGCGCAGCCTCGACAGCAGCACGAACTGGCCGCGGGGGCTGCGGGCCAGCTCGCGCCACCCCGCGGGGATCTGGGCCCGCTGGGTGCCGGCCAGCTCCACCAGCAGCAGCCGGTGGCCCGTGTGGTTCAGGTCCACGATGGTGGGGGCCACGCTGTACTGGACGCGGTAGAGGCTCGGGACCCAGGAGATGTAGCCGATGCGCTCGTGGCGCCGGATGCGGGGCAGCAGGGGGCGCAGCTCGGCCTCGCGCCGGTCCAGACGCAGGCGGGGGTCGAGCAGGTCGTCGCCCGAGGGCGCGCGGGCCAGCTCTAGGGCGGTCCAGGCCGGGGCCGCCACGCCGCGCAGGCAGAGCAGCAGCAGGGCGGCGAGCAGCAGCCGGCGGCGCAAGCTAGCCGGGGCCGGCACCGTGGATCGGCCAGGCGAGGGTGAAGCGGGCGCCACCCTCCGGGGCGTCGGCCAGGGACACGTCGCCGCCGTGGGCGCCAGCGATCTCCTTGACGATGGCCAGGCCGAGGCCCACCCCTCCAGACTCGCGCGAGCGGCTGTGGTCGAGGCGGGCGAACGGCTCGAAGACCTGGTCTCGAAGCTCGGGGGGCACGCCGGGGCCGTCGTCGCACACCGACAGGAGCAGCTGGTCGCCCTGGCGCTGGTGGAGCACGGTGACCCTGGAGCGGGCGTGGCGCAGGGCGTTGTCCAGCAGGTTCTTGAGCGCCCGCCGGAGGTGGCGCGGGTCGGCGTCGAGCGCTGGCAGGGCCGCGTCGGGCGGCAGCTCGAGGGCGACCTCCGGGCGCAGCTCGCCCAGGCGAGCGCCGAGCTCGGCGAGCAGCGGGCCAGGGGCCACGGCGTCTCGGTCCAGCTCCAGGGCGCGGTCGCCGGCCTTGATGTAGGTCAGCAGCTCCTGGATCAGCTGCTCCAGCTCGGTCAGGTCCTGCTCCAGGGAGGCGAGGCGCTCGGCGCGCTGTTCGGGGGTGCCAGCGTTGTCCAGCATCTCGAGGCCGAAGTGGAGCCGGGAGATGGGCGTGCGCAGCTCGTGGGATACCGCGCGGATCAGGTTCTGCTGGCTCTCCAGCAGGTCCTGCACCCGGTCGGCCATGGTGTTGAACTCCCGGGCCACGGCCCCGATGGAGTCGGCCGAGGTCACCTCGGCGCGGGCGTCGAGGTCCCCCTCGCGGAAGCGCTCGGTGGCGCGCTCGAGCCGGCGCAGGCGGCGCACCATGGGGAACGCCAGGGCGAAGGCCACGAGGGTCACCACGGCCAGGATGGCGCCGCCCACCGCGCCGAGGGGGAAGAGCTTCGGGCCGCCGAAGCCGCCCAGCACGGCCAGGCCGCGGCCGGGTCCGAGGGGCACGAACACGCGGGGGTTTCCGCGGCGCCCGGCGATGGCGAAGGGGCGGCCGCGGCGCAGCTGCCGGCGCACCCGGCGGGGAACCTCGGGGCTGGAGCGCTTGATCACCTTGACCGAGTAGCCCAGCTCGCTGGCCACCTTCTCGAGCTCTGGCTTGAAGCGCTGCTTCGGGACATCCCTCAGGCGCTCCCGGGCGGTGGCGATGTCTGCCGAGATGCGGGGCACCACCTCCTCGTAGAAGCGCTGGCCCGCCTGCTCGAATCCCCAGCGGGCGATGAGGAAGGCGGCCACAACCACCACCAGGATGCCCAGAGCAAGGCGGACGATGATGCGGGTCACGTGGCGCCCTCCCCCGGGGGGACCAGCAAGTAGCCGGTGCCGCGTACGCTCTTGATCAGCCGGGGCTGCTTGCCGTCGTCGCCCAGCTTCTTGCGCAGGCGGGCCACGCGCAGGTCGATGGAGCGGTCGAGGCCGTCGTACTCGATGCCGCGAAGCTCGCGGTAGATGCGCTCGCGGCTGAGCACCTCGCCGGGGCGCAAGCAGAGGTACCACAGCAGGTCGAACTCCGCGGTGGTCAGATCCACGGGGCGGCCGGCGAGGGAGACGGCGCGCCGGGCGCTGTCCACCTCCAGGGCGCCGAGGGTGACCGACTCGGGGGGGGCGGCGCCAGGGGCAGGCTGGTGCGGAGCGCGGCGGGGATCGGCGGCGGTGCGACGGAGCAACGAGTTGACCCGGGCCAGCAGCAGCCGGGGGCTGACCGGCTTGGCCAGGTAGTCGTCAGCGCCCAGCTCCAGGCCCACCACCTCGTCCACCTCGTCGCCGCGCGCGGTGAGCATCAGGATGGCGCCGCGGAACTCCTCCCGGACCGCCTTGCAGATGCTCAGGCCGTCGAGGCCGGGGAGCATCAGGTCGAGGATCACGAGGTCCGGGGTCTCGCTCAGGATGCGGGCCGGGGCGAGGTCGCCGCGGGGCTCGTGGGAGACCGTCAGGCCGCTCTGTTCGAGGTACTCCTTGACCAGGGCGGCCAGCCTGGGGTCGTCCTCCACCAGCAAGATGTGCGGGGCTCGTTCCTTGGGCGCGGTGGTCATGGCGGCTCCTATAATACCTCTACCGCGCGCTGGTGCGGCGCTCGAGCAGGGCGAATTTCTCGAAGCGGGGCAGCCAGCGCCAGACCCAGCGGGGGCCACGCAGGGCGAGCAGCTCGCGTCGCGTGACGCAGTAGTAATCGCGGGAGCGGCTCGGGTGGAACACGGCCATGGCGGCGGACAGGTGCTGGGCGGGCAAGGGGCAGTCGAGGATGTGGATCGCGACGGAGGGATCAGGGGCGGGCAGGCGGCGGGCGGCGGCGATGTGGCGGCGGGTGCGGGCGGCGTCGGCGCGGTAGCGGGCCAGGGCCTGGTCCGGGGTGTTGGTGTTGAGCAGCGCCAGGGCGCACAGGGAGAGCAGGGCGAGCAGCCGCGGGAGCAGGGCGCGGCTCTCCACGGCCAGGGTGATGCCGCCCGCACCGAGCGTGGCCACCACCAGCGCGGGAAAGTAGAAGAAACGCGAGGCCCGCGGTGCCCATGTGATGGGCGCGTATGGGGCCAGGGTCAGGGCCAGGGCCAGGGCCAGCAGCAGCGCGGCGGCGGCGGTGGCCGCCTGGCGTTTGCCGGCGGGCCGGGGCCAGAGCAGGCCCACGAGGGCCGCCGGCCACACGGGCCAGGTCTGCAGCAGCAGGTCGCCGGCCATGCGCGCCATGCGGACGATGAGGGCGGGCTCGATGATGAGCTGGCCTGTGGCCGCGAGGCCGTTTTGTCGGTAGAGCCAGGCCTGAAACGCGACGAATACCAGCGCCGGCGCGACGATGAACGCGAGCATCAGCGGGGTGGCGCGCGCTGAACGACCCTGGCGTCGCAGCCAGATTTGGCAGAGCAGCATCAGCGGCGGCAGGGCCAGGGCGGTGGCCTTGGTGGCCATGGCCCCCATCAGCCCCGCCGCGGCCATGGCGAGGCCGCCGCGAGACCGGCGGCGCAGGTGGGCCTGCCAGCCGAGGAGACAGGCCAGGGCGAACAGGGCGTGTAGCGGCTCGTTGAGGGCGGAGATCCAGACCAGGGCTTCCTGATAGGCCGGCAGCAGGGCGAAGATCAGCGCGGCGACCACGCCAGTCCATCGCCGGCCTGACAGGGTCCACACCAGCGCGGCCAGCAGCGCCATGTTCAGCGCATGCAGCACCAGCGCGGCGGCGTGAAACGCAGGCGCCCGGGCGCCCCAGCCGGCCAGCACCAGCGCGTTGAGCATGTGCGCGCCGGGTCGCACGAACCCTCCGACGTCCCGATCCAGCAGGTGCACCGGATCCGTCAGCACCCGCCCCGCCACCTCCAGCCACACAAAATCATCCGAAATGAAGAACCCGCCCAGCACCGGCCCATAGATCAAATACCCGACCAGCCCACCCACCCCAAACACCCAGGCAAGCGCCGTCCAATGAAGGGGCCTACCCACAGCTACCCACAGCACGCTTTTTAAAAATCAAGAAGTTAAGAAATGCCATTTCAGGCTCCCAATGAGGCGCAATGACTGGCATTCGTTGGGATTATCAGGAGAGAACGGCGGAACGCCGACACCATTTCCCTAAACGCCAATTGTGAACCCACCGAATTTCTTAATTTCTGTTCAGAGTGAAAACGCAATAATTGCAGTATTTTGTCAGAAGATAGGCTGAGTTTCTTAATTTTTAAAAAGCGTCCTCAATTTGGGACTAGCGGGGGCCGCGTTTTTCGGGGTTTTCGCGGCGGGGTTTCGGCTGGGGGCGGGGTTGGGGCTGTTCGCGTCGCTTTTTGGGCGCGGGGCGCTGGTTCACCCTGGGCTGCGGGCGATGAACCACCCTGGGCTGCGGGCGGTGGT
>CAZEFW010000019.1:40512-51964 GCA_964511535.1 uncultured Myxococcales bacterium | reverse complement strand
GCACGCGAGGCTGCGGGCGGTGGTGCACGCGAGGCTGCGGGCGGTGGTGCACGCGAGGCTGCGGGCGGTGGTGCACGCGGGGCTGCGGGCGATGGTGCACTCGGGGCTGCGGGCGATGGTGCACCCTGGGCTCGGGGCGGTGCACCCTGGGCTGCGGCCTGTGATGCACCCGCGGCTCGGGCCGCTGGCGCACTCGTGGTTGCGGCCGGTGCACACCGGGGCGCGGCTTTTCCACCCCATGGCTGCGCGGTCCAGGCCCGTGCCTCATCTCCGGCTTTGGCCCGTGACGCTCCACCTGCCGCGGCGCCCGCCGCATGGCCTCGGCCTCGTCCCGGCGCCGTAGCCGCTCCTGCTGCTGGCGCGAGCGCTTCACCCGGTCCGGCTCGTTGGTCAGGATGATCGCCCCGGTCTCGTCGGTGACATAGCCGGGCTTGTCTCGCTTGCTCCCGGTCGGGTCGTCGCCGAACACCAGGCGCCCCTTCTGCTCGCCGCGAAACTCCGGCCGCCGCCGCAGGTTCGCTTCCTTGTGCGCGTCGCGCGGTCTCGGCGCATCCACCGCGGCGCGTTCGTGGTCGTGGGAGGTGATCTTCACCGGTGGATTCTTGGGGATCTGCGCCCCCTCGGCCGGCGGCGCGCTCATGCGGCTGCTGACCCGCTCGGTCTCGGCCGGAGGCGCGCTTGCGCGGCCGCTGGTGTGGCTCGGCTCGGCCGGCGGCGCGGCCGCCCTGCCGCTCCGCTTCGGCTCGGCCGCCGGCCCGGCCTGCACCGGCGCCGGGCCAGCCGCGGAGCGACCGTGATGACCATGTCCGCGGTGACGATGTCGCCGGTGCCGTCGGTAAGCATAGGGGCGGCCATTGCGCAGCCGCCCGCGCATGAAGAACGGGCGGTCCGGATCCCGCCAGCGGCGCGGCGCCCAGAAGGGTGGCCGGTAGACCCACACATTGTTCACGTATACATAAGTCGCCGACTCCCAGTAGTGGCCCTCACGCTCCAGCTCCCACCGCCCATCCACCCATTCATAGCCAGCGGCTGGCTCGCTGTAGTGCCAGTAGCCTTCCAGCCACACATACCCCGGCCCCGGCGTTGGCGGCGGCACGTTCAGCCGCGCCTCCGGCGGCGCCGCCGCCACCGTGACTTTCTCCGGCGGCCCCTGGACCACGTACACAGGCGGCGGGGTGTAGCAGGCGCTGGCCAGCGCCGCCGCGGCGACCATCTGCAAATGAATTGCCCTTACCATGATTCAACCACCTCCCCGGGGATCTGCCCCGTGGCCCCCGATCCATACAAAGATTATACCACCCACCATGATGACGCCTTCTCCCCGGCCCGGGCATTGACATGCGCCACATCGCGGTGTCAGTTTGTCAACCTCGGCGGCGATGGTGGGAAAATCTGTCAACCGGGGGACGAGGCGAGAAGAATCATGGAGAGAGTGTTCTCGGGCATTCAGCCCAGCGGAGAGCTTCACATCGGCAACTACCTGGGGGCGGTCCGAAACTGGGTCCGCGTCCAGCAAGACCATGACTGCATCTACTGCATCGTGGACTACCATGCCATCACCGCTCCCTTCGAGGCGGACAAGATGCAGGCTCGCATCTTCGAGCTCGCCTGCGGGATCCTGGCCTGCGGCATCGATCCGGATCGCTCCAAGCTGTTCGTCCAGTCCCACGTGCCCGAGCACACCGAGCTGGCCTGGGTGTTCAGCTCCGTCACCCCGTTCGGCGAGCTGAGCCGTCAGACCCAGTACAAGTCCAAGGCCGCCCAGCACGAGAGCAACATCAACGTGGGCCTGTTCACCTACCCGGTGCTCCAGGCCGCGGACATCATGCTCTACCGCGCCAGCCGCGTCCCGGTGGGCGAGGACCAGGAGCAGCACCTGGAGCTGAGCCGGGAGATCGCGCGCAAGTTCAACGCCCGCTACGGCGAGGTGTTCCCCGAGCCCCGCACCCTGAGCACGGACACCCCGCGCATCCGCGGCCTGGACGGCCAGGCCAAGATGTCCAAGAGCATGGGCAACACAATCCTGGTGGACGAGGATCCCAAGGAGCTGCGCAAGAAGCTGGCCTCCGCGTTCACCGACCCGGCCCGCCTGCGCAAGAGCGACCCCGGCGACCCGGACGTGTGCAACATCTTCACCATACACAAGTTCTTCACAGACGCCGAGAAGGTGGAAGAGATCGACACCGAGTGCCGCCGCGCCGGCATCGGCTGCGTCCAGTGCAAGAAGATCCTCGCCGACAACATGGACGCTCACTTCAGCCCGATCCGCGACAAGTGGAGCGCCCTGCGCGACGACCCGGACCAGGTGTGGGGGGCCCTCGAGCGTGGCGCCAGCGGGTGCCGCGAGATCGCCGGGCGCACCATGGAGCGCGTCCGCAGCGGCCTGGGACTTCGGTAATATGAACCGCGCCTCACCCCTGGCGCTGGCGCTGGCGCTGGCCCTGGCCAGCTGCTCCGCGGACAACGCCACCCCCGAGGGCACGGTCAAGGCGTTCCGCACCGCCGTGGCCAGCCTCGACTCGGACAAGGTCCACGCCCTGCTCGCCCCGAAGACCCAGCGGCAGCTCAAGGCTCTGGCCGAGCAGGCCACCCTGCAGACCGGCGGCCGTCACCAGCTCAAGCCCACGGAGATGCTGCTGCTCGGCCTCCTGCAGCCCGAGTCCGATGTGGACCGCGTGGAGGTGATCTCGAGCAGCGACGGGCGCGCCCGGGTCCGGCTGGTCAGCTCCGGCAAGAAGAAGGTCACCGAGGAGCTGCAGCTGGTGCAAGTGGAAGGGGGCTGGCGGGTGTTGCTTGAATTCAAGCAGCCTGACTGAACCACTCCCCCTGAAGCCTGAAGTCTGAAGTCAGCCGCGCGAAGCGCGGCTACTTAGTGCTGATCTTGTGCCGCTTGAGCAGCTCGCGCAGGTGGTAGCGGGTCAGGCCCGCCTCCTGGGCCGAGCGGGTGATGTTGCCCTTGTTGCGCTGGATCAGCTGGGACAGGTATGCCTGCTCGAACTCGTCGGTGACCTGCTGCTTGGCCTCCTTGAACGGCACCTCTGGCGCCAGCAGCGTCGGGTTGAAGGCGCTGCCCCCCGACGGTACCAGGTCGCCCATGGACGCCGGCGGCGGCGCCGCGGCCTCAAGCTGCTGGGTGATGTGCGTGTCCCGGCCCAGCGCCAGGTCGAGGCGCTCGACGACGTTGCCGTCGCACAGCGACCCGGCGCGCTCCACCACGTTGCGCAGCTCGCGCACGTTGCCCGGCCACTTGAGGCTCATCAGCGCGCTCATGGCGTCAACCGAGATGGTCAACTCCACCCCACGACGCTGGCTGACCATGGCCATGAAGTGGTGCACCAGCTGCGGGATGTCCTCCTTGCGGTCCACCAGCGGCGGGTTCTCCACCTGCACCACCGAGAGGCGGAAGTACAGGTCCTCCCGGAAGCTGCCCTGGCTGACCATCTGCCGCAGGTCCCGGTTGGTGGCGGCCAGCACCCGCATGTCCACCTTGATGGTGCGGTCGCCGCCGACCCGCTTCAGCTCCCGGTTCTCCAGCACGCGCAGCAGCTTCGGCTGCAGCCCGATGTCGAGCTCGCCGATCTCGTCCAGGAAGATGGTGCCGCCGTTGGACTGCTCGAAGCAGCCCTTGTGCTGGGACACCGCCCCGGTGAACGCGCCCTTCTCGTGACCGAAGATGGTGGACTCCATCAGGTCCTTCGGGATCGCCCCGCAGTCCAGCACGACGAAGGGGCCCTTGCTGCGGTGGCTGTTGTTATGGATCCCTTGCGCCACCAGCTCCTTGCCGGTGCCGGTCTGGCCGGTGATCATGACCGTGAGATCCGAGGGCGCCACCTTCTCCAGCGTCGCGAACATCTCCCGCATGCGGATGGACGAGCCGAGCACCTTGTCAAAGCGGTCGCGCTGGCTCAGGGCGATCTCCACCATGGCCTTGAGCGGCTGGAAGCGCAGCTCGCTGTGCCCGACCCGAAAGGTGGTGCCCGGCCGCAAAAAGACCTCCATCACCCGCAGCTCGCCCACGAAGGTGCCGTTGGTGCTGCCGAGATCCCTCAGCCGATAGCCGTCGTCCTCGCAGATGATCTCGAAGTGCGAGCCGCTGATCGCCTTGTCCGACAGGGGGATTTCGTTGATGATGCTGCGCCCGCCGGTGACCCGCGGCTTGTTCAGCTCGAACTCGGTCCCGGCGTCCGAGCCGGAGACCACCACCAGCTTGCTTTTGCGCAACTGGCGGGCGGTGGCCCGGCCACCGTCGAAGATGGTGGTGATGGCAGGATCGTCGCCCATGCTCATCCTTGTTTTTGAAATTACATTCGTTTTGCCAGCCTATTCTTAGGGGTACCGCTGTCGAAGTCAAGACTGCTACGGACCGCTGAGCGCACGCCACGCGCCTCCGTCGGAGCGCCCGCTGTGCTTCGCTTGACGTCGTGCCGCCTGGGACGCGCCACCCCCCTCCGGGGGCGCGAGCGTTTATCCCGCAAGGTTCCGCAGGAACCGAGGACAGCGAGCGCGCCGTGCTCGCCTCCTTCGGAGGCTCCGCGATGCTGTGCACGTGCCACGCGCCTCCGGCGGAGCCCGCCTGTCCTCGGCCCGCTTCGAACGCGCCACCCCCCTCCGGGGGAGCGCCCCGTGCTCGCCTCCTTCGGAGGCTCCGCGATGCTGTGCACGTGCCACGCGCCTCCGGCGGAGCCCGCCTGTCCTCGGCCCGCTTCGCGGCCCTTGCGGGATGAAGCGGCGGGCTGGCCAGATGTCCGATGGACCCGAAACCCCCGAGCGTGGTTGAATACGGGTACTACGCCTACTCCATACTGCGGAGGTACGACTGATGAGACGCACCCTGACTGTTCTGTTAGCCCTGTCCCTGCTGGTATTCAGCGCCTGCGAGAGCGAGGTCAGCCAAAACCAGCCCGCCGGCGACAGCGGCGTGCCCATGTGCGAGGCGAGCGAACAGAGCGGCGTCTGGATGCAGGCCTTCGGGCCGGTGACCCAGGAGATCACCACCGGCGGCCAGGCCAAGGTGGCCGTGGTGCTGGTCAACCGCTCCCAGTCCGAGAGCCAGTTCTCCCCCGCCGCCGGGACGCAGGTGACGTTCAAGATCATCACCCAGGGCGGCGATGCCACCCTGGACAAGACCAAGATCGCCTCGGACGGCGACGGCCTGGCCCAGGCCCTGTTCAAGGCCGGCACCAAGGCCCTCGGCTACCCCTACCAGGTGCAGGTCACCGCCCCCGGCACCTGCGCCATCACCTTCTCCATCGACGTGACCAAGGCCCTGCGCCAGCTGCGCATCGTCACCCCCGCGCCCCCCGGCCCGTTCGACACCTTCACCGCGTCCCGCATCCCGGTGACCGTGGAGGCCACCACCAACAACAACGCCAAGCTGTCCGGTGAGGAGATCACCTTCAAGGCCACCACCGGCAAGACCTCCGAGACCACCTTCCTCGAGCCGGGCAGCGCCGCTGCCGGCGCCGCCGAGCTGAAGATCAAGACCAACGCCGGCGGCCGCGCCACGGTCATGCTCAACACCGGCTCCCAGGCGATCCCGACCCTGCAGGTGGTGGCCTCCATGAAGGGCACCGCCGACGCCACCGTCCAGGTGCGCGTCAACAAGGGCACCACCCCCACCGGCGGCTGCAAGACCGACGCTGACTGCCCCCTCGGCTACTACTGCAACAACAAGAAGTGCGAGAAGGTGCCCACCACGCCCCCCGGCGGCTGCAAGAAGGACGCGGACTGCAAGAAGCCCAACGTGTGCGACACGGTCAGCGGCATGTGCGTGCCCCCGTCGACCACGCCCACCGGCGGTTGCAAGAGCAACGCCGACTGCACCCCGCCCAACCTGTGCGACACCGCCAGCGGCAAGTGCCTGCCGCCCACCGGCAAGCAGTGCGACCCGGTGGAGGGCCTCGAGTGCCCCGCGGGCGAGGTGTGCGTCGGGCGCCAGTGCGTCAAGCTCCCGTCGGGCGGCTGCACCAACAACAGCCAGTGCCCCGCCGGCTTCTTCTGCCAGAACGGCAAGTGCGTGCCCAACGGCACGCCCCCGGGCGGCGGCTGCACCAAGACCAGCCAGTGCCCGTCGGGCCAGGTGTGCATCAACGGCAAGTGCGTGCCCAAGTCGGGCTGCAAGATCAACGCGAAGCCGGACCGGCTCAAGGGAACCTGGAAGTACAACTCCACCCTCAACCTGCGCGACGCCCTGAGCCCCTTCATGAAGGGCTTCTTCACCGCCTCGGGCTACCTGGGCCAGATCGTCGCCGGCTCCTGGTCCATCAGCGGGCTTCCCAGCTTCATCGAGAAGCTGGCCAAGAAGTACCTCAAGAAGCTCATCGGCCAGTACGTGCCGCCCTGGGCCCAGCAGCTCATCACCACGCTGGCGGCCATCAACGACATCTTCAAGACCATGGGCGTCAAGTCCACGGTCAACGCCACGTCATCGGGCAACCACAAGTACCTGCACACCGAGACCTGGGACCTGATCGAGCTGACGGTCAACGGCAAGAAGATCAGCTCGCCGCCGTCGGCCATCAAGCAGGTGGGCAAGGTGAAGGTCAAGCCCTACCTGGCCACCGAGACCTGCGGCATCCTGACCATCAACAAGCACAAGATCGCCAACCAGATCGGCGGCATCGTGCTCTGGGCCGTCAACACGGCGCTCAACCTGATCACCTGCAACGTCAAGGGCTCCAAGTGCTTCAAGGACATCAACCAGGCGCTCAACGCCACCATCAACTGCCCCAAGCTGGGCCAGCAGGTGGACAAGCTGGTGCGCTCCATCTGGTCGTCGGCCCCGCCTGTGGTGGGCATCATCACCCAGGCCTGCATGTCCCAGAAGACCAAGCTGATCAGCTCTCTGACCACGGCGCTCAACGACCTGACGGTGAAGCTGTCGTTGCTCGAGCTGTCAGGCACGGCCACCATCCCGCCGCCGGGGCAGGACAACAAGCTGAAGAACGGCATCTGGTACGGCGTCATCGGCAGCGGCATCGCCAAGGGCAACTTCAAGGGCAGCTTCACCGCCACCAAGCAGGGCCCGTAGGGGCTGCTGCGCAGCCCCGGCTTCAGACTTCAGACTTCGGGCTTCAGGTAAAATACCCCAGAGCAATTTACCCTGAAGCCTGAGGCCTGAAGTCTGAGGTCTTATGCTTTGCCGCGCGGCTCCGTCATATACGACACCACCACCGCCGCCAGGGTGCTCACCACGCACCCGGGGATCATCTCGTACAGCACGGCTGACGCGCCGGGGATCAGCTTCCAGATCACAACGGTCAGCGGTCCGCCGATGAAGCAGGCCGCGGCCCCCTGCCAGGTCAGCCGCTTCCAGTGCAGCGTCAGCAAGGTCACCGGCGTGAACGAGGTGCCCAGCGCTCCCCAGGCGAACAGCACGAAGGTGTAGATCACCTGGGGCTCCACCAGGGCCAGCCCCATGGCGATGAGCGCCAGCACCCCCACCACCGCGCGGGTCTGGATCACCATGGCCCGCTCGTCGGGGCGCGCCTTCTTGATCATGGTGTACCAGAGGTCGTGCACCGCGCTTGTGGCGGCCATGATCAGCTGCGAGTCGGCGGTGGACATGATGGCCGCGCTGATGGCCGCCAGGATGACGCCGCCGATGACCGGGTGGAAGAACTTGGCCGTGAAGGCGGGCAGGATCTTCTCCGGGTCAGCCAGCTCGGGCAGCAGCGTCCGCCCCACCACCCCAAGGGTCACAGCGCCGAACAGCACCAGCAGCCCCCAGCCCACGGTGATGGCCGCCGCGTGGCGCGCCTCGCGGTCGTCCTTGACGGTGACCCAGCGGATGATGCTGTGGGGCATGCCCGGGTAGCCGATGCCGATGCCGAGCTGCCCCACCATGAACCCGATGGCGCCCCAGGTCAGCCCCTGCCCACCGGCCCACAGCGAGTCGATGTTCGCCTTCTGCAGCACCTCCCACACCGGCGCCACCCCGCCCGCCTTGGACAGCGCCACGATGGGGAACAGCACCATCACCGCCGCCATGAGAATTCCCTGGATCAGGTCGGTCCAGCACACCGCCGCGTATCCGCCGAGCAGCACGTAGATGCCGATGATGGCCGCGCCCACCACCACGCCCATGCGGTAGTCCAGCAGCCCCATGCCGTCCATCTGCTTGCCGGTGCCGACGAACTGCGCCACCACGTAGACCAGCAGGAAGAACACGATGAGCAGGGACGACAGCCCGCGTACGATCTTCTTCGGATCCCCCAGCTCACCCTCGAAGTAGTCGGCCAGGGTGGTCACATGGTGCTTGCCCGAGCTGCGCCGCAGCTGCACCACCACCCACAACGCGGCCACCACGAACCCGAGCACGCACCCGATGGCTGCCCAGTAAGCGGCCATCCCCTTGCTGTAGCCGAGGCCGCTCAGGCCGAGCATGACCCATGCGCTCTCGGACGAAGCGGCCGAGGAGATGGCAGCCACCCAAGCGCCAAGGGATTTGTTGGCCGTGACGAAGCCGTCGTAGGTTTGTCCGTAGCGGCGGTCGCCCCAGATCCCGATGCCGAGCAGGAGCACCATGTAGCCGCCGAAGGTGAGCCAAACAGTGAACTGTGGGTCCATGCGACCCACTATACATCGCGCGCCAGGCAGGCCTTCGACCTGTTCCCGAAATGTCTGGCGCGTCCCAGAGGTATGCCGCTGTGAGACGCGCCACTGTCTCATGGACGATTATTGAGACAGGAAGGCCAGCCTACCTGGGCGTCCGCTTCCTTACCAATGCTGATTGACATCGTTGAGAAATCATTCATGAATAGAGCCGACCCCCCAAAATGGAGACGTCGATCCGAGCTTGGTCTGGATCCTGCACACTGGTGCCTGACCATCGACAATTCGGGTCCAACCCATCTCAGTTGTAAGACCAATCTGTGGAGGCGATCATGAACGTGGACAATCTCATCGGTACCGTAACCAACCTAATGACCACCTGGGGGCTAAAGGTGGTGGGCGCCCTCGTCGGGCTCATCCTGGCGTGGATTGTCGCCGGCTGGGCTGGCGGCGCGCTACACAAGTCGCTGTCGAAGCGCAACTTCGACCAGACCCTGACCAACTTCTTCTCCTCCCTGCTCAAGTACCTGATCCTCGTCGCCGTGGGCATCGGCATCCTCGGCGTGTTTGGCATCGAGACTGCCTCCTTCGCGGTCGTGCTCGGCGCCGCCGGTCTCGCCATCGGCATGGCCCTGCAGGGCACCCTGGGCAACTTCGCCGCGGGCGTCATGCTGCTGGTCTTCCGCCCGTTCAAGATCGGCGACAAGATCAACGTGGCCGGCGTCACCGGCGATGTGGAGAGCCTCGAGCTGTTCACCACCGGGATGAAAACCCCTGAAGGGCATACTCTGATTGTTCCCAACGGCAAGGTTTTCGGCGACACCATCACCAACTTCACCGCCAAGGGCGTGCGCCGCGTGGACGTGGACGTCGGCGTGGACTACTCCTACTCCTGCGACGAGGTGCGCAAGGTGCTCGAGACCGTGCCCCCCAAGGTCGAGTGCGGCCTGAGCGACCCCGCCCCGCAGATCTTCCTCAACAGCCTGGGCGGCTCCTCGGTGGACTGGCAGGTGCGCGTGTGGGGCAAGCCGGGAGACTACTGGACCGTGTACCAGGAGATCATCCGCCACACCAAGGCGGCCCTGGACGAGGCCGAGATCGGCATCCCCTACCCCCAGATGGACGTGCACCTGGACGGCAAGCTGGGCGACTGATCTGCAAAAAGGGGGGATCCCGTCTCGCGGCCGCATCTTTGCGCTGGCCGCCACCTCGCATACAATTAGCTGTCGAAGCGGCTCCGTGGAGCCCGCAGGACAGCAATGAGCGCACCCGACAACCAGCCTGACCTGATCGGCAAGACGCTGAACGACACGTATGTCGTCAAGCGGCTCATCGCCAAGGGCGGCATGGGCGCGGTGTACGAGGCGAGCCATGTGCGCCTCAAGAAGAAGCGCTTCGCCATCAAGATGATCCTGCCCCAGGCAGCCGGGGACGAGCAGACCTTCGCTCGCTTCCGCCGCGAGGCCGAGATCGCCAGCGAGCTGGGCCACCCCCACATCATCAGCGTGCTCGACTTCCTCGAGCTGGATGACGGCTCGCCCTACATGGTCATGGAGTACATGGCGGGCGAGGACATGGGCCAGCTGCTCAGGCGCAGCAAGAAGCTGTCGCCGGCCACGGTGCTGCAGATCGTGGAGCAGGTGGGCAGCGCCCTGCAAGCGGCCCATGACCAGGGGGTGGTGCATCGGGACATGAAGCCCGAGAACATCTTCCTGCTCGACGCGGGCGGGGGGCGGTCTCTGGCCAAGATCCTCGACTTCGGCATCTCCAAGATCAAGCACAGCAAGACCATGCTCACCCGGCAAAACGCCCTGCTCGGCACCGCGTACTACATGTCCCCGGAGCAGGCGGGCCAGGACCTGGACGGGGTGGATCACACCACCGACATCTTCGCCCTGGGCGGCATCTGCTACCGCGCGCTCACCGGCAAATACCCGTTCAACGCGCCGACGCTGGTGGGCATCCTGGCCCTGGTCGTCAACGCAGAGCCGCCTCACCTGTGCGAGGTGGCGCCGGAGCTTCCCACCGCGCTGGCCCATGTGGTGCACAAGGCGCTGTCCAAGGACAAGGCGCAGCGCTACCAGCGGGTGGAGGACATGGTGGCGGCCATGGGCGCGGCCCTGGCGGCAGGGGAGCACTCACAGCCGTCGATCAATACCCGGCAGGGCATGACCGGCCCTCACCCGCAGGAGCCTGTCGGCGGCACAGAAGCGGAGGGCGAGCCCACCGGCCCCACGGCCATCTCCGGCGATGATGACACGGTCTCGGCGGAGATCTCCGCGAACGGGACCCTGAGCATGGTGAGCCAGGATCCGGGGCCGGCAGAGAGCAT
This sequence comes from uncultured Myxococcales bacterium, assembly GCA_964511535.1. Lineage (GTDB taxonomy): Bacteria > Myxococcota_A > Polyangia > CAZCFB01 > CAZCFB01. Next base: position 41,079 of record CAZEFW010000019.1, on the reverse strand, counting down.
CGCCACGCTGTCCAACGTGACGGGCGAGCGGCAAGAGCCGGAGCCCGAGCCGGCCGGCTCCGGCACCCGGCGCATGCTGCTGGCGGGCGTGGTGGTGCTCGGCCTGGCCGGGGTGGTGGTGGTGATGCTCTTCAGCGGACCGGGGGAGACTCCGTCCAGGCCGGCGTCCACGTCAGCGGCGACGAGGCCGGCGCCCCTGCTCGACAGGGTCCCTGACGCCGTCGCCACGGTCCAGCCCGCGGCTGACGCTGGCGTGACCCCGGACCAGCGAGCGAAGATGGATACGCGCGCCCCGCGCCCACGCCCGGTGAAGAAGAAGGCCCGCCCGGCCTCGAAGCGGCCCAGACCCGCCCCGGCACCCGCTCCCGATCCCAAACCCGCACCCGCTCCCGATCCCAAACCCGCTCCCGCTCCCGATCCCAAACCCGCTCCCGCTCCCGATCCCAAACCCGCTCCCGGACCCAAGCCAGCCAAGAAGCCGAAGAGCAAGATGGGCGAGACCGCGGTGGAGTTCTTCTAGTGGTGGACGCGGCATCCTGCCGCGTGGCTTGAAGCGGCGAGACGCCG
>CAZEFW010000019.1:0-40412 GCA_964511535.1 uncultured Myxococcales bacterium | reverse complement strand
CTTCTACAAGCGCGGCGAAGGGCAAAGAGTAGACGCGGCATCCTGCCGCGTGGCTTGAAGCGGCGAGACGCCGCTTCTACAAGCGCGGCGAAGGGCAAAGAGTAGACGCGGCATCCTGCCGCGTGGCTGGTATCACCTGTGAGCTCTCGGGCGGCAAGACGTCGCTCTTGCCCTACTTGCAGATCCCCTCGCCCAGGGCCTTGACCGCCATGTCCATGTTGTACACCGCGAACATGCCCGACAGCGGCGTACCGTTTGGATTGTCCCAGTAGACAGGCAGGTCCAGGCTGCCCACCCCGAGCACCAGCTCGGCCTTGCCGAAGGCGGCCATCAGCTCGGTATACAGGGCGCTGCCAGCCGAGACGGTCATGCGGCCCCAGCCGAAGTGCTTGAGGTTGTCGTAGTCGATGATGAAGTTGACATACGTGATGGCGCCCTGGGCCAGCGTGGCCCCGGCCGCGCTCAGGATCTTGAAGCTGCCGGTGTGGTAGGTGCGCTTCTCCGAGCGGTGGCCCTTGCTGTTGTTGCTGGTGCGCTCGCTGTGGAAGTAGATCAGGTTGGTGGTGGCCTGCAGCTGCGGATCGGAAAACAGGATCTTGCCCTTGGTGCGCAGATCCGAAAGCGGCTTGGTCACCAGGGACAGGCCGCTGAAGTCGAAGCGCAGGCCGCTCTGGGCCAGGCTGCTCAGGCTGCTCAGGCCGCCGTGGCTCTTGGAGGACATGGACCAGGGCGAGGCGCCGATGTTCGGGCTGTCCATCTTGAGGTACGCGCCGATGGCGCCGGTGCCAGGCCACACCGGGATCGGCCCGGTGCCGTTGCTGCCCACCACGCCCTGGGTGCCGAGGGTCTTGACCTTGGACAGCGGCACGTTGAACGGCGTGCTCTGCTTGCGCTTGCCGCTGAAGACGAGCTTCACCGGATTACAGACGCCGCTCTGGCACTCGCTGCCCTTGGCGCAGCCCTTGCCGGCGGGCTTCAGAGTGTTCTGATCCGGCACCGGCAGATCCGGCACCGGCAAGTCCGGCACCGGCAGATCCGGCACCGGCTGGTCCGGCACCGGCAGGTCCGGCACCGGCAGGTCCGGCACCGCCGTGTCGAGCGGGGGCATGTCAGGGACGGGCGCGTCCGGTCGCGGCCCATCTGGCGCCTGGAGGTCCGGGGTCAGCGCCCGGTCGGGCACCGGCGCGTCGGGCGCGGGAGCGTCTGGCAATGCGCGGTCCGATGCCCCTGCATCGGGCGCCGGTGCGTCGGGCCTGCGCACCAGGTCGCCAGCGACCAGGTCGATGCCGTTGTCCCTGGGAAGGAAGTCGTCGTCATCCGCGCAGGCCACGCTCAACGCCGCGGCGAAGAGCAACGAGCACATGCGCCACCAGCCAGGGATCCGGTCCATCCTGGTCCTCCAATCCTTAAGCGTTGCAGGCAGTACTTAATGTAGGTGATGCTAGCGGAGCAGCAAGCGGCCTTTGCGCTGTCGTAATGGCTGGTTATATTTAGGCAACCAGTGCCAGGCCAGAATCGGGATAATGGGACCATGGGCGAAGCGACCAGGGCGTCCCAGCAGGACGCCCCCACAGCCAGGCGCAACATCGTCAGTACCGGATGCCGAGCTGCGGCGCTGTTGGCGCTGCTGGCGCTGGGCTGGCCGGCCGGCGCACAGGCTGACTCTGCCGCCCGGGCCAAGGAGCTGTTCCAGCAGGGGCAGGTGCTCTATCGCCAGGGCAAGTTCAGCGATGCGCTGGCGCGGTTCCAGGAGGCGGCCCAGCATGTCAGCAAGCCGAGCATCACCCTGAACATGGCCCAGTGTCACCGCAACCTGGGCAACGACGACAAGGCGCTCTTCTTCTACAAGCTCTACCTCGACGAGTGGCCGCGCCACTACCCGGACAAGCCGCCCTTTTACGAGCAAGAGGTGAACCAGCACATCAAGGCGCTGCGGAGCCGGATCCGGGCCCGCAAGCTGCGGGAAGCTGCGGCGGCGAAGGTCAAGCCTGGCCGGATCCGCGTGCTCGGCCTGGACATCCCCCGGGTGCAGGTGCTGGTGGACGACGCGCCCCGGGCGGTGAGCCCGGTCACGCGCCCGATCCAGGTCAAGCCGGGCAAACATGTGGTGCGGGTTGACCTCGCCGGCTACGAGCCCTTTTCGCGCGAGGTGCAGGTCAAGCCGGGGCAGCAGGTGGACGTGGTGGTCACCCTGATGCGCCTGCCCCAGTGGCGGCGCAACCCCCTGTGGCTCATCGGCGCGGTGGGCGGTGGCGCCCTGGCCGTGGCAGGCGGCGCGGTGGGCCTGTACTACAACCTGGAGGCGAACAAGCACTACCGCAGCGAGGATCACTTCGACGACCGCGACCTGGCCATCGCGGGCTACGTCGCCGGGGGGGTGATGCTCGGCGTGGGCGTGACCAGCCTGGTGATGTACGTGATGAGCCAGGAGCTGGTGGAGACCGGAGCCCCGGGGAGCGCGCCCATGGTCGGCGTGGCGCCAGCGCCGGGCGGGGCCGCTGCCTCGGTCGGGTGGCGCTTTTGATGCGTGGCCCTGTACGCATATCGCTGGCCGCGGCGGTGCTGCTGGCCGTTGGCTGCTTCGAGCCCCGGGACCCGCCCAAGGTGACGCCCATGGTGGAGATCCCCGGGGGCAGCTTCCGCCTCGGCCCGCCCACAAAGGCGGAGCTCGAGGCGGTGCTCGGCAGCACCGTCAAGACCGTGCTGCGCTGTGACTCCACCGGCGACCGGCCCCAGCGCTGCGACATGTTCAGCGAGACCAGCGACGCCACGGCGTGGGTGCAGGACCTGTCCTGGCTGCCCCGGGCGCGGGTGGTGAACCTGCCCGACTTCTCCATCGACGAGCACGAGGTGACCAACGCGCAGTACCGCTTCTGCGTGGAGTTCGGCGTCTGCTCCAGGCCGGCCTCGGACAGGGTCAACGGCGTGAAGTACTTCGAGGACCCCGACTTCGACGACCACCCGGTGGTCCAGGTGACCCGCCAGCAGGCGCGGGAGTACTGCCAGTTCCTCGGCAAGGACCTGCCCACCGAGGCCCAGTGGGCCCGGGCGGCGCGCCTCGGCCCGGACAAAAAGGAGATGCGCACCTTCCCCTGGTCCGGCGTGTTCGACTCGGGCTGCGCCCGGGGCGCCGACCGCTTCGCCGTCACGTCGGACTGCGCCTCGCTGCCGCAGCATGTGCGCTACTCGGAGCAGGATCGCACCGCGCTGCTGGTGCGCAACATGGCGTCCAACGTGGCCGAGTGGGTCCTCGACGGCTGGGACCAGTACGCGCTGTGCGATGGCAAGAGCGGCTACGATTCGGCCTGCCAGCGCAAGGGCAGCACCTGCAAGACCTGCGAGGACGACAAGTCCGAGTGCGCGATCTACGAGTGCCTGCCCAAGCGGCTGAGCATCTGCAAGGCGGGCGCCTACGCCGCGCCGCCCGCGTCTTCGACCGCCCTCACCGGCGCCGGCGTGATCCGGGGCGGGGACTACATGCACGACAAGTGCTTCCACCGGCTCTACGTGCGGCGCAAGGCCCAGGGCGCCCCGCCATACGTGGGGTTCAGGTGCGCGAGGAAGAAGTGATGTCCAGGATGAGACCGGGGGCGGCCGGGGGAGCCCGGATGGCAATGCTGATGTCGGCGCTAATCTTCGCCTGCTCCGACGAGCCCGCGGGCGAGCCGGTGGGCAGCACCTGCACCACCAACAAGGACTGCGCCGACAGCGTCTGCTGGTCGGGCGAGTGCGCCACGCTGGACAAGAAGAAGGGCGCCCGGTGCCAGAGCAACGGCGAGTGCAAGTCCTTCAACTGCAAAAACGGCTTCTGCCTGGCTGGCAAGGGCAAACCGGGAGAAGCGTGCGTGCACGACGAGCAGTGCTTCGACGGGCGATGCGGGCCGGAGGGTACATGCATCGGCCTGGGCGTCGACGGCGGGCCTGCGCCGGACGCGGGCGTTGCCGACCAGGCAGCGCCGGATATGCCCCGGCCGGACCTGCGCAGGCCCGACGCCGCGCTGCCCGATAAGACGCAGCCCGACAAGCAGGCGCCTGACCAGCTTCAGCCCGACGCGCCGCTGCCCGACGCGCAAGTGCCAGACCAGACCCCGCCGGACCTGATGCAGCCGGACGCCAGCCTGTGCGGCAACGGCAAGCTCGATCCGACCGAGGTGTGCGACGGCGCGCTGCTGGGCGGCAAGACCTGCAAGACCCAGGGATTCACCGCCGGCGCGCTGGACTGCCTCAACTGCCAGCTGGACGACCGCGCCTGCTACCTGCTCGGGCCGCAGCTCAACATGCCCACGCTCAAGGGCAAGGGCGCCACGCGCCCGGCCGTGGGCTCGGACAACAAGGACTTCCTGGTGGCCTGGCAGTGGTCCACCGGCTCATATCAGGAGCACATCGCCGCCGCCACGGTGAGCGCGGCGGGCAAGGTGGGGACGCGCTTCGTGGTGACCTCCACCGCCTCGCGGGAGCTGCGGCCGGCGGTGGCCTCGGACGGCATACGCTACCTGGTTGCCTGGGGCACCGCGGTGGGCGCCACCCTCGTGCAGGGCGGCAAGGTGACCACGCCCTTCGGCATCAAGCTCGGCACTGGCGGCAGCCCGGCGGTCTCCTTCGACGGCAACAACTTCCTGGTGAGCTACTCGGTGTCCGGGGCCCACGTGTACGCCCGGCTGGTGTCCCCCACGGGCACGGCCCAGGGGAGCCACAAGCTGTCCACGTCTCCCGGCTATCACGACATGGTGCCTTCGGCGGCGTGGACCGGCTCGCACCACCTGGTGGCCTGGGGCCGGACAACGAAGGCCTGGGACGTGGGCGGCACGCTGGTGGCCGCCACCGGCAAGCCGGGGCTCTCCACCGACATCGCCATCAGCACGGCCAGCGGGATCCAGCGAAACCCGGACGTGGCCGCGGACGGGCAGGGCGCCGGGCTGGTGGTCTGGGAGGACACGCGCCAGGGCGGCTATGACATCCTGGCCAAGCCGGTGAGCGCGTCGGGTGCGGTGCCCAAGACGCCGCTGATCATCTCCATCAACACCAACCAAAAGACAGAGCCGACCATCGCCTTCGACGGCAAGCGCTATCTGGTGGCGTGGCAGGAGAAGGTGGGGAACAACAACCAGGACATCAAGGTGGCGCGCCTGGACAGCAAGGGCAAGCTGCTGGGCTCCATCTTCTCTGTGGCCTGGGGCGGCACGGACCAGAAGTACCCCGAGATCGCTTACGGCGGCGGCCAGTTCATGGTGGTGTGGCAAAACGGCTACTACGCGGGCGCGCTGGCGGCCCGGTCCATCAAATTCGGCAAGGGGCCATGACGCGGTGGCCGGGCTACATACCGCTGCTCGTCCTGGCGCTGGCCGCCTGTGACGAGACCGTGCAGCGGCCGGTGAACTACGGCTGCGCCTCGGCGGAGCAGTGCATCCAGGGGGTGTGCCACGCGGGCACCTGCGTGCTCAAGGACCCGTGGCCCAACGGCGCGGACTGTATCGACCGCGGCGAGTGCCGCTCCTTCCGCTGCGTGCTGGGCAAGTGCGGCGTGGGGACCCGGCCTGGCGGGGCGATGTGCCGCTTCGACGACGAGTGCGCCCTGCGCGAGTGTCTGGCCGGCAAGTGCAAGGGGACCGACGGGGGCGTCAAGGACAGCGCGGTGCCGGACGGGGGCCGTCCGGACGGTCCGGCGGTGGACCTCGGCAAGGCAGATGGGAGCAAGCCCGACGCGGGCGAGGTCGACCAGGGCGACCAGCTGGACAAGGGGCCGCCCGCTGACAAGTTCAAGCCGCTGGACAAGACCACGCCGCCGGACAAGGCCAAGCTGCTGGACAAGGCGGTGCCGCCTGACAAGAAGATCCCATCCGACACGGCCGCCCCATCCGACAAGGTCCCGGCGCCGGATACCAAGCCCGGGTCATGCAAGAACACCGTGTCCCTGGCCACTCCGAGCGGCGTGCCGGTAACCAAGGCCACGGGCATCCAGGGCCTGCCCGCCCTGGCCGCCGGCGGCGGCTGCTACCTGGCGGTGTGGCGCGACCTGTCCAAGGGGCAGGCCAACATCCGCGGGGCCGTGCTGGGCGACGGCTCGGTCAAGTTCGGGCCCTTCGACATCGCCACCGCGCAGGTCGCCGAGGACGAGCCCGCGGTGGCGTACGGCGGCGGTCAGTTCCTGGTGGTCTGGACCGACAGCCGGGACTTCGCCAAGAGTGGCCGCGACATCTACGCCTCCTCCGTCACTGTCACGGGCTGCAAGATCGCCAAGGTGGGCGCCGCCCTGGCCGTGACCAGCGAGAAGAACGATCAGGACCAGCCCGCGGTGGCGTCCGATGGCTCCGGCTTCGTGGTGCTGTGGCGAGACTTCAACAACGGCTTCGGCTCCCAGCCGCGACTGCGCTCGGTGCGCCACGGCACCACCGCCTACTACACCCTGTCCACCGCCATCGGCATCAAGGCGCCGGCTGTGGCCAGCGGCCCGGGCGGCTACCTGGCCGCGTGGCAGGACGGGCGCAAGGGCACCAACCAGGACATCTACGTCCAGCGCCTGACCGGCCAGGGTAAGCCCGCCGGGGGCAACCCGGTGGCGCTGGCCTCGACCTCCACCGTCAAGCTGGCGCCCGTGGTGGCGTCGAGCCCCACCGGCTGGCTGGTGGTGTGGGCCGACGGCGGCACCGCGATCCGGGGCGCGCTGGTGGCCAGCACTGGCGTGACCACGGCGACGCCGACTCTACGCTCGGGGACCGTGTCCGACCCGGCGCTGGCGTACGACGGCTGCAAGTACCTGCTGGCCTGGAGCGAAAAGAGCGGCAGCACCCTCGGCCTCGACCTGTTGGCCCGCAGCGTCTCGACAGCAGGCAATCCGTCGTCGGCCACGCCGATGAAGATCACCATCTCCGGGGATCAGATGGAGGCCGCCGCCGCCTCACGCGGCGCCGAGCATAGCCTTGTGCTGTTCCGCGACGGCTTCACCGCCACCACGGCACCCGACATCTCCACCGCGGCCTTCAAGCCGTAGCAAGCGACCAAAGGCTCAAGACCACGGGGCGGGACGCCGCGTCTACTCACGGCGCCTTGCCGAAGCGCAGGCGGGTGCCGTAGATCTGCCAGCGGGCCGCGATGCGCGTGTCGTTCCAGACCACCAGGAACTGGCCGCCGCCGTAGGCCACCGCGGGATAGAACTCGCCCGGGCCGCCTGCGCCGGTGATGGCGAACGACGCCGCGTCCACCGCCTTGCCGGTGGTGTCCACCCGCACCGCGCGCAGATCGCCCGATGTGCAGCCGTCGTCGGTCCAGACCACCAGGTAGTGCTTGCCGTCGAAGGCGATGGCCGGGTTGCACTTGTTCTTGCTGCTCACCGCCACCCAGCTCGACTTGGCGATGGCGCCGGTCTTGCTCATGGTGGTGCCATTGATCTCCTGGCCGCCCGCCTGGGCGTCCTGCCAGGCCATGAACGTTTCGCCGCCGGAGCTGGCGGCTGCCGGGTGGCGCTGGTTGCCCGCCGCGGCGGAGACCACCAGGTCCTTGCTGTTGAGCAGCTTGCCGCCGGCGCTGACGCGGCTGGTCCAGACGTTGTAGTTGTTGGACCAGGCGATCACATGGTTCAGCCCGTCGAAGGCGAGGCCCAGCCTGTCCGGCTTCGGTCCGTTGGTGTACTTGTAGATGGCGTAGGCCGCTGGGAAGGCCGAGCCCACCGGCGCGCCGGCTACGCTCACCCGCCGCGCGTAGACCTGGTGAGTGAACGAGCTGTTCGGGTGGTCGTACCAGTAGGCCATCAGGAACCCCGACCCTTCGAAGGAGAGGGCAGGCCAGTTCAGGTTGCGGTTGCTCGTGATGATGGCCGTGCCCACCGGGCTGGCCACCTTGCCCGTGGGCGACACGGTGTTGCCATAGATCGCTTTGCCCTGGCTCCAGGCCACCAGGTAGTCCTTGCCGCCGAACGCCACGTCGGGGGTGCGCTTGGCCACCGAGGTGCTGACCACGGTGAACTGCCCGGCGCTCTTGCCCTGGGCGTCAACCAGCGCGCCGTCGATGTAGCTCAGCCCCGCGCTGCCGCCGAGCCCTTGCCACACCGCCAGGAAGCCCTTGCCGTCGGAGGCGACGCGAGGGAAGCCCTGGCTGTGGCTGGCGTGGCTGCCCAGCTTGATGCCGCCCGGATCGCGCACCTCGTAGCACAGCGAGCTGTCCACCTGGCAGCCGGTGCACTTGAGCTTGCCCGCGGTGAAGCCCTGGGTCTTGCAGGTCTTGCCGCCGAGCAGCGCGCCGTCGCACAGCTCACTCGGGTCGAGCTTGCCGTTGCCGCACAGGCTGGCGTCGGGCTGCAGCTGGTCGGGGATCGCCTTGTCCTGCAGCTGCTGGTCCGGCAGCTGCTTGTCCGGCGTCGCCTGGTCCGGCGCGGGCAGGTCGAGCCGGGCGCGGTCCGGGCGCGGGGCGTCGGCGCGGGGCATGTCCGGCGCAGATCGGTCCGGCAGGGCGCCGTCTTTTGCTCCGGCGTCGGTGGGCACCTTGCCGCACTTGCCCTGGTGGTTGCACACCCCGCTGATGCACTCCTCGTGCTGGATGCAGTCCGCGCCGTCCTTGCTCGCCCCGGAGCGGCAGACCCCCTTGAGGCAGTTGAAGCTCTTGCAGTCGCCGTTGCCCTGGCACGGTGCCCCCATCCCAGCGCGCTTGGCGGCCGCGCATACGCCCGTGTGGCACACCCGGTCTGCGCAGTCCGCGTTGTTGGTGCACGACGCGTTGGCCGGCAGGCCTCCGGGGTCGTCGTCGCTGCAGCTGAAAGCCAGCGCCGCGGCCAGCAGCATGACCGCGGGCCATGCGGCGGCCCGGGCCTCAGGGCGCCTTGCCGAACCGCAGCCGGGTGCCGTAGATCTCCTTCCTGCTCTTGCTTCGTCCATCCTCCCACCCTACCAAATATTGGCTGCCGTCCCACGCCACGGACGGCTGCCAGGTCCCGAACGCATTGCTGGAGGAGAGGGTGATGGCCGCCGGGTCCACCGTGGCGCCGGCGCTGTCCACGCGGATGGCGCGGATGGTGCTGGGCGTCGGGTTGTAGACCACCAGCCAGCTCTTGCCGTCGAAGGCGACTGCCGGCGCGTACTTGATCTTGCTGCTCACGGCGACCCACTTGTGTGTGAAGCCCGCGGTCGCCGTCTGGTTGACCACTGTGCTATTGATCTCCCGGCCGCCGCCCTGAGTGTCCTCCCAGGCCACCTGCACGGCGTTGTTGCCGCCGGAGGGGAACGGCCAGGTCTGGTTCCCGGAGGCGCTCGACAGGGCAAACGGCTTGGTCTCCACCAGCTTGCCGGCCGGGCTCACCCGCCGGCCAAACAGGTCGGCGCCGTTGGTCCAGACCGCCAGGTGGTTCTGGCCGTCGAAGGCCGCCCGGACTGGCCCGTTGTCCCATTTATCGCTGAAGGTGCCGCTGGTGACCTGGAACGCCGAACCGACCGGGGCGCCCGCGGTGCTGACCCGCCTGGCCCAGGCCTGCCTGGCGGAGCTGTACTGGCCCGTGGATATGAGGTAGGTCAGCAACAGGTTCGTGCCGTCAAACGAGAGGTCCGGCGCTCCGGTGCCCTTGGGGTGGGTGGTCAGGGTCGCTCCCACAGGATTTTTGGCCTTGCCCGCAGCGGTCACCGGGGTGCCGGAGATACCTTTGTCCTGCTTGTAGGCCAGCATGTAGTCCTTGCCCATGAAGACCAGCTCCGGGTACTGCTTGAGCGGCGCGGTGTCGATGACCGTGAGCTGGCCGCCGCTCTTGCCGTTGCTGTCGATGACCGCGCCGTGGATCCAGGAGGACGCGCCGAACCCGCCTCCTCCCGGAGACGCTCCCTGCCACACCACCAGAAAGGATGTGCCGTCAGAGGCCACTCGCGCCCACCGGGTGTGCATGGTGCCGTGGGCGCCGATCTTGATGTTGCCCGGGTCGCGCACCTCGTAGCACCGGAAGCTGTCGAGCTGGCAATTCTTGCACTGAAGCTTGCCGCCGGAGAAGCCCTGGGTCTTGCAGGTCTTGCCGCCCAGCAGCGTGCCGTCGCACAGCTCCGTGGGATCGAGCTTGCCGTTGCCGCACAGGCTGGCGTCGGGCTGCAGTTGGTCGGGGATCGCTTTGTCCGGGGTGGCCGTGTCCGGGGTGGCCATGTCCGGGGTGGCCTTGTCCGGCACGGCGCTGTCAGGCCGAGGAGCGTCCGGGCGCGCCGTATCCGGCCGCGTCAGGTCGGGCAGGGCCAGGTCCGGCCGCGCCGCGTCGGGCACGCCGGCGTCCTTGCGCTGCGGGTAGCCGCACTTGCGTCCGCTGGTGCAGAAGCCGCTCTCGCACTCCACGTCGTAGATGCAGTCTGCGCCGTCCTTGAGCTTGCCCCTGGCGCAGATCCCACCCACGCAGTTGAAGGTCTTGCACTCCCCGTTGCCCTGGCAGGGCGCGCCCACCTCGCCCAGCTTGGAGGCGGCGCACACCCCGGCGTGGCACACCCGGTCGGCGCAGTCGTTGTTGCTGCTGCACGACGCGTTGGCGGGCAGACCGGCGGGCTCGTCGCTGCAGCCGGCCACCAGCAGGGCCAGCATCAGCGCAACAGCGCTCTTCATGACAACCTCCGTCACGGCGACTTGCCAAAGCGCAGCCGCGTGCCGCGGATCTCTATTCGTTTGCCGCCTCGGCTGTCTTGCCAGACCACCAGGTACTGCTTTCCGTTCCACGCCACCGACGGCCGCAAGACCCCAAAGGCCTTGCTGGAGGTCAGGGTGATGACGGCGGGGTCCACGGTGCCGCCGGCGCTGTCCACCCGCATGGCGCGGATGATGTGGGGCGTGGGGTTGTACACCACCAGCCAGCTCTTGCCGTCGTAGGCCACGGCCGGGGCGTACTTGGCCTTGCTGCTCACGGCGACCCACTTGTGCGTAAACGGGCCCGTGCCGGTCTGACCCACCACCGTGCCGTTGATCTCGCGGCCGCCACCCTGGGTGTCCTCCCAGGCCACCAGCGCGGCGTTGTGGCCGCGCGCCAGCGCGGGCCAGACCTGGGCGCCGGCAGCGCTGGACAGGGTGAAAGGCTTGGTCTCCACCAGCTTGCCCGCCGGCGTGACGCGACGGGCAAGCAAGTTGTTGCCATCGGACCACGCCACCAGGTGGTTCTGGCCGTCGAAGGCGGGTCGGGCCAGGACGGTGTCGTTCTTCCACTTGAAGCTTCCGCTGGTGATCTGAAACGCGGCCCCCTGCTTGGCGCCGGCTGTGGTCACCCGCTGACCCCACACCTGGTGCGTGACGTTGTAAGCGTCCGCGCCGAAGGCGTAGGTCAGCAGCAGGTTGGTGCCGTCGAAGGACAGCCCGGGGACCTGGACCCCCTGGTAGTAGGTCGCCAGGGAGGCGCCCACCGGGTTGACCGCCTTGCCCGCGGCGGTGACCGGGGTGCCCGAGATGCCGTAACCCTGTTTCCAGACCAGCAGGTAATCCTTGCCGGTGAAGATCAGCTCCGGGAACTTCTTGCCTGGAGCCGTATCCACCACCTTGAGCAGCCCGCCGCTCTTGCCGTTGCCGTCCAGGATCGCGCCGTGGATCCAGGTGGATTCGTCGCCGCCGCCGACCGAGCTTCCGTGCCACACCGCCAGGAACTTGCTGCCATCAGAGGCCACCCTGGGCCACCTGGTGTGGTGGGTGCCGTGGGTGCCGATCTGGATATTGGCCGGGTCGCGCACCTCGTGGCACAGGAAGGTGTCGAGCTGGCACGCCTTGCACTTGAGCGCGCCGGCGGTGAAGCCCTGGGTCTTGCAGGTCTTGCCCCCCAGCAGGGCGCCGTCGCAGATCTCGCTGGGGTCGAGCTTGCCGTTGCCGCACAGGCTGGCGTCGGGCTGCAGCTGATCCGGGACCGCCTTGTCGGGCAAGGCCTTGTCGGGCAGGGCCATGTCCGGCTGCGCAGCGTCTGGGATTGTGGCGTCAGGCAGCGCCCGGTCGGGCGGCGCCTGATCCGCTCGCAGCTGGTCAGGGCGCAGCAGGTCCGGCGCCCCGGCGTCCGGCGGGGCCGCGTCCTGCTTCAGCGCGCCGCACTTGCCGAGCTGGTTGCAGGTCCCGCTGACGCACTCCTCCCCCCTGATGCACCCCTCGCCGTCGGGGAGCTTGCCCGAGCGGCAGACGCCGCCGAGGCAGTTGAAGCTCTTGCAGTCGCCGTTGCCGCTGCAGGCGCTGCCCTCCTCCACGGGCGTGGCAGATGCACAAACCCCGGCGTGACACACCCGGTCGGCGCAGTCCTGGTTGTTGGAACAAGTTGAATTTACAGGTAGCCCGCCGGTCTCGTCACTGCACCCGGCCAGAAGGGTAACCACCGCCACCATGACGAAACGAACGCTCATGCGTCCCGCATCCCCTGATAAGTGAACTAATCGAATAGATAAACTCTAATTATCGCGTGCGCCCGTGCAACCTCGGCGACGCTATAATCCGCGGCATGGCTGCCACCACCCACACCACCCGCACACGCGTGCGCTACGCCGAGACCGACGCCAGCGGCATCGTCTATTACGCCAACTACTTCGTGTATTTCGAGCTTGGACGGCTGGCGATGTTTCGGGAGCTGGGCCTGCCCTATGACTGGCGGCTGCCGATCCGGGACACGGCCTGCCGGTACCACGGCTCGGCCCGGTTCGACGACGAGCTGGAGATCCGCACCACGGTGCAGCAGCTGCGCAGCAAGGGCTTCCAGCTGGGCAGCGAGGTCTACCGGCTGGGCGACGGGGAGCCGGAGCTGCTGGTGCAGGGGCACACCGTGATGGTGACCCTGGACGAGGCGGGCGAGATCTGCGCGCTGCCCGCCAGGTTCCGCGAGGCGCTCGGCGGCTGAATCAGATGCCGCAGGCTCCCCGGCCCCGCTTCATCAGGTACTTCTGGTGGTACTCCTCGGCGGGCCAGAACTCGCGCGCCGGCTCGATCACCGTGGCGATGGGCCGCAGGTAATCGCCCGAGGCGTCCCGCTCCTGCAGGGACGCCCGCGCCGCCTGCTCTTGCTCGGGGGAGTGGAAGAAGATGGCCGTGCGGTACTGGGTGCCTAAGTCCGGCCCCTGGCGGTTGAGCTGGGTCGGGTCGTGGCAGCGCCAGAAGATCTCCACCAGCGCCTCATAGCTCACGAGTGAGGGGTCGAAGGAGAGGTGCACCACCTCGGCGTGGCCGGTCATCCCGGTGCACACGTCGTGGTAGCTCGGGTCCTGGACATCGCCCCCCATGTAGCCCACGGCGGTCTCGCTGACCCCGGGGACCTGGCGGAACGTTTCCTCCACGCCCCAGAAGCAGCCCGCGGCGAAGGTCGCTTCAGTCATGTAGAAATTATGGGCGCTATTTGGGCCTGGGCCAGGGGATCTCGGGCGCGGCCGGGATCACCCGGCCGCTGTCGGCGAGCTGCTTGCGGCAGCTGGCGCACAGGTCGTACTCCCGGTCGCAGGTGGCCACCTTGCCCCGGGCGTCCTCCATCAGGCAGCCCACGGTGGGGCAGTGCTCCAGGCCAAGGGTGTGGCCGATCTCGTGCACCGCCACCTTGGCCAGGCGGATCCGGGCGTGCTTGCGTCCGCGGGAGCGCTTCTTGCACCGGAATTGGGATATGACGCAGGTGCCGCCGTCCAGGGTGGCCAGCCCGAGGATCCCCCAGTCCCTGTACTTGCCCTTGGTGGTGGAGATGTCCACGCCGGTCAGGCCCATGATGCGCAGGCCGTCGGCGGGTAGGCGCGCCTTGAGGAAGGTCAGCAGCTTCTCTGCGCGGTAGCGGCGGCGCGGCTTGTAGTAGGCCTTCTTCGGCAGGTCCACCCGTGGCAGCAGCTTGACCTCGAGCCCGTAGAAGCTGCGCAGAGACGCCACCACGTACTTGACGTCCCGCTCGGGCAGCTCGCTGCCCATGGGCTGGATGTAGATCACGGTGCGTTTGGGCTTGGGGGCCTCGGCGTGCGCCGAGGGCGGGGCGGGCAGGACCAGCAGCCAGGCCGCGGCCAGGGCGATGATCACATGGCGTGGGTTCATGCCCCATGGTACCAGGGAACCATGCCGGATCTTGCGCGCCCGGGCGTGGCAGTTCACCTCGCCCTGCTGTTCGTCCAGCTCTGCTTCGGCGGGTTCCATGTGGCGGCCAAGTCCACCGTGGCGCTGATGCACCCGCTGGCGCTGGCCTGCATGCGGGTGACCCTGGCCACGCCGCTGCTGCTGGGCAACGCCGCCTGGTTCGACCGCCGGCTCTTTCCGCCCCGGCGCTACCTGGCGCACCTGGCCCTCATCGGCCTGTTGGGCGTGACCATCAACCAGCTGCTCTACCTGGTGGGGGTGCGCATGACCACCGCCACCAACGCCGCCATCCTGATCCCGTCCATCCCGGCCTTCGCCGTGCTGGTGGCGCTGGTGCTCGGCGTGGAGCGCGTGTCCGGGGCGCGGCTGGTGGGTGTGGGCCTCTCCATGGCCGGGGCACTGCTGCTGCTCAGGCCCCAGGATCTGACCCTGGCCGGCGGCGGCGACGTGGCCCTGGGCAACCTGCTGGTGCTGCTCAACTGCCTGAGCTACTCGGGCTTTTTGGTGCTGCAGCGGCCGCTGCACAAGCACCTGCCATGGCGTATGGTCATCGCCTGGGCGTTCGTCTTCGGCAGCGTCGGCGTGTGGCTGGCCGGCTACCGCCAGCTGCTGGCCACCGACATCCTGGCGCTGCCCCTGGAAGCGTGGCTCGGGCTGCTGTACATCGTGGTCTTCCCCACGAGCATCGCCTACGCCATGAACACCTGGGCCGTGCGGCGTTCGTCGCCCGTGCTGGTGGCGGCCTACACCACGCTGCAACCGCTGGTGGCCTCTGGCCTGGCCTGGGCGCTGCTGGGCGAAAGCATCGGCTGGATCGAGCTGGCCAGCTTCGCGCTGCTGGTGGCCGGGCTGTGGCAGGTAAGCCGGACGTGAAGGGCCGCTTTGCGGCCCTGGCTTGAGGCTTGGGGCTTGAGGCTTGGGGCTTGAGGCTTGAGGGGAGATGGCTTGGGGGCCGCTTTGCGGCCCTGGCGTTTGCTCGCTTTGCTCGCTGCAGGCCTTGACCCCTCAACTGTCAACCGTCAACCGTCAACTGTCATCACCGCCAGCTCGCTTTTGCTCGCTGGAGTTCGTTTCGCCTAAGCTTCCTTGTTGGCGCCAGGGTGTCTGGAATAAATAAAAACCTGGTGGTTTGACGTAATAGTTAGTTGGAGCTAACTTACGAACCAGTTGGGATGACCCATGACCCCGGATCGATTGCGACATAGCCGCCCGCTCAGCCTTGCGGTGGTGCTTGCCTTCGGGGTCGGTCTGTTCGGGGCCTGGCACCACCAGGCCACGGTGCTCCACGGGTTCTGTTCCGACCACGGCGAGCAGATCCACCTGGATCATGATCACGACGCCGCGCCCCAACACGCGGAGGAGCAGACTCGCGTCGAGGAGCACCACCACGCCGCGGGCGACCATGATTGCGCGCTGCTGGCCTTCTTGAGCCAGAGCGCCCTGCGCCTGCAGAGCCCGGACAAGGGCGCGGCGCCCCAGGATCCTGCGCCCCCGCTGGATCCAGAGCTGGACGCTCACACCCCGCAGCAGATCGACCTGCTGCTTCAGTCGCCCAAGCAGTCGCCCCCGCCCAGCTTCAGCTGAGCGAAAAGAAGCCACCCCCCTCTAGCAGTAGACCTTTCACGGCGTGCATCTGCCCGGACACCGGGATGCGCGCCCGGGAGGTGACATGGTGCGCAGCATATTGCTGGCGAGCGCCCTGGCTCTCGCGGCTGCATCGCCGGCGCCTGTCCTCGCGGACGAGGCCAGCGACCTGGCCGAGCTGGAGCAGGCGCTCGCAGCGGACAAGAAGGCCAACAGGGAGGACGCCGCCGCCGGGAAGGAGGCGGAGGGGCAGGGCGTGACGGGCGCCATCGCGCGGGCCGTCCAGTCCCTCAACCCGGACATCTCCTTCATCGCCGACATCGCCTTCGCTTATTTCTCGGTGGACAAGCCGCTGATGTCCGGCGGCCACGACCCCACCAAGACCGGCTTCAACCTGCAGCAACTGGAGCTGGCCGTTGGCGCCGCTGTGGATCCCTACTTCCGCTTCGACGCCAACATCGTCTTTTCGCAGTTCGGCGTGGAGATCGAGGAGGTCTACGCCACCTCCCTGTCGCTGCCCTGGAACCTGCAGCTGCGGGCCGGGCAGTTCCTCACCCGCTTCGGCCGCGTCAACAACAGCCACCCCCACACCTGGGCCTTCGTTGACCAGACCCTGGTCGTCGGCAAGTTCTTCGGCTCCGAGGGGAACCGCGGCCTCGGGCTGGAGCTGTCCTGGCTGGCCCCGCTGCTGCCCTGGTACGTGGAGCTGGTGGGCAGCGTCACCGACGCGGCTGGCGCGGCCACGGCGCGGTCGTTCTACGGCGGCACCGACCTGGGCGTGGATGGCCCTGGCGACTTTCAGTACACCGCCGCGCTCAAGCAGTTCTTCCCGCTGTCGGACAACTGGTCGCTGTTCTGGGGCCTCTCCTTCGCCAGCGGCCCCAACCCCACCGGCAGGGACAACCGGTCCGAGATCTACGGCACCGACCTGTACATCAAGTACCGGCCCATCACCCACGGCTCGTACACCGTCGTGTCGCTGCAGGCCGAGTACCTGCTGCGGCGCCGGCAGGTGCCCGACGACGTGCTGATGGATCACGGGCTGTACGCCACCCTGTTCTACCGCTTCGCCCGGCGCTGGGCCGCGGCGGCGCGCTACGAGTTCCTCACCGGGGTGGAGGGTGACTACCTGGACGCGACCTGGGACGGCGACCGTCACCGGGCCAGCGCCAACGTCACCTTCTGGCCCACCGAGTTTTCGCGGCTGCGGCTGCAGTACGGCTACGACACGCCGTCCTGGCGGCCTGGCTACCACATGCTCTTTTTGGCGATGGAGTTCGCCGTGGGCGCCCACGGGGCGCACAAGTTTTGAGGTGCAACATGAGACGTAAGACCTTTATCACCTTTATTACCCTGCTCCTGCTGGGCGGCGGCGCGACGCAGGCCGAGGCCAAGCTCAGGGTGGTGGCCACGGTGCCCGACCTGGCTGCCATCGCCCGGGCCGTGGCTGGCGAGCGCGCGCAGGTGATCTCGCTGACCCTCGCCACCCAGGATCCGCACTTCGTCGACGCCCGGCCCCACCTGGCGCTCAAGCTCAACCGCGCCGACCTGCTGCTGCAGGTGGGCCTCGAACTGGAGGTGGGCTGGCTGCCCACGCTCATCACCGGCGCGCGCAACAGCAAGCTGCAGCCGGGCAACGACGGCCGCCTGGACTGCTCGTCCCTGGTGAAGCTCAAGGAGGTGCCGCGGCAGAAGATCGACCGCTCCATGGGCGACGTGCACCCTGGCGGAAACCCGCACTACCTCATCGACCCGGACAACGCCTCGCGTGTCGCCCGGGGCATCGCGGCCCGTCTGGCCAAGCTGGACCCTGGCGGCAAGGCGGCCTACGCAAAGAACGCCGCCCGGTTCGTCGAGCAGCTCGGCAAGGCCAAGGCCCGCTGGGCCAAGCAGCTCGGGCCACACAAGGGCACGCCGGTGGTCCCGTACCACAAGTCGTGGGTCTACTTCGTGCAGGCCATGGGGCTGCAGGCCGCGGCGCACCTGGAGCCGAAGCCGGGCATCCCGCCCAACGCGCGCCATGTGCTGCGGGTGATCCGCACCATGAAGGCCGCGAAGGTGCGCGTGATGCTCCAGGAGGAGTACTACCCCGACCGCACGGCCAGGCTGGTGGCCAAGAAGACCGGCGCGCAGCTGCTCATCCTTCAGGGGGGCACCCACCTGCGCAAGGGCGACACCTATATCAAGCGCATGGACCGCATGGTGCGGGCCCTGGCCAGCGCGCTCAAGGGGGGCTGAGCCCATGCGGACGCTCACCTTGACCTTGCTGCTGGCCCTGGCCGCCGGCGGCTGCACCTTCGAGGACGGGGTCGGCTTCGCCCTGCTGTCGGGCAAGCTGTACAGCACCTTCCCCGGGGCTCAGGCCGCCAGCGCTCGCATGTCCACCGATGGCTGGTTCAAGAGCGACAACTCCTTCGAGCTGAAGCTGTCGGCCATGACGCTGAAGGTGCGCGACCTGCGGCTGCAGGGGGGAGGCAGCAGCGCCGGAAGCAGCGCGGCGTCCTCGTCGGGCTCGTGCACCTTCGACCCGGCCAACCCGCCGGCCGGCTGCTCGCTGTGCCACGGCGACCACTGCCACTGCGGCGGCAAGCTTGTGTCTTATGCCGAGCTGCAGAAGCAGGTGTGCGGCGGCGGGACCGCGGCGGCCAGCGTGGCCACCGTGGGGCGGCTGCTGGTCTCGCGGTCCCAGGCGCTGCTTGGCACCGGCACCCAGAACCCTGACCTGACCTGCGACGGCTCGTGCGAGCTGAAGCAGGGCTCGGCGTCCAAGCTGTCGGTGGTGCTGGACAGGCTGCAGCTGACCGCCGAGCTGCAGGACCGCAGCGTGGCCAACCGGCTGGCTGGCAAGACCTACAAGGTCGCCGTCACCCTGGACCTGGCCGGCGCCGCGCTGTCCCATACATTCTCCAGCGCGCTGACCATCGACCGCGATTCACCCTACATGCTGGACCTGTCGGTGAAGCTCCCGGTCACCGACACGCTGCTCGACGGTATCGAGTGGCACAAGCTGGCTGCGGCCGGCGACAGCATCACCATCGATTCCACCAACAACAAGAGCGCGGGAGAGACCATCGTCACCAGCCTGGCCAGCACGGCCCTGCAGGTGGTGGTCACCCGCGACGAGTAGACTGAAAGGACTGAAGACATGAAGACCAATCACATCGCAGCGATCATCATCTCCCTCACCCTGGCTGTGGCCGGCTGCAGCGACGACGACGAGCACGGCCACAACGCGGACGGCAGCCACGCCCACGCCGACGGCGGGGTCAACATCAACGAGGAGGCGTGCGAGCACATCCAGAAGGGCCCGTACGCCGACGTCACGGCGGGCAAGGACTTCGCCAGCGCCACGGCGGTCAAGTCGGATCACAAGGCGTACCGGGTCACTCTGGTGAGCGGCGCCGCCAGCTACGTCAAGTACGCGGCCAGCGCCAAGGGCGACCTGGTGCTGTTCGTGAACCAGCCTGCCGTGATGGAGGTGCAGGACGACGCCGGGCAGACCATCAAGTTCGAGGTGAGCGACAAGAGCGTCAAGGAGTGCACCGACGTCAAGGGCAAGCACATCGCAGAGCTGCCCAAGGTGGGCACCTACTACATCAAGTTCGACTCCAGCACCGCGGCCAGCACGGTGAGCCTGGTGCTCGAACGGCAATCTCACTGATGGGCGAACAACACCCGGGCTGTCAGGAGCAGCCGCTCATCACCTGCCAGGGGCTGCAGGTGGGCTACGAGGGCAAGGCCCTGCTGCCGCCGATCCAGTTCACCCTGGATCATGGCGAGCTGTGCGCGGTGGTGGGTCGCAACGGCGCGGGCAAGACCACGCTGTTTCGCACCCTGCTCGGGTTGCTGCCGCCGGTGGGCGGGGAGATCACCACCTGCCGGCCGGACATGCCCATGGCCTACATCCCCCAGCGAGTGAAGCTGGATCCCATCGTGCCCCTGCGGGCCCGGGACGTGGTGGCCATGGGGCTCGAGCGCGGGGGCAGCTTCCTGCGGCCGGGCCCGGGGCGGCAGGGGCGGCAGAAGGTGGAGCGCGCCCTGGAGGGCATGGACGCCGGTCAGCTGGCGGACCAGCAGTTCCGCGAGCTGTCCGAGGGGCAGAAGCAGCGGGTGCTCATGGCCCGGCTGCTGGCCAGCGAGCCGGAGCTCGCCGTGCTGGACGAGCCCACCGCGGCCATGGACGAGGTGGCCGAGCTGCAGACGCTGGAGCTGATCGAGAAGCTGCGCAGCGAGTACGGCCTGGCGGTGCTCATCGTCACCCACCACCTGCCGGTGCTGCGGCGCTTCGCGGACAAGGTGATCTTTTTGGACCCTGACGCCCAGCAGGTTGTGGCCGGCCCGCCGGCCGAGGTGTTCGCGGCGCCGGCGTTCCAGGCGCGCTACGGCCGCGAGCCGGTAAGAGGCGCTGACCATGGATGAACACATGGACCAGGCCCCCACCTGGGCCGAGTTCGTCGACGGGCTCGAGATCTTCGCCGACCCGATCCTGTGCGGCGGGGCCGCCGGTTTGGTGCTGGGCTACCTCGGCGTGTACGTGGTGCTGCGGCGCATGGTGTTCGTGTCCGCGGCCATCACCCACTCGGCGGGCCTCGGCGTGGCGTGCGCGTTCTACGGCCAGATCCACCTGGGCCTCGGGCTGCTGACCTCGCCGGTGCTGGGGGCCTTCGGCTTCGGCATGGGCTCCACGCTGCTGCTGGCCATGCGCTCCGGGCGGCTGGGCCTGACCCGGGAGAGCCTCATCGGGCTGATCTTCATCTTCACCTCGGGCGCGGCCCTGCTGGTGGGCGACCGCATCGGCCAGGAGAGCCACGACATCCACGAGATCATCTTCGGCACCGCCGTGCTGGTGAGCAAGCAGGACCTGTACACCGTGCTCGGGGTGGGCGCCGTGGTGCTGGCGCTGCACCTGTGGCTGAGGCGGGGGCTGGTGTTCGCGGCGTTCGACCCGGACGGCGCCCGGGTTCAGGGGCTGCCCGTGGCGGCCCTCGACTTCTTGCTGCTGCTGACCATCGGGCTGACCGTCTCGGTCACCACCCGGGCCCTGGGCGCCATGCCGGTGTTCGCGTTTTCCGTGCTGCCCGCCATGGCGGCGCTGAGCCTGACGCGCCGCCTGGGCGTGGCCCTGGCCCTGGCCGCCACCCTGGGCCTGAGCGCCGCGGTGCTGGGCTACATGCTCTCCTTCTTCCTGCGCTTCCCCGTGGGCGCCAGCCAGACCGTGGTGGCCGCCGCCTTCGCTGCGGCGGCCATGCTGTTGGGCAAGCTGCGCAGATGATCGCCGGGCCAGGCCCGGCCCTCTGATCCCATGGCAGTCCTCCCGGGGCTGTCCACCTTTCCGGACACCGGGGCGCCCTGGGTGCACGGGATCCCGCACGACGACGCGGGGGCGATCTCCTGTTTCAGCCGTCATTTCGATGACCTGATGATCTGGCACCGCGCCTGCAATCGACGGGAGACGACACCGAGCAAATCGCTCGACCCATTGCAGGGGCAGACGACGCCCCAGGAGAGGCTCCCATGATCGATATCCTTCGCGAAGCTGGTTACAACGGTCCCCTGATTGTCCTGCTCACCCTCGGCGGGGTGGCAGCGTGCGTGGCAGCCGCGCGCGGAGGAAAAAGAGCCGGGTCGGTGGCCATGGCGTTCGCCCTGGTGATCCTGGCCTGCTCCACCCTGGCCCAGGCGCTGGGGCAGCACCTGGTCAACCAGGCCATCGCCGCGCGGGTGATGCAGCTGGACTCCAGGCAGCTGGTGGAGCTGGTGAGCGTCGGCACCATGGAGGCCTCGCGTAACCTGCTGGTGGGGGGCGCGGGCGCGCTGGTGGTCCTGGCCGCGGGCGCGGCCATGTCCATGGTCAGCGCGCGGAGGCGCCCTGCGGCGTGATACCGCTCAGCACCTTTCGCAGGTCCCCGAGCAGGATCTTCAGGTAGGCAGGCAGCCCCGGCGGCAGCGCCGCCCCCACCAGCGCGCGATCCCTGGCAGGCGCCGATGCAATGACCTCCCTGGCGCGCGCTCGCTGGCCGAGCTTTGCCAGGCACGCCGCCCGGACCAGCAGCCGCTGCCCCTGGTGCGGGCTGTTGTATGGACCCGCGTCAGGGTTCCCCTCCAGGGTGCGCAGACAGGCCGCGGCGTCCCCGGTCATCAGCTGCATGAAGGCGTGGTTGACATGGTTCCAGAGCACGGCCCCGGGCTGCTGCAGCGCCCGGCCGGTGTGGAGCAGGGCGGCCTCGAAGTCCCGCTTGAAGGCCGCCACGCAGATGCCGAGCTGGGTGTGGAACTCCGAGTTGCGCGGGTCCAGCTCCACGGCCTGGCGCAGCAGGGTCAGGGCTTGCTCGCTGTTGCCGCGGGTGGCGTGCCCCAGGCCGAGGCCGTAGTAGCCCAGGGCGTAGGTCGGCTTGAGCCGCAGGGCTCGCTGTTGCAAGGCGAAGGCGCGCTCGTGGCGCTGCTCGCTCCAGAGGATGAAGCCGAGGCTGCTCAGCGCCTCGTAGTAGGTGGGGCGCAGCTCGAGCGCCCGCTCCAGGTGGGCCTTGATCTCCGCGTTGACCTTGCCGCCCGCGCCGTCCCGGCGGGGCCACAGGGCCATGGCCAGGCCGCGGTGCGCCTCGGGCATCGCCTCGGCCGCCTGGAGCACCTGACGATACAGGGCCTCGGCCCGGCTCAGGTTGCCGGCAGCGCCCCCGGCCATCAGCGCGTTGTGCGCCTGGCCCAGCAGGCGCAACACCGCCAGGGTGGCCCCGCCGCGCGCCGCCCGGTCAGCGCTGGTGGGGGTCTTTGCGCTGCCCAGGGCCCGGGTCAGGTCCCGGGCCAGCCCGTCCTGCAGGGAAAACACTTGCTCCAGCGCTCCTGTGGTCTGGGCCACGGACCGGATCTTGCCGCTCTTAACGCGCACCAGCCGGGCGGTGATGCGCACCTGCTGGCCGATGCGCTGGAAGGCGCCGCGCAGCAGCAGCTCGGCCCCTGCCTTGCGAGCCGCGGCCAGCAGGGCAGCCTCCTGCCGCTCCGCCGGGTCGCCGCGGCTCAGCAGCGACCGCACCCGGGCCTGCTCCAGCAGCACCACGTGGGGGACCTGCCCCAGCCTCGAGACCAGCGCCTCGGCCATGCCCCCCTGCAGCCACGCCAGGGCCTGATCCCCGGACAGGTTGTCGAAGGGCAGCACCGCCAGGGTGCGGGTGGGCATGAACAGGTGCGTTGCCTTGACCACCTTGCCGGCCAGGGCGCGGATCGGCCCCAGGCCCGCGCGCAGCCGGGCCGCGGCGCAGGCGCCCACCCCAGCGTCGCCGAGGCCGTCGCGCTCCACGGTGGCTTGCAGCACCTGCCCCCGGTCGCCGAAGACGAGCTTGAAGTCCACGCTCCCCTCCAGGTCCGGCTCCCTGGCCAGGGCAGGCGCGTAGCACGCGGCGAGGTCTGGCGCGACGGCCCGTAGCGCCGCGGCCAGGGCGTTGCCGTGGCCGGGGGCCATGTCGCCGCCCGCATCACGCAGGCCCCGGGTCCCGGGTTTGTCGGCCAGTGAGGCCACCGAGGGCCGCCCGTCCTCGCGGGCCATGAGCAGCGCGGCGGCGCCGAACAGCAGCAACAGGCCGAGCAGGATCCCACCCGGCAGCAGCGCCCCCCGGCGCTTCCGCGGCGTCGGGGCGGGGCTCTCGGAGGCCACCACCGTGGGCGCCTCCTCCTCGTGGGTCGCCCCCGCGCGGTGGGCGACCGCCGGCGGCTCATGCCGTTCGGCAGCCTGCTGCAGCTGCGCCAACAGTTCGGCCGCCGAGGCCTGGCGCTGCTCCGGCTCCCTGGCCATGGCCTGCGCCACCACCGTGGACACCGCCGCGGGCACGGCGGAGTTCACCCGGTGAAGCGGCTCGGGGTCATGGCTGGTCACCGCATGGATGACCGCGGGCAAGGAGTCCCCCTCGAAGGGCAGCCTTCCGCCGAGCGCCCGGTACATCACGGCGCCGAGGGAGAACAGATCGCTGCGCGGGCCCATCTTCTCCGTCACCCCCCAGGCCTGCTCGGGCGACATGTAGTGGGGGGTGCCCATGGTGGCCCTCGAGGCGGTGAGCCCGGCGCCCGCCCCGTGGAGCTTGGAGATGCCGAAGTCCAGCAGCTTGGGCACCTGCTCCTGCCCCGCCCGCTGGATGAAGATGTTCTGCGGCTTGATGTCCCGGTGCACCACCCCCTGCTCATGGGCTGCCTGCAGGCCCGCGCACACCCCGGAAAACAGGGGCAGGGCCCGCTCCATCGGCAGCGCGCCCTCTCGCTCCAGGAGCTGCTGCAGGTCCTCGCCCTCGAGGTGCTCCATCACCATGAACGGGAGGCCCTGGTCGGTGTGGTCGAAGTCCACCACCGCCACGATGTTGGGATGGCCCAGCCGGGAGATGATGGTCGCCTCCTGGTGGAAGCGCCTGTACTCCTCGCTCCGCGGGCCGCGGGCGACGGTGAGCACCTTGACCGCGAACCGCTTGTCCGGCAGGCGCGCGCCCTGGGCCTCGTATACCGCGCCCATGCCGCCGTGCCCCAGCAGCCGCAGCACGGTGTAGCTGCCGCCGAGGGTGCTGCCCACAAGGCTTTCTGGATCCGCGGTCATCTTCTCCCTGGCCTCGAACAAGGTACTACACTTCGCTGCCGCGTCGCAGGAGCCACGAGGCCCGCGGCCGCTGCCCGCCGGCGCCCCTGCCCCCATCGCCGAATCCGCTGGACAGGCCGCGGCCCTCCGACCAACCTGATCTTCACTGCGAGGCGGCGACGGAGGAGCCATGCAAGACGCGGCGAAGCGGCTGGAGCTGGAGCGTGACCTCTACCGGGGGCTGTTGGCCCTGGGCGCAGACGACCCGCGCCCCTTCTTCGAGGAGGCCCTGCGCCAGGTGGTCAACGCCACCGAGAGCCGGCAAGGATACCTCGGCATATACCGCGATGGAGACCTGTCGCGGGAGCCGGCCTTCTGCCTGACCCACCAGTGCGCGCAGGACGAGGTGGCCCAGGTGCAGGCCAGGCTCTCCTCGGGGATCATCGCCAAGGCCCTGGAGGAGGGGAAGACCATCTCCACCGGGTGCGCCCGGGATGACCCGAGGTTTTCGGGCCAGCCGTCCGTCATGGTCCATGGCCTGCAGGCGGTGATCTGCGCGCCCGTGGGCCAGCCCCGCCTCGGGGTCATCTACCTGCAAGGACGCGCCGCTCCCGGGCAGTACCCCGAGCAGGATCGCCAGCTGCTCGAGGACTTCGCGCGGCAGGTGGGGCCTTACGCTGCCCGCCTGCTGTCCGAGTCCTCCGCGGAGGATCCCACCGCGCCGTATCGCAGCCAGCTGAAGCTGGAGAACCTGGCCGGCCGCTCCGCTGCCCTGGCCGACCTGTTCAAGCAGGTCGCGCTGGTGGCGCCCCTGGACGTGACCGTGCTGCTGGAGGGGCCGTCCGGGGTGGGCAAGACCGCCCTGGCACGCGCCATCCACATCAACGGTCCGCGCGCCCTGGGGCCGTGCGTGGAGATCAACTGCGCGGCCCTGCCCGACAACCTGCTGGAGAGCGAGCTGTTCGGGGCCGAGCGGGGTGCCCACTCCACCGCTGACCGGCGCGTGGAGGGCAAGGTGGAGGCCGCGGCTGGCGGCACCCTGTTTCTGGACGAGGTGGGCGAGCTGCCCCTGCAGAGCCAGAGCAAGCTGCTGCAGCTGCTGCAGGACCGCACCTACTTCCGCCTGGGGGGCAACCGGCCGCTGTCCGCTGACGTGCGGGTCATCGCGGCCACCAACGCCGACCTGAAGCAGGCCGTGACAGACCGGCGCTTCCGCGAGGACCTGTACTACCGCCTGGCCGTGCTGCCCGTGCGCGTGCCGACCCTGGCCGAGCGGCGAGAGGACGTGGGGCCTGTGGCCCGGGCCATGCTGGCCGAGCGGACGCGGCGCCACGGCCTGTCCAGCCTGGGGTTTTCGCCAGGCGCCCTGGCGGCGCTGGAGGCCAGCGACTGGCCGGGCAACATCCGGCAGCTGGCCAACACCGTGGAGGCCGGCGCCATCCGCGCGGCGGGCAGCGGCGCGGCCAGCGTGGAGGCCGGGCACCTGTTCCTCGACGGCGCAGGGCCGGAGCAGGGCGCCTCGCTGCAGGGCGCCACCCGGGCGTTTCAGCGGCGCCTCATCTTCGAGGCCCTGTCGGCCAGCGGCTGGAACGTGAGCCAGACCGCCCGCGATCTCGACATCTCCCGCTCCCGCCTCAACGAGCTGATCCGCTCCTTCGAGCTCACCCGCCCGTCTGCTGATTAGGAGCGTGCCGATCACCCCAGCGCTCGGGCCACGCGCCCGCGGCAGGCTGCAGCGGTCTCCCCGAGCACGGGGAGGTGCACAACCAGCGAGGCGAAGATCGGCAGGAAGATGTCCTCGTACAGCGCGCGCAGGGCGGCCCGCTTCTCTCCTGACAGCTGCATCGGTTCGCCTGCGCCGAAGTCGAAGAACAACTCGGTCAGGTAGGTGAGGTCAGCGCAGAGCCCCTGGCGTCCCTCGGGAGGGAGCGGCTCGAGCAGCGCCATGCACCGCTCGATGGCCACCCAGGAGCTGTGGACGCAGTGCACGCCGAGCCGGTAGCCGAGGTACGACAGCCAGCCGAGCGAGGGCCTCCCACCGCGGAGGCGCTCGCAGCGCTCGAACAGCCAGCCCTCGTCCCAGCCGGCCCATTCGCCCGCCACCGACCATACATTCAGGAACACCGCCGGCGACACCTCCCAGCGCCAGATGCGCCGGGCCTCCTGCCGACTGTAGCCCGCCTCGACGATGGTCAGGGCGGCGCGAGGGATCCAGGTGCGGGTCTCGGTGTCGAGGAACTGGTCGGCCATGGCCACCCACACGGCCTGGCGTTCGGTGTCGCTCATGGTGTCCATGTTTTTGGTGTGCCGGGGATAGATTGGTTATACAACCAGTCTATGGGAAGAAGGAGCGTGAGGACCGAGCGCCGGGCCGAGCTGGCCCGGGCCTTCGCCCGGGTGCTGGCCGAGCACGGCTACGCCGGGGCCACCGTGGCAGCCGTGGCCGCCGAGGCCGGCGTGTCGCCCGGGCTGGTGCACCACCACTTCGAGGACAAGCAGGACCTGATGGGCGCGCTGCTCGACACCCTGCGCGCAGGGTTCCGCCATCGCGTGGCGGCTTACGGGGAGGCGGGCGCAGATGCGCTCACCGCGTACATCGACGGCGCCCTGCGCCTGGACGCCACCGCGGACAGGGTGGCGGCGCGCTGCTGGGTCGGCGTGCTGGCCGAGGCGGTGCGAGAGCCGCGGCTGTTCCGGCGGGTGCGCCGGCTGGTGGACACCGAGATCGCGGCGATCCAGCGTCGCTCGCAGGGCAAGCTGGACGCGCAGCAGGCCGGCGCGGTGCTGGCCTACGTGGTGGGCGCCCTGGTGCTGGGCGCCTTCGCCCCGCGCAAGACCGCGGGCTTCGCTGCGCCGGGGTTGAGGCGGCTGGTCAAGAGCATGCAGCGAGGGTAGCGGCGCGCAGGCCTCAGCCGAGGCAGGCGTACTTGCGGTAGATCGTGATGTCCAGCTTGCCGTCGCGCAGCACGAAGCGCTTGCCGCCCGGGCCTGAGAGGGTGAGCTGGAAGGTCCCCTGGGCGTCCTCGTCCAGGGCCTTGTCATCGCACCCCTCCGGCTCCGGGGCCTCGCTGAAGCGGTAGCCGGTGATGGTCACCTCGCCCTGGAGGGTCCAGCCGTCCTGGTCGATCTTGACGTCGTTGCTGGTGTAGTCGGCGTTGAAGCTCTGCGTCAGCGTGCCGGAGAAGCCCTTGATGGCCCGCTTGCCCAGCTTGCCCACGGGGCCGTCCAGCTTGACGATCAGGTCGAGGTACTCGAAGCCCGCTGCGGCGCTGTCCTGGGGCGACATGTGCAGCAGCAGCTCCTTCTGGTCGTACAGCGGGGTGTGGCGCCAGTCGGCGTGGGAGTCGAAGCCGGTGAGGGTCATCGTCTGGTCCCCTGCGCCGGCGGCGAGGGTGGCGCTGCCGTCCCAGTACTCCACGTACTTGGGCCCGATCTCGCCACATCCGGCGGCCAGCGACGCGGCCGCGAGAGCCAGCAGGGTCAGGGCGAAGGAGAGTTCGAGTTTGCCGCGCGCCATGGGTCACCTCTCGGGGCTGATGAACTAACGGGGTTAGTTTGAATCCAACTAACGGGGTTAGTTTGCACGCACTGTTCCAGAAGGTGGAAACCCGATCAGCGTCGCGAAATCATTGCTTATATCCGGATTGCCCGCCCCCCCGGGGTGTCAGCGTGTTGACGCCCTGGCGCCGGATCGTGAACCGGGCTTCACGCCCTGCGGCGATACAGAGCCAGCAGCACGAGCAGGATCCCCGCCGCCGGCCCGGCCCTGCCGCTACCCGCGCGGCAGGAGCAGCCATCCTCTTGCGGCGCCTCTCCCCCGCCCGCGTCCGACCCCGCCCCCGCGTCGGTCAGCCCGCTGCCGCCCCCGTCCACGGCCGAGGGGCTGAGCCGCTTGCGCATCCCCTTGGCGCGGTTGTTCAGCCCGTCGCTGTCATGCTGCAGCAACCGCCCGAGCCAGTACGCGGCGTGAAATCCGCCCCCCGGGTTGAGCCGCGAGCCGCCGCCGCCGTTGACGTTGTGCGGATCACTACGCCACATGAAGTTGCTGGGTGGGCGCAGGGCCATGGGCACCGGCTTTTCGGCCACCAGCGAGCCGCCGCGGCCCGGGATCTTGGACAGCACGAGGGTGGTCTTGCCGTCGATGGCCTTGCACGACAGCGCCTTGATCTCCGCCTTGTCGCAGTTTTCGACCTTCGTGTTCCAGTACGGCGCCGGCGGCCAGGTCTTGAGCGACACCTGCGCGTCGGACACGGCCCACTTGCCCGCCGTGCTCGCGCTGCCGCCGCTGCCGAGCCCGGCGAAGATCACGTCGAAGAAGCTCTGCTTCGCCCCCGCCGCCTGGCGATCCTTGCCAGGGTTGTACAGCTGCTTGTGCAGGATGCGCTGCATGCGTCGAGCCAGCGCGCTGTCGCTCTCGTAGCGCAGCAGGTTGTACATCCCCACGAACGCCATGTTCACGTTGGAGTAGTTGGTCTGCTTGCTCAGGTACATGGCGCCCACGGTCTTCTCGATGATCTCGAGGTAGGCCCGGCGGTCCATCAGCTCCTGGTAGAAGAACCGCTCCAGCTCCTTGTCGCCGGTGATGTGGTACAGCGTGCGGATGATGCCGGCACCCAGCAGGGCGTTGAAGCCGTTGAGGGGCCGCGGGAACACCACCCCGGCTGAGATCTCCTCGGCCGACATGTCGTGGAAGGTGGTGGGCCGCCCGTCGGCGTCCATGATCACCAGGTCCGCTTTCTGCCCGCCGGCGTTGACCACGTGCTTCTTCATCAGGCTCTTGCCGATGGCCAGCGCGTCGGCCTGCAGCCGCTTGACCTTGGCCGCCGGGAAGGAGCTGTCGCCGTGCATGGCGTCGTACACCGCGCCGAGGCCGAAGATGTAGCCGTCGATCTGGTCCTTGGAGCAGTCGTCCTGCCAGATCAGAAAGGGCAGCTTGCCCGAGTTGTCGGCGCGCCAGGTGATCACCTTCTTCTTGGGCAGGGGGTTGCCCGCGCTGTCCTGCAGCGGCGTGAGCGCGGGCAGCTTGCCGGGCAACGGGGGATCTCCCGCCGCGGGGGTCTTGCGCCGCAGGCCCCGCGCGATCACCCCCGGCACGCCGGTCACCGCGTGGTACCAGTGCAGGCCGTCCAGCGCGCGCAGCAGCACCGCCCGCGCCTCGGCCACCATCGCGGCGCTGCCGCCTCCGTCGCGCAGCACCATGTAGCGGAAGGCGTCCCCCGCCACCTGCACGCCGCCGAACATGCCGAGGTCGCCGAACTCGCCGTACGCCTCCACCACCTGGTACGGGTGCTTTCCCGACTGCTTCTTGAAGTCCCGCTGCCCCGACTTGATGAACGCGTCCACCAGGGCGCGGCGCGCCTTGTCGGCGATGTACGCCTCGAGCCCCCAGCCCAACGACACGGTGATCAGCCCGTGCAGCTGGCGGATGTAGTCGTCCGCCTTTTTGGCCAGGGTCTTGTCGTACCCCGCCTCGCCCGGCCCGGGGATCAGGGCCCCCGCCCGGGTCGTCGCCGGGGCGGTCGCGAAGATGAGCAGGAGCAGCGGGGGGATCAGCAGGCGCGGCAGCCGCGCCATCAGTTGCTCACCCCGATGCCGTCGGCGAAGCGCCCCTCGAACACGATGGTCAGCTGGTTGGTGTAGCCGGAGCCCTGGAAGTTGGTGGGGGGGAAGGTGACGGAGTTGTCGGTGGTCCGCTCCAGGTACCAGTAGTGGGAGTAGATGGCCGACACGGCGTACCGCTTGTCATGGGTGTAGCGCAGCCCGGCGTGGATGGCCGCCAGGTTGAAGGTGGGGGCCGAGACCTCCACCGTGTGGTCCGGGGTGTTGGTGCTCTCGTAGTGGAAGCCCATCATCAGGTCCAGCGGGAAGCCGATGAGCGGGTTGGCCACGAAGCCCGCGCCGGTGTGGTAGTTGTTGCGCAGGTCCTTCTTGGTGATCAGCCCGTCGGGCAGCATGGTCTTGAGCACCTCCCCCTCCACGATGGTGGTCTTCTGCTGGGTGATGTGCTTGTTGATGTAGTAGCGGAACTCGAAGCTCAGCTCCAGGAAGGGCGCCACGTCCCAGGCCGCGCCGAAGCCGATGATCCAGGGCGCCGCGATCTCGGTCTCGTGCTTGTTGTCGGACAGGCTCTTGCGGAACGCCTCGTTGGTCTTGAGCAGGTTGCCGGCGTCGTCGCCCGGGGTGAGGATGAGATCCCCCTCCAGCTTGACGTCGTAGCGGCTCAGGAACATGAAGCCGATATCGACGCTCTTGTGTGGTCGCAGCTGGATGCCGAGGTTGAACGCCGGCACGATGTCGTCGCCGGTCAGCTCCATCTTTGTCTTGCCGCCGAGCAGGTCCGACTGGTCCGACCCCTCGATGATGGGGAAGAGGAAGGAGTTGCGGTTGACGTACACGTACACCACGCTGGCGCCCACGCCCACCGAGAGCCAGTCGAACGGCTCGTACGCCACGGCCAGGGTGAAGAACGAGCTGAACAGCGCGGCGTCGGTGATGTGGTACCGGCTCGGCTTGTCGTCGCCGAAGCTGGCCCCCGCGGCGTTGGGCACGTACACGCCGAACGCGATGACCAGGTCCTCGGTGAACAGGTTGGTGGAGGCGCCCAGGAAGGGGATCGGCGCGAACACCGCCGGGTCCTGCAGCGGGTAGTACCCCTCGCTGTCCACCGGGTCGGTGATGTACCGGTCGCTCCCCTCGAACGGGGCCATGCGCACCCTGGTCTGCAGGAAGGCCATGCCCAGGCTCAGGCCCACCCGCGTCCCGGGCATCCGGGTCAGCGCGGCCGGGTTGTGGTAGATGGCCGACAGGTCGTCCGGGTTGGCGATGGCCGCGCCGGTGCCGTTCTTGCGCGCGCCGAGCTCCGGGATGATGAATCCCTGGGCCAGGGCCGCGCCCTCGCCCAGCAGCAGCGCCGCGGTGAACATGGCGACGGTGATCAGGTGGCGTGAGGATGGACGATCCACGTCTGCTCCTTTTGTTGGGTGGCGTGCCGGTCATCATACACCGTTGCGTGCGGCCCGGTACCCCTGTGCTACCATTCGCCCCGCACGAACGCGCGCGAGGATCCATGCTCGAGGACGACCCGCTCTGGTATAGAGACGCGATCATCTATCAGCTCCATGTCCGCTGTTTTTTTGATGAAAACGGCGACGGCGTGGGAGACTTTTCCGGCCTGGCCAGCAAGCTGGACTACATCCAGGACCTGGGCGTCACCGCCATCTGGCTGCTGCCGTTTTACCCCTCGCCGCTGCGGGATGACGGCTACGACATCGCGGACTACTCCGGCGTGCACTCGGACTACGGCACCATGCGCGACTTCCGCGCCTTCGTGCGCGCGGCGCACAAGCGCGGCCTGCGGGTGATCACCGAGCTGGTGATCAACCACACCTCCGATCAGCACCCCTGGTTCCAGGCCGCCCGCCGCTCGCCGCCCGGCTCGGCCAAGCGGGAGATGTATGTCTGGAGCGACACGGACGACAAGTTCGCCGAGACGCGCATCATCTTCACCGACACCGAGGCCTCCAACTGGCAGTGGGACCCCGAAGCCCAGGCGTACTACTGGCACCGGTTCTTCTCGCATCAGCCCGACCTGAACCACAACAACCCGCGGGTGGTGCGGGCGGTGATCAAGGTGATGCGCCACTGGCTGGACGCTGGCGTGGACGGCCTGCGCCTGGACGCCATCCCGTACCTGTGCGTGCGCGAGGGCACCAACAACGAGAACCTGCCCGAGACCCACCAGGTGCTCAAGCAGCTGCGCGCCGCGGTGGACGCCCGCTACCAGGACCGCATGCTGCTGGCCGAGGCGAACCAGTGGCCCGAGGACGTGATCCACTAC
Source organism: uncultured Myxococcales bacterium (assembly GCA_964511535.1). Classification (GTDB taxonomy): domain Bacteria; phylum Myxococcota_A; class Polyangia; family CAZCFB01; genus CAZCFB01. The sequence continues at coordinate 8,442 of CAZEFW010000019.1, read as the reverse complement.
TTCGGCGACGGCGACGAGTGCCACATGGCGTTCCACTTCCCGCTGATGCCGCGCATCTACATGGCGGTGGCCATGGAGGACCGCCGCCCCATCACCGGCATCATGGAGCAGACACCGGAGGTGCCCGATGGCTGCCAGTGGGCCATCTTCCTGCGCAACCACGACGAGCTGACCCTGGAGATGGTCACCGACCGCGAGCGCGACTCCATGTACCGCTTCTACGCCGAGGAGCCGCGCATGCGCTGCAACGTGGGCATCCGCCGGCGCCTGGCGCCGCTGATGCAGAACGACCGGCGCAAGATCGAGCTGCTCACCAGCCTGCTGATGTCCATGCCCGGCACGCCCATCGTCTATTACGGCGATGAGCTCGGCATGGGAGACAACATCTTCCTCGGCGACCGCAACGGCGTGCGCACGCCCATGCAGTGGACCGGCGACCGTAACGGCGGCTTCTCCCGCGCCGATCCCGCGCGGGTCTACCTGCCGTCCATCATGGACCCGGTCTACGGCTACAACGCGGTGAACGTCGAGGCCCAGGCGCGCTCGCCCTCGTCGCTGCTCAACTGGACGCGCGGCATCATCGCCGTGCGCAAGCAGCACCGGGCCTTCGGCCGCGGCAGCGTCGAGTTCCTGCGGCCGAAGAACAGCAAGATCCTGGCCTACCTGCGCCAGCATGAGGGCCAGTCGCTGCTCTGCGTGGCCAACCTGTCGGACTCGCCCCAGCCGGTGGAGCTCGACCTGCGCGCCTTCGTCGGGCGGGTGCCGCTGGAGCTCACCGGCCGCACGGCCTTCCCGCGGGTGGGCGAGCTGCCCTACCTGCTGACCTTGCCGGCGTACGGGTTCTACTGGTTCCGGCTGGCCGAGGAGCACGAGGCGTCGGAGATATTCGAGGCCCGCGAGGCGCCCTTCGAGCTGCCCCACCTGGTGCTGGCCGACGGCTGGTCGTCCATCCTGGAGGGCGAGGGCAGGGCGCGCCTGGAGCAGGACATCCTGCCGGCGTGGGTCGCCCGGCAGCGCTGGTTCCGGGACCACGCCGTGGAGCTGGAGCGGGTGGAGCTGGACCTGCGCCAGCTGCTGGGCGAGGGGGAGAGCTCCTGGCTGGTGGCCCTGGCCCGTGCGCGCTTCACCTGGGGCGGCGAGCGCCTCTGCTCTCTTCCGCTGGCCATCAGCTGGGACGAGGCGGGGGATGAGCTGATGCAGTCCGCGCCGCACCGGGTGCTGGCCCGGGTGCGGCAGCAGGCGCGGGTGGGCGTGCTGCACGACGCCTTCGCCGATCCGGCGTTCGGCCGCTTCCTCGTCTCCGCCGTACACCAGAACCGCGAGCTGCCCCTGGGTGACGCGAGGCTGCGCGGCTTCACCACCAGCGCCTTCTCCGGGGCGCCGGAGGAGCTGCCCGAGGTGCGGCGGCTGGAGGTGGAGCAGAGCAACACCACCCTGGTGCTGGGCGAGCTGCAGGTGCTCAAGGGGATCCGCCTGCCGCGCCACGGCCCCAACAGCGAGCTGGAGCTGGGCCGGTTCCTCACCGAGGTGGCCCACTTCCCCAACACGCCCCCCCTCGAGGGCGGCTTGGTGCTGGAGCGCCCGGGGCACGAGCCCATGACCCTGGCGCTGCTGCAGGGGTTCGTGCCGAACCTGGGCGACGGCTGGGAGTACACCCAGGCCCACCTGGAGCGCGCCGCCGAGCAGTGGCGCGATGAAGAGATGAGCACCGGCGACGAGCACGCCGGCTACCTGGCCCTGGTTCGCACCATCGGGCTGCGCACATGCCAGCTGCACCGCGCGCTGGCCACCGAGAGCGGCGATGCCAACTTCGACCCGGAGCCGGTGACGGCGGAGGAGCGCGGGCGCTGGCTGGAGGTGGTGGTCCAGGACGCCGAGCGGGTGCTGGGGGACCTGGAGCAGTCGCTGGAGCAGGGCACGCTTCCCGCCGCGGCGCAGGAGCCGGCCAGGACGCTGATGGAGCAGGCTGGCAAGCTGGAGTCGTTGATCGGCGCGCTGCTCCCGGACGACTCGCCCCTGTTCAAGACCCGCTTCCACGGTGACTTTCGCCTGGGGCAGCTGCTGGTGATGCACCACGACGTGCACATCATCGACTTCGAGGGCGAGGGGGCGCGGCCCGAGGAGAAGCGGCCCGACAAGCACAGCCCGCTGCGGGACGTGGCGGGCATGTTGCGCTCCATCTCGGCGGCGGCGGCGGAGGCCCTGGGGCCCCTGAGCGCCACGCTGGTGGAGCCACGCGAGAAGGTGGCCGCCTGGCTGGATGGCTGGACCCGTCAGAGCCAGGAGGCGTTTCTGGAGGGGTACGCCGCCGAGGCCGCGGAGAGCCCGGCCTACCCGGACGACCCGAAGCTGGCGCGGGCCCTGATCACGTTGTTCACCCTGGAGAAGCTGCTCTACGAGCTGAGCCGAGAGCTGAACAACGGGCCGGATGGGCTGGCCCCGCTGATCCGGGACCTGTCCGCCATGCTCGCGGACGCAGGGGCGCGCTAGATGGAAGGTGTGGCGGATTTTTGGCAGCGGCTGAGCCGGGCGCGTCGGCGGCTGCTGGTGCTGGACTATGACGGCACGCTGGCGCCGTTTCGGGTGGAGCGGGACGAGGCGGTGCCGCTGCCCGGGGTGCGCGAGGTGCTGGCGCGGCTGCGTGACGGGGGCGTGACCACCGTCGCCGTCAGCTCCGGTCGCGAGGCGGGGGAGGTGAGCGGGCTGCTCGAGGTGCCCGGCATCCCGGTGTGGGGCAGCCACGGCTTCGAGGTGCTGGACGGGCAGGGGAGCCTGACGCAGATCCCGCTCGATCCCCGTCAGCGCCAGGGGCTGGACCGGGCCGCGGCGCAGCTGGCCGCGGAGGTGGAGCCCCTGCGGCTCGAGCGCAAGCACTGCGGCGTCGCCCTGCACACCCGGGGCATGGAGCCGGAGCAGGCGCGGCAGCTGGAGCGCAGCACGGCCCGGCGCTGGCGCGTGCTGGCCCCGGGGGCCGGCCTGGAGTGCCGCGCGTTCAACGGGGGGGTGGAGCTGCGCGCCCTGGGGCAGGACAAGGGGACCGCGCTGCGGCGGGTGATGGCCGCGCACCCCGGCGCCGAGTTGACCGTGTACGTCGGCGACGACGACACGGACGAGGACGCCTTCACGGCGCTGGCCACGGTGCCGGGCGGGCTGGGGGTGAAGGTGGGCCCCGCCGGCGTGAGCACCGCGGCCTCGGGGCGCTTGGATGATTGCGCCGGCGTGCTGGCCTTCCTCCAGCGCTGGGCGGACACCGAAGGTTAGCGGCGGGGCACGCCCCCGCATCATGCCAGGGGCCGGGGCTCGTCCCCGCCCGGGGAGATGAGATTGACTGAGAGCAGCGAAAACCTCGGCCGGCTGGTGGTGGTCTCGAACCGCCTGCCGGTGGTGTTGAGCAGGGAGCAGGACAGCGGCGCGTGGCGGGTGAGCCCCGGCAGCGGCGGGCTGGTGACGGCGCTGGCTCCGGTGCTCAAGGATCGCGGCGGCCTGTGGATCGGCTGGCCCGGCACCGGCGACGAGGACGCGGTGTCATTCCTGCGCGACCACTCCTCGCCCGAGAGCGTGGGCTACACCCTGCGCCCGGTGCCGCTGGAGCAGCGCGAGGAGGACCTGTACTACAAGGGGTTCTCCAACGGCGTGATCTGGCCGCTGTTTCACGACCTGCTGATGCGCGCGTCGTTCGACCCGGAGTGCTTCCGCGCCTACGAGGAGGTCAACGACAAGTTCGCCCGGGTCATCGCGGAGTTCACCAGGGAGGAGGACTACATCTGGGTGCAGGACTACCACCTGATGCTGGTCGCCGCGGCGTTGCAGCGCATGGGCCTGCGGCGCCGCACCGGGTTCTTCCTGCACATCCCGTTCCCCTCGCTCGACATCTTCACCAAGCTGCCCTGGCGGTTTCAGGTGCTCAAGGGGCTGCTCTCCTACGACCTGATCGGGTTTCAGACCGCCCGGGATCGACGCAACTTCGTCCAGTGCGTGCGCGCCCTGATGCCGGGCAGCAAGTGCGCCGGCTCCCGCTCGGTGTCCACCCTGACCACCCCCGAGCGCGAGCTGCGGGTGGGCAGCTTCCCCATCGGCATCGACGCGCGGCGGTTCATGGGCGAGGCGCGCAGCAAGGAGGTGGCGGACCGGGCCTGGTTCATCCATGAGGCGCTGCCCGAGCGTAAGCTGGTGCTGGGCATCGACCGCCTCGACTACACCAAGGGGATCCCCCAGCGCATCATGGCCGTGGGGGACGCGCTGCGACGTTACCCGGACCTGCGGGGCAAGATCACCTTCATCCAGGTGGTGGTGCCGAGCCGGGAGGACGTGCCGGAGTACCGCCAGCTGCGCCGGGAGGTGGAGCGCCTGGTGGGGCAGATCAACGGGCAGTTCACCATGTCGGGCTGGACGCCGATCCATTACATCTACCGCCCGCTGACGCGGGAGGAGCTGCTCTCTTACTACCGCACCACCGAGATCGCCCTGATCACGCCGCTCAAGGACGGCATGAACCTCATCGCCAAGGAGTACTGCGCCTGCAGCGTGGACGACGGCGTGCTGGTGCTGTCGGAGTTCGCCGGGGCGGCGGCGCAGCTGCAGACCGGCGCGCTGCTGGTCAACCCCCACGACATAGAGGGCACCGCCGACGCCCTGGCCCGCGCCTACCACATGGACCGCGACGAGCGGCGGGCGCGCATGCGGCGGCTGCGGCGCAAGGTGGCGCGGCAGGACGTGTTCAAGTGGGTCGACGCCTTTTTGCGCGCCGCCATCTCCAAGGACCTGTCCGCGTTTCCGGCGGTGGAGCCGTTCGTACCGCGCGAGGCCCTTGACGACGAAAGGGGACTCGGGTAGCTCCGAGGTGTACTATTAGGTGCGCCCGGCCTGTTCTCGGGCGGCTAACCAAGGTCAGGACATGAACTTCGGACTGAAGAAACATTTCTGGATCCTCAACCTGGTGACCATCGCCCTGTGCGCGCTGTTCGCGGCCAGCGCAGTGGGCAAGCTGGTGGAGGCCAAGATCCCGCGGGCGCCGGCGAAGCGGGTGTCGCCGCCCCCGCCCGGCGCGATCCAGGCGGTCTCCAGCCCCACCTCCCGCGACATCACCTCGATCCTCAAGCGCAACATCTTCTGCTCCACCTGCGAGCCGCTGGTTGAGACCCCGGTGACCAGCTCCGAGACAGGCGCCACTGACGGTGACCCGGCCAACGCCAGCGATGCGCCGGTCAAGACCTCGCTGAACATCAAGCTCGTGGCCACGGTGGTGGCGGACGACAAGAACTGGTGCTTCGCCGAGATCGCTGACAAGACCGACAACAAGCTGGGCCTCTACGCCATCGGCGCCAAGGTGCCCGGCTCCGAGTCCGACGACGCGGTGATCACGGACATCCTCGAGCGCCGCGTGCTGATCCTCAACGGCGGCCGCAACGAGTACCTCGACCTGATCGAGAAGCAGGAGGACACCGGCGGTGGCCCGGCGGTCGCCTCGATCCCGGAGGGCGAGAACGTGAAGAACAGGTTCGGCCACAACATGCCGCGGCCCCAGACCGGCATCGCGGACATCGCCAAGGGGATCTCAAAGGTGGGCGAGGGCAAGTACGAGATCCAGCGCAGCGCCCTGAACAAGGTGCTCGGCAACACCACCCTGCTGGCCCGGTCCGCCCGCATCGTGCCGAGCATGAAGAACGGCAAGCCCAACGGCTTCAAGCTGTACGCCATCCGCCCCGGCAGCCTCTACTCGCTGCTCGGCATGTTCAACGGCGACACCATCAACGCCATCAACGGCCACCCGATCACCACGCCCGACAAAGCGCTCGAGGTCTACACCAAGCTGCGCAGCGCCAGCCACCTGAGCATCTCCTTCTCCCGCCGCGGCACCCCCCTGAGCCACGAGTACACCATCCGCTGAAATCCCGCGGAATCTCTGGCACACACCGGCTCAAAACCTCAGTTTTCTGAAATGTCAGGTTGTCCAACCTGTTGATATCAAAGGAATGCGGGGCTGGTACGGGGTTTGCTTCAACCCCGGGCGACATATCATGAACCCGAGGAGGACCTCGAGATGAAGAGCTTTGATATCTGGATGATGCGTGTTCTGTCGGTGGCCCTGGTGATCTCTCTGGCTGGTGCTTTCACGCTTGGTTGAGAGACCGGTGACCGGGCCGGCCATGAGGTCGGTCTGGTGGGCTGCGTTGGAGTGGGGGATCAGGTGCGCTCTCGCGCCGCTCAGGAGCTGGTCTCCTGGAACTCCTCGTACAGCTCTCGGGCCGACTCGAAACGGCTGATCCCCTCTGGCGCCAGGCGCATGTCCATCTTGGCGCCCTTGAGATCGAAGCTGCTCTGGCGCATGGCCTGATCGTCCAGCCCGTGCTCCTTGAGCGCCTCGCGCAGCTCGTCCGGCTTCATGCGAAAGCGCCGGGCCACCTCTTCCAGACGGGGCTCGTGGAATCCGTCATCCGCTGTGATCCCCAGGTGGTACGCGCAGAACAGCTGAAACGCGTCGGGGGGCCCTTCGCCGTACACCCGCTGGGGACCGCCGCTGCGCGGCGCACGCCCGCCTAGCACGCTGTGGTCGTCCCGCCCATGCTCTGGCGGCTTGTAACCTTTCTGCTTCTGGTGGTGTCGGTGGTTACCGCGGTTGCCGCGGCCTTTGCCGGAACGTCTGTTCCGACCCTTCTTGCCACGGCCCTTTTTGCCGCGGCGCCGGCCATCTCCGCCGGACGAAGCTGGATCCATCTTTTCCCTACCTCGTTAGTTTAGACACATCAGGTGGATCGGACCTGTTCATGCTTCTTAGGTCACCCGGCGCCCTTCGCGCCGGTATCTGTTTGGTTCTCAGATGGGGCCAGACTCAGCAACGGAGCTCGTAAACTGGGCTCTCAACGTCGGGTCCGGCCAGCGGATAAATACCCTGAATCCCAAGATGAACCGACACCGTAATTGAGTCAAGGCAAATAAGGATGCTCGGTTGCCAGCGCTTCTAACGCTGTGAAATAATACGAGCCAACCTGCATGAGCAAGGAGAGCGCTGAATGTCCTTCGGCCGCCGATGTACAACCGCCCTGCTGGTGGCGATGGTCCTCGCCACGGTACGCCCCGTCCACGCCGAGGAAGTGGTGAGCACCTCCTTCCCGACGCAGCTATTTGAACCTGCCATGGGGCTCGATGCCCTGTTCACCGTGGAGGGGCCCCAGGTCGCTGAACACCTCGGGTTCACGGTGGGGGTGATGTTCAATTACCAGTACCAGCCGCTGGTGCTCAAGGTGCAGCGAAACACCGGCGCCACCACGGGGGCCTTCGACCCGAACGAGACCATCGGGCTGGTGGACCACCAGTTCACCACCGACATCCTGGCCTCGCTGTCGCTGCGCTATCGCTGGTTCAAGGCCCAGGTGGGCCTCAACCTCCCGCTGCATGTCACCGCCGGCGTGGAGGTCAACGACCAGGTGGAGCCGACCTTCAACTACGAGGCGTTCGGCCTGGGCGAGATCAAGATGCAGATCAAGGTGATGCTGCTGGACGACCTGGGCGGCTTCTCGCTGGCTCTGTCGCCGGTGCTCACCTTCCCCACCGGTCAGTGGTGCGACTACTGCGGCGACGCGGGGGTGGGGGTGCGCCCCCGGCTTGTGGCAGGGTACCGCTGGAAGGACCTGTCCGTGGCAGCCAACCTCGGCTACTTGATCCGGCAGAACGCGCTGCTCTTCTCGTCGGAGGTGTCAGACCAGATGATCTACGGCGTGGGCGCGTCGTACCGCGTGCACGACCGGGTGACAGTGATGGGCGAGATCTACGGACGCATCGGCTTCGACACCGAGTCAGGCTGCAAGTGGGACCTGAACAAGCAGGAGCGGATCTGCACCGGGGGGTCGTCCGGCATCGACAAGGACGCGGTGCCCACCGAGCTGGCCGTGGGCGTTCGCGTGCCGGTGTGGCGCGGCATCGACTTCACCGGCGGCGTGGGGGTGGGCCTGAACTACGGCATCGGCACGCCCAAGTTTCGGCTCATCGCGGGCCTGCGCTGGGCCCCGGACTTCCGCGACCTGGACAACGACGGCGTCTATGACCGCAGCGACAAGTGCCCGGCCCAGCCCGAGGACATCGACACCTTCCAGGACGACGACGGCTGCCCGGACCCGGACAACGACGGCGACATGATCATCGACGCCCGGGACCGCTGCCCCCTCGAGGCGGAGGACAAGGACACCTTCGAGGACGACGACGGCTGCCCCGAGAAGGACAACGACAAGGACGGCATCGACGACCTGCACGACCACTGCCCGCTCAAGCCGGAGACCAAGAACAACTTCCGCGACGAGGACGGCTGCCCCGACGTGCCCGACGGCGACAACGACGGCGTCCAGGACAACATGGACAAGTGCCCGCAGGAGCAGGAGGACCGGGACAAGTTCCAGGACGAGGACGGCGGCCCCGCCCCGGACAACGACATGGACGAGGTCCCCGACG
>CAZEFW010000018.1:16619-81166 GCA_964511535.1 uncultured Myxococcales bacterium | reverse complement strand
GGGCGGGTTTTGTATATTATGCCCCGCCGCGTTTTCGGGGGGGGGGGGGGGGGGGGGGGGGGGGCCCCGGCGGACCGGCGGCAGCCGGTCTTCACTGGCCGGCAACCCCCCCCTTGAAGGATCCCCCTACACCTTGACCGCCCGTGTGGCGATGAAGCTCGCCGTGTAGCGTGAGATCACGTCGACCTCCCGGTCGGGGTAGTGGTCCTCGTAGAGCCCGGTGAGGACGAGCCCGGCCTCCAGCTGACCGCCGATCTGCTGCTCGAGCGTGTGCCCGAACTCCAGCGGATCGCCACGCTCGAGCAGCTCGGCGCGCTGCTGCTCGCCGAGGACCTTCAGGTCGGAGTAGGGCAGGCCGTGGACCACGCGCAGCTCTCCGGTCTGCTCGGCCTCCTCCTCGTTGAACAGGTAGCGCAGCGGGTTGTTCACGCCGGCCAACAGCACCCCGCCCGGTCGGAGGACGCGGCTTGCCTCGGACCACACCGGCCGCAGGTCCGGCACGAAGCAGTTGGAGACCGGGTGCACCACCAGGCCGAAGCGCGCGTCCTCAAAGGCGCCAAGATCGGCCATGTCGCCGGGTATAGCCTCCAGGTTCAGCCCCTCGCGGGCGGCCACCTCCCTGTCGCGGTCCAGCTGTGCGGGCGATGCGTCCAGCACAGTGACCCGGGCGCCGGCGGCCGCCAGGACCGGGCCCTGCTGCCCGCCGCCCGAGGCCAGGCAGAGCACCTCCAGGCCGGCCAGGTCCGGGAACCAGCGACGGGGAACCGGGATCATGGGGGTGAGGAGGATCTCCCATTCGCCCCCCCTCGCGGCGGCGATGACCTCCGGGGAGGCGGGGATGGTCCAGCGGTTGCCCTGGGCGACCTGTTGGTCCCAGGCCAGGCGGTTATGTCGTCGGGTAATGGTGCGCGCGTCGTCCATGGGAGAGGGCCTCGGTTGGATGGACCACAACTATAGACCGTACCGCGTCTACTGGCCGCGGCATGCGACCGGTCACTTGATGAGCATACGCCTCAGCCCCACCCAGCAAACCACGCTCACGCCGCCGAGAAGCAGCGCCTGTGCCGGCGCCCAGAGCACCAGCTTCCCGATGGCGAACATGCCGGTGAAGATGGCGGCCACGGCCAGGCCGTACTGGGCCAGCATTGTCGAGAACCGGTCGGGGCTCTGCTGGCCGCTGGCCACGGGGCCCCAGAGCAGCGCGGGGGGCTTGACCCTGTCGTAGAACGCGCGCAGGTGATCCATGTCCTCGGCTGGAGCGACGAGGGTCACCGCCACCGCCACCACGGCCGAGGTGCTCACGATGATCAGCAGGCGCCAGGCGAAGGCGGCGTCAGGTGGCATCCCCTCCAGCAAGCCCGAGGCGTTGAGGCCGAGGGCGGTCAGCGGGCCAGCGGCGAGGGCCGCGATCTCCGACCAGGCGGTGATGCGCCACCAGAACCAGCGCAGGGCGTAGACCAGCCCCATCCCGGCCATGAGCTCCATCTTGAACCGCAACGCGCCGAGCACCGACGGCAGCATCATGGCCACGGTGGTGGCGATGGCGGCAAGGCAGAGCACCGCGAGCCGGGACGCGCGCATGTAATGCCGCCCCGACGCGCCGGGCTTGATGAAGCGCCTGTACAGGTCGTTGATGAAGTACGCCGCGGCCAGGTTCAGGTGGCTGTCGATGGTGGAGAGGAACGCCGCCAGGAACGCCGCCACCATCAGGCCCTTGAGCCCCACCGGCATCAGCTCGGCGATCATGGCCGGGTAGACCGTCTCGTGATCCGCCACCGCCGGAAAGAGCACCAGCGAGGCCAGCGCCGTCAGGTACCAGGGCCAGGAGCGCAGCAGCCACTGCACCGACATGTTCCACAGCCCGGCCAGCAGGGCGTCCCCCTCGCTGCGGCAGGCGAGGAAGCGCTGGGCCCGCTTGCCGCTGCCGTCGATGTTGGCGTTGGCCCACCACTGTACGCCCACGTACACGGCCAGGGCGATGGCCGGCAGCCCGGTGGCGGACGGGTCGGGGGTCATCTCCAGGGCGCCAGGGCCCAGGGGGCCGGCGGCGAGCTTCTGCTTGAGCGCGCCCACGCCCCCCACGCGAGAGATGGCGAGCCCGGCCAGCAGCACCGCGCCGAGCATGGCCACGATGAACTCAACGAAGTCAGTGACCACCACGCCCCACAGCCCGCTGGTCACCGAGTAGGCCAGGGCCACCACCACCAGCCCCACGGTCACCGCGGCGTCCGCGGGCACGGCCAGCCCGCCCACCTGCCACACCGGGGGGAGCCCCAGCACGGTGGAGGCCACCTTGCTCATGCCCTTGATCACCCACGCCAGCGTGATGAGGTCGAGCACCACGGCGCGGAACAGCGCGATCCACCCGCGCAGCACCCCCGCGGCGCGTCCCGAGTAGCGCAGCTCGATGAGCTCGGCGTCGGTGACGATGCCCGCGCGCCGCCACAGCCGGGCGAAGAAGAACGCCACCAGGGTCCCGGAGAGGATCCCGTTCCAGTAGAACCACGCGCCCCCCAGCCCGCGCTGGCGGATGACGCTGGTCACGTGAAGCGGCGTGTCGCTGGAGAACGAGGTGGCCAGGATGCTGGTGCCGGCCAGCCACCAGGGCAGGTTGCGGCCCGACACGAAGAAGTCCTCGATGCCGCCCGAGGCGCGGCGGCTGACCCAGGCGCCCACGGCCACCACGCCGGCGAGGAAGGCGAACACGACGAACCAGTCCAGGGGCAGCATCGCTCTACGCTACCACGGCGTTGGTGAGCAGCAGCGGGGCGCCGGCCTCGCTCCAGAGCTCGATCCGGGCCCCGGCGCCGTCAGCGGACACCGGGAAGGACATGGCTGCGCGCGGCGCGCCGTCCAGCCGCACCCGGTGGGCCAGCCGGCCGTCGTCCATCACCCTCAGCTCACAGGGGCCGGCCAGCTCCCGCAGGCGGACTCGCAGCTCGGCCTCGCGCCCCTGGCCCTGCAGCTCGCACCGGCAAAGGGGGCCCGTGGTCAGGTAAGCATCGCCGCGCGCGATGGCGGTGAGGATGGCGCCAGGCTCCGCCGGCGCGCGCACCATCATCGCCGGGAACGCGCGCCCGGCGTGGGCCGCCTCCTGCGCAGGGCCGTGCCAGTCACGGCCGCAGACCAGGCCCGGCGTATGGCCTGCGCGACGCAGCTGGTCGTACAGCAGCAGGGCGTGGCGGTCAGCCACCGGCTCGGCGTGCCCGCGGCTCCAGCCATCCAGCAGGTCCACCGCCGCCATGTCCGGCGCCGCCTCCAGCCGACAGCCGCAGCAGATCGGGTTGCCCAGCACGAAGGGGTGGGCGAGGCAGAAGGTCCCTCCGCGGGGAACGGCGGCCTGGATCTGCGCCGGGGACAGGGGCCGTTCATGCCGGTGCCAGGGGGGCGCCTCGTCCAGCCCGTACACGCAGAAATGGCCATAGAAGGTGGTGACCTCGCAGCCAGGGATGATCGGCAGCGGGGCGTCGGCCAGGGCGGGCAGGGCGGCCATGGTGTTGTGGTCGGTGATGGAGAGGAACTCCAGGCCCAGGGCAGCGGCCCGCTCCACCAGCTCGGCCGGCTCGTACAGGCCATCGCTGGCGGTGGAGTGGCAGTGCAGCTCCCCGCGGATCCAGCCGTCAGGTGACGGCGAGGGGTACTCGACCGCCGGCGTCGGGACCCGGCGCCGGACCGCCGGCGTCGGCGCCGGGGGTGCCTCGGCCAGCACCTTCACTCGCAGCTCGAGCGTCACCGGAGCGGCGACCAGCTCGTGGACCTCGAGCGTGAGCTGCCATCGGCCTGCAGGCAGAGGGCCCGCCACGAACCCGTCAGTGGCCCAGCCGGCGCAGATGGTGTCAGCGGCCCCGCGCTGGTGCGCGAGGTTGCGGTCCCACCTCCCGCGGTGTCTGCCGTCGCTGTCAGTGAGGCTCAGGTTGACCAGGTTGCGCAGCTGCGGACCATGGCCATGAGCTCGCCGCGGGGGGAGCTCGTCCAGCGAGACGCCGGCCGCTGCCGCGGCCTCGGCCTGCTCCGAGATGGCCCGCCGAGCCAGGGCGTCGGCCTCGCCCTCTTCGCTGCAGCCTCTCGGCGTGTAGTCGAACCGGAGGCGCAGCGCGCCGGCGCTCCCGGGCATGTCCAGGTGGAACCTGCGCAGGGTTCGCCGGTCCTGTCGCCCGAGGGTCAGGTGCTGATCGAGCAGCACCGTCACGGGCGCTCAAAGCCCCGGCGGATGATGCCCCATGGCGGGACCATCTGGCCCGCGCCGTCAGGGTGGGCCATTGCCCTGCCTGCGCCGTTGACCGCCCGCAGCAGGGCGCCGCCGCCGGGGGCCGCGCGCATGGACGTGACCCACCAGCCGTCTGGCAGCTCGCCGAGGCTGACCTCCGCCGGCCCCGAGCCCGCGCCGTCAGGACAGAGGCTCACCAGCGGCGGGGCGCACAGGGCCCTGGCCTGGCGCGCGACCCCCGCCTCGCGCCAGCCGCCCCGGTAGGGGAGCAGGGCGTAGCGGAACTCATGGGCTCGCAGGCACTGGGCGCCGGGCGTCTCGTAGGGCGGGCCGGCCAGCCCCGGGCGCTCGGGCAGATCATCTCGGGCCAGGGCGTCCACGGCGCGCAGCAGGGTCAGGGCCATGCCTCCGCCGGCGCCGTCAGGCGCGCAGGCGTACTCGGCCACGCCCCGGGCCAAAAGCGCCACGCCGCGTCCACCCTGCTCGAGCGCCACGAAGCTGCGCAGCGGCCGGGCGTCGGACGGCGCCTCGAGCCACTCCGCGGCAGCCGGCGGCGCCACGTCGCGCCGCACCACCGAAAACGCGCTGTCAGCGTGCACCGCGTCGGCCCGCAGGGGCAGCGGGAACCCCACGCGCAGGCGGTGGTCCCGGGCGCGGTTGACCAGGGCGGTGCGGAAGTCCACCCGCGGGCAGCCCCGCCACAGGGAGACGTCGGTGACGATGTCGTGGTCCAGCAGCTCGTCGCTGCGGGCGTCGCGCCCGACGTCCAGCCGCGCGGGGATCGCCAGCCGGTAGCGCAGGCGGAGGGTGGCGCGCGTCGGCCCACGCTCCAACACCTCATGTCCCGCCAGCGACGACACCACCGGGCCATCGCCCGGCACGGCGCCGAAGTTGTACGTGTCGCCGCGGTCGCCCATGTCCAGGAAGTGGTGCAGCCCCTCCAGCCGCCAGCCGGTGGCCCGCTCCTCCAGGCGCAGCCCGTCCGCCCCCACCTCGAGGCGCAGGTGCTCGTTTTGCAACCACCCGTCCCCTGCCGAGGCCCCAGCCGGCGGCGTCGCCATGACCAGGTCATGGCAGCGGAAGCCCACGGCCGGCGCCCGCTCCAGGGCCACGGCCACCCGCGCCTCGCTGCGATGGATATGGATCTCCACCCGCCGCAGCGCCGGATCCTGGCTCAGCCCGAGCGCCCGCTCGGTCAGCTCGTCGGCCCCGGCCGAGGCAGGGCCCTCGTCCACCTCGATTCGCAGCAGGTCGCCCTGCACGCTGCAGCGATGGTCACGCACCGGGTGCCGATCGGCCAGCTGCTCGAGCCACTGCGGGAGATCCCGGACAGGGCCCCCCATCACCCCCACCTTGCGCGACTCATGACCCAGCAGCTGCGCCGGCCACAGGTCATCACCGTGGGCCAGGCAGGGCTGCTCTCCGGCGTCGGGAGAGAGGACCTGCTCCAGCTCGGCGCGGCTCAGCTGCAGCGCGGCCTCCACCTGCGCCGAGCCCTGCTGGCCCTCGCAGCTCAGCACCAGGACCTTGCCCAGGGCGCCGGCTGCCGGCGGCGCCGTCGCCCGGCCCAGGCGCGCGATGCTGCGCTCCAGCACATGATCCATCACCTGCTCGGCTCTGGCGAAGCGGGTCTCCATCTCGTCATGCACCGCGTCGACGGAGCAGCCGCAGATGGAGTCGTGCGGGTGGTTCTGCAGCAGCAGCTTCCAGGCGTGCGCCAGCAGCGCGGCGTGATCGTCGCCGCCGGCCCGACTGGCCATCAGCGCGGCCGGCTCGGCGTGGCCCAGCAGGCGCGCCTCGCACGCCTGGTTGCGCTGCTTGAGGTACATGCGCGCCGACAGGGTGCCAGGCAGCAGGGGCGCGTCACGGGCGCCGCGCAGCTCGCCCTCGTACAGGGGAAATCCCTCCAGCCGGGCTGGATCCAGCGCGGCGAAGTAGGCGTCATGGGTGGAGAAGATCCAGCGCTCGTCCCGATCCTTCAGCGCCATGACGGCCCGGGGCAGGACCTCCTGCGGGCGCGAGTGGTCCGAACCCGCGGGCACCAGCAGGTGGTCCGCGCTGCACTGCCGCCCCAGCTCCTCGCCCAGCGCTGCCAGCTGCCGCGCCGCCAGGGCCGGATCCCGAGACAGGCCCGCGGCGAGGCCGTAGCCCAGCGGGTAGAGGTGCGCCAGCACCTGGGCCCCGCCCGGGGATCGCCACCAGAAGAGCTCGTCCATGGCGGGCAGGTCGTCCCCCGCCCCCCGGGCGAACACCGCCGTGCCGACGCCCGCGTCCGCCAGGATCCCCGGCAGGTCGGCCACATGGCCGAAGGCGTCCGGAACATAGCCACACTCCAGGGTCCCGCCAAGCCGGCGCGCCTGATCCATGCCTCGCTCCAGGTTGCGCGCGAGGGACTCGCCGCACACCAGGAACTCGTCGGGCTGGGTATACCAGGGGCCGCACAGCAGCCTGCCCCCGCCCACCAGGCGCTCCACCTCGGCCCGGCGCTCGGGCCTGATCTCCAGGTAGTCCTCCAGCAGGATGCTCTGCCCGTCGAGGGTGAAACGAAATTCAGGGTGGCGATCCAGCAGGGCCAGGGCCCGGTCCAGCGCCTCCACGAGCATGGCGCGGAACCGCTCGAACGGCAGGTACCACTCCCGATCCCAGTGAGATGTCGGGACCAGGTGAACCGTTCGGTGTGTTGCCTGTGGGGTGGGCTTGCTGGTGGGCCCGGTGGTCATCCTGCCGACGGGCTCCGGGCCACCCAGTTGCGGAACCGAACCACCGTCTTCTTCAGCATCTCCGGCGAGCTGCCGCTGTCCCGCAGCACCTTCATGATCTTGGTCGGATCGGCGTAGAAGTAGGGGTAGAACAGCCGGTGCAGCCGGGAGAGGGTCTTCGCCTCGGACGGGGAGGGAGGCGAGACCTGAAGCCCCAGCCCGGGCAGGTGCTGGTAGACCGACACATGGGCCAGGTCCAGGCCGAGGCGGCGGATGTCTCGGTACTGGCGCAGGATCCCCGGCACAGTGTCGAACGGCAGCCCGATGATGAAGAACGCCGCGATGCGGATCCCGAGGCCATGGCAGGCCTGGATGACCCAGCGCAGGTGGTCCGGATCGATGACACGCCCCATGGCGCGCTGGTTGTCCGGGATCAGCGACTCCACGCCGAGGGAGATTGAGCAGACCCCCGCATCCCTGGCCAGGTGCAGCAGCTCGCTGTCCAGCAGCATCGGGTCCACGCCGTTGGGCAGGTCGATGTTCACCCCGTGCCGCGCCCGGGCCAGGGCGCCCAGCAGGTCGCTGGCCCAGCGCCGATCGAGGAAGATGTTGTCGTCCTCCAGCAGCACCTGCCCCACGTTGTGATCGGTCTTCAGCCGGTGGATCTCTTCCACGACCGCCGCCGGCTCCCGCCGCCGCCGATCGCCCCTGCTCAGGGCGCTGGCCGCGCAGTAGGCGCAGCGGCAGGGGCAGCCGCGGCTGGCGATGACCGCCGTGAGCACCTCCTGCTTGAGCGCGCCGGTGTAGAACTCGGCGACGGGGAACACCTCGCGGTCGGGGAAGTCCAGATCGGCCAGGTCGGGGTGCAGGTAGATCTGCTCCGGATCGTCCATGGGCTGGCCCGCGGGCACCAACCCCGGCGCGTCGGTCTCTCCGCGGCACAGGGCGAGCAGCGGCGCCTCGCCGTCGCCGCGCACCATGTAGTGCCACATGTCGGGCGGCCCCGGAGGCTCCAGCCCGAGGGTGGCGTGAGGGCCGCCCATGACCAGCGTGGCGCCTGGCTGAATGCGCGCCACCTGGGCCGCGCAGGCGGCCACGTCGGGTAGGTTGCTGGAGTAGGCGGTGATGGCCACCAGGTCGAAGGGCTCCCGCCGGAGCAGATCGGGCAGCGCGTCCATGCCGCTGACCCGGGCGTCGAAGCCGTGCACCTCCACGCCGTGCCGCCGCAGGTACCCCGCGATGTAGGCCAGCCCCAGCGGGAAGGTCTTCTCGAAGTTGACCAGGGGCTGCAGCAGCAGGACCCGCATGGCTTATCCCTTGAGCCCCAGCAGGTCGCGGAGCATGCGCCGCTTGTGCGCCTTGCCACCCTCCAGCGCCACCCCGTCCCCGAGGCAGTCATGGCAGAAGGTGCAGTTTTCGCTGTGAAGCACGCCGCCGCGGATGGCGCCGTGGGGGCAGCGCGCGTCCATGGCGGGGTCGCCGCCGGGTACCACCGGGCGCTTGTCGGTGATGAAGTCGAAGTCGATGCGCTGCAGCACCTTGCGGATCACCGGCTGGGTCGTGATGGCCTCGCGCACGTAATCCGCCCGCGGGTCGGGGTTGTGCACCGGCACGGCCTCCTTCACCAGCTGGAACGCCGGGTCGTCGGCCACCACCGGCAGCAGCTTCCGCTCGGTGGCCAGCGCCTCGAGGTACTTGATCTGAGCCACCGGCACGCCGAAGCCCGCCGCGGCGGCCAGGTCGCAGCGCACGCCGTCGGTGCCGACGTACAGCGTGTCGGCGCGCAGCGGGTCGCCCCGGGTGGGCCCTTGCCCCTGCATGGCCACCACGCCGTCGAGGATGTTGAGCGCCATGCGCGGCTCCAGCAGCCGGTAGAGCGCGGCGATGCCGGTGTGCAGGCCGAGCACGTGGACATAGTGCCGGGTCGGCATGTCGGTGATGCCTATCAGGTTCTTGACCGACGCGGTAAAGGTGGCCCGCATGTGGGTCTTGATCTTGGGCAGGTTGATGATGCCGTCCGACTCCCAGGCCGCCCGGGCCACGCGGATCGGCACCACGCCGAAGGCGCGGCCCAGGGTGACGAACTCCCGCCGCGTATCCGGGATCACCAGGTCGAGCTCCAGCTCCCGCGCCAGGGCGTCGAACCCGGTGAGGGAGACCACGCGCTGGATGTTGCGGATATGGGGCGGCAGCTCCACGATGGCGCCGCGCGCGCCGTGGTCCTGCAGGTGCCTCGCCACCGCCCGCACCAGGGCCGGGTCGGTGGTGGCGCCGGTGGTGGGCGGCCGGCAGGAGCTGAGGTTCGGCTTGATGGCGTAGCGGGCCCCGCGCGCCGGCTTGAACAGCCGATCCAGCGCCTCGCGCAGCGCGGCGAAGCGCTTCTGCTCGTCTGGCTCGGTGATGCGGACGACCTCTGCGAAGCTCATGCGTCACCCCGTCGGCTCAGGGCCCGCGCGCTGAGCTGGAAGAAGTCGAGCACCTTCTCGATGTTCACCAGGTTCGGCACGGTCTGGTGTTTGATGTACCTGCCGATGAAGCCCGACTTGAGGATGAAGTCGAGGTAGAACTTCTTCTGCCACTTGCGCAGGTCCTCGTCGGACATGTTGGAGTGGTTGAACGGGAAGTTGTAGTGCGAGAAGTTGAGCAGGTCGTGGCTCGACAGCAGGTCCGGGTCGAACATGGGCGAGCCGGGGTAGGGCGTGAAGAAGGCGACCTGGATGATGTCCGGCTTGACCTTCATCAGCAGGTCGTAGGTCATCCGCACGTCCTCCTCCTCCTCGCCCGGGTTGCCCACCATGAAGAAGCCCACCGTGTGCAGCCCCGCCTCCCGCGCCCAGGTGAACGCGTTCTCCACGTTCTGCACGGTGGAGCCCTTCTGGATCGCCTCCAGGATGCGGGGCGACCCGCTCTCCACGCCGAAGTAGATGGTGGCGCAGCCGGCGCGCTTCATGGACCGGAACAGCTCCGGATCCACCCGGTCGGGCCGGGTCTGGGCGGTCCACTTGAGGCCGAAGTCGTGGCGCACCATCAGGTCGCACAGCTCGTGGATCCGCTGCTTGCTCATGGTGAAGCAGTCGTCGCGGAAGTGGATCAGGGTGGCGCCCATGGACTTGAGGTAGAGCAGCTCCTCCATGACGCTGGCCACCGACCGGTAGCGCATGCCCGAGCCGTAGGAGTTTCGCAGGGTGGGCGAGCAGTAGACGCACTTGTAGGGGCAGCCGCGGCTGGTCATCAGGAAGCCCCAGCGCCAGCGGCGGGCCACGCCGGTGGGGTGGAAGACCTTGTACTCGGGCCGCATCCACAGGTACTGAGCCGGCATGGGCAGGGCGTCGAGATCCTGGATCTGCAGTACGGTGTCGCTGATCTCGGGGCCGTCAGGGCCGCGCAGGGCCACGCCCTCCATGTCCGGGTCCTCGTCGCAGATCAGCTCGGTGAGCTTAAGCTCGTACTCGCCGCGCACGCAGGCGTCGATGGGGGAGTCCTCGGCCAGCAGGGTCTCGGGCAGCACCGTGGCGTGCTGGCCCACCGCGTACACCCGCTTCAGCCCGGGGAGCCGCGCCCTGGCAGAGTGGGCGATCTTCATCACGTTGGGGATGGCCGGGGTGATGGCGTGCAGCACCAGCACCTCGGGCTGCCACTCGGACAGCTGCGCCTCGATGCGCTCGAGCGGCCAGCCGAGGGCCTCGATGTCGAGCAGGCGCGCCTCGACGCCGCGGCGCATGAGCAGCGACACGGCGTAGCCGATGTCGAGCTGCGCCATGACGTTTTCAGGGTGAGCCGACTCGCGGCCCAGCCAGGATGGAACTCTGATGAAGACGACCATGGGGATTCCTTAAGCCAGATTGTGCAGGTTAGCCTGCATTCCTTACCTCGTCACGTGGCGCCCCCGCCGGGGCCGCCATGGCGCGGCGCACCCGCTCCACGTACTGCGTAAGCCGCTGCCGTATCCGCGCTGCGGACCAAACACCGAGGGACAGCGGGCTCAGCTCGCACACCACCGCGCGGCGGTAGCCCGACCTGGCCAGGTCGGCGAGAAACCGGTCCAGCGGAAGGTCCCCCTCCGCCGGCATCTGGTGCTGGTACATCAGCTTGTTCAGCAGCGGCATGTCCTGCGCCCAGCCGGGGGTGCGGAAGTCGCTCAGGTGCACGTTGGCCAGCCGCGCGCCGAACAGCGCCAGCGCCTCGCTGGCCAGCGACCCGGCCGTTCCGAGGTGGCAGGTGTCCAGGGTGAGCAGCAGGTCCCGCTCACGGGCCACGCCCACCAGCCGCTCCAGCCAGGGAAAAAGCGCGCGCGGGTCCTGGCCAAAATAGGTGCCCTGATTCTCCAGGGTGATGCGCGCGCCGGCGCCGTCGAGCAGGGCCTGGCCCGCCTCCAGCCCGCGGACCCAGTCCGGGTCCAGCTCCGGGGGCACGGCGGCATCCCGCCCGTAGTGCACCACCAGCAGCTCCGCCCCGCACTCCACCGCGGCACGGGCCGCGTCCACGATGAGCGCGCCGCCCCGGCCGCCTGGGCAGAACCCCACCGCCGAGGTGTGTACGGCCGTTATCTGCAGGCCGTGGTCGTCGGCGATGCGCCGCGCGCGCGCTCCGCCGCCGGCCCAGGTCTCAGGCCCTGTCACCAGCTCGATGCCGTCGAAGCCGCAGGCAGCCGCCGTGGCGCAGATCCGCTCCAGCGGCGCGCGGTACAGACATGTGGTGGAGAGGCTGACGCCCATGAGCAGCAGGAGTGGGCCTGGATCAGGTGGGGTGTACGGCTTCGACGTCAGAGAAGAAGTGGTTGCCGATCATGCGCATGGCGACCTTGACGTAGCGGGCGAACTCTTCCGGGGTGCGGGTCTGCTTGATGGTGCGCCAGATGTAATCCGGCCTGAAGTAGAAGGCATAATATGCGCGCTTCAGCTCGCGCTCCAGGTCCTCCTGCTCCATGTCGATCCAGGGCATAGGCAGGCGCTCCTCTCCCCGCTCGCCCCGCACGAACTCGCCCCAGTAGTCCCGGCCCGTGGACTCCCTTAGCTGGTTGTCCAGCTGGGTCAGCGGCTTGGGGATGGTGCGGCAGATCTGTACGTAGTCCAGCTTCAGCTTGCGGGCGAAGCGGATGGTCTGACGGATGGTCTTCTTGTTCTCGCCCGGGTTGCCGATCATCAAAAACCCGAGGCTCCGGATCCCCGCCCGGCGGGTGGCGCGGATCGCCTCCTCCACCTGGTGGGTGTTGGTCTCCTTGTTGACGTTGCGCAGGATCTTGGACGAGCCCGACTCGATGCCGTAGTAGATCATGCGGCATCCGGCCTTGCGCGCTTCGCGCAGGATCTCGTCGTTGACCACGTCCACCCGGGAGCGGCAGGTCCACTCCACGTCCAGCTTGCGCCGCTGGATCTCCTTGAGCAGGGTCAGCGACCGGCCGCGGTTGAGGAAGAAGGTGCCGTCGAAGAAGTCGATCTCCCGCACCCCGTGCTCCTTGACGCAGTGCTCGATCTCGTCGGCCACCAGCACCGGATCGCGGTAGCGGTACTTCAGCCGCACGATGGCGCAGTAGACGCACTTGAACGGGCAGCCGGTGGAGGTGAGCATCAGGGTGAAGTTCTTGCGCTGGGAGACGAAGGAGCCGTACAGGTGGTTCGGCAGCAGGTGCCGCGCCGGCCAGGGGTACTCGTCAAACGGCGTCAGCGGGCCGGTGCACGGGTTGATGATGACCTGATCGTCCTTGCGATAGGCCAGGCCGTTGACGTCGTCCACCGACTCGCCCCACTCCAACCGCTTGAGCAGGTCGGGCAGGCGGCCGATGGCCTCACCCTGGATGCCGTAGTCGATCTGGGGCCGGGTCATGACGTCGGCGGTGTAGTCGGTCACGCCGATGCCGCCGACGATGACCGGCAGGCCGGTGTGCTCCTTGATGTACGACAGCCAGCGCATGCACTGCTGGAAGCCGTAGACGTCCAGGCGAACGCAGATGGCGTCCGCGCCGAAGTCCTTGATCTCCTGCACGGCCTGGGCCTTGGTCAGGTTCTTGCCGTGGGCCTCCACGACCCGAACTTCGTGGCCCGCCTGCTCGGCGATGGCGGCCACGTAGGACAGGATCAGAGGCGGCGGCTTTACGAAGAACTCCTCGTCGACAACCTTCAGGTTTTCGGAGAAGGTCCGGTGTGTGAAGGGCAGGTGTACGAATGCTAGCTTCATGGCGCTTTTCTATGCGTTCAAAAAGGGGATTTGGGTCGAATCGATGAAGCGTAGCACGCTGTGCAGTGTACGCACACACTACCATCGCACGATCCCTGGTTCCGAGAGTGTGATGTAGAGCAAAGTTTCGGAGGTTGATCAAGAGGATTGTTTCGTTCAAGGTAACTCCCCGAACTGGAACGAATCCGTCCAATCGTTGGCGTGACGCGGAGGTCCCATTTTGCTCGGTTCCAAGATCAGTAACGTGCTGCTGCCGAAGGTGGTGCTGCCGGTGGTGGACCGGTTGAGCGATAACAAGGCGTGGAGCTACCTGCAGGAGTACCTCAGGTCGGACCACGAGGACCCGGCGGCTCGCCGTGAGCGCCAGTGGCGCAAGCTCAAGCGGCTGCTGGACCACGCGTACCGCAACACCGTCTACTACCGGGAGTTGATGGACTCCGTGGGGCTCAACCCCGATCGGATCCGCACCCCCGAGGACCTGCGCCGCCTGCCGGTGACCACGAAGCAGGATCTGCGGGCAGCGTTCCCGGACAAGATCCTGGCCAGCAACATCGACCTGGAGGATGTGCGGATCTCCAACACCTCCGGCACCGCCGGCCGGCCGCTGGTGCTGGCCCAGGACAGCGACGACATCAACCGCAAGTACGCGTCCAAGGTGCGCACCCGCTACATGATGGGCTGCGAGATCGGCGACAAGGTGCTGCGCCTGGCGCCCAACGAATGCCAGCCCTGCTTCTCTGACGGCACCAGCCCCGACGTGACCCTGGGGCAGCTGCTGCGCATGAAGATGGAGAACCACCCCGACTTCAACCAGGCGCGGTTCATCTACATGGAGCGCGGGCTGGTCAACCGCTTCGTGCACCGGCGCAGCTTCCCGCCGCCCCTGGAGCCGAACTTCCTGGAGACCGGCCTGGAGCGCTACCTCGACCTGTTGCGGCGGGAGAAGCCGGAGGTGCTGGCGGGCCACCCGCTGTACCTGTACCTGCTGGCCCGCGAGGTGGAGCAGCAGGGCGTGCGCATCAGCGGCGTCAAGGCCATCGACTGCACCGGTGACCTGTCCACCGCCAGCCTGCGCGCCTACCTGTCGAGCCAGTTCAACGCGCCCGCCTACCAGATCTATGGCGGCTGCGAGTGGGGCCGCATCAGCGGCACCTGCGAGGAGAGCCACGGCCCGATGCACCTGCTCGACGACCTGTGCTACGTGGAGTTCCTCGACCCCGCGGCGGAGCCGGTGGGCGAGGGCGAGCTGGGCAACATCATCGTCACCAGCCTGACCAACTACGCCATGCCGCTCATCCGCTTCGAGCACGGCGATGTGGGCTGGTACACCGACGAGCCGTGCAGCTGCGGCCGCACCAGCCGCCGCCTGGACGTGGAGGGACGGCTGCAGGGGCTGATCATGCGCGACG
Organism: uncultured Myxococcales bacterium; assembly: GCA_964511535.1. Lineage (GTDB taxonomy): Bacteria > Myxococcota_A > Polyangia > CAZCFB01 > CAZCFB01. The sequence goes on along the minus strand of CAZEFW010000018.1, from coordinate 66,677 downwards.
GCGAGGCGATCCCGAGCAGCGCCTTCATGGAGCGCCTGCTGCCGCGCAAGGGCGTGATGCTGTTCCAGGTGCGCCAGCTGGACGATGACCGCTACGAGCTGCGCTATCTGCCGGATCGCGCCGAGCCCGCGGACCCGGAGTGGCTGCATCAGCAGATGGCCGAGGTGCTGGGCGAGGACGCAGACATCAGCGTGACCATCGACGACATCGTCAAGACCGCCCCGTCGGGCAAGTACCGGCTGTCGTCGTCAAAGACCTTCCAGACCTTCCGCTGCCTGAGCGAGGAGCGGCGGGAGGCGGATCTGGGAGAGTTCTGGTAGCGCGCCGCTTCATCGCGGAGCCTCGCAGAGCGAGGCGAGCACGGCGCGCTCCCCCGGAGGGGCGTTGTCCGTGCGCAGCGTCCCGCCCCTGCGGGGCGCCGGCTTCAGGCTTCAGACTTCAGGAATCAGGCAGAATTGTCTCCAACGGCAAGCTCCCCTGAAGTCTGAAGCCTGAGGTCTGAAGCCTCGGTTTATATTTCTCAAGCCTGGCCCGCGAAGCGCGCCCTCACCAGCTTCATCGTCTCCTGCATCGCGTACTGACCCAGGGTGACGTTGCTGTGCATCAGGATCAGCTTGGCGAAGGCGCCCATGTAGTGGGGTGAGAAGTAGACCTTACGCATGATCTTGCGCGCCATGTCGTCGAGGATCTTCTTGTCCTCGGCCCAGGGCAGGCGCACCCAGGGCCACTCGGTCTCGTCGGGCCCCCAATCGCCAACCAGGGCGCCGGTGTCGGCGGCGATGCGGTAGGCGTCGGTCTCGGGGTAGGGCCGCAGCACGCCCATGTTCACCGTGCTCGGCTTGATCTTCATGATCTGGTCCACGGTCTCGGCCACGGTCTCGGGCGTCTCGCCCGGGAAGCCGATGAGCCAGCTGGAGTGGCACAGGATGCCGTAGCGACTGCAGATGGCTGCGGCGCGGGCGTTCATCTCGGCCGTGGTGCGCTTGTTCATCAGCTTGAGCATGCGCGGCGAGCCGGACTCCATGCCGAAGGAGGCCATGTACACCCCCGCGCGCTTGGCGTGGGCCGCCAGCTCGTCGGTGAACACGTCCACGCGGCTCTTGATGCGGAACGAGATGTCGAGGCGCTCCTTGATGATCAGGTCGAAGATGGCGTGGGCGCGCTTGCGGTTCACCGTGAAGGTGTCGTCGCAGATCTCCACGTCGCGGATGCCTCGCTCGCGGATGCGCACCAGCTCGTCCATCACCGCCTCGGGGGAGCGGGCCCGGTAGCGCTGGCGGAAGTTGTAGCAGAAGCCACAGGAGAACGGGCAGCCGCGGCTGGAGATGAACGCCTCCACCGGCCGCTGCCGCACCATCAACGAGTAATAGCGTTTCTCCTGGTAGGCCTGCTCAACGAGGTCCCGCGCGGGCAGGGGCAGGTGCTCGGGATCGGGCAACGCCATGGGCGCGCCCTCCACCGGGGAGCCGTCGGCCGGGTTGCGGTAGAACAGCCCCGGGATTTCGTCCAGGTGCGGGCTCTCCTGCTCCACGGCCGCGCACAGGGCGGGCAGGGAGGCCTCGGCCTCGCCGCGCAGCACGTAGTCCACCTCGGGGAACTGGGCCAGGGTGCGCCGCGGACAGGAGCTGGCGTGGGGGCCGCCCAGGACGATCCTGGAGCCGGGGGAGGCCGCGCGCACGCGGCGGGACATGTCCCGCACCTGGCCGAGGATGTCGGTGTAGAGCGACAGGCCCACCATCAGCGGCTGGAGCCGCCGGACCTCCTCCTCCACCTCCTCGTCGGACATGCGGAAGGCGTTGGCCTCCACCACCACCGGCTCGTAGCCCTGCTCCCGCAGGGAGGAGGCCAGGTAGAGCAGGTTGATGGGCGGGAAAACCTTCTGGGCGATCTCGTGCACGAAGGTGGAGCGGGGATTGATCAGCACCACCCGGCGGTTGGGTCCCTGTGCCTGGTCGGTCATGAGGGCGACTCCTCCTGCCTGGGCTGCTCGTCGTCGGCGCCGCGGGCGGCCATGATGCCCCGGAGCAGGGCGGGCGCCCAGGGCAGCCCCAGCAGCATGGGGCCTATATAGACTATCAGGGTCAGCAGCAGGCCGATGCTGAGCGCCACCGTCTCGCCGCCTGCCTGGCCCGCGGCGAGGCCCACCAGCGCGCCCTCCCTGGCCCCCATGCCCATGAGCGGGCCGGGCAGGTGGCCGGCGAAGATGGCCACGGCGGTGTAGACCAGCACCACCGAGGGCGGCGCTGGCGTGTCGAGGGCCAGAAAGAGCAGGTAGCAGACGATGACCGGCCTCACCACCACGAGCATGCTGTAGACGAGGAAGAACAGCTTCTTGCCCACGCCCATGGCCCGCCAGGGCACCAGCACGGCCCGGGCCATGCGCTCGAGCTTCGGGTGGACCCGGGCGCAGATGGCGATGGCAAGGTTGTGTATGGGGGTGGCGAACAGGCCCACCAGCAGCACGGCGCTCACCGCCAGCAGCGCGTCGGTCTTGCTGCCGGCCAGCCATGATGGGTCCAGCAGCAGGCCAGCCAGCAGGAAGAACCCGGCGGAGATGAAGTTCAGGCTGCGGTCGAAGATCAGCGCGCCCGAGGCGTTGCCCAGGGGCATGCGCGAGTGGCGCCAGAAGTAGAGCACCACCGCCACCTCGCCGCCCTTCATCGGCAGCAGCAGCTGCAGCGGCCCCATGCCGAGCACCACCCGCATGGTGTGGAGGAACCCCACATCCAGCCCCATGGCGCGCAGCACAAGGTAGAGCTTGTGCGAGCCGAACAGCACGTGGAACAGAGCAGACACTCCGAAGGCCAGGACCACCAGCCCGGTGTCCGCCGCCTGGAGGTGCCGCGACAGCTCCTCCAGGCTGATCTGCTTCCACAGCATGATGGCGGCCAGCAGGCCGAGAGACACAGCGAGGCTCACCAGGGTCCCGACGAGGGCCCGTCCGCGCGAGCTGTTTGCCTGCCCGCTGCTGCTGAGCTGGGAGGTGGTAGGAGGCATCGAAGTTGCTGTATTCTGCGCCGCCCGGCCTCCACGAGCAACCACCGTCTTGCTTGTTTTCATGCGCGGATGAGGCTATCCCTAATGGTCGAAAAGTCCGCTATCGGAGCGTTCACATGATCACCGCCATCATCCCCTCTTTCAACAGGGGCGAGGAGCTGCACCGCTGCCTCACCTCGCTGCTGGCCATGGGGCGCCAGGGTGACCTCGAGATCATCGTGGTGGACAACGGCTCCACCGACGGTACGCCGGAGATGGTCGCCGAGCAGTTCCCCGGGGTGCGCCTGCTGGGCAACACCACCAACGTCGGGGCCTCGCGGGCCAAGAACCAGGGGGCCGGGCAGGCCGCCGGGGAGGTGCTCTGGTTCCTCGACTCGGACACGGTGATCCCCTCCGGGGAGGTTGTGGACGCGGCGGTGACGCTGCTCGACTCGGGCGACGACGTGGGCGCGGTGGGCGGCGAGATCTATCAGTACCCGGACGGCGCCACCGAGTGGCGGCAGAAGGTGCTGCAGCTCAACGGTGAGACCCGCACCGTGTCCCACGCCGAGGGGTACGGCGGCACCATCACCGTGGACTACCTGCCGTCGTGCAACCTCTTCATCAGGCGGGAGCTGTTCCAGGAGGTGGGCGGGTTCGACCCGGGCTACTTCTTCCTGATGGAGGACACCGACCTGTGCATCCGCCTGGTGCACCAGGGGTACGCCTGCCTCGCCAGCGACGAGACCTCCGTGGAGCACCGGCTGGTGCTGCGGGGCCGCAAGGGTGACTTCTTCCTGGGACATCGCAACCGGATCCGCTTCGCGCTGCTGAACATGCCGGCCTGGCAGGTGGCGCTGCTGCCGGTGCTGGACCTGGCCTACGCGGCGTCCCCGTACAAGGTGGGGGCCCTGCTGGGCGGCAAGATCAGCGCTGACAAGCACCTGTCGCCCAAGGTGCGGGCCATGGGCAAGGGCAAGGCGACTCTGCCGCTGAAGGTGGCGCTGGCCGGGGCAGATTATTTCCTGTCGCTGGCGCGGGGTTACCTGTGGAATCTGGGGCGGCTCCCGGAGACGGTGAAGCTGCGCCTGGCCCAGAAACGGTCCTTCTTGTAGTCAGCTGCCCCGGGGATGCAGCGCGGGCCGCGCGCACTCCGGGCATGGCAACCGCGGCCCACATCGCATATATAAAGTGATCATGAAAGTCGCATTCGCCATAGCTCCGTGGTCTCACGCCGAGACCTACCCGCCCTCACAGGGCAAGAGCAACATCATCTCCGGCAAGTTCGGAATGCTGGGCGGCGCCACGCCCCCCATGTCCTTGCTCTACATCTCCTCGTACATCAAGCAGCAGGCAGACCACGAGACCAAGTTCGTGGACGGCTTCTTCAGCAAGGGCGAGGACTGGTACCGGGAGCTGCTCGACTTCCGGCCGGACCTCATCGGCCTTTGGAGCAGCCAGTTCTCCTGGGAGCGCACCAAGGCCGCCGCGCGGGAGCTCAAGGCCCGCGGGCCGGAGAACCTGAAGATCGTGGTGGGCGGTACCTTCACCAACGCCACCGGCGGGGACAAGCTGAACGACGAGGACGCCTGGGGCATCGACTACGCCGTGGTAGGGGAGGGCGAGGACGCCGTGCTGGAGATCTGCCAGCACATGGCCGGTGACCGCGATATCGAGGACATCCTCGGGCTGGTCCACCGCGCGGACAGCGAGCTGGTGGCCAACCCCAAGCGGCCCTGGCGCCGCGACCTGGACAGCCTGCCGTTCCCCGACTACGACCTGCTCGACCTGGGCGACTACGCCCCGGCCATCGGCTCCTACAAGTGCCTGCCGTCGGTGAACATGATGACCGTGCGCGGCTGCGCCGGGGACTGCGCTTTCTGCCACGCGGCCAACAGCCTGCGCGAGCGCAGCATGGACAACGTGATGGCGGAGATCAAGTGGCTGCAGAGCCGGTACGGCGTGCGCCACATCCTGATGTTCGACGAGACCTTCACCTTCTACCGCGACCGGGTGCTCGAGTTTTGCCAGCGGCTCAAGGAGGAGAAGATCAACATCCGCTGGACCTGCAACTCCCGCGTGGACACCATCGATCCCGAGATGATCGAGATCATGAAGAACGCCGGTTGCTGGCGGCTGCAGTTCGGCTGCGAGTCGGGCGTTCAGAAGCAGCTCGACACCATCGAGAAGGGCGTGACCCCCGAGGACAACCGCCGCGCGGTGGTGATGACCAAGAAGGGCGGCCTCGACGTGTTCGCCTCGTTCATGCTCGGCATCCCGGGTGAGACCTACGAGGAGGGGCTGGAGACGATCAAGTTCGCCAAGTCCCTGCCGCTGGATTACTGCAACTTCCTCAACTTCATGCCCCTGGCCGGCACGCCGTTCTTCGACGATGTGGACAAGTACGGCACCCTGAGCGGCCCCACGGCGTTCCACCTGATGTCCTTCGTGCCCCACAGCATGACCAAGGAGCAGCTGGCGGATCTGCTGGCTCGCGGCCCGAAGGAGTATTACTTCCGGCCCAAGTATCTGGTGAAGCGCTTCCTCGCCCAGCGCTCACTGGAGGACGTCAAGCGCAACATGCGCGGGTTCTTCGCCTTCATCGGGGCGGACGCGAAGAAAGACTACCTGGTGTAACCGGGGACGCTGTCCCCAAACTTGGACTAATCCATCGGCAGGTGCATCTCGCTGATGCGCTGGGCGGCCGGGTAGTGCTTCGGGTGCATGAACAGCACCTGGACCATGGAGGCGACCTGCTTGCGCTTCATCTTCCTGGCCTCCTTGACCAGGGTGTCGGCCATGGTCGAGGTGTTCTTGGCGTAGTCGCCCACGCCGAACACGCGCAGGTACTCATCGCCGTAGCGCTCGAACAGCTTGTACTCCCCCTCCCAGGTCCCCTTGGGCAGGTGCCACGCCTTATTCTGCACCGGATAGCACACTTCGGTGAGCCACCGCTCCTGACGCTTTGACTTGGGCGGGCCCTTGCGATGCACCAGCTGCGCCGGCCCCTCGATGCCGACCTCGTGCTTCTGCAGCAGGGCCTCGATCTTGCCCATGGCGTCGGTCAGGCCGTCCAGTGAGCCCTTGAGCTTGTAGCAGGCCAGGTCCACGTTGGCCGTGTGCCGCAGGTCCACCTTCAGGTGCTCGACCTGCTTGGGCTCGGCGAAGATTGCCGGGTCCACCTTCTCGCAGATCAGCCCCGAGATCTCCTCCCGCAGGTACGGCTGTCCGGCGAAGGTGTACTCGCGCTGGGTCGCCACCGGCGTGCCGCAGTTCTTCTCGAACTTGCTGAACAGCCCCAGCAGCTCGCCCGCCTTGCCGCCGATCTTGGTCTGCATCTTGATGCCCACCACCCGGTATGAGTCGGGATCCAGCAGCAGCGCGCCGACCTCCTGGCCGGCGGTGACGGTGACGGTCTTGTACTTCTTGCCCTTCAGATCCAGCTCGCCGTCGCGGGTCTTGAGATCCTTGGCCTCCACCAGCGGGAAGAAGTGGGACGCGGACAGCAGCCGCGCCAGCTGCGTGGTGTGGGTGGCCCGCTCGGCCAGGCACGGGATGACCACCTTGTCATACTGCTGCCAGCACTTGCCGGCCGCCGTCACCTGGTGGATCTGGGCGTCACCGGCGGCGTTGAAGTACTTCAGGCGTATGTCTCCGGTGTTGTAGCTGATGGTGCCCTTGATCTTGTTGCCCAGCAGGTTCGCCTTGTAGCGGGCCGAAAATGAGCGCCCACTCTTGAGCTGGGCCACGCCGCCGAGCAGCTCGACGGCGCCGGCCACCAGGTCCTCGCGGACCGGTTTGGCTGGCTTCGCCGCCTCCTTCTTGCAGCCGGGCAGGGCCGCGCAGAGCAGGGCGGTCAGGAGCGGAAGAACGAGAAACAGGCGCCTGTGGGCGTTCATGGGGTTGTCTCCTTGTATCCCCAGAGTATCGGAAATATGACCCGATACGGTCAAGACACCCCTGTACGGCGCCGCATCGCCAGCAGCAAGAGCAGGACGAGCGCCGCCCCGAGCCCCTCAGCTCCTCGCCCCGGGACCCGACATGAGCAGCCCGACTCCAGCCCCGGCTCCCCGCCCCCCGGCGCGCCCTTGGGGTCGCTGCCGCACGCCACCTCGTCCACCTCGCCGTCGCAGTCGTCGTCCTTGCCGTTGGCGCACACCTCGGACATGCCGGGGTTCACCAGCGCGTCGTCGTCGTCGCAGTCCGCCGAGAAGGTGTAGCCGTCACCGTCGGCGTCCTTGCCCGGGGCGCTCTTGGGCTGGAGGCAGCGGCCGTTCTTGCAGCCGTGGGCGCACTTGAGCTTGGCGCACGGGTTGTCCCCCAGGCACTTGCCGTCCTTGCACCACTTGGGGCACTTGGCCGCGATGCAGGGATCAGGCAGGCACTTGCCGTTGACGCAGCCCCAGGTGCACGGCTTGAGCATCACGTCCTCCACGCACAGCTGGGCCTTGGCCCCCACCTGGAAGTGGATCGAGTTGATCCCCTTGCAGCCGGCGGTGATGTAACCCGGGTCCTGCTTGGGCGTCTGTGCCTGGGCCTTGCGCCACACCGGGCACCAGTGGTGGATGCAGATGCGGTTCTTCTCCCCCGCCACCAGCAGGAAGGTGCCCATGAAGGTGGGCGCCGCGGGCACGCAGCATTTCCCCAGGTTGGTGCCGGTGCGGCACACCTGGCCGCTCTTGCAGTCGGTGTCCTTGTTGCACGCCGGCGTGTTGTCCGAGTCCACGACCACGTAGTACGGGCCAGCGTTGCCCTCCGCGGCGGAGCCCACGCTGTTGCAGCTGTTGCTCACCGTCACGTAGCCGGTCTCGTCCAGCTGCTTGGTGCAGCTCTCTGACAGCTCCTGGTCGTAGATCCGGTAGTACCCGGTCTTGGTCACCGTGATGGATCCGCACGCCTTCTGCTTGCCCTTGGTGTCGAGCACCGCGATCTCGCCGTCGTCCTTGCCGTCCTGATCGTCATGGAACTTCCAGCCGGTGATGCTCCCCGGCTTGCACGGCGGCGGTGGCTTGTTGCAGGTGTCCTTCTTGCGCTCCGGATCCCAGCACGGGTTCTTGCCGCCGGAACCTCCCGGCGGATTGCCGGATCCGGCGTCCCAGCAGAACTCCACGCCCGGCGGGCACTTGGCAGCAGCCGGGGCAGGGGCGAGCAGAACGGCGACAAGGGTGAGCGCGGCGGCTGTTTGGATCTGCATGGCGTATCCTCCAGGAAGCCTCTGCCCGTTCAGTGTAAGCTACCGGGCAACGGAGATGCTCCCATGAACCTCGAATTGTCCCTCTCTCTTGCGTCCCTCGTGTTCTGCCTCGCGCTCTCCGGTTCCGCCTGCAAGGATAAGCCGACCGCTCCCGCACCTGCGCCAGTACAGGCGCATGCGCCCGAGTCGAAGCCCGCGCCCGCCAGGCCCACTCCCGCGCAGGAGGCCGCGGAGGAGCAGAAGAAGCGGCCGCCCGCGCCCGTGGTAACGCCTGCGCAGCGCAAGGCCTATTTCAAGTCGCTCAAGGCCGGGCGAAAGCTGGCCAGGGCAAAGAAGTGGGCCGGCGCGCAGGAGCAGTTCGAGGCCGCCCTCAAGTCGATCCCCATGGACGGCCGCGCCCTGAGCGAGCTCGGCTGGGCAGCGTTCCAGGCAGGAGACTACGAGCGGGCGCGCAAGGCGAACCGCGACTCGGTCAACGCCACTACCGAGGACCGGGTTCGGGCCGCCAGCCTGTACAACCTGGGACGGGTGGCCGAGGCGCAGGAGAAGGTGGCCGAGGCCATGGGGCACTACTCGCGCTCCCTGGCGCTGCGCCCGCACAAGGCAGTGGCAGCGCGGCTGTCGGGGCTGGCGGCCAGGGCCGGCGCGGCCGCGCCCGGTGGCAAGAGCCCGGTGGCGCCGCGAGCCACCGACGCCCCGTGCCAGAAGCTGTTCCCCTCGGAGGATGCCCTGTGCCGCTGCCTGGCAAAGGCATTCGTCGACGACCACGGGCTGGGCGCCGCGACCGAGGAGCCCGGTTGCGAGGACCCGGGCCAGGAGGTGGGGCGGGTCAAGGTGGTGAAGATCGGCTCCATGGAGCACCACATGGAGAACCACTACCTCGTGGCGAAGCAGCCCGGTGGCCAGGTGCAGGCGGTGACCCGGCTCGCCGGCGTCTACAACCCCGGCGCGTTCGGCATCTACGAGGAGCTGCAGCACAAGGGCTTCACCGTGGAGAAGCTGGGCGAGCGCCATGTGCTGCGCTCCCTGCTGCACCACCACCGCACCGACCGGGACCAGGGCATCTCGGAGGAGGAGGGGCGCACTGTCCACCGACTCACGGTCTGCGTGATCCCCGAAAACGGCGCGGTCACCTGTCCGCTGCAGGTGCCGGTGTTTGACCAGTACACCCGGGAGCGCATCGAGCTCGAAGGCGGTGATGATGATCTGGACGAGTCGATGCGCACCCAGGGGCTGCCGATCAAGCGCGCTGTGAAGCTGGAGGTAGAGCTCATGCCCGAGGGCGCGGCCAGGGTAGTGCTGAAGGCAGGGGAAGCGGACGGCCCGGTCAAGGCGATGCTCGGCGAGCACCGCCTCTGGTAGGGAGAGCGCTGCAAGCTTTCGGGTACAGGAGAGGCGAAATGAACCTGAAGAAGACCACCACCGCTGCGATCATCACCATCGGCCTCGCGCTCCTCTGCGCCGCCTGCAAGGAGAAGGCGGCCGCCCCGGCCCAAAATCCCGCGCAGCCGCCGTCCACGAAGGCGCAGCCCGCGCCCACCAGTCCTCCGGCAAAAAAACAGGCCTCGAAGAAAGAGAAGAAGAAGCAGAATCCCCCGGCGCCGGTGGTCTCGCCAGCGCAGCGCAAGGCGTACTTCAAGGCCCTGGCAGCCGGACGCAAGCTGGCGCGCCAGAAGAAGTGGTCGAAGGCCCAGAAACAGTTCGAGCTGTGCCTGAAGGCGATCCCCATGGACAGCCGCGCCCTTAGCGAGCTCGGGTGGGCCGCGTTTCAGGCCGGCGATTACGGGCGCGCGGGGAAGGCCAATCGGGACTCCGTCCTGGCGGCCACCGAGGACAGGATCAAGGCCGCCAGCCTCTACAACCTCGGGCGAGTCGCCGAGGCCCGGAAGAAGGCGGGCAAGGCGATGGGATACTACTCTCGCTCGCTGGCGCTGCGGCCTCATAAGGGGGTGGCAAAGCGGCTCGCCGAGGTCGCAGCCAGCGCCGGCAGCGCGGCGCCCGAGCGCGTCAGCCCCGTCGCGCCTCAGATGGATCTCGTCCCATGCGCCGAAGTGTTCGCGGACATGGACGCGCTATGCAAGTGCCTTGCGCGGGAGTACATGGACGCTTATGGCTTCAACCCCGAGGAGCAGGAGGCGCCCGAGTGCGCCAAGGACGGTCGCTCCGTTTCCAGGGCCCAGGTGCTTACAGTGAGCGATGAGCTGGAGCGCATGGTCGAGCACTACCTGGTAGCGGACCAACCGGGCGGCAAGGTGCAAGCGCTGGCCAGGCTGGCCACGGTGTACAACCCCGGCGCCTTCGGCATCTACGAACAAGCCGAATACCTGAAGTTCGAGGAGGAGCAGCTCGGCGGGCGCTGGCTGCTGCGCTCCGTGGTGCGGCATAACAGGTCCGACCGTGACCTCGGCATCGCCGAGGAGGAGGGCCGCCAGGTGGACAGCGCTACAATCTGCCTGGTGCCGGAGGACGACAAGCAGCCGGTGCGCTGCCCCTTGCAGATCCCCCTGTTGGACAGCTACGAGCGGGTGCGCATGGATGATGAAGAGCTGCCTGGCATCGAGATCGACAATGAGCTGCAGACCAAGGGGTTGCCCATATCGCGCAAGGTCTTGCTGGACATGAAGCTGTCAGCGGAGGGCAAGGCAAAGGTGACGCTCAAGGAGGGCGGGGCGACGCCTCAGATCAGGGCCATGCTGGGCGAGCACAAGCTCTGGTAGCTACTCCACCTCGTAGTTGTCGTAAACGAACGCCAGGTCCTTCCGGATGCGCTCCTCGGTGAGGCCGAACTTCTCCAGCGAGTACTTGTGCCCGCTCTTGCGGGTCTTCTGCTTCTCCGCCTGGGCCTTGAGCTTGTCCCAGAACTCGGGCACCGGGTCCAGCTCGGTGAACTCGGCGATGCGGGTCATGGTCCCCTCCAGGTCCGCGAGCAGGGAGGGGTAGGGCACCACCAGGTGCTGCTCGGGGCGGATGGCGCCGCTCTGCACCAGCTCGTGGTAGGAGCGGTACCAGGAGCAGCTGGCCTGGTACAGGTTCTCGAGGTAGCGCTCCCGCGCCTCCGCGCTGGTGCCGCTCCAGATGTCGTAGGCCCCCTCCAGCACGCCGGTGAGCAGGGACATGCCCGACGGGATGGTGGACATGGGATCGCGCACCAGGTAGAGCAGCTTGGCGTCGGGGTAGCGCTCCAGCAGGTACGCCGCCTGGGAGCTGAGCACCGAGGTCTTGCAGATGATCCGGTCCCGGTCCTTGGCGTGCATGTTGCGCCGCCAGCACCCCTCCATGTAGCGGAACAGCCGCTCCCGGGTGGCCGTGTCGTACCCCAGGTCCATGGCGCGCTTCGACTGCTCGCTGCCCCAGGTGTCCTCCCAGGCGTGAAAGTAGGCCCACAAAAACGGCCCGTCCACCGCGTGCATGAACCAGGCGACGTCGTCGGTCTCGATGTCCCGCAGGCTCGTCTCGTGGGCCTCGGAGCTGTGATAGCGGGCCGGGTTGAACGGGGCGAGGGCCTTGAGGACCCCGCCGAACATGCGCCGCGCGGTGATGGCGGGCAGCAGCATCTCCCACAGCTCGAACGCGCACAGGCGCTGGCTGTTGAGCAGGAAGCGGTGCACGAAGGTGGTGCCGCTGCGCGGGTTGCCCAGGATGAAGATCGGCCGATCGAGCTTGCGCTTCTTGAAGCCGGGGTACACCACATGGTCCAGCCCGCGGGTTCCGCCGCTGATGAGGCGGTGGATCTGCTTGAGCAGGAAGGTGAAGATGGGGCGGACGCGAAAACCGAAGGTGCGGATGATGGTGCGGTACAGCCTCAGGTAGCGCAGCACTTCCTCCTCCTCAGGTGGTCCAGATGCCGGCCAGGGTCACCATGCTGAAGCCCGCCGCGGCGGAGCTGTAGATCACCTTGTCGTCGGCGGCGAACTCGCGCTGCTTGAGCAGCTCGTGCATGTTGAGCGCCACGGTGGTGGACGAGGTGTTGCCGTACAGGTTGTGGGTGCCGAGCCCGCGCTCCGGGTCGACGCCCAGCTCCACCAGGACCTTGTGATTCATGAACTCGCTCGGCTGGTGGAAGACGAAGTGTTTCACCTGCTCCGGAGTCCAGCCGGCCTTGTGGATCACCCGGGCCAGCTCCGGCGGCACATGGATGTTCAGCTTGAACAGCTCGTGCGAGTAGGACGTGAAGGTGCCGTCGATGGGCGCCGAGCAGAGGCCCCAGTTCTGGGGCAGGGAGTAGTTGTTGGCGGCGATGAGGCGCGCGCTCCCGTCGGCGTAGGGCTTCCGGCCCACCAGCCAGGCGGCGGCCGCGTTGCCGATGGTCATGCCGGCCAGCTTGTACTCCAGCTCCTCCGGCGTCTGCACCTCGTAGCCGAGGAACTGCCGGGTCAGCTCGCCCGAGACCACCAGGGCGTTGCGGTACTCGGGGTACAACCCCAGGAACGACGAGGCGATGTGGATCCCCTCCAGCTGCCCCACGCAGGCGCTGGTGACGTCGAAAGCGTGCACCTGCTCCAGGCCGATCTTGGCCGAGACCTCCATGGCTGTCGCCGGCTCGAAGTACTCCCGGGCGATGCCGCCGTAGACAACCAGATCGATGTCATCGGCGGTCACCCCGCACGCCTCCATGCACTCGCTGGCGGCGGACGCGGCGATGTCGCCCACACGCACCGAGGGGTCCCGCTGGATGTAGCGGTAGCGGGAGTTGCAGCGCTCGAAGATCTTCAGCACCGCGCCCTGGATGATGGGCCAGACGTTGGGATCGCCGCGGTAGTTGGCCTTGATCTCGGCCAGCACGTCGTCGTTGTGCAGCCGCTCGCCTGGCAGGTTGATGGAGGGTTTCGACAGGTAGACCTCTGGAAAAGACATAATTCTCCTATATCAACCGGGCGTAATCTTCGCCAATTTCTTTACATAGTATATCAGCGTCGAGCCGCGGCCGCGGCCCCGTCAGGCCGCTCGAAGCAGGCGCGCAGCCGCTCCCCGGCGTCGTTGTCCTGGATCGCCAGGCTCTCCTTCAGCCCGGGGGTGGTGACCTCCACGGCGTGGAAGCCGCCGCCCACGTGGGGCCGGGCCTCGAGCTCCACGCCGAGCCCGAGGCGGACCCGCGTCTCCGGCGCGGGGTAGACGATGATCAGGCGGCGGGGCCTGGCCGCGCGCCCCAGCGGGAGCTCCAGCTCCGTGCCGCCGCGCCCCAGCACCAGCCGGTCGTAAAGCGCGTGCACGCAGGTCGCCCGGGGGGGCGACGGCTCGTGCTGCATGGGCCGCAGCACGTCGGTCTGGAACTCGCCGAAGCTGCCGGGCCAGTGCGCGGACCGCGGGCGCGACAGGGCGCGCAGGTGTCCCAGAGAGGTGGCGATGATCCGATGATCCGGGTGGTGGAACATGGCGATGCGGTGCAGCTCGTGGGCGCCGAACAGGAAGAGGACCAGGTCCCGGTCCCGATCGAGGCTGCCGATGATGCGCTTGATCTGGCGCTGGGGGTAGGTCTGATACTGCAGGCCGAGGCGCCCGTAGTCTCCCAGCAGCAGCACCGGGTCGGGGAGCGGGATCCGCGCCGCGCGGTGGCGGTGCAGCTCGGCAGGCACCGCGAGGTAGAAGGCGCTGATGTTCAGCGCCAGGTAGAGCGCCAGCACCACGCCGTTGATCGCCAACAAGCCCCTGGCCCAGCGCCGGGGCAGGGCGCGCGTGGCGGCGCCCAGGGCGAGCCCCGTGGCCACGAAGGAGATGGGCATCAGGGTCAGCACGTAGCCGCTCTTGGCCAGGTGGTAGAAGGTGTAGATGGAGGCCCCGGGCAGGAACCAGGCGGCCAGCAGCGCGCAGGTGCGGCGCCAACCCGGGCCGCGCGCCACGGCCACGGCCGCGGCCGCGTTGAGCAGCAGCGCCACCAGCAGCAGGTTCATGCCGTCGGTCAGGAACCGCAGCAGCACCGAGCCGTTGTACACCGCCGAGACGCTGGCCATGGTGTCCTGTTGCCATGCGTACAGGGCGGAGGTGGCCTCCCAGTAGCGGGCCCACCCCTCGCCAAGGGCCACCATGGGAAAGAACCAGAGCGCGCACCCGCCGCTGAAGGTCGCCGCGGCCACAAGCAACCCGCGCCAGCCGGGCCAGCTCATGTAGAGCGCCAGCAACAGCAGCGGCATGAAGGACAGGGCGCCGCTGGGGCGCACGCCCAGCAGCAGCGCCGCCACCAGCGCCGCCGGGGCGGGGCGGAGCTCCCGCCGCACCAGGGCCAGCGCCACGGCCATGCACCCGACGCTGCAGAAGCACTCGGCGACGTAGGCGGTGGACACGGCGCCCTGGTGCCAGAACTGGGGGCAGACCGAGAAGGTGGCGGCCGCCAGCAGCGCGCCGGCGGGGCCGAGGTGCCGCCGGAGCATCCAGCCCATCAGCAGCAGGGTGGCGCTGCCGAAAAGGCCGTTTGCCAGCAGGAAGGGGGCCGTCTCCGAGCCCGGCGTGAGCACGCCCAGGCAGCGCAAGAGCAGGGTGTAAAGCGGGTAGCCCGGCGGGTGGGGCTGGTGGTTGAAGACGTCGAAGTCCGCGGCGCCCAGGGCGTAGTTTACCGAGTCCCACTCGTAGAGCACCCCCGGGCAGACGGTCCACCGGGAGATCCAGAGCCAGGCCAGCAGGGCGGCCCAGGCCGCCAGCTCCAGCGCGCCCGGCGGCCGCGATGGACCGGACGGCGCCCACCAGCAAAGCGGGGCAGGGGCAGCGGGCTGTTCAGGTTCGCTCACGCGTCCCCCGATCACCGGGGGATACGCTCGACCAGGGGGGGGTCGAGGCGCTGCAGGTTGTAAGCGCCCACCGAGGTGCCGGTTGACGCCCGGGGCGGCAGCTGCAGCTCCCAGACCATCTGCCCGGCGCGGGTGACCTCGAAGAAGCGGCTCGACGCGCCGGTCTTCCAGGTGCCCACCGCGATGACGGTGTTGCCGTTGGGCAGCCGATCCGCATCGCCCCAGTAGTTGGAGAAGAACCGGTGGTCCTCGCCGCCGCGGTACTGCCAGACGATGCGCGAGGTGCGCGCCTCCTCGTCGATGGCGTACTCGATGGCCCGGGCGAAGCCGCGCCCGATCAAGCCGTTGTCCAGCATGATCAGGTTGCCGTCGGGCAGCACCTCCAGGCCGTGGGGCTGCTGGAACCAGGGGTGGGCGGCGTCGGGATCCGGGGCGAAGTCGCCGCCGGCGCCCAGCGCCCAGAGGATCTCTCCGGTGCTCTTCTTGACCTTGTAGATCGTGCTCACGTTGCGCGCCCCGAGCAGTACCCAGTCCGAGGCGCTGTTCATCACCGCGGCGTTGATGTGGGTCCAGGCGTAGATGCCGTAGGAGCTCTTGTCCTGGGTCACGTCCGGGCGCAGGTGCTCGAACGCGCTCCAGGACCAGAGCACCTTGTGGGCGCTGTCCATCTCCACCATCACGTCACCCACGGTCTTGTCGATCTGTCGTGACATGGCGGCGAGGTAGGTGCCGCCGGGCAGCTTCTCGAAGTGGTGGTGGTATGAGCCGTCCACCTGGAGCAGGGGCTGGTTCGGCCCCTTCCACAGCACCTCGCCGGCCAGGTCCACCTCCACGGCGGCGGGCTTCTTCTCCACCACGTCGGCCATGCTCTGGGCCAGGATCCGGTCGCCGTAGAACCGCACGTCGCCGATGCGCCCCAGGCCGTGGGCGTTGTACCAGACCGGCCGGCCGTCCATGTCGTACATCACGGCGGTGGGCGGGAAGTCCTGGTCCCAGGTGATGATCAGGCCGCTGCGCTTGCAGGCGTTGACCGACATCAGCGTCCAGCCGGCGTACGCCCGGCGGCGGTCGTGGACCACCACCTTGCCGTAGGGGATGTAGGACGGCAGCGGGCTGGTGGTGTAGCTGGCCGCTGCCGAGGCTGCCCGGGCGCCGTCGGCGGCCTCGGACAGGGCGCGCCAGGCGTAGGCGGTGCGCTCGTGAAGGCCGATGACCAGCACCTTGTGGTCGGTGGTGAGGGTGGCGTTGCGCACCCGGTGGGTCAGGCTGCCGGTCTTGCCGAACTCCACGGTGGAGGTGGCCGGGCGGTCGGTCTTCCAGGTGACCGTGAAGGAGAGCACGTTGGTGCTGTTGGGGGTGAGCTTCAGCGCGCTGATCTGGAGCGGGCCGGCGGGGCCGGCGTCGGGGGTCGGCTTGCTGGCCGGCTCGTCGCAGGCGGGGAGGGCGAGGGCAAGGAGGGCCAGGGCCAGGACCGGGGCCAGGGCCAGGGGGTTATGGGGGCGCAGGGTCATGGCTTCATTTCCCGCCGGAGGTTCGGGTGATGGTCAGCGGCGGAGTCATGCGCTGGCTGTTGTAGACGCCCACGCTGCGCCCGGTCTGCTTCACCTTGGGCAAGCGGATCTCCCACACCCTGCGCCAGTCGGGTGTCACCTCGAAGATGTGGCTGCGCTGGCCCTTGACCCAGGTGCCGGCGGTGATCAGCGTGTTGCCGTTGGGCAGACGATCGGCGTCGCCCCAGTAGAGGGTCATCCAGCTCTTGTTGGGGAAGCCGCTGTACTGCCAGGCGACTCGCGAGGTCTTCTTCGCCAGGTCGAGCTCGTACTCCACCGCCCGGGACCAGCCCCGGCTCTTCATGCCGTTGTCATAGACCAGCACGTTGCCGTTGGGCTGCACCTCCACGCCGTGGGCCTTGAGGAACCAGGGGTACTTCACCTTCGGGTCCGCCTTGAAGGTGCCGCCCTCGCCCAGGCGCCAGATCACCTTCCCGGTGGACATGCGGATCTTGTACACCATGTCCTGGTGGCGCGCGTTGTAGTAGACCACGCCCCGATCGGCGTCCATCACCACCGAGTTGCCGTGGGTGTAGTCGAAGTTCCCCTTGCCGTCCCACTTGCCGAGATCCGGCTTGATGTGGTCGAAGGTGCTCCAGGTCCAGATCTCCTTGTGGTTCGGCTTCATCACCACGATGACGTCGCCCAGGACCCGCCGGTAGAACGCGTTCTTCAGCGCGATGTAGTTGCCGTCGGGCAGCCGCTCGAAGTGGTGGTTGAAGTGGCCGTGCACGTTGCGCTCCGGCTGCATCGGGCCGCGCCACACCACCGCCCCTGACAGGTCCACCTCCATGGCCGACAGCTTCGGCTCGTTGATGCTGCCCATGCTCTGCACCAGCACGCGCCCGTCGCTGTAGCGGGTGTCGCCCAGGCGCGGCAGGCCGTGCACCCGGTACCACACGGGCTCGCCGTCCATGTCGTACATCACCGCCGTCGGCGTGAAGTACGGATCCATGGTCACGGTGTTGTTCTCCCGGTCGCCGGCGCTCACGGTCATCAAGGTCCAGCCGTGCTGAGCCCGCCGCCGGTCATGGACCAGCACCTCCGCCCGGGGCAAGAAGGCTGGCAGCGCCGCGGTGGTGTACTTCACCGCGGCGGCGCGCTTCTCGCTGCCGTCAAGCAGCGAGCGGGCGCCGGCCACCAGGCTGTGGGCCTTGCTCGCGTGCATGCCGAACACCAGCACCCGGTGCTTGGTCCCCGGGACCGGGCCATCCACACGCACGCGCACCGAAGGCGCCCCCGCGCGGGTGAACTCGACGAAGGGCAGCGCCGCGACGCTGGTGGAGAAGGAGACGAAGCAGGAGAGCACGCTGC
Organism: uncultured Myxococcales bacterium; assembly: GCA_964511535.1. Taxonomy (GTDB): domain Bacteria; phylum Myxococcota_A; class Polyangia; family CAZCFB01; genus CAZCFB01. Next base: position 48,924 of record CAZEFW010000018.1, on the reverse strand, counting down.
GCGGGTTGTCCTCCACGGACACCTTGCCCAGGGTCAGCGGGGGGAGCGGCGCGTCGGGCGCCAGGTCCGCCGGCTCGGCGTCGGGCGCGGCGCTGTCAGGGCCGCTGTCCACCCCCCGGTCAAGCTGCGGCTCGACGTCGTCGGAGCAGGCCGCGGCCGCCCAGATCACCACAAGGCAGCCGGCCAACCACCGGCCGCGATTCGCGCCCCTCACTGGCACAGCTTGACCTTCGTCCCCAGCTTGCTCTGCTTGCACTTCTTACCGGCGGCGCACTCCTTGTCGGTCGTGCAGGTGCAGGACCGGTACTTCTTGTCGCACACCGGCCCGTGCACGTTGCCCGCGCAGTCGGCGCTGGTGCCGCAGACGCACAGCCCGCCCTTGCAGTTCTTGCCCAGCGTGGAGCTGGTGCAGTGGGCGTTGGTCACGCACTCCACGCAGCGCCGCCGCGTCGTGTCGCACCGCTTCTCCCAGGGCGTGGCGGCGCAGTGGGCGTCGGCGGTGCAGGTCACGCAGTGGCCGGTCTTGGTGTCACACCGCGGGGTCTCCTTGCTGGCGCAGTCGCTGTCCTTCTTGCACAGGTCCAGGCACACCTTGTACTTGGCGCCCGGGTAGGCCGACCGACACTTGGCCACCCCCGCCTTGCACTCGGTGTCCGCCTTGCAACTGCACTTGCCCACCGGCAGGGCGCAGGCGCCGCCGTTGACGTTCCCCTTGCACTGGGAAGCGGCAGCGCAGCCGCACCGCTTGATCCCGCCGTGGGAGACGCACTTCGCCCCCCAGCGTCCGACGCCGGCGCAGTCGCTGTCCGCTGCGCAGGTGCAGGCGCCCGCCGCGCAGATCGCGCCGTCGGCCGAGGCCTTGCAATCCGCGGTGGTCTTGCACGCCACGCACTTGCCCAGCTTCGCGTCACACAGGGGCGCCGACTTGGAGGTGCAGTCGCTGTCCACCTTGCACGCCACGCAGCGGCGCTGCTTGGCATCGCAAAAGGGGCGCGCCGATCCAGCGCAGTGGGCGTCCTTGTTGCACTCGCCGCACACCCCCCCGCTGGTGACCAGGCAGCGCAGCCCGGCGCCGCACTGCTTGTTGTCGCTGCAGGTGCCTGTGCAGCGCTTGCGCGCCGCGCCGACGAACACCGGCGCGCACCTGAGCAGGGGCGCCTTGCACTGGGTGTCAGCCGCGCAGGAGCAAAGCCCCGTGGCCGCGTCGCAGGTGGGGCCGTACTTGTTGCCCGCGCAGTCCTGGTCCGTCTTGCAGCCGCACCGCTTGTTGCCCAGCCCGCCCAGCAGGCACTTCGCGCCCTCGCCGGTCGCGCCGGGGCATTGGGTGTCGTCGGTGCACTGCTCGCACTTGCCCGTCTTGCGGTCGCAGCGGGGCTTGCCAGCGCCGGTGCACTGGCCGTCGGTCAGGCACTGGACGCAGCGGCCCAGGGTGGCATCGCAACGGGGCGTAAAGGGGCCGTGGCAGTCGCCGGCGGTGCGGCAGGCCACGCACGCGCCGCTGGCCGGGACGCAGAACGGTCGGGACGGCTCGGGGCAGTCCTTGTCCACCTTGCACGGCGCCGCGCAGACCTTCACCCCGAAGGCCTGGCCCAGGCACTTGCGCGTCGGGCCACAGTCCGCCCCGCTGGAGCAACCGCACAGGGGCGAATAGGGCGTGGAGATGCACCGCGTGCCCGGCACCTTGCCCGCGCAGGATTGCCCGCTGGAGGTGGAGCATGTGCAGATGCCGAGGCTGGTGTCGCAGGTCGAGCCGAACGCCGCCGGGTTCTTGGCGCAGTGCACATCCGCTGTGCACTCCACGCATCGCTTGCGCTTCGAGTCGTAGGCGCACAGGTGCTTGGCGCTGGCCACGCAAGTGGCGTTGCACACCTTCGGGGCCGCGGCGTCAGGCGGCGGGCCGCCGTCTGTGGCCAGCGCCAGGGAGGGGGCGGCGGCCAACAGGGTGATCAGAATGGGCTTGGTCAGGCAGGCGAGTCTATAAAGCAATTTGTATTACCTCATCTTTCCCGCACAGCATACTACGGCTGCACCCTTCAGCGCAGCCTCGGGTAAGCCCCGGTCATCTCCTTCCAGGTCTTGCTGAAATCCCACCGGGTCAGCGGCGGGTTCTTGCTTTCCTTGAAGTAAGCGCCGAAGCCGGGCTTGGAGGTGTCAACGCCGCTGGCGTCCACGCACCCCTTGGCCGTGGGATCAGCTTTTCCGCACATCTTCGGAGCGCCAGTCCCGTGGGTGTCCCAGCGCGAGCCGGCGTCCTGCCCGCCTGCCGCGTGGCCGAAGACGCCCCCCGGGGCGCTCTTTGCGGACAGGACCTCGCCAACGGCGAAGTTGTCGGCAGACACCGTGGTGGTGCCGGTCATGTACCCCACCAGCGCCCCGTTGGAGGACCCCTTGCCGTCCACCTTGCCCGTGGCATAGGAGCGCCGGATCGCGCTCTCCTTGTTGCAGGGCGCGCCGAAGAGCCGCACGCACGCGTGGCCGCCCACCAGCCCTCCCGCGTAGGAGCCCATTCCACCCGGGTCGCAGGTGCTCACCAGCGTGGCCAGCCCGGCTCGCACCGAGCCAGTGGCGAAGCAGTCCTGGATCAGCCCGTAGTTCAGCCCGGCCAGGCCCCCGGCCAGTGCCCCCTGGGCAAACACCGCCCCGCTGGCCCAGGACGTGGAGACCTTGCCCATGTTCCACCCCACCAGCCCCCCCGCGTAGGAGCAGCGCCCCACCACCTGGTTGGTCACCGCGCCGGTGGCGAAGGAGGCCGAGATGTCCTTGTTGTTGGCTCCCACCAGCCCGCCGATCACGGCGGCCGACCGCGAGCCCTCCACTCCGGCGGAGCTGCTGCACCCCTTGACCTCGCCGCTGTTGTCCCCCACCAGCCCGCCGATGTTCACCCCGCCGCCCCGCACGCGGCCGCTGACCTTGCACCCCTGGATCAGCCCATCGCTGCGGCCAGCCAGCGCGCCCACGGCGCTGCCACCCTCCACCTTGACGTTGCGCAGCGTCAGGTCCTTGACCGTGCCCTCCTTGAGGATCTTGGCGAACAGGCCCACGTTGCTGCCGCTGGTTTCTTTGATCTCGAGGTCGGACAGGATGTTCCCGTTGCCGTCGAACAGGCCCCTCAACCCATCCAGGCCGTTCTTCCCGCGCATGACGCCGATGCCAGCGCCTTTGAGCGACAGCGTGGTCATCAGCTTGAAGTGGTGTCCGGCAGAGAGCACCCCGTTTACCGCCGCGAGCTGCTTGGCGGTGCAGATGGCATAAGGCGAGGCCGCCGTCCCCGCACCGCCAGCGAAGGGGGCCCCGGTCAGGCGGGAGCCCCTGCAGTAGCCGGGCTTGGTGTCCGGTCGCTGGGTCCTGTCGGCGATGGTTGTCGCGTCTGTCACCCCCGCCTCGGGCGGAGATGCCGGCTGGTCCTCGTAACGGAAGACCAGGTGACATCCTGCGAGCAAGCCGCAGGCCAGGATGCTGAGCCGCATGGGCCTCATGGCCCGATTGTACTGCTAAATGGGGGTCTTGTTGTGGGGGACGATCAGCCGCGACGCCGCACGGCCAGCAGCAGGAAGATCAGCGGCAGCAGGGCGAGGGGGCCGGCCGAGGTGGTCGAGCCGCGGCCCATGGAGCAGCCAGAATCCAGGCCGCTGAGGTTGTTGCCCTGGTCGAAGGAGCCGGGCGCCAGGTCCGGCGCGCAGACATACGCGCCGCCGTTGGAGCCGAGGCAGGTCGAGCCCGCGGGGCAGGGGGCCACGTTGGCCGGGTCGCAGGTCTTGGTGCAGTAGCTCTTCTGCAACGAGGCGTCGTGGGCGCACATGCCGCTGCTGCAATCGTTCCACTGGGTGCAGCTGGCGCCGTAGGCGCCCTTGGGCTTGGGATTGGCGGGCGGCGTGGTCGAGCCGCCACCGCTGCCATTCCCGCTGCCATTCCCGCTGCCGCTTCCGCTTCCGCTACCGGGAGGCTTGGGGGCCGGCGGCTTGGGCTGGGGCGGCGCAGCGCTGGTGGTCGTGATCTTGATGGTGGCCTTGCCCATGTTGCCAGCCTTGTCCTTCGCCTCCACCGTGATGGTGTAGGAATTGCCTGCGGTCAGGTGGAGCATGAAGTTGTAGGGCGCTGCGGTCTTGGTGCCCTTGGGCGTGCCGTTCACCCGCACGGTGGCGTACTTGATGCCGCCCTTGTCGGTGATGCTGGCCTTGACCGTGACGCAGGGGGAGACCGAGGCGTTGCTGCTCGGGCTGGTGATGGTAACCGTGGGCTTGGTGGTGTCCTTGTTTCCGGGCGGGGTGAGGCTGCCGCCGCCGCCGGGCTTGGGAGCCGGGCTCGGGCTGCCCTGGGACGGGTTCCCGCACACCTTGAGGCCGGGAATGTTGGTCTGGTGGCAACCGCCGCCGTTGCACTCGCTGGCGGCGCTGCACTTCTTGCTGCAGTAAGGCGACCCGCTGGGGCCCTTGATGCAGTAGCCCGAGGTGCAATCGGATCCGGTCACGCAGGTGGCGCCGAAGCCCTTCTTGGTGCCGGGAGACGGGGATCCACCGCCTGGCGGAGGAGCCGGGTTGGGGGACGGCGCCGGGTTGGGCGGGGGCGGGTTGTTGCCGCCGCCCGGCCCGGGGTTGGTGCCGCCGCCAGGATTGTTTGGATCGCAGCCTCCGCCACCGCCAGGATTGCCGCCACCGCCAGGACCGCCGGGGAACCCGCCCCCGGGAGGGGTCGGTCAGCCAAAGGGCTTGTAGCCGGTGTCCTCGAGGACCACCTGAATGGACCGGTCGCCATCACCGATTTCAACGGGCCCGCAGCCGAGCATGGCGATGCAGAGGGTTGCGGGGAGGCTCAATATGATCTGGGCTTTGTTTTTCATCACGCCCGGAACAAGTGCAACGGGTGGGCCATCCACCCCCACCCATGACGATCGTTAGATTTCAGCAGGTTACAGGATTCGCTGCGGCGCGACCTGTGGGGCTTCACCCCCCGCCGGGGGGCTGAAACCCCCAAACCCAACCCCCTGTAATCAGGACTCTCTCCGGGAAGCCTGCCCCTCGAACTTGCGCAAATACCAGTGACCAACCCGAACGGTGAGGGGCGCAAGGAGCGGGGCCAGACCAAACGAGAACAGGGTGTCGGTCAGATAGTGGGCGCCGTGCAGGATGCGGCCCCAGGCCACCGCCACGCCCCAGACCAGGGTCAGGGCTGCCAGGGCTGCCGCCACGCCGCGCCTGTCATGGCGCCAGCCGAGCAGCGCTGCGGGCCACAGCACAACCGAGGTGGCGACATGGCCCGAGGGGAACGATCGCCCACCCAGGGACGGGCGGGGTAGGTAGAAGGGCGTGTATTGCGAGAAATTGGTTGAAGCAATTTGATGAAACCGCAGGCGACCAAAGGATATTTTAAGCGCAGACGTTATGATCAGTGGGTGGAGCAAGGCCTGGGCCAGCAAGGAGGCCATCACCAGGGCTGTCAGGTGGGAGCGGCGCCTCAGGGAGGGCACGGCAAGCCAGATCACGCCCACCAGATACAGCAAACCCGATGGCCAGGTGCCGTGGCGGTAGATCAGCACGGCGTACCAGTGCTCCGGCTGTGCCACGGCCCGGGAGAGCTGCAGGTCCACCGGCGAGGCAGCCACCAGCGCCCCGGCCCAGAGCAGGGCGAAAATGAGCCAGGCCACGGTGGGTGCCTTCATTTCAGCAGCGGCTTAGCCGGCAGCGTCCGCGGACGGCGGCTTCCTGCGCCTCCGCCTGCCCCGGCGGCGACCGCTCGAGCGCCTGGAGGAGCCTTCCCCTCCCTGGCTGGACTTTTCGCCTCCCCCGGAGCTGGCGCCGCCACCATCACCGGACGCCGATGAGGATCCTGATGGGGCCTTCTTCTTGCGCCTGCGGCGGCGCCGCCGCCGGGATGACGAGCTCCTCGGCTTCTCCTCTGCTGCGCCCTCCTCCGCAGGTGCCGTCTCGGTGTTCGCCCCGGCATCCGCCTCGCCGTTGGCCGCGCGCGGATTGCGCCGCCGCCTGCCACGGCGCTTGGAAGAGCCCGAAGAGGTCTCCTCCGGCGCAGGATCCGCCTCGGGTTCGGCCAGCGCCGGCGCGGCCGCGCGCGCCAGGGCGACCGGCGCCTCCCGCGGCTCCTCCGGGGGCAGCCCGGTGCGTACCCGCCACTCCAGCCGCTCTTCGCCGGGCCTCAGGTCCGGTGCGGCCAGGACCTCGATGTGGCAGTTGTAGGTGTGCTCCAGCGCTGCGAGCTGGGTGCGCCGCCTGTTCTGCAGCTGCTGAGCGGTCTCGGGGTTCAGGTGCACCCTGGCCCGGTCGAGGTTCACCTCGGCGGCCCGGGCTTCGATCCGACGCAGCAGCCCCAGGGCAGCCATGTCTGGCGCGGGCAACCAGCCGGTCCCTCTGCACGCATCGCATACGACGTGGGTGCGCAGGGTGAGCGCCTGGCCCACCCGCTGCCGGTTGATCTCCAGCAGCCCGTTGGCGCTCAGCTTGCTGGTGTGTGAGCGGGCCTTGTCCGGCTTCATCGCCTCCTTGACCGCCTTTTCCACCGCGCGCTGGTGCTTCTGGGTGCGCATGTCGATGAAGTCCACCACCACCAAGCCGCCGATATCCCGCAGCCGGAGCTGCCGCGCGACCTCGTCGGCGGCCTCCAGGTTGGTGTTCAGGGCCGTGTCCTTCTGGGACTCGCCCCTGGTCGCCTTGCCCGAGTTGACGTCGATGGCGGTGAGCGCCTCGGTACCGTCGATGACCAGGGACCCACCGCTGGGCAGCGGCACCTGCCGACGGTAAATGGCCGCGATCTGGGGCTCCAGCTTGAACCGAGAGAACAGCGGCGTGCGCTCGTTGTAGAGCTCGAGCGGGATCTTGCGCCGGGGCGCCACGGCCGCCAGGTATCGCTGGGCATGCTCGAAGATCACCTCGTCGTCCACCAGGATCTCTGCCACCACCGCGTTCAGGTAATCCCTGAGCACCTGGATCACGAGATCCTGGTCGTCGTAGACCATCTTGGCGCCGCGGCCCTTCTTGCTCTCGGCCAGGGCCTGCTTCCAGAGCCGCTTGAGCCGATCCAGATCCCCCTTGAGCTCGGTCTTGGTCTGATCGGCGGCGTTGGTCCGCACGATGAAGCCGAAGTCCCCGGCTACCAGGCTCTTCACTTTCTCCCGCAGCTTGCGCCGCAGGGTCTCGTCCTCCACCTTGCGCGACACCCCGGGGGTGCCTTCGTACGGCTTGAGCACCAGGTAGCGGCCGGCGATGCTGATGTTGGTGGTCAGGGTGGCGCCCTTGTTGGCCACCGCGTCACGGGTCACCTGCACCAGGACCGGCTGGCCCTTTTGCAGGACGTCAGCGATCCCCTGGCTCTTGCCCTTGCCCTTGCCCTTGCCCTTGCTCTCGCCTTTGCCCCCGGAACTCTTCTTCTTTCCCGGATTGTGATACGCCTCGGGCACCACGTCATGGCGCTTGAGGAATCCATGCCGTGAGGCGCCGTACTCGATGAACGCCGCGTCCAGGCTCGGCTCGATGTTGGCCACCACCCCGCGGTATATGTTGCCCCGCTCCACGCCGGCCTCGCCCATGGCCACTCTGTAGCCCTGCAGCCTGCCGGTCTCGTCCACGATGGCCACCCGCAGCTCTTCGGCGTGGCGGCCGTTGATCAACATTCTGTTAGTCACTATTTCTCCAGTCGGTGCGGGAGGTCCCCGCCAGATAGGCCGTCAATGTAGGGTCTGGATTGACGCCGGGCAAGGCAAAGTGTGCACAAACGGCACAATCCGGGGGTGACCGTGGAGCGGTCAGGGAAGCGCTGGCAGGGTGAAGAAGAAGGTGCTGCCCGCGCCCAGTTGGCTCTCCACTCCCACCTCCCCATCGAGCTTGTAGATGATGGTCGAGACGATGTTGAGGCCCAGACCATGGCTCCCGCGCACGGGCGTCGGTGCGGTGACCTCGAAGGCCTCGAAGATGCGCTCCTGCTGATCCGGCGCCAGGCCAGGCCCGCGGTCCTTGACCCAGAACCGGACCTGGCCGTCGGCGGCCGGATCCGCGCCAAGAGTAATAAAGGGATCCGGGCCGGTGTGTTTCAGGGCGTTGTCCAGGTAGTTTGCCCAGACCTCTTCGACCCAGGGCGCGTGTCCCAGTGCGGCTGGCCAGCGCTCCGGCAACGAGATCCGGGCACCCGTGGCCTCGATGGATAGCCGCATCCGATCCAGCACCTCGGCGACCACGGCGTCCATGTCCACCTGGCGAGGCTTCACGGCCTCCTTTCGCACCCGGGCCAGCAGCAGCAGCTCGCTGATGATGCGGTCCATGCGGTTGACGTTGCGCTGCATGAGCCCGCTGATGCGGGCGCGCTGCTCCTCGTCAGAGGCCACTGTGGGCTTGTCCATCAGCTGGGCCGCCGAGAGGATGGCGGTGAGCGGCGATCGCAGGTCATGGGCCACCGTGCGCGCGAAGGTGTCGAGATCATGGTTCTGGGCCCGCAGCTCCTCGGCCTGATCCAGCAGGGCCTCCTCCCTCCGCTGCCGCTCCACGGCCAGCGCGAAGAGCACGCTGAGCCGATCCAGCAGCACACGATCCCGCTCCTGATACTCCCGACGCGCGTTGGCCAGGGCCAGCTGGCCCACCAGTTCATCGCCGAGCAGGGCGGGGGAGCAGAGGAAGCGCTTGATCCGCGGGTGGCCTTCCGGCGCGGAGCCGCTGCGCGGGTCGGCGGCCATGTCGTTGACGAGCACGGTCTCATGGGCCGAGGAGACCCAGTTCCACAGGCCCATGTGGTCGTCGAAGACCGTCTCGCCATGCGGTACGGCGCAGGCGCCATCCTCGATGTCCTGGAGCAGGGTGGGGCAGACCAGCTCGCCGGTGTGTGGATCCACATGCCCCACGTAGCCGATGGGACTGTCCGTGATGCGCTTGGCGTGATCCAGCACCAGCGTCGAGATGTCCTCAATGGAGGAGGGGGAGATGAGCAGGCTGCTCAACGCCGCCATGGTGGCGTTGACCGCCGCCTCCCAGCGCAGGGCGTCCTCGGCGGCGCGCTGGTCGGTGATGTCCACCACTCCGGAGACCGCGCCCCGGTACTCGCCGGAGTCGCTGCGCACCGGCGCCATGGCCACCAGGGTGTTGATGGACCGCCCGTCCTTGCGCACGAAGCTGAAGTCGAACTCCTCGCGGATCCCCTGGCGGCGGCGGTCGAGGCTGCGCTTGGCCCGAGCCAGGCCGCCGTCGTCCACGAACTCGAACAGGTGCCGGCCCAGCATCTCCTCCACGCTGTAGCCCACCATGCGGGCCATGCGGGGGTTGACGAAGGTGGTGCGGCCGTCCTGATCGAGCACCCACACGCCCTCTTGCAGCGCGTCCAGCAGGCGGCGGTACCGGCGCTCGCTCTTGACCAGGCTGCGCTCGGCAGCGCGCTGAGCGGTGACGTCGATGCCGGTGCCGAGGATGTGGGTCAGCCGGCCTGCCTCGTCCTCCAGAGGCATGCTCGACCAGGCCACCACCAGCCGCCGGCCATCGCGGGCCACCCAGTGGCTGGTGAGCTGCTCCGGCTCAGCGCCTCGTTTCATCTGGCGCACATGGTCCTGAAGGGCTTCCACGTCCGCCGGCAGGATCAGCCGCTCCCAGATGGGCCGGCCCAGCATCTCGTCCTCGGAGTAGCCGGTGGCCTGGGCGCAGGCGCGGTTGAAGCGCACCACCCGGCCCTTTCGATCCACCACCACTACAAGCGCGCGAACAGTGTCCAGCACGGCCGACAGGAAGGTCCGATCCCGCTGGTGCTCCTGGCTGATCTCCCCGGCGCGAGCCAGCGCCGAGAGCTGACGGTCCAGGCGGCTGCCGCCGATGGCGCCGCCGAGCTGATCGAGGGCCGGGATATGCAGCAGGTTCTCGTGCACGGCGCTGCCCACCAGCAGCTTGGAGTGGGCGGCCAGGGCGCACTCCAGATTTTCGCTGTTGCGCGAGCGATGCTCGAACCGGCAGATGGTGATGCAGCCGTGCCGTCGGCACGCCTCCGTGATCGCAGCCTCGATCTGCAGCAGCAGGGCACGATCATGAGCGATCCAGTCCATGGCCAGCAGCAGCCTGAGGTTGCTGGCTCCCCGGTCCCGGGCCGCGGCCATGGCCCTGGCCAGGCGGGGCTCGATGGCGTCTGGCGCAGGGACACCGTCATCGAGGAAGAAGGCCTCGTGCTGAATAAGCTGTAGCGGGGAACCGCTTGTGCTGAGCGCCGGCGCCCCGGGCTCCTGGATCAGGACCATCTCGTGACCCTGGCTCACGCCCTGGGTCAATATCGACAGCAGGCCGGACTGGGCCTCCTGTTCACTAGCAGGAAACCACGCCAGGTGATCTCCGGGCACAAGGGGGACGCTCCCCGCCAACGTCACCGTCTCTGAACTTGCCACCAAACCATCTTAGCAGGAATTCAGAAAAGGGGGGTTGACATTTGTGTCACAAGGTATCACAAGTTGTATCACATTGTGAAACGGAGTGAGCCATGGCTCGAGAGGAAGAGAAAAAAGAGCGTGTGATACATACCCGGGTCCCGCAGTCCCTGGACGATGAGATCAGGGAGCACGCGGCCAAGCTGGGGGTGTCGGTGTCAAACCTGGTGCGCAACGTCCTGCAGAACGCCGTGGGGCTGGTGGGCGATGTGGTGGCGGACGCCGCGTCCATCGCCCAGGCGGTCAAGGAGGAGCAGGACGGCCCGGCGGAGGGCGCCCCGCCGGTGGTGCTCGGCTGGCAGAAGGTCGTGCTCGGGATCAACGCGGTCTGCGACCAGTGCAACGAGATCTTGCCCAAGGGCACGGAGGCTGCCCTGGCCATGGCCGAGGGCCAGGCCATGCGCATCATGCGCTGCCTCGCTTGCATGGACGAGGAGGTGCCCAGTGAATCCGAATAAGCATGACAGCAGCCGCACCCTGGATGAGCTGGGGGACGCCGCGGCAGACCTGGTGGGTCACTTCGGGCAGAACGCTGCTCGCCTGGTGGGGGGCGTGATGAGCGACGCCGCGCGGGTCGGCCGCAGCTGGCACGGCCTGTCAGTCGCGGTGGCCGTGGGGTACATCCGCACCGCCGCGAAGGCCGTGCAGGATACGATGCAGACCGTGCAGCGAGGGGTGGACGGCGAGGGCCGCTGAGACGCGCGAACGGGACGGGATCTGCTACGCTGAGTGCTGACCAGGAGATCCCATGCGCTTATCGCTTTCGCTTACCTGCCTTGCTGCAGTCGCGCTGACGGGCGCCGCCGGCTGCTCTGACGATGGACCCGCCGGCGCGCAGCTCGACCTCGGCGTACCCGAGGCGTCGGTGGACATGCCGCGGCCGGACCGGGCGGCCCCGGACCTGCCCCTGCCCGACCAGGCGGCGCCAGATCTGACGGCGCCAGATCAGCTGGTGCCGGACCAGGCGCCCCCGGACATGCCGCTCCCCACCTGCACGGACAAGAAGATGAACGGCTTCGAGACCGACGTGGACTGCGGCGGGTTCGTCTGCCCCAAGTGCGCGGATACCAAAAAATGCGGCGTGCCAGGCGACTGCCTGAGCGGGGTGTGCAGCGGCGGAAAGTGCGCCCCGCCCAGCTGCACGGACAAGGTGGTCAACGGCGCGGAGACCGACGTGGACTGCGGCGGCGGCGCCTGTCCCACCTGCGCCGACGGCAAGAAATGCACGGCGGGCTCGGACTGCGGCAGCGGGGTATGCAAGGCAGGGGTGTGCGCGCCGGCGACCTGCACGGACAAGGTGAAGAACGGCGCGGAGACCGACGTGGACTGCGGCGGCGGCACCTGCGCCAAGTGCGCCGACAACAAAAAATGCAGCGCGAGCGCCGACTGCGCCAGCGGGGTATGCAGCGGCGGCGTCTGCCAGGCGGCGACCTGCACAGACAAGGTGGTCAACGGCGCGGAGACCGACGTGGACTGCGGCGGCGGCGCCTGCCCCAAGTGCGCCACTCAGCAGAAGTGCGGCATCGCTGGTGACTGCCTGAGCGGGGTATGCACCGCGGGCGTCTGCGTGGCAGGCAGCTGCACGGACAAGGTGAAGAACGGCACCGAGACCGACGTGGACTGCGGCGGCAGCACCTGCGCCAAGTGCGCTGATGCCAAGAAGTGCCTCAAGAAAAAGGACTGCCAGAGCGGGGTGTGCAGCGGCGGCGTCTGCCAGGCTGCGACCTGTACCGACAAGGTGAAAAACGGCGTGGAGACCGACGTGGACTGCGGCGGCGGCGTGTGCCCCAAGTGCGCGGCGACCCGGGCGTGCGGCGCGGCCAGCGACTGCCAGAGCGGGGTGTGCACCGCGGGCAAGTGCGCGGCGGCGACCTGCGCGGACAAGGTGAAGAACGGCACCGAGACCGACGTGGACTGCGGCGGCTCCAGCTGCGCTGGCTGCGATCTGGGGTTCGCATGTCAGGGGCACACCGACTGCAAGTACCAGCTGTGCCAGAGCAGCAAGTGCACGGCCACGAGCTCGTGCAAGAGCCTGCTGGCGCTCAACTCGTCCGCCTCAACGGGGGTGTACAAGATCCAGCTCGCCGGCTCCAGCAAGCCGGTGGAGGCGTACTGCGACATGACCACGGCGGGCGGCGGCTGGACCGCGCTGCTCAACCCGTCCTCGGCGGGCATGGCCAGCGACCGGCTCGCCGGGTTGACCGCGTCCACCAAGGTGCACAGCGGGACCCAGAGCTGCGGCGCGGGTACGGTGCCGAACAAGTTCAGCGCCAACGGCTGGCACGGGCTCCTCAGCTACGCCTGCGGCAACGTCACCTTCTCGCTGATGCTGAACTGGAAGAACACCCTCGGCGCCAAGGACCTGATGTTCATCGCCACGCTGCAGGGCCAGTCCACCCGCACCCTGACAATCAATGGGGCCGGCGCGCCGCACAACGGCTACTCCAACGCCTACATGAAGTGCGCTTTCTGGAACGGGCCCGGCAAGTGGATCAGCCCCGGCACCAACCTGTGCTGGAAGACCTACCTCGACGTCGCGCCGCGAATCTATCTCAACAAGGTGGGGAGCAACCTGAACATCAGCATGAAGGTGGGGCCCGCCTGCAGCCCGGACTGCTACCACGGCGCGGGCATGAACATTCAGAAGCTGTTCGTACGGTAGCCCTTCTGGCCGTGGCAGGTTCAGCTCGCGTTTAGCGACGGACCGGGTGCACAAGCGGCGTCTCGCCGCTCGTGGCACGGGCATCAGCATGTAGAAGCGGCGTCTCGCCGCTTGCTCTTCAGTCAGTGCGGGCTTGCCTTTGCAACAGCGCGCGGGCCGCCTGGATCGCCTCGCCCGGGCTATCCTCCGCGATATCCCCCCTGGCGCCGTACCGCTCGATGCGATCCAGCTCCCCCAACATGTGCCTGGCATACGCGTCGGGGCCGCCCAGCAGCGCCTCCTGCTCGTCCAGATCCGCGGGCGGCGGGGCGTTGATCAGCTCGACGCCGGGCAGGTGTCTGCGGCAGGTGAGCCAGACCCGGCGCTGGCGGTGGGGCAGGGCCACCATCAGGGCGCTGGTGGGCAGCGGCCCCAGGGCGGTCAGCAGGTCGCGGCTGCGCAGGACGTTTTCCAGGGTGTGGGTGGAGTCCTCCTCGGTGAGGATGGCCTCGGCGGGCACTCCCAGGCTCAGCGCGTGCTCGCGGAAGGCCTGCGCCTCGGGGCGGTCCAGGTCTCCGCTGCCCGCGCCGACGCCGCCGGTGAAGAGGATGCGCGGCGCGGCGCCGTCCCGGTACAGGCGAGCGCAGTGGGCGGGCACCGACATGTGGAACACGCCGAAGCCGATGATCAGCTCGGCGGGGCGGGGCGCATCCGCGGGGCAGAGGTGCGCGAGCAGGGTCCGCCGGGCGCGGCGCTGTTCGAGGGCGGCGTTGATGCGCACCAGCTGCGGGGTCTGGAGCGCTCGCCCGGCCGCGTGGAACTCTGCCAGGTCCACCGCCTGCTGGCCCTCATAGTGTTCTGCCTGCAGCACCATCTCCAGGGCGTCGAGCTCCTTGACCAGGCGGCCCATGGCAGTGCGGCCCTCGGCCATGTCCAGCCAGCGCTCCAGCAGCTCCTCGGCGTCGGGCAGGCCCTCGAGCACCTGCGCCATGGCCGCCGCCTCTCTGCTCAGCTTCTCCTCCGGGGCCACCCCGTCGGCCGGGGTGACGTCGCCGCACACCGCCTCGCACAGGTCGTGCAGCGCCGCCATGGTCACCAGCTCGCCGCGGTCCACGCCCAGGTCCGGGGCCAGGGCCGCCGCCAGCACGGCCACGCCGAGGCTGTGGTCCGCCACGCTCTCGGGGCGGTCCACGCCGCGCTGAACCCAGCCGCGCCGTACCTGCCCCTTGAGCGCGGCCACCCGTCGATGCAGGGCCAGGATCCGCTCCGCCTCGTTCATGCCGTCTCCTCCTCAGTGCCTGGGCAGGTGGTCTCGCCCCAGGGCCAGGTTGCGGTTCTCTGCCGCCAGGATGCGGCCCGAGTTGACCTGCAGCATCAGCGCGAAGATGTTTCGGCGAATGCTCAGCTCGGCGTCGGCGCCCCCCAGCGCCCGCCACCGGCGCCGATAGAAGGCCGTCCGGCGCAGGATGGCGCGCAGGCTGTAGGCCTCCTCGACCCCTGCCTCGAGCTCCCGCACCACCGCCTCCCGGTCCAGGGTGGGGTGGCTGATGTTGGTCACTGCGTCGGGGGGTGCCAGCTTGCCCTCCTGCACCACCCGGTCGTGCAGGGCGGTGCCCTCCAGCGCGCGCAGGGGCGAGACCACCGGCAAGATGTTTGTCTCCCGGCAAAACTCGAAGGTGCGTCGGTAGGTCTCCGGCGAGTCCTGCTCGTAGCCGATGGTGAACCACCCGGAGACGATGACGCCCAGGTCTTGCAGTCGGCGCAGGTGGCGGCGGGTGCGCTCCAGAGATCCCGCTCCGTCGCCCATCTTTGCCGCCGCGCCCGAACGGCGCAGCACCTCCGGGTTCACCGACTCCAGCCCCACGGCGGCGTAGAGCAGCCCCGCGTCCACCGCGGCCTGCACCACGCGGCGCCCCTCGTCGCTCTCCAGGGCGTCGAGGTTCGCCTGGCCGGTCCAGAGCCGGCGGCGGTTTCCCTGCCTGAGCCGGCCGTAAAGCTCCAGGTAGTAGTCGCGGGTGGAGGGCCGGCCGAAGACGCTGTCATCCAGCAGGTAGTAGAACGGGCCGAGGGTGTCCACCTCGGCGGCCACCCGCTCCACGGGGCGCAGGCGCATGCGCTTGCCGAACATGCCGGGCACGGCGCAGAAATCGCACCCGATGGGGCAACCCCGGGCGGCGAAGAGGGTGTCGAAGCGGTACTTCAGCGGCATCAGGTCGCGCCGGGCGGCAGGCAGCTCGTCCAGCGACGGCAGCTCATCCACCCTGTGGATGGTGCGCCCGGCCGGGTCGAACGCAGGCTGGCCGCACACGTACAGCCGGCGCAGCTGGCCCGCGGCGGCGTGCTCCACCATGATCGGCCAGAGCACCTCTCCCTCGCCGATGGCCACGGCGTCGGCGTGGGACAGGGCCCGCTCCGGGGCTGCCGAGACCTGCGCGCCGCCGAGCACCACGGGCACCCCGCGCTGGCGGAACCGGTCCGCCAGGTCGAACGCGGCGGCCTCCGCCGTGGCGCGCACGCTGATGCCCACCAGGTCCACGGGCTCGTCGAGATCCACCTCCCGCGCCCGGGCCAGCAGGTCGATGAGCTGGTAATCATGGTCCGGCGCGCAGGCGGCCAGCAGCGGCAGCGACAGCGGCATGAACGGCTCCCGCCCCAGCAGCGGATCGTCCGGCGACGCCGAGAGGATCAGCTTGATCTTCAGCCGCCTCAAATGACCTCCTCGCCCAGGCGGATGCGCCACAGCTTGCCCACCTCCTGGTGGAACCGCTCCAGGGGCATGCGGGTGGTGCGAAGCACGCCGTTGAAGAAGTTGTAGCGTGACAGGTCGTGGTCGACGATCTGGTCCCGCAGCTGGTCGTACAGCTCCGTGCCAGGCATGGGGGTCAGGATGGTGTAGCCCGCCAGGGCCACGGCGTGGTCCGCGGCGAACTCCGCCAGCGCCTCGAAGTCATCAGCGCCGTAGTCCGGTGGGATGACGTAGTTGCCCCGCACCAGGATGCCGTTGTCATGGAGCACGCCCACGGCCTCGCGGATCTGCGCGGCGCTGGCCTCCTTGCGGTAGCGCCGCAGCTCCTCCTCGCGGAACGACTCGAAGCCCATGATCACCACCCGCAGGCCGGCGCCAGCGAGCTGCGCGATGAGCTCCGGGTGGCGCGCGGCGGTGTCGGCGCGGATGTCCATGATCAGCGCCTTGCGCACTCCGGACGCGGCGATG
Source organism: uncultured Myxococcales bacterium (assembly GCA_964511535.1). Taxonomy (GTDB): domain Bacteria; phylum Myxococcota_A; class Polyangia; family CAZCFB01; genus CAZCFB01. The sequence goes on along the minus strand of CAZEFW010000018.1, from coordinate 32,679 downwards.
CGCTCGCACAGCTCTCGCACCCAGTCGTGATCCACCACCGTGTTGGCGTCGGCGAACCGCACCACCTCGTAGTCGTCCATGCCCTCCATCTCCCGCACCACGTCGGCCGCGGGGCGCTGGCTGAAGGACCCGCCGTACTGGGGCCAGATGGAGCAGAAGGAGCAGCGGTTGGGGCAGCCGAGGGACGAAAAGAGGTAGGTGCTCGGCCCCGGGGCCTTGCCCACGATGTACGCGGGCAGCCAGGGCCTCACCAGGGAGCGATCCGGGGGGAAGTAGTCGGCCCCCGCAGGGGCGCATGGCGGCGTCGGCGCGTCGTGGCGTCTCAGGGGCGCGCCCGGCGACGGGCGGCTGCTCAACCCGCCGATGCCCTGCAGGTCGTCACCAGCCTCCAGGGCGTCGGCCACCCGGGCCAGCATGCGCGGGTCCTGCACGCAGGAGACGAGGTCCACCGCGGGGTGCTCCAGGTCCGCGGGGCAGAGGATGGCGTGCAGTCCCCCCGCCAGGGTGGTGACCTCCGGATCATGGGCGCGGGCAGCGGCCAGCAGGTCCAGGGCGGCGGGCAGCTCCGAGGCGATGACCGTGGTGGCCACCAGGCCGGGGCGCACGCGATCCATCTCGGCCCGCAGCAGCTCTTCGGGGGGCGGCGCGTCGGGGCGCAGGTCGTATTCGGCCTTCAGCTCCAGCAGCGAGATGTCGTGCCGAGCTGCCGCGGTGGCCAGGGTGAGCAGGCCCAGGGGCGGCCCGATGAGCTTGCGATGGATGTAGGGGCGCACCTCGGCCGGGGCGTGGTCGTAGATGGCGTTGGCCATGGATCGGGGCGGGTTGACCAGCAGGATGCGCACGGAGCATAGATTAGCAGTGATGCAGCAGCCAGGGGAGGGGCCCGGGTTCGTTTCATCTCTTGCACGGGGAGATGGCCCGCCGCATGGAAGCGACCATCGGCCCGCATCACCGCTATACTGCGCATGGTCGGTAACTGACGGAGGATCACCCATGAACCACGAACTGTTCACGCGACACCCGGACAACCCGATCCTTACCCGGGATGACCTGCCTTACCGTGCCAACACCGTGTTCAACGCCGGCGCCGCCATGGTGGCCGGCGAGACCCTGTTGTTGCTGCGGGTGGAGGACCTGCGGGGCCACTCCCACCTCACCGTCGCGCGCAGCGCCGACGGCGTCAGCGGCTGGCGCCTCGACGGCGCGCCCACCCTGCTGCCCTCGCCCGATCACCCGGAGGAGCAGTGGGGCGTGGAGGACCCGCGCATCACGGCCCTGGAGGAGGGGGACCATGGCCAGCCGCGCTACGCGGTGACCTATACCGGGTACTCGCCCGTGGGGCCGCTGGTCTGCCTGGCCCTGACCCGGGACTTTCGCAGCTTCGAGCGCCTGGGAGCGGTGCTGCCCCCGGAGAACAAGGACGCGGCGCTCTTCCCAGTGAAGCTGGGCGGGCGCTGGGCCATGATCCACCGGCCGGTGCCGGGCATGGCCAGCGCGGCCCACGCCTGGATCGCCTACTCGCCCGACCTGCGCCACTGGGGCGACCACCGGGTGCTGCTGGAGGCGCGCTCGGGTCCGTGGTGGGACGCGGGCAAGGTGGGGCTCTCGGCGCCGCCCCTGCGCACCGAGGAGGGATGGCTGCTGCTGTACCACGGCGTGAAGAACACGGCCGCCGGGTGCATCTATCGGCTCGGCCTGGCCCTGCTCGACCCGGAGGATCCCGCCCGGGTGATCCGCCGGGGCGACAGCTGGATCTTCGGCCCGCTGGAGGCGTACGAGCTCAACGGAGATGTGGGCAACGTAGTCTTCCCCTGCGGCTGGATCGCCGACGGGGACGCGCTGCGCGTGTACTACGGTGGGGCCGACACCTGCATGGCCCTGGCCACGGCGCGGGTCTCTGATCTGCTGGAGTGGTTGAAGGGGCAGGGGGAGGGATAGGAGTCAACGTCCGGGATTGCGTTTTCGCCCATGTCTACGATTCCGTCCACGTCTGCGTTTGGGGGTGTTGGACTGCGGAGGCCCCTGTTTGCGGTTAGGATTCTTACTTCGGCATACATGTCACGGAAGGAGGAGCAGCCCATGCGCATTTCTCATGTTCTCATCATCGCGGCCTTGCTGGCCTCGCCTGTCAGCGCCGGCGCCGCCCCGGTCAACGGTCGGATCAAGGTCTCGGTCCAGCAGGATGGCCAGTGGCGCGAGCTCGGCAACCCCGGCTTCCACCGCCACCTTGACCTCAGAACGGTGGAGGTGGACGCCCCGGACGAGGTCCGCGTCCGGCTGGCGCACACCGGCGGGACCAACACGCACCTGGACGCCGTGACCCTCGACGGCGAGGCGCCGCTCTCGGTGAGCCTGCCGGGCGCGGCGCGCAAACTGTCCGCCAGGGACTACGACGTCATCGACATCACCGGGCGGTCGGTGGAGCTGACCTTCCCGGCCGGCGGAGCGCTGGCCATCACCGCCCGGGCTGAGCCCCGGGAGCTGGGCAAGACCCCGTTTCATTTCCCCACGCAGAACCTGTACCGGCAGGTGACCCGGGACTCCGCGTTTTACACCTACCGCCTGGGCAGCAGGCCGGGCGACCTGACCGTGGACGGCGACCTGGAAGGCGAGCAGCTGGGCGCGCCGTTCTTCTCGGTCTTCTGCGACACCGGCTCCGGGCACCCGTCCGGCCACACCCATGGATGGGTGCGCGACGACGGCGAGCGCCTCTACGTGGCCATGGACTTCCTGCCAGACAACACCATGGACGGCGACAAGGACTACGCCAGGCTGTATGTGGACACCCCGGCCGGCGTGAAGACCTTCCAGGTCTCCGTGCCTGACCAGCGCTGGGGCAAGCCCGGGTTCGGCTACACCGGACGCGCCGCGTACGAGCACAAGGTCTATGAGATGAGCGTGCCCCTGGCCGCGCTTGGCGTGGACCGCCCCGCACCGGGGACCGTCCTGCGGCTGGCCTTCGGCGCTTACGGTACGGCCATGCCGCCGGACAAGGGCGTGCCGGACCTGCCCCCGCCGGACCAGTCCAAGCCGGACCTGCCGCTGCCTGACCAGGCGGCCCCGGACACTACCACTCCGGACATGTCCACTCCGGATCAGTCCGCGCCGGACCGTGCGGTCTCGGTGGACAAGGCCGCGGCCAAGGTGGACAGCGTGGTCCAGCCGCCGGCCACCGGCGGTGACGATGGCTGCGACTGCTCCACCCACCGCGGCGCTGGCTCCTCGGCTGCCGCGCTCTCCCTGCTGCTGGCCCTCGGCCTGCTGCTGCGCCGCCGCAACCTGTAACGCCAGGCTGGCTCCGACATACTGCTCAGGGCGGAGGGCGCCCCGGGGGTAATTGCGTGTCGCTGGTGGTATCCTCCCATGAGCAGTGGGACCGCTCGCGAGGAGAATCATGGCTCTTATTCGATCTTGTTGCGCCATCCTGGCCGTCCTGGCGCTGACCTGGGCCTCCCCGTCCCTGGCCGGTGAGGGCGCTGGCGCCAAGGGGCTCGGCGATAAAAACCCGGTGCGCGCCACCCTGGTGGCCAGCGTGGACGCGGCAGCTCCGGATGCCGACTTCCACGTGGGGGTGCTGCTGGAGATGGCCCCCAAGTGGCACGTGTACTGGACCTCTCCGGGCAACACCGGCACGGCCACGCGGGTCAAGTTCACCTTCGACAAGCAGCGGCTCAGCCTCGAGGCCCCGCGCTATCCGGTGCCCGAGGTGTTCGATCCCGACGATCTGGAGTTCCTCTCCTTCGGCTACAGCCACTCGGTGCTCATCCCTGCCGCCGCCCTGGTGGTGGAGGCGCCCCCCTCGGGCAAGACCACCATTGGCGCCCGGGTGAGCTGGCTGGCGTGCAAGAAGACCTGCATCCCTGGCAAGGTAGACATCTCCCTGGAGCTGCCGGTGGCAGACAAGGCGCGACCGTCAGCCGCGGCGCCCACCTTCAAGGACGTGGTGGGCAAGCTGCCCGAGGAGGCGGACGCAGGCAGGGCGTGGATCGAGTCCCTGGCATACACCGAGGGCGGCTACACCGCGCGCATCCGGGTGGCCGGCCTGAAGCAGGTCTCGTCCTTCATCCCGAGCATGCCGGAGGGCAGCATCTGCACCATCGCCGGCCACAAGGTCGTGGCCGAGCAGGGCAAGGATCCGCTGGTGGAGCTCCGCTTCACCGGGGACAACTGCCTGCCCGGGCTCGGGGGCCTGGTGCTCGGCACGGCCAAGGACGGCCCCGAGGGCAGCGCCCCGCGCGCTTACCAGATTCAGGCCTCCCCGCGCGAGGAGGACGACGAGGACGAGGAGGCGGCCGCCGCGACCCCTGCCGCGCCAGCGGCCACGGTGAAGTCGGCCGGCGCCCCGGCGGCCGGCAAAACCGCAGAGCTCCCGCCGGCCCAGCGCGAGTCGCTCTGGCTGATGCTGATCTTCGCCTTCCTCGGCGGCCTGCTGCTCAATGTGATGCCGTGCGTGATCCCGGTGGTGGTGCCCAAGATCCTGAGCGTGGTGCGCACCGCCCAGAAAGCCGAGGGCGCCGAGCAGCGCGCCGTGCTTTGGGGCAACGGCCTGGCGTACACCGCCGGCGTGGTGGCGACCATGCTCTCGCTGGCGGTGACCGTGGTGGTGCTCAAGATGGTGGGGCGCGAGGTGGGGTGGGGCTTTCAGTTCCAGAACCCGTGGTTCCTGCTGTTCATGATCTCGCTGCTGCTGGTGCTGGGCCTCGGCATGCTGCATGTCTACCCGCTCAAGAGCTCGGAGCACCAGGATCAGCTCAAGACGCTGAAGAAGAAGCGGCGCAAGAAGCCGCGGTGGGAGTCGTTCCTCACGGGGCTGCTGGTGACCTTCCTCGGCACGCCTTGCACCGCGCCCATGCTCGGGCCGGCCCTGGGCTACGCCTTCACGGCCAGCACGTTCGAGATCCTGCTGCTGATGTTCACGGTGGGGCTCGGCCTGTCGGCGCCGTTCCTGCTGCTGGGGGCCTGGACCGGCTGGACCAAGATCCTGCCCATGCGCGTATCAGAGCGGTACGACAAGATCATGCGCGGCATGGCGTTTTTGCTGTTCGGTACCGGGGTTTGGCTGCTCGGCGTGCTCGCCTCGGCCTACGGCACCGAGGCGGCCATCAACGCCACCTGGTTCCTGCTGGCCCTGGGCCTGGCGAGCTGGATCTTCGGCCTGGTTGCCACCGAGAAGGATCCGTGGAGCAAGCGCCTCAAGCGCCTGGCCCCCATGGTGGCGGCGGTGGCCGTGTTCGGCTGGTGGATCCTGGAGTTCCCCGAGGCCGGCGCGGCCAGCGCAGCAGCGAGCAAGGGCGGCGGCAAGGCCCACCTGGTGGACTGGGTCCCCTTCACCGAGAAGAAGGTGAGCGATCTGCAGGCCTCCGGCAAGACGGTGTTCATCGACTTCACCGCCGACTGGTGCATGAACTGCAAGGCGAACGAGCGCATGGTCATCGAGACCAAGCCCACCGTGGCCCTCATGGACAAGCTGAAGGTCGTGCCTGTCAAGGCGGACAACACCCGCCACGACCCGGTGATCCAGAAGTGGCTCAAGCGCTACGGGCGGGCCGGCGTGCCGATGTACATCGTCATGCCTGCCTGCAAGGGCATCGGCGATGCCGAGCTGCTGCCAGAGATCCTGACCAGCGACATCCTGCACGAGGCCCTCAAGAGGGCCGGGGCGAGCAAGGCGTGTAAGGGGTAGTGGGCCGCCGGCCTGCGGCCGGCGGAATGCCAGAGTGCCAGGAATGCCAGAGTGCCAGAATGCCAGAATGCCAGGATTTGATGGCTGAAAGGCGGATACGATGACGGCTACGGCCGCAGCTACGGGGTGTTAGGTTGCTTCACCACTAGCTCCGCGAAGACCCCTCGGTGATCTGATAGCCAGGTGCCCTGGTACTTTTTGTGGAACGCGATCTCCACGCGCTTGATGCTGGCCAGGCGGTCGGTGCGGGCGAAGATGTAGTCGATGCGCCGCTCGGGCTTGGACGCGCTGATGGTGTGGCCTGGCTGGCCCGGGTTCCTGGTGGCCCAGGTGTCAGTGAAGGCGGGCGGGCCGGTTGTGATGGTCTTGATGGGCCCGGTCCAGTCGAGGTCGTTGAAGTCCCCCACCACCAGCTGGGGCAGCCCCGCCGCGGCGTGCTTGCCCACCTCGGCCAGCAGCTCCTTTGCCTGGGCCACCCGCGCCTTCCAGTCCTTCACGTCCAGGTGGGTGCTGTAGAGGTAGAAGCTGCCCCGGGGGGTGGCCACGCGGGCCCAGATCACCTTGCGCGGGAACATGCCCTGTCCCCGGGGCAGGGCGCGTGAGCCCCACTGCTTGATGGCGCCCGCCGGCGCCAGCACGGCGATGCCCTCGTCGTACTTGCCCCAGGCGGTGTGGGTGGAGGCACGGCGGAGCTCCCAGGCCTTGCCGGTGGCCTGCTTCAGCTCGGCCAGCAGCGTATCGGCCATGGCCTTGCGGGCGCTGCCCGACCCGAGGCTGCACACCTCCTGCAGCCCCACCGCGTCCGGGGCGAGGCGCTTGATCTCCGCCGCCATCCCCCGGGCGCGCAGCGCGTAGTCTCCCTCCATGCAGCGGCAGTTGAGGGTCGCCACGCGCAGCAGGCCCTGGTTCGGCGCGGCGGTATCGGCCGCGGCCTCGCCGTCGGGCGCCGGGGCGCTCCGGTCGGGCGGCGCGCCATCCGCCGAGGCGCCTGGACCGTCAGGTGAGCTCATGTCTGGGGGCATGGCAGGGTCTTCTCCGGTGCAGCTGACGAGCGCGCCCCATAGCCAGCAACAGGCCAGCCACTGCAAATGAGAAGCGGGGGAGCGCATGCCCCACAGGGTACCCACGCCGGCGCGGCTGGCAACAGGAGACACCGCGCGCCTGCCTGGGCTATTATCGCCTCCATGCTCAGACCCGCTCACTGGTTCGCCCTGTCGCTGATCCTCGCCGCGGCCCTGGCCCTGGCCTGCGCCGGCACCCACGGCAAGGGCAAGGTGGGAAAGGACGGCGGCCAGGTGGGCGCAGACACCGGCGGCAAGCCGCCCTTCAAGAAGGACCTGGGTGGGACCCAGAAGGACCACAAGCTGGTGCCGTACAGCGATCAGCTGCCGCCTCAGGACCAGTTCCTGGCGCCGGACAAGCCGTACAGCCCCGCCTGGCCTGGCCCCGGCGGCGCGGGCCATGGCTGGCGCCTGCCGCGCTGACGCTACTTGATGGTGGTGGCCCGGAACGAGAACCGCAGGTCCGCGGCGTCGATCTTCAGGTTCTCCACGATGGCGTGGTAGGTGCCGCTGGCCGGCATCGGCCCCTTGAGCAGGGAGTCCTTCACCCCGGCTGACGCGTCGTCGTTGGTGCCAGCCCAGATCTTCTGGCCCGGGTGGAACAGGCTAAGCCGGCTGTCCACGTCCGACGGCTTCGACAGCTGCTGCGCCCGGACCGTCAGCTGCATGTCCAGCCCCTTGGTGGCCGTATAGGAGAACACGCGCACCGTGCCCCGCGGGGCCAGCGTCATGGACTTCTCCACGCTGACGGTCACCGGGACAGGGGGGCGCTTGAGCCGCTGGATCGTCAACAGATAGGTGAAGCCCTTGCCGCCGACGTTCTTGGGCGGCTTGGCCACGTTGCGCCGGTCGCGCACCGCCAGCAGCAACGGCGCGCTCTTGAGCGCGTAATACTCCACGAAGGTCTCCTTGCTGTCCGCGTTGGCCACGGTGGGCAGCTTGCCCTTGGGATCGAAGATCACCAGGTGGGGCTGCAGCGGCGTGGCGGGCTTGATGCGCGCCACCAGCCGGTCCCCGGCCTGCACGTCGATGCCGAAGATGTCCTTGTCGCCCGCCTTGCCGATGGCGCCGTTGACCGCGACAGGCCAGGTCAGCTTGTGGAGCTCGGTGGCGGTGCTGCCGTCGTTGGGCTCCTTCTCGTTTATGGCCGTGGAGATGTCCGGCTTCGGGGCCTGGTCAGGGCCGGGCTTGCTCCGGTCCTTGCCCGCGGCGATGTCGCGGAGTCCCGTGCCGTCGAGGACCAGCGGCCCGGCGTCGGTGGTCGGCTGGACGTCGTCGTCGCTGCAGCTGGCGAGGGCCACCAGCGCGGCGGCCAGAATCAGTACGGTTCGTCTCATGGCAGGGGCGCCTCCTTGTTCAGCGGGATCCCCGCTGTTTGCTGCAAGAACCGGTAGGTGTCAAGCCAGCAGCGCCGCGCCTCGGTGCGCCAGGCCAGGGCGTGGAAGGCGTGGATCTCGCCCGGGTAGTAGCGGTCCTCGCACACGGCCCCCCTGTCACGAAGCGCCAGGGCCAGGCGGCGCGTGTCGTCCAGCAACGGATCTTTTGTCCCCACGGGCGCGAAGAAGGGCGGCAGCTTCCGAACCGCTGGCTCGTCTCCCTCGAGCACCAGCAGCGGGTCGGCCAGGCCCTGTCCGGGGGGCATGTCCACGCCGCCCAGGTAGGCCATGGCCGGCTCCTGAAGCCGGTCCCTGAGCCAGACCGGCAGGCGGCGTCGCTGCCAGAAACGGCCCGGGTTGGTCAGCTGGAGCATGCCGCAGGCCGGCATCACCGCCCGCGGGACCTGCCCGAGGTCGAACAAGCGCCGGGCCCAGCGCTCCGGCCGCGAGAAGCAGCAGGCCACGGTCAGGGCGGTGACCATGTTGGCGCCCGCCGACTCGCCCGCCAGCACCAGGCGCCCGGCGTCGCCGCCGTACCTGCCGGCGTGCTCCAGCACCCAGGCCAGGGCGTCCGCCGCGTCCCGATGGGCCGCAGGGTAGCGGTGCGACGGGGCCAGCCGGTAGTTGATGTTGAACACGGCCAGCCCGCGCCGGGCCAGGGCCAGGCCCATGACCCAGTGGCTGTCCTTGGACAGGATCCGGAACCCCCCGCCGTGGACATAGAGCACCGTCGGCCATGGCCCCCCCGGTCCCGCCGGGCGGTAGATGTCCAGCAGGTGCTCCGGCCGGCCGGAGTCGGTGTACGGGATGTCGCACACCACCTCCACGCCGTGGCGCGCGGGCCGGGCGTCGGGGTGCAGTCGGCCGAGGCGGGACATGCCCTGGAAGAAGCCGTCCGCCACGAGCCCCCCCGCCCGGCGGCGGGTCCTCTCGAGCAATCCTGCGGTCACGGGCCTCATTGTACATGCAAGCGCATTGCCCCGTGGCCCCGGCCGTAGGAGACTGACCGGGTGCCGCAGCAATCCATCCGGCGGGCCCAGGCGCTGCTCCTCGGCACCGCCATCGCAGCCGCCCTCATCGCCGGGGCCGCGCTGGCCATGCAGGACATCCTCAACAGGGTGCTCGACCTGAGCAACCCGGGCGGGTTCTCGCTGGTCCGACAGCTCAGCTCCTGGGCCGATCAGGTGGGAACCGCCGCGCTCATCTCGCTGCTGCTGTTGCTGGTACACGACGACGAGGAGCTGGCCAGCGCGCCGGGCTGGCCCCTGGCGGAGGTGGCCGCCTGGCTCTGCGCAGGCAACCTCGGCTTGCGGATCCTGTTCGTGGCTCTGGGTGGCACGACCCGGCTCTCCTGGCTCATCGCCCTGGCGCGCCTGTGCTGTCTGGTGGCCGTATGCCTGACCGCGCTGGTGACCCTCAGGAAGCACCCGCCATCCCGCTGGGCCATGCGCCCCCACCTCGCCTGGCGCCTGGTCACGCTGCTGGTGGGCGGCGTGACCCTGGCCTTCGCCCTGGTGACCCACGACAACTTCACCCCCGGGCACTGGCTGCGGCTGCTGCTCTACCCCGCGGCCTTCGCCACCTGCTGGACGGTGTGGCATCGTCAGCGCGCGGTGAGCGAAGACACCGGGCGCCTCGCCCTGCTGGGCGTGATCATCTACCTGCCCGCCGCCCTGTTCCTGCTGTACGAAGAGGCGCTGGGCGATCCGGCCAACAGCGACATGAAGGCCGCGTTCATCCTCTCCTGCGGCGCCGTTGGCCTCAACGCCCTGGCCTTGCTGGTGCCCGCCACCCGGCGGCTGCTCACCCAGCGGCAGGGGCGGCTCATCTGCCTCAGCCTGCTCGTGGGCCTGCTGACCATGGCGGCGGCGACCATGCCGCGCATCGTGCCGCCCTGGGAGGTGGATCCTCGGGGGCTGGTCAACCGCATCGGGATCCTGGCTGACCAGTCGATGGTGGGCTTCCTGCTGATCATGGGGGGCGCGGCCGTGGGCATGCTCAGGCGGCGTGATCCGGCTGGCCTCATCTCGGGCTTGCACCAGCTGTTCCTGTTGCTCACCGCCGCGGGCTACCTGCTCAGCGTCGCCCTGGCGCGCTGGATCTGGAGCCACGAGATCTGGGTCCAGAAGGTTCAGTACCTGGCGGATGTGCACATGCGCCAGGCCGTGGTGGGGGCATGGCCCACGGTGGTCTGGATCGGGCTGCTGTCGCTGGTGCCGGTCACTTACCGCGTGGCGGCGGTCCTGGTGAGGCGGGGAGGGGCGGTCCGGGCCTAGGGCCCCGGGTCGTGGGGCATGCTGCCCCTCGGTGAGCGCAGGTAGGCGAAGGGCGTCCGGAACAGGAAGTTGGACACCCTGCTGGTGTAGATGTCTGCGGACCGCTCCACCGCCCAGGTGAGCAGGCTCTTGTCGTTGCCCGCCCGCATGAGCGGCCCCCACAGCGGGTTGGCCACCCGTGAGGAGGCGGCGGCCAGCGGCGCGATGCGGGCGTCCAGCGCCTCCACCTCCCCCCGCAGCTGTTTTTGGCGGGCCTCGCGCTCGGCCCGCGGCGTGGCAGGCTTCGGGCCGTACGGCTTACCCTTCGCCCGCATGCGCTCCAGGCGCAGCTGGCACTGCTCCACCTCGAGCACCTCTTTCCTGTCCATGAGCCGGCGCAGCTCTTGCTGTTGCCGTGCCACCTCCAGGTTGGCGCGGATCTCCCGCTCCAGCTCCCGCAGGACCAGGGCCGTGCGCCACCGCAGCACGCTCTTGGAGGCCTGCACATCGCCAAACACATGATCCCCCACGTACAAAATCTTGTCGCCGCTGAGCCCCAGGTGGCGCTCCACCTGGGCCGCGTTGCCCCCGTGGTACACGCCGCCCTCTTTCATCTCACCCAGGGTGGGCCGCAGCAGGTCGCCGTCGCCCACCACCTCGAGCAGCTCGGCGCGTCCCGAGAAGAACGACGGCTTGCGCGATGAGACCACCACCAGCTCGAACAGGTCCCGCCAGGTCATGCCGTCGGGCAGGTACCGGTCGTAGGCGTAGGCCATCATCGCCCTGGTATACGACCACTCGCTGTTTGTGATGAGCAGCAGGCGCTTGCCGGCTCTTTTCTGGTCCAGCAGGGCCAGGGGCGCCTCGGGATCGAGCACCACGTACCGGTCGGGATCCGCCAGGATGTCGGCCTTGAGCTCGCCCTCCATGTGCGCCTCGTCCAGGCTGCGGCGCACGGCGCGGTGCAGGTCGGTGTAGCCGAGCACGCCCTCCAGCTCGCCGGCGTCCAGCAGGTCCACCAGCTGAGCGTACATGCACCCCTCGGAGAGGGAGAACAGGGTGGTGAGGAAGAAGAACCGGTCCGAGTCGAGGTCCACCATGGCGCGGGCGTACACCTTGCGCACCTCGCGGTAGTCCATGGAGGCGGTGCCGTGGCGCGCCTGCTTGACGAACCCGAACCGGTTGGCCTCCAGGATGTTGCCCAGCTCAACGTCCAGCACCAGGCCGCGCTCCATCATCTCGGCGTTGAAGGCGAGGTCCTGCACCGGCCAGCCGCGGTCTGCCAGCTTGCGCTGCAGGTGCTGGTACGCGCACAGCTCCCACTCTGCCTCCTGGTAGTGGATCAGCGTGTAGTCCATGTCGTAGCCGATGGCCTCGATGGCGCGCAGGTTCAGCGTGCGGTTGCAGAAGAGATCCCGCTCGGGCGGGAAAGGAGGGGCGGTGCGGCCCATGGTCATGCTCCTGGTTGTGGTCGGGGTGGTGGGTCTCAGTCGTCCGCGTCAAGCGCGACCAGGTCGTCCCCCTGCCGGGCGGCGCGCTCCAGCGATGAAGCGAGGGCGTCAGGGTTTGCAGCGGTGAGCGTCGGCGCTCCCGGCTTCGCAGGCGCGGCGACCGGCTCCGCTTCGGGGAGCGGCGCCGGGGGCGGCGGGAGCGCCCGGGCCAAGTCGGCGTCAGCGACGGGGCGCTCCACCGGCGGGGCCGCGGCTGCCCGGGGTGCCAGGGGCGCCGGCGCTTGCGATCGCAGCAGCCGGCGCACGTCGGCGTCGTCCAGGCGGGCGGGATCCGGGTGCGGGCGCAGGGCCAGCAGGTCCCGCCTCAGGACGGCGCCACCACCGGCGATGGGAGGTTCGGTGCTCAAGGGTCTTTCCTTCCGGTTCAGTGCCCCAAGTATAGTCCTCCCCCGCGGCGTGTCACCCGTCGGGATCCAGATCCCACATGCGGGTGGACGCCGCGCTCCTGGCGCGAATACAATCTGCGCCTCACCTCGACTTGACACCGAAGGGGTTACGATGGCGAATACCTGCGCGGTCACGGCGGATCTTCTACGGCACGGCAAGACAGACCAGGGCAAGTGGGGCGACATGCATGTGGTCGCCTTCGAGGGCGCCGAGGGGTTGAACATCCCCTTCTCGGTGCGGCTCACCCTGTACTACGCCAGCGACGGGCGCATGGGCGATGTGCTGGACAAGGAGGTCGCCCTGCGGCTGAAGTACTCGGACGATCATGTGAGGTACATCCATGGCGTCATCGCCAGCTTCGAGCACAGGCGCACCTTCTCCGACAGCGACAGCAAGACCGTGCACGAGTACGACGCGCTGCTGGTGCCGCGGCTGTGGCGGCTCTACCTGAGCAGCAGCTGCCGGGTGTTCAAGGGCAAGTTCCTCGACGAGGTCGTGGACGCCGTGCTCAAGGGGGCAGGGCTCAAGGAGGGGCAGTACAGCGTCGGGTTCAAGGCGCACATGCGCGAGCAGCTGGGCTGGATCGGCGGGCCCAGGGACGAGGGCGGTTTCAGGGTGCAGTACCGCGAGACGGATCTCGACTTCGTCAGCAGGCTGCTGGAGGAGTTCGGGGTCAGCTACTTCTTCGAGCACGCCAGCGACCAGCATGTGCTCAGGATGGTCAACGCCACCGAGCAGTTCAGGCCCGCCTCGCCAGCAGCCCTCGGCTACCCCGCCCCTGCGGCGGGCGGCACCTTCTCGGTCTCCACCTTCTCCGAGCGCCGCCGCCTGGTGCCTGCCGCAGTGCGCCTGGCCGATTACAACCCCACCACGGCCAGCGTGAAGCTGGCAGAGCCCACCGACATGCCCGACGGGCCCTGCCAGTACGACTACCCGGGCGGGTTCAGGGCCCAGAGCCAGATGAAGGAGCTGGCCAGGCAGCGGCTGCAGGAGGTGCAGCTGCCCGGGCACACTTACCGCGGCGTCAGCGACTGCGTGGGCCTGCAGCCGGGCTACACCTTCAAGCTGTCCGGGGCGCCCTCGGGCTCCAACCTGAACCGGGAGTACCTGGTGACCGGGGTCAGCTTCAGCGGCGCCAACGCGGATCCGGACAACCGCTACACGGACCACAGCCTGAGCTACGGCAACAGCTTCGAGTGTGTGGACCGGAAGACGCCCTACAGGCCGCCCCGGGTGACGCCGCGGCCGTCAGTGCGCGGGGTGCAGACCGCCACGGTTGTCGGCGCGGGCACCGCCGCGGACGGCGAGCCGGACCTGGACGCCGCCGGGCGGGTGAAGATCCGCTTCCACTGGCAGGACGGCGCAGGCGACGCCGACTGTCCGCGGGTGCGGGTGGCCCAGAGCATGGGCAACGCCAGAGGCAAGACCCGGGGCGCGATGATCTGGCCGCGGGTGGGCGACGAGGTGGTGGTGGAGTTCATGGAGGGGGATCCTGACCGGCCGCTGGTGACGGGCACGGTGTACGGCAGCGCCACCAACGCGCCCCAGGACGCCACCGCCAGCGATGGCATCGAGCGGCTCAAGAAGGGGGACGTCACCACCGGGGCGGCGGTGGGCGCGGAGAAGGTGCCGGTGCAGAACAGCCATCGCAACCTGCTGCGGGATCGTGGCACCGAGCTGTCCATGGTGGACGACGGCGCCGCCTGCGTGGCGCGGCTTCGCTCCCGCAAGAGCGGCGGCGCGGACCTGATCCTCGACGGGGACTACCTGCACCAGATCTCCGAGAAGAGCTACCAGCAGGTGGGCGACTGCTTCCGCCAGCATGTGGCGAATGATGTCGAGCGCTCCGTGGGGGGCAACGTCACCGAGGTGATCGACGGCGCCGTCTCGAAGAAGATAAAGGGCGACTACAGCGAGGTGGTCAGCGGCGCCGTGACCTCCGTGGCCAAGAAGGACGAGTCCTGGCTCAAGCTGGGCGGCTCCGAGAAGGGCAGGGTGGGCGGCGAGTTCAAGCTGAACATCGGCGGCTACTGCGACATCTTCCTCGGCTTCAAGCTGTCGGTGAAGGTGGGCGCCTTCGTCTCCATCAACCTCGCGCCGATCACCGTCAAGTACAACTTCGGCATCAACCTCCAGTGGAACCTCGCCAGCGGGGTGAAGCTGTACGAGCCGATGACCATGAACACCACCATCTGCCTCGGGATCTCCGTCTCGGCCAAGATGGCGACCCTCGGGTTCAGCCTGTTCAAGCTGGACATGTGCGGCATCAAGATCGCCACCGCCGAGCTGGAGATGAAGGACAAGAAGCTCGTGGCCGACAAGTGCGTGGCCAAGGTGATGGGGCTGTAGGGCGCCATGCGGATCATCAAGCCGCTCAAGCTGGGGCTCATCTCCGCCCCGATCACCCGGGGGGGCAAGTTCTTCCTCTCGGTGGGGGCCATCACCGCGTTCCCCTTCGCCAGCCCGCGACAGCTGCACAGCGAGCAGGACTTCTGGGCCGCCGCGCCCGGCGTGCTGGGCCAGGTGCCGCTGGACATGGGCCAGCCCAAGGCCCGGGGCGAGGTGCTGGTGGTGGGCGACTGCCACCCGCCCGGCGGCCAGGCCACCGCCTGCGCCGTGCAGGTGGGCCTCGGCGCGGCCAAGCGCTCCCTGGCCGTGCAGGGAGACCGCACCTGGCTGCCCGTGGCCGGGGACCTGTGGCGCGTGAGCGAAGCGGCGCCGTTCTCCACCATGCGGGTGGGGCCGGAGACCGCCTACGGCGGGCCGGAGTACCCGGCGAACCCCCTGGGCGTGGGGCACCTCGCCGGCGACGGCGTGCCGGACCGCCAGGGCACATCGCCCCTGCCCAACGTGGAGGACCCGGCCGCGCTGTGGAGCCAGCCCGAGGCGCCGCGGCTGCCGGCGGGCTTCTTCCCCCTGTCGCCCATGCACCCGGACCGGGCGGCGCTGTACGGCACCACCGATCTGGCCTGGTCCGAGGAGGTGTTCCCCGCCGAGCCGCTGGACACCGACCCGTTGTTTCACAACACCGCCCCGGCGGCGCTGCAGCTGCCCGGCTGGCTCCACGGTGACGAGCGGTTCTCCATCACCAACATGCACCCGGAGCAGCCCCTGCTGCAGGGGCGCCTGCCTGGCTTCATCTGCCGGGCGTTCGTCTCCATCAAGGGGGGCGACCCCTGGCGCGAGGTTGTGCTGATGCCGGAGACCGCCTGGCTCTTCCCGGGCATCCAGATGGGGTGCGTGATCCACCGCGGCGTGACCGAGGTGGGCACCTTCATGGGCACCGACGTGGAGACGCTGCTGCTGGCCTACGAGATCCGCGGCGGCCATCACCGGGCCCCTGCGACGTACCACGCTGCCATGGCGCGGCGCCTGGACGACGACACCGCCATGGAGCACATGCTCCGCCAGGACGACCTGTCGCCGCCGGAAGGGGTGGAGCTGGACCCGGACGACCCGGAGCTGGCCCTGGCCAGCGCGCTGGAGGGCGGGGCCGCGGGCGAGCCTGCCCCGCCCGCCGACGGTCTGTTCGGCAAGGCGCCGGCCATCAGGAGCAAGATGATGGCCGCGTTGACCCCGGCGCTGGCCGACGCCAGGCAGCAGGGCGCCGTCACCCTGCAGCGAATGCGCAGCGTGGCCGCAGGCCTGGGCGTCGACCTGGACGCGCGCGTGGCCGAGCAGCAGCGACAGGACACGGCGCAGGCGCGGGAGCTGCTGCAGGCCCGCGCGCCCCGCGGGGGGGGGGGGGCCCGCCCCGGGGGGGGCGCCGGGGGGGGGCCGGCCGGGC
>CAZEFW010000018.1:0-16609 GCA_964511535.1 uncultured Myxococcales bacterium | reverse complement strand
GCCCCTGGACCGGGGGCTGGGGGGGGTGGTGCTGCAGACCGTCGCGCGGGGGGGGCGGGTGGAGCCGGGCCGGGGGCTTGCGGGGGGCGGGTCGCCGGAGGAGCTGCTGGCGCTGGACCTGAACCCCGAGCCGCAGGTCAGCCTCGCCGATCCGCCCCCGGTCAGGAGCGTGGCCGACGTGGCCGCGGCCCAGACCTATCTCAGGGGGCTGCACGCCCGGGGCGCTGCCATGGGAGAGGCCCTGGAGGCGTCCGCCCAACAACAGCGGCAGACCGCCGAGGCCCGGGGGGACCGGGTCCAAGCAGACCTTCGCGATGTGGCCGCGGAGCTGGGCGTGGACTACGACGCGCGCCTGGCCGCGTCAAAGGCGGAGGCTGCGGTGCCGGCGCACCCGGGCGGGGGCGCGGCCTCGGTGCTGCAGGCCGCCGAGGCCCTGGGCGGTGCCGACGCCGCGGCGCCCTTCGCAGGGGCTCTGGCGCAGCTGGAGGCCCGGCGGCCCCAGATCGATCAGGCCCTGGCCCTGGCCGGCGGGGCGCGGTCCGGCGGGGAGATGGGCGCGGAGGTGGAGAAGGTGCTGCGGGACAACGCCCACACCGTGCCCCCGACGGTGGACCCCACCAGCGAGGCTGGCGCGGCGGCGGGCGAACGGGCCAAGGATACCCTGGCGGGGGCGGACCTGTCCGGGGCAGACCTGTCCGGCGCGGATCTGTGCGGGGCGGATCTTTCCGGGGCCGACCTGTCCGGGGCGGACCTGTCCGGCGCGGTATTGGCCCACGCAGACCTGTCCCGGGCCGACCTGTCCGGCGCAAAGCTGACGGGGGCCAACCTGGGCAAGGCCCGAGGGGGCAGCGCCGACCTGTCCGGGGCGGATCTGTCCGGCGCGCAGCTGGACACCGCGGACCTCTCGGCGGCGGACCTCTCCGGCGCGGCGTTTTCGGGCGCCATGGTGCGGGAGTTGAAGCTGGGCGGGGCCGACCTGTCCGGCGCGAACCTCGCGGACACCAGCTTCCTTATGTGCGACCTGTCGGGCGCGGACCTGTCGGGCGCGGACCTGTCCGACTGCCTCTTTATGCGGTGCGACCAGGCGGAGATGGACATGAGCGAGGCCAACGCCCCGCGGGTCACCCTGGTCGAGCCCGGAGGGGCTGGCCTGGTCATGTGCGGCGCCACGCTCACCCGGCTCTGCGTCACCTCCGGGTCGGACCTGACCGGGGCGGACCTGTCCGGGGCCGACCTGGCCATGGCCAGCCTGCGCGGGGTCGACCTCCAGGGCGCGGACCTCTCGGGGGCCAGCCTGGTGGACGCGGACATGAGCGACGCGAACCTCGCCAGCGCGGATCTCTCCGGCGCCCGCCTGTGCCGGGCCAGGCTCCGGCACGCGGCGCTGCCCGGGGCGGACCTCTCAGGGGCCGACCTGGCCAACGCGGCGCTGCTGGGCGCGGACCTCACCGGCGCCGACCTGCAGGGCGCGCACCTGTTCGAGACCGAGACCCACTACGCCGTGGCCACAGGCGCGGACACCACCGGCGCCACCATCGAGCGCTGCAAGCTCTTCGCGCCCGACCCGGAGGAGGCCAGCTCATGAACCGGCAAGAGCTGCAAGGCAAGCTGGCGCTGGCAGAGGCCATCACCGGGGCGGACCTGTCCGGGGCGGACCTGTCCGGCGTGGACCTGAGCGACGGGGCGCTCATGGGCTGCGACCTGTCCGGGGCGAACCTGCGCGACGCGCGCGGGGAGCGGGCGGTGTTCAGCGGCTGCGACCTGTCCGGGGCCGACCTGGAGGGAGCCCGGCTCAGGAGCGTGACCTTCACCGAGTGCGACCTGGCGCGGGCCCGGCTGGTGGGCGCCTCGCTGGACCTGTGCCCGGTGAGCAAGGGCAGCGCCGCCGGCGCGGATCTGTCTGGCGCGCGGCTGGAGCTGTGCATCCTCGACCAGGTGGACCTGAGCGGCGCCATCGCCGTCGGCGCGAGCTTGCCCGGCGCCATCGTTAGCCAGTGCGGGCTCGAGGGCCTGGACCTGACCGACGCCGATCTGGAGACCGCGCTGCTGCGGGAGTGCGACCTGCGGTCGGTGACGCTCCGGGGGGCGCGGCTGTACCGCGCCGGGCTCATGGCCTCGAACCTGAGCGGCGTGGATTTCTCCGGCCGGGACCTGACCCTGGCCCAGCTCACCGGGGCGGACCTGTCCGGCGCCAACCTGTCCGGCGCCAACCTGACGCAGACAGGCCTGAGCGAGGCCGACCTGTCGGGCGCTGACCTGTCCGACGCGGCCGGTGAGATGACCCTGTTCCCCGGGGCCAACATGTCCGGCGCCAACCTGCAGGGGGCGCGCCTGCCCGGCGCGGTGCTCAAGGACGCGGACCTGTCCGGCGCGACCCTGGCAGGGGCGGTGCTGGAGAAGGCCTGCCTGGAGGGGGCCTGCCTGGCCAACGCGGACCTGTCCGGCGCGGACCTGACCAACGCCGATCTGGCCCGCGGCGACCTGCGGGGCGCGGATCTGTCAGGCGCGCAGCTGAAGATGTGCAACCTGCACCGCGTCAGCGAGAACGAGGGGACCCGCTGGCAGGGCGCCGACCGGGGCGCCGCCCGTGCGCCCGACGTCGAGCGCGCCGCGGCAGAGCAGTGGCGCCCGCCTGCGCCAGAAAAGGGGGCATGACATGGAGGACACCATGCGAGAGCTGAGACCCAGGACCGAGAGCACCGCCGCCGAGCTGGTGGTGGCCGACGTGGCCGAGGCGCCAGCCGGGGACGCGTTGCTGCTGAACGAGGGGGGCGTGACCTACCCGGCGCGCCGGGCCAAGAGCTGCCTGGTGGCGCCGGAGCCCGGGGACAGGGTGCTGGTGGCCCTGGCGCCCGATGGCGATGCCTTCGTCACCGCCGTGCTGGCGGGGGCGGACGACGCGTCCACGCGCCTGGAGGTGCAGGGCGACCTGGACCTGCGCGCGGCCACGGGCAGGGTGCAGGTCACCGCCCGGGACGGCGTGGCCCTGCGCTCCACCGGGGTGCTGGATCTGCTGGCCGACGAGCTGCGGGTGCAGGCCCGCGTCGGCGCCGTCGCCGTGGAGCGGCTCGGCTTCACCGGCGAGGCCCTCAAGGCAGCCCTGGAGCGGGTGCGGCTGGTGGCCCGCAGCTCCGAGTCGGTGGTGGGGCGGGTGGTGCAGCGGCTCGGCACGCGCCTGAGCAAGGTGACCGACGCGGACCACCTGCAGGCCCGCAACCGCCACGAGGAGATCGACGAGCTGGCCTCACAGCAGGCCGGGTACTCCGTGCTGCGCGCCCGCAACGAGGTGCGCATCGACGGCAAGCAGATCCTGATGGGCTGAGGAGGAACGAGATGCCCTTTTTGAACTGTCAGATCGGCGGCAGCAACATGGCCTTCCCGGACACCTGCCTCACCCCGTCGCCGGCGGGGCCGGTGCCGATCCCGTACCCGAACATGTCCACGCCGGCCACGGGCATCCCCTTCAGCCCCAAGGTGTTCATCGCCCTCGGCCCGGCCCACAACATCACCACCTCTCCCCCGGTGAGCAACGGCGATGAGGCGGGCGTGGCCACCGGCGTGGCCTCGGGCATGATCATGGGCCCCACCCGGCACATGCTCTGCTCCACCGCGCTGATCATGAGCGGTGCCCCCGCCACGCGCATGCTCGACCTGACCGGGCACAACGGCATGTCCCCCAACGGGGTGGGCGCATCGCTGGTGCCCTCCCAGGTCAAGGTGCTCTGCCTCAGGTAGCCAGCTCCTGGCGTAGCGCGGCCACCAGCTCACCCCACGGCCCGTAGCAGGGCCGCCTCCGCAGGCGCAGCGTCGGGTACCACGCGGTGACGTCGTCGGCGCGGCCCCAGCACCAGTGCGGCGCGTTGTCCAGCAGCACCAGGGCCTCCAGCCCGGCGGCCCCTGCCAGGTGGGCCATGGCGTTGGCCGGGGTGACCAGGCGGTCCAGCGCGGACATGGCGGCCAGGGCCTCGTCCACGTCCCGCACCTCGTCGGCCAGGTCGGTCACGCCGTGCTCCTGCAGCAGGGCGCGCTCGGCCTCGTCTGCGCCGTACTGCAGGCTGAACCAGCGCACGCCGTCCAGGTCCAGCAGGGGGGCCAGGTGCTCCAGGGGGATCCACTGGTGCGGATCCTCGGTCATGGCGGCGCCCTTCCACATCAGCCCCGCCGCGAGGCCCTGGTCCGCGCCGAGCCGGTCTCGCCAGCGCCGGGTGAGCCCGGCGTCGGCCGGCAGGTAAGGAGGCGGCCGCCCCGACGGCCCGCCCAGATCCAGCAGCAGCGGGAGCAGCTCCAGGGCCACGGCTTGCGCGTCGTCCGGCGGCGGATCGTCTGGCGCCAGCAGCCCGTCAACCAGGTCGGCGCGCTCCAGGAGGCGGCGCACCGGCGGCGGGCAGCGCAGCAGCACCCGGTGGCCGCGCTGTCGCAGCGACGGCGCCAGGCGCAGCAGCAGCAGCGCCTCCCCCAGGCCCGAGCTGCCCTGCAGCAGGACGGTGGGTTCCAGCGCCGGCAGGTCAGCGTCGGGCTGGAGCCCCACCAGGCCGCCCCACGCCGCGCGGTCCAGCTCACCAGCCAGGAGCCTGGTCCGGGCCAGGTCATGGATCCCGACCCCGGGCGCCTGGGCCTCGGCCACGCGGAAGCGCTCCGTGGCCTCGGCGAGCTTGCCCTCCAGCAGCAGAGCCCGGCCCAGGTTCAGGTGCGCGGCGGGGTTGTCCTCGTTGAGCGAGATCGACCGGACGAAGGTGAGCACCGCCTCGGACAGCTTGCCCTGTCCCAGCTGGGCCAGGCCGAGGTTGCTCAGGGCGAGGGGGTTCTGCGGATCCAGGGTGGCGGCCTCGGCGGCGGCGCGCTCCGCCGCGGCGAAGTCCCCCCGCGCCAGGGCGTTGGCCGACAGGTTGACGCAAACTTGCGGGTTGCCCGGGTCCAGCAGCGCCGCGCGTTGTATGGCCCGGTGCGCGCGGTCGTGGCGGCCCACCCGGTTGAGCAGGGTGCCGAGGTTGCTGTGCACCTGCCAGTCGTCCGGGCTCAGCTCCGCTGCCCGCTCCAGACAGGCCAGCGCCTGCGCGGCATCGCACCCGGCCAGCAGCACGCCGAGGTTGAACCAGGCCTGGACATGCTCCGGGTCCAACTCGGTGGCCTGGCGCAGCTCGGCCTCGGCCGCCTGATCGTCTTCCTGGCACACCAGGGCCTGGGCCAGGTTCACCCGGGCATCGGCGCGCTCGGGCTGCTTTGCCAGCACCCGCCGCAGGCAGGCGGTGGCCTCCGCGTGCTGGCCGCGCTCCAGGTAGACCAGGCCCAGGGTCTGGAGCATGTCGGGGTCATCTGGGCGCAGGCTGGCGGCCCGCCCCGCGAGCTCCAGGGCCTGCTCCGGCTGGTCAGCCTGCAGGGCCAGCAGCCCGAGCCGGCTCAGCGCCTCGGGGTTGTCCGGCTGCTCCTGCAGCACCTGCTGGTACAGCCGCTCGGCCTGGGGCAGCCGCCCCTCTGACTGGTGCCTGGCCGCCGCGTCGAGGATCTCCTGTAGATGGTCCATGAGCCTCCCAGGGTGGGGCGCCGATTGTACGGGCCAATGATTTCCGGCGTCCACCATCTCGTGCGACCCTTGTGCCCTGATCTGAGGCATAATCCTCCATCGACCATGCCGCTCCCCGTTGACCATCTCCTGGCCGCCGCGATGCTGCGCGAGCACTTGCTGGATTACCCGGGCGCGGCGCTGTACGCCGTGATCGACATGGCGCGGGGGGAGCCAGCCCGCGAGGTGGTCCGGCTGGCGGGCACGGACCACCGCTGCCTGCTGAGCGGCGAGCTGCCGCCGGCCCTGGCGCGGGTGATGCCCGTGGTGGCCCGGATCGGCGCCGGGGACGATACGCTGGCCCGGGTCCTGGCCGCGCTCTGGGGTCAGCACCTGGGCGTGATCCTGTCGTCCCCGCTGGAGTTGGATCCACTGCGCGAGCACCTGGGCCAGCAGCTGCTGGTCAAGCAGGGCGGCGGCAGGGCGCTGTTCCGCTTTTACGACCCCAGGGTGGCTCGGAAGGAGCTGTCCGGGGGGGCGCCCGGGCGGCTGGAGGCGCTGCTGTCGCGGGTCGGCTTTCTGGTGGTGGAAGGCGACGAGGGGGCCCTGGTGCACCAGGTCAGGGCAGGGGGGCAGCTGATCCGCTGGGATCTGCGCTGGGACCTGTCCGAGGCGCGGGCCCTGGCGGCCGGGGAGGACCTCGAGGAGCCGGAGGCGCGCGCGGCCGCGGCGCAAGGAGCGGTGGAGCAGGCCCTGGCCAGGCTGCGCCAGGACCGGGCGGCCAGAGAGGCAGCCCACCTTCGGGAGGAGCGGGCGCTGGAGGAGAGGCGCGCCGCCCTCATCGAGGCGGGCGCGTTCCAGGTGGACCTGGCGGATCGCGCCGACTCCCTGGGCAAGGAGGCGGCGGCGGCCGAGGCCGAGCTGGCCCGGGCCAGGAGCCAGGAGCAGGAGCTTTCAGGCGGCATGCAGGCCCTGGCCGGCGCCATGGGTCAGAACACCCTGGAGGTGATGACCCGCTTCAACCGGCTGCGCGCCGAGGGGGCGCGGCTGGGCAAGGATCCCGAGGCAAACGCCGAGGCCCTGGCCCGGGTGGAGGCGGAGCTGTCACAGCTGCGCGCCCAGATCGAGGCCCAGAAACAGGGCGCGGGGCAGCACGGCGAGCTGGAGCAGCGGCGCGCGGAGGCCGCGGAGCAGGTGGCCCGCCTGGAGCGGTCGGCGCAGCGCCTGGGCGTCGAGTCCGCCGCGGCCCGGGCCGAGGCGCAGAGCCAGGAGGCCCGCCGCGGAGCGCTGATCCAGGAGGTGGAGGCGCTGGAGCGCAAGCCGGGCCCCGAGGGCGACTCGGACCAGGACGCAGCGCTCGAGCGAGGGGCCGAGGAGGTGGAGCGCCTGGCGGACGAGGCCTCCAGGGTGCGAGAACCCGTGGCGCAGGCCGAAGACGCCGTCCGCCGCGCCCTCGGCCCGTACAGCCGCGCGGTGGCGGGGCACAACGTGCAGCAGAAGATGGCGCTGAAGGGCGCCGAGGAGCGCGCCCGCACCGCGGCAGCCGCGGAGCGCCTCCGGGCAGCGGCCGCGGAGGTTGCGTCGCTGGTGCGCGACCACCAGCGCGCCGTGGCCGCCTGCGTGGCGCAGTACGAGCGGCTGTGTCACGCTGCCACGACCTGGCTCGAGCGCAGCGGGGCAAAGCAGGAGGGACCATGACAGGTGCAGATCCACTGGTAGGCCATACCGTCGGCAACTACACCATCGTCGAGCTGCTCTCCAGCAGCGACGTGGGCCGGATCTACCTGGCCGAGAACCCGCGCATCCGCAGCCAGGTGGTGGTGCGGGTGCTGCCCCCGGCGCTGCTGGGCGAGTTCGACCTGACCGCCCGGTTCATCGACGCGGCGCGAGCGGTCAATCGGATCCGCCACCCCGGGGTTGTGAGCGTGGAGGACGCTGGCAGCGAGGGGGAGGTGGGGCTGTACATGGTCCAGGAGCGGGTCAAAGGGCAGAGCCTGCGCAGCCGGCTGAAGGCCGAGCAGCGCCTGGAGCCGGAGCCGGCCCGGCGGATCCTGCGCGGCGTGGCCACGGTCATCGCCGCGGCCCACGCCGCGGGAGTACTGCACCGCAACCTGCGCCCGGCGAACATCATGCTGGTGCCGGACCGGGAGGTGTCTGGAGGAGAGCGGGTGCGGGTGCTCGGCTTCAGCGTGGCCAAGCTGATGGACACCGGGGAGCTCGGCTCCAACACCGCCACCGGCGTGGCCCTGGGGGACTACCGCTACATCTCCCCCGAGCAGTGCCTCGACAGCAAGTCCGTCAGCGAGGCCTCGGACGTCTACGCGCTCGGAGTCATGGGCTACCGCATGCTCGGCGGGGCGCTCCCCCATGACGCGCCGAACATGACGAAGATGGTGGTGGCGCACCACAGGGGGCAGGTCACGCCGCTGAGCGAGCTGAGCCCCGGCGCGCCGCCCCGCCTCGTGGAGGCGATCCACGGTGCCCTGGAGCTGGATCCCAGGCGGCGCATCCCCACCGCCGCTGCCCTGCTGGAGCGTCTATAGGAAGTAGAGCAGCGCCACGCCGGCAGCCACTGCCAGCGCCAGCGCCACCAGGGCCACTGTCATCTTCGGGCCGCCACCGACCACGTCGTCCAGGGCCTCCACGTCCAGGGTGGAGATCAAGTCCTGGGACAGCTCGTCCGTGTCCCCGGGTGCCGCCACGGCGTCCGGGTCGATGAGGGTCTCGCTCTCCAGCAGGGCGTCGTCGCCGGGCTGTTGTCCCAGCATCATCGTCGCCTGGTCGTGCAGGTCTTGCCCCGCGGGGTCTCCGTTGCCGAGCATCATGGTGGCCGCGTCGTGCATGTCAGCCGGCGCGTCGTCGCCTTCATCCAGGATCGCCGTGGCCGCCTCGTGCACGGGCGAGCGGGGCGCCACCAGGTCATCCATGTCGCCGTCGTGGAGCAGCGTGCCGTCATCGGTGGGCAGCGCGTCCATCAACCCCTGGGCCACGCCCTGGCCGGAGTCCTCATCGTCGCCGGCGTCGGGATCGGGCATGGTGCAGCTGATGGCGTCTCCCTCGAGCCACCCCCCCGACAGCTCGGCCTGGACAGCCCCCGAGGCCTCCCCCTGCTGCACCACCTGCTCCAGCTGCTGCTCCATCTCCTGCGCCGTTGGGATACGCTGCTCCCGCTCTCTGGCCAGGGCGCGCATCAGCACCGCCTCCAGCTCCGGCGGGACCTCCGGCCGCAGCTGGCGTAGCGGCGGCGCCTCGCCCCGGCGGTGGGCCAGCAGCACCTGGCCGATGGATTGCCCGGGGAAGGGGAGCTGCCCGCTGAGCAGCACATAGCCGATGGCCCCCAGGGAGAACAGGTCCGTGCGCGGATCCACGCCCTTGGAGTCGAGGCACTGCTCCGGGGACATGTACTGGGGCGAGCCGATGATCATGCCGGTGGCGGTGCGCTCGCCCATGGGGTCGTCATCCCCCAGCAGCTTGGCCACGCCGAAATCTAGCAGCTTGACCCGCAGCCCGCCCACCACCTCGGCGTCGTCCACCAAAAAGACGTTGGACGGCTTCAGGTCGCGGTGGATGATGCCCGCGTCGTGGGCCGCCACCAGGGCGCTGGCGGCCTGGCGCAGCAGCCGCGCGGTGAGGTAGGGCGGGAAGGGCCCCCGAGCGTTGTACCGCTCGAACAGGGTCTGGCCCCGCAGCAGCTCCATGGCCAGGTAGAGCCCCAGCCCCTCCTGGGTGTGGCAGTCGTGGATCCGCACCAGCCCCTGGTGCCCCACCATGTTCACCGCGCGCGCCTCGTCCACCAGCCGGCTGACGATGGCCTCGTCGGTCAGGTGGCTCTCGTGAAGCACCTTGATGGCCACCTGGCTCTCCACCGTGGGGTTCTCGGCCAGGAACACCGCGCCCATGCCGCCCGTGCCGATGCACTCGCGCAGCTCATAGTTGCCAACCGTCGTGCCGATCAGGCTCTCTTCCCAGGTCAAGGCAGCGCCTCCGTCAAATGTCCAGGGGCGGGTGCTCCCTGATGAATTCCAGGATCCCGTCCACGTCGTCCCGCAGGCAAAGGTAGCTCGCGTAGGGGCGATTTCCAGCCAGTTGTTTCAGCAGCGCGTAGACCGGCAGCTCCGTCCAGTACCGCTCGCCGAAGAAGACCATCGGGCTGACCTGCCCGAAGGTGGCGTAATGATTCTGGCAGCCGTCCATGAACACCTCCTGCACGGTGCCGGCGCTGCCCGGGGCGTAGACCACCCCGTGGCGCGCGATGGCCAGCAGGCCGTCCTCGCGCAAGCTGTTGGCGAAGTACTTGGCCACGTGGGAGGCGAACAGGTTGGCCGGCTCGTGGCCATAGAACCAGGTGGGGATGGCCAGGCTCTCGGCCCCGTCGGGGAACTGATCGAGGGCGTCGTAGGCCGCGTCGAAGTACCCCGGCTGATCGTAGCGGCCCACCCGGGTGAGCAGCGCCACCGCCCTGGCCAGGTCCGCCTCGTCCCGCCCGGCCATGTACGCGCCCAGGTTCCCCGCCTCCATGGCGCCGGGGCCTCCGCCGGTGGCCACGAAGTAGCCGTCGCGGGTCAGGGCCCGGGCCAGCCGCGCGACCTGCAAGAAGGCGTCGTCCCCGCGGCCCATGGAGTGACCGCCCATGATGGCCACCACCCGTCGCGGCTCCGGGCCGTCGTGCAGCAGGTCGTCCAGCGCGTCGTCCACGGCGTGGTCGTGGATCCGCTGGGTCAGCGCCTCCATCACCGGCATGGGCGCCGCGCCGCGGGAGCGCGCGTAGTGCTGGTAGATTTGGCCGTCCAGGGTGTCGCCGAAGCTCGCATGGTCGCCGCGCACATAGCCATCCATCAGCTCGGCCGGAGTGTAGAGCGATGGCCGAAAGGGCCGGTACGGCAGCTCGCCCAGGGGGGGCACCACCAGGGCGCCGGTGAGGCGCGCGTGCTCGGCGGCCTCGGGATCAAGGCGGCAGCCGAGGAACACCGACCCCTCGCCAGACACCGACGACACGAGGCCCGCCTCGCCCCTCAGGTCGAGCCCCTGGAGCACGGTGCGCTTCAGGTCTCCCTGCCGCGCCACATGATCTCGCAGCTGCTGAATGCTCTCGATCTCTCTGGCTGCCATGAGCCCTCCCTGATGGTGTAGCTGCCACACGCGGAGGAGGCTGCCGCCCCCCGCGTCGGGCCGTTACCCTGGCTTCAGCCCGGGCGCCTCACTGGCGCGCGGCGGGCGCCAGGATGGGCGAGATCCGGCTTCGGGGTGGAGCCCTGTCCAGCACCGACACGCCCTTGATGCCGCTGGCGGTCTTGCGGTGCAGCAGACGCCCGGCCTTGAGCACCGTGTTGTGAGCCATCCAGGCGGAGAAGTTCCGGCCTGCCTGGCGGTTGTAGTGGTACATGTCCTTGGAGCTGACCAGCCCGTGGCAGCCCCAGGCCAGGGTGCGCAGGGTCACGCCGCGGGTCGCCCAGGGCAGCTCGATGATGTTGCGCCGAAAGTCGGGCCCGTAGTCGAAGTACTGCTCCGCGTTGCTCAGGTAGAGCACGCCAAGCTGCAGCCCGGACAGGCGCATGGCCCGGGCCAGGCCGCGCACGGTCACCTTGCCGGTGAGATCACCGCGCAGGGCGAATACGCGGCCCTGCTGCCACAGCGCGCGCAGGTGGTCGTACTGGGCCTGATCCGTGAGGAAGGTCGGGATCCCCTTCTTGTCGTGGGCCTTGATCACCTGGCGCAGCCGGCTGCGGATCAGCGGGCGGGCCACGGTGTAGATCCGGTCCAGCCTGCGGGCCAGCCGGGGGGCGTCCGGGGCCAGCGCCTGGCGGATCATCGCCTTCGACTCGGCGGCCCTGGACTCATTCCAGCGTTCGAGGAACCTCCGGGGCGTGCCTGTCCGGGTAAAGAAGAGCCCGTAGATCCGGTGCAGCAGCGGCACCGATCCGTCGAAGTCCATGAGCACCAGCACCGACGCCCTGGACCAGCCCGCCAGCAGGAAGTTCTGATCCGTGCCCACTCCCAGGTGCACGCCACCCAGGCCCTTGATGGCGTCGTGCCACACTGCGTGGTGGTGCTCGTTGGAGACCCAGAAGTGGGAGTTCCGCGTGAGCGACTCCGGCGGCGGGTCGGAGCCCACGCCGGCCAGCAGCTGGCGGGTCTTGTCTGGGAGCCGCGGCAGGCCGGGGGAGGCCAGGGCGGGGTCCACCCCGAGCAGGGCGGGCGCGGCGGCCTTGCTGCTGCGCGGCCTCGAGCCGGAGCGCGCCCCGGCGTGGCCCGGCCAGGCCAGCGCCGCCAACAGCGCCAGGGCTGTGATTCGGGTCAGGTTCAGCACAACCGGGAGGGTAGCACAGAGCAGCACGCGACGAGATATTGGCTCTGCCCATCTCGAGCCGACATGGGCTAAACTGCCAGGCATGCCCATGGCCCGGTGCACCCTCCTGCTTTTGTTGATGCTCCAGAGCGCGTCGGCCCGCGCTGGCGGCTTCTCCATGGCCACCTTCGGCGCCCGCCGCGGCGGCATGATCGCCACCATCGGAGCGCCCGACGACGCCAGCGCGGTGTTCCACAACCCGGCCGGGCTGGCGGATCAAGCGGGGACCCAGATCTACTTCTTCCTGTCGCCAGGGGTGGTGGACCCGCGCTTCCGCCTCAAGGCCCACGACCCCGACTTCTACCCCGAGATCAACCCCGCGGGCTGCGGGCAGGCGGGCGCTGACCCGTGCCCCTGGCCCGTGGACGACGAGGGGTACTACGAGCAGACCATCACCTCCGAGCGGTCCTTCGGGCTGCAGCCGTTCCTCGCCGCCAGCACTGACCTCGGCTTCATCAGCCCGGGCCTGTCGGACATGGTGGTGGCCCTGGCCCTGTTCGCGCCCAACGCCTACGCCGCCTACCTGCCGGAGGACGCCCCCACCGCCTACCACGTCATCGGCGGGCTGTTCCTGGTGGGCACGGCCAGCCTGGGCGTGGGGTACCGGCTCAACCGCTACATCTCCCTCGGGGGCAGCATCTCGTACAACTACATGCACCTGACGCTGTCACAGAAGATGAGCGCGGTGGACGCGCTGACCCCGGCCGGCCAGGCCCCGTCGAGCCTGGGCAAGATGGCCCAGCAGCTGGTGGGGGACATCAACATGGACTTCTCCGGCCAGGACCATGGCGT
This sequence comes from uncultured Myxococcales bacterium, assembly GCA_964511535.1. Classification (GTDB taxonomy): domain Bacteria; phylum Myxococcota_A; class Polyangia; family CAZCFB01; genus CAZCFB01. The sequence continues at coordinate 3,971 of CAZEFW010000018.1, read as the reverse complement.
GGGCTGGGCCCTGTCGCTGCTGCTGACTCCCGAGCCGTGGCTCGGCATCGGCGTGACCTACGCCGGCGCCACCCCCGCGCGGTTCAGGGGCGAGGTGCTGCTGTCCGGATCCAAGCCCGCGGTGTCCGACCCGGAGCGGCTGCGCCAGGCGCTCACCGGCCTGGTCAAGCTGCCCCGGGAGCTCGAGATCGAGATGCCGATCCCCCACTCCCTCGGGGTGGGGATCAACCTGCGCCTGGCATGGTGGCTGGAGGTGGGGCTGGAGGGGCGGTTCTGGTTCTACCAGATCTATGACAAGCAGGTGATCCGGCCGATATACGCCGAGGGGGACACGGGCGATGAGCCGATGACCGAGGCCTCCCTGTCCAAGGACAAGAACTACCACATGAGCTATCAGCTCACCGGGGGGTTCCTGATCCGGCCCCTGCAGCAGCACCAGGGCCTGGAGTTGATGGTGGGCACCGGCTACGACTACTCGCCCATCCCGGACTCGACCTTCTCGCTGGAGAACCCCTCGCTCAGCCACTACAAGGTGGCCGCGGGCGTACGCTGGGCCATCACGCCGGCCTGGCGGGTGGCCTTGACGTATTACCTGAACATTTTTGTCCCAAGGGACATAGATAACAGCACAACCACGCCTCCGACCAATGTCCAGGGGGAGGGCTACAGCCACTCCCCGGGGCTGGAGGTGGCTTACCGCTTCTGAGGCTTGCGGTAACGGCGCACCAGGGTCGGGAAGCCGTCGGGCGTGCAGCTGAAGCACGCCTCGTCCACGAACTCCAGCCGCAGATCCAGCCCCGCCTGCATCAACCCGCGCGGATCGCGCCATTCTTGATTTGCGGTGGTGCTCAGCACCAGGAACACCGAGCCCGCGTCCCGGACCCGGCGCATCACCTCCGCCACGTCGGGCGGCGTGGTGGGGCGCCGCACCCCGCCGAAGGGCAGCGGCAGGATCCCCTCGGTGACCGCGCCGATGAAGCGCGGGTGGCGGTGCGGGTAGTAGCGGTTGAAGAAGGGCAGGTACCAGGAGTGGTGGACCACGGCCATGTCACCGGCGCCGGCGCGCTGGTGGATCCAGGCGTTCACCTCGGCGATGGGGAAGTTGTCGCGGCGCCGCGCCTCGCCGTTGAGGAACATATATGAGCCGATCTGGGCCAGCAGCACCGCGGCCAGGATGAGCCCGCCCACTGCCCGGCGCAGGACCGGACGGGGCCTCTCCTCGCCGGTGCCGCCGGCCACCCCCGCCAGGATCAGCACCAGGGAGGGCACCATCAGCGCCACGAAGCGGATCTCGTACAGCAGGTCCTTGAACAGCAACCCCCCGACGACATAGGCCAGCAGCCCCAGCCCCCCGAGGCACCAGACCGCCGCGCCCTGCCAGCGCCGGGCGCCCCCGCGCAGGCCCACCAGGGCGCGGTACCCGCCCCACAGGACCCCCAGGCCGGTGAGGACCTCCAGCGGCGCCAGCCATGTGAGCTGAGACTGGAACGCCACGAGGTTATGCATGCGGGTGGCCAGCACGCTGGCGCTCACCTCGGGGATGAAGGGCTGGCCGTACTGGTGGATGATGGGCCACTGCAGCGCCATCAGGTAAAGGCCGCCAGAGCCGAGCAGCAGCCCGACGCCGGCGGCGGCCAGGGGCGCCTGCAGCCGCACGGGCGCCTTGACCAGCGCCAGGAGCATCAGCGCGGCCACCTCCGCGCCCATGAGCAGGATGGCCGACGGGTGGACATTGAACGCCGCCGCCAGGACCACTGCGTGCCCCAGGGCCCACAGCGGCCCTCCGCCCTGCAACATGGCCAGCAGCGTCCACGGGATCACCGCGCCGAGGAACATCAGGAAGGCGTAGTGCAGGGCCATCTGCGAGTAATGGATGTGGTAGCCGAGCAGCGCCAGGATCAGCGCCGCAGCCAGGCCGGTGAGGTCGCCGCCGAGGCGCTTGCCCGCCCGGTGGATCACCAGGATGGAGGCCAGCCCCCACATCACCGAGTGGAGCTTCAGCCCCAGGTCGCTGGTGGGCGCCAGGGCTGTCCAGAGCTTGTAGGGCAGGTACCAGGCCGGGTAGGTGGGCGATAGCGTGCAGTGCTGGAGGATCTCCTCCATGGGCCGCGCGGCCAGGGCCGCGTGGAACAGCTCGTCCTCCATGAGCAGGAGGTCCGGCAGGCCCAGCAGCCGCGCGGTCAGGGCGATGATCAGGATGACGATGAGCGGGACCGCCTGTTTCAGCTGTCCCATGGCGCGGCGCCCCTACTCCTCCCCGGGCAGCTTGCCGATGGTGTGCCCGGCGGTCCGCTTGGCCTTCATGTAGCGGATGTTGTCCTCGGAGACCCCCGTGACCAGGCTCTCGATGCCCCTGACCTCGATGCCGTGATCGGTGAGGTCCTTGCGCTTGAGCGGGTTGTTGGACAACAGCCGCACCGTGGCCGGCGGGCGCAGGAAGTGCAACAGCACCATGGCCGCATCGCGAAAGTCCCGCGAATCGGCCGGCAGGTTCAGCTCACGGTTGGCGTCGTAAGTGTCCCGGCCCATGTCCTGCAGGATGTAGGTGATCCCCTTGGCCCACAGCCCGATGCCTCTTCCCTCGTGGCTGCTCATGTAGACGATGGCCCCGGAGCCCTCCTGGATCAGCCGCTCGAACGCGGCGTCCAGCTGCGGGCCGCACTCGCAGCGCTTGGAGCCGAAGGTCTCGCCCGTGATGCAGCAGGAGTGCACCCGCACCAGCGGCGCATCGCTCTCCTCGAACGGGCCGTACATCAGCAGAGAGTTGACGGTCATCTGGGCGGTGAGCAGCTCCCACAGCCCCTGGAAGTCCTCGCCCTCGCGAAACCGCTGCGCGATGTCGAGCACCTCGTTGTGCTGGGTGCGCCGCACGAACGGGTACCAGCGAAAGGTGTGCCGCACGCCGGCCACGTCCCGCGGGATCGGGATCGGCCCGAGCAGCTTGATGCGCTCGGTGCCCGGGCGCAGCCCGTCGTCCGTGGGGCGGCCATCCTCACCGATGGTGACGATCTTCCCCTGATCGTGCAGCAGCTGATAAATGGTCGGATCGATGTAGCTGAACATGGCTGTACTTCTCCCTCCGAAGGAGGGTTTACCACATGAAACCCCCGCTTAAAACGTAGACGTGGCCGTGGACCTCTCGGGGGGATCACTTCGCCAGGCTTACCTCGAGTAAGAGGAAGAACACCCGGCACAGGTCGACACCTTGTCCTTCCGGCCGGACGCGGCCGCTTGCATTCGCCGGCCAGTGCCCGCGCGTTACGTTTGCGCTTGGCCGGCGCAAACTGGCGCCGGTCCTCGGCCCGCTCCGCGGGCCTTGCGGGATGAGGCAGCGGCGCCCTCAGACGAGTCGCGCCAAGGTGGGTGGACGTGCGTGAGCACCTTGGCACGCTCGACGCCTTGCCGGAAGGACAGGTGTCGCCCTGCGCCTGCCGGTTGGGAGGGAAGGGTGCAGCTGGCCGTTGTTGGCATTGAGCACCGCAAGATCCAGGTCTGCTCACTCAGAACCAACGGATTTGGCGAAAGAATGAACCGCACGCTCCTCGAGGAGTGCTTCAAGGTGGAGGGCCGCAGAACCTGGTACGTGGAACCAGCCGAGATACAGCGCGACCTGGATTAATTCATCACCTACCAAAACCTCTAGAGGAGCCATCTGGGATTCAGGCTGAAGGGGAGAACGCCGGCTCAGGCACTCCGAGAGGCACTCGGAAGAAAACGCTTGCCACCGCTCATCCCGCCGCCTTGTAAGGAGCAGGAGGCGGCGGCATGATAGCCTGACCGGCAGGGGCCGAGTGTCGGTTGGGGTAGCCCCAGGTTTCCCTGGGGCCCCCGGCAGATCCGGACGTGCACGCTAGCGCATCCGGCTCCTCGAGTCACAGCTTCGCTAGTCGTCTCCGCCGCAAGTGCATAGGTAAACGCGCTGGCGGCAGGGGGTATCTCTTCAGCAGGCGATTAAACTTCTCCCATGTCAT
>CAZEFW010000017.1:15441-81541 GCA_964511535.1 uncultured Myxococcales bacterium | reverse complement strand
ACGGAACATGGGCCTGTTCATGGCCGTGATGATCGGCATCGGCGCCACCATGGGGCCGGGCATCTTCGCGTTGCCGGGCGAGCTGGCTCACATGGCCGGGCCCATGGGCGTGCTGGTCTACCTCGCCATGGGCTTCATGACCGTCTTCACCGCGTTGAACTACAGCGAGCTGTCCGCCGCCATCCCCCTGGCCGGCGGCGGATACTCCTTCACCAGCCGCACCATGAGCCGGCCCGTGGCCTTCTTCACTGGCTGGTTTTTCTGGATCGGCAACACCCTGGCCTGCGCCATGTACGCGCTGATCTTCGCCATGACCGTGCGGGCCTACTTCCTGCCTGACGCGTCCATCCCGGTCATCGCCCTGGTCACCACGACCGTGTTCACCGCGGTGAACCTGATGGGCATGCGAGAGGCGATCCTGATCATCACGGTGATGAACCTGGTGGAGCTGGCCATCCTGTTCGGGGTGGCCGCTCTGGGCGTCCCCGAGATGCGCACCGAGAACCTGGTGCCCCTGGCGCCCTACGGCTGGCAGCCGTTCATCCCGGCCATGGCGCTGATCTACATCTCGTACGTGGGGTTCGAGCTGATCTCCAACGCGGCGGAGGAGATCATCAACCCGGGCAAGGTGATCCCCCAGTCGATCCTGATCACCCTCGCCATCAGCACCGCCTTCTATGTGTTCGTGGTGGGCGTGATGATGGGCACGGTCCACTACCACGAGCTGGCGGAGAAGGCGTCCCAGATCCCCTTCATTTACCAGGCGGACAAGCTGTTCGGCGCCTACGGGCGATGGGCCGGCATCATCGCCACGGTCATGGCCAGCCTGTCGGCGTTCAGCGTCACCCTCGGGGCCAGCTCGCGCATCCTGTTCGCCCTGGGGCGGGACGGGCACTTCCCCGGGTTCTTCGCGCGGCTGCACCCGCGGTTCCAGACGCCGCACATCGCGCTGATCATCTGCGCCGCCATCGTGGTGGTGTTCAGCTCCACCGGCATCATCAAGTTCGTGGCGTCGGTGAGCGACTTCGGCTACCTCATGGGCCTCGGCATCATCAACTACGCGGTGATCCCGCTGCACAAGAAGATGCCGGCGCTGCGGCGGCCGTTTCAGACCCGGTGGTTCCCGCTGATCCCGTGGCTCGGCGTCATCACCACCTGGATGTTCGTGCCGGCGCTGGAGCCGCTCAGCTTCGCCCTGGGCGGGATCCTCACCGTGGTGGGCAGCGCCATCTACCTGCTCAAGCCGGCCAACCGAGCCGAGATCGCGGGGGTCCCCGGCTCTGCGATCAAGAAGGCCCAGCAGTTCATCGAGAAGTTGAGGAGGAAGCGCATGCGGGTGCTTATCATCAGCGGCCAGCGGCAGGGGCAGAACATCGCCAACCGCCTTCTGGCGAAGGATGAGGTTCGGACGATGTTCCGCTCGGCGGAGCATCAGGTGACGTTCATCGAGGAGGACGAGGGGCTCTGCAAGCAGCTGGAGCAGAAATACAGCTGCCCGATCTACATGGGCGACGGCACCAAGAAGGAGCTGCTGGAGCAGGTGGGCCTGGACAACATCGACGTCGTCATCGCCGCCGCCTCCGACGACGGGCGCAACGTCATCGCGGCGTTGCAGGCGCGGCAGATGGGCCTGAAGAAGGTCATCGCCGTGGTGCAGGACCCGGAGTACATCGCGCTGCTGGAGCAGAACAACGTGGTGGCCATCAGCGCACCCTGGGCCACGGCGGCCATGGTGGAGAACCACCTGGACCGGCCCGACCTGGCCCAGCTGTTCGAGTTCGGCATCGGCGCCGCGAGCCTGCTGGACGTGACCGTGGAGACAAGTGCCAGGGTCAACGGCCAGGCCATCGCCAAGATCGAGATCCCCAAGGAGTGCCTCATCGCCGCCATCATCCGCGACAACCAGTTCGTGGTGCCCCGCGGCGACACGGTGATCAAGGACGACGATCGCGTGATCTTCATCGGCCCCGCGGCGGCCGTGCGCAAGGCGACCGACCTGTTCCAGGTGGAGAGAAAGTAGCGCGCCAGGTGGGAGGGCCAGGGGGGCCATCCAGAGCTGCCGGCTATATCTTCAGTTGCAGCACACCGCCGCCGAGAGGATCTTGGGCGAGCGCCAGTTCTTCCAGTTGGCCTTGAGCGAACCCTTGACGCCCAACTGGCGGCAGTTGGGGCTTGTGCGCACGCCGATATTGCTGTGGCCGGAGGTGGACGCCACGCCCGGTTGGCATGGCCAGGCGACCTCGATGGAGGTCGTGCTGTTGGCGACGCAGGCGCAGGGGGCCGTACTCGGGGCGTGGGGGACGCCACCCGAGCGGATGCACGAGGCGATCCAGGCAGGCGGAGAGACATAGGCCGCCGCCCCGCCGCGAATGACGAACTGGTTCGCCGTGCACAGCTTCCAACCCCCGCTGCCATTGCAAAAAGCCGCAGCCTCGCACTGGTTCAGGTCACTGGTCCCCTTGCAGACGACCATGTTCGGGGCATAGCTGCCTGCCCTGGTCGCTTTGCTGGAACAGGGGGAGAGCGCGCCGGGAAGATCTGGCTTGCTCCCGTGTCCATCCAGGCTCCGGTCTGGCGGGGCGCTCCTGTCGGGCTTGCCGGCGCCCCTGTCATGTTTGCCGGGCGGGGGACCGTCCGCCGTGACCCCGCCGTCTATCCAGGGCCGGTCCCAATCCAGCACGCAGGCTGACGCGCAAGTCACGAATGAGAGGCAGAGCAGGCGGATTGAAGAGACCATCTATATCCTCAACATCTCAGGAAAAGGGTGTCCCCCGCAACGCCCGCGCCCGGGAGGGCCCGCTCGTTGGGACTGGTGGCCTGCCCGCAGGCCATGCGACCGCGCAAGCTCCTGGCGGTGGCTGGTTCGCCTACTTCACCCCCAGAAACGCCCTGATCTCCTCGGGCTCCTTGGCCTTGTCCCAGGTGCCCTGCACCCGGCAGTGGCCGCCCTTGCACACCGCCTCGAGCCCCGGGTACATGGGGATCCGGCACGCCTCGCAGTGCAGGTTCGGTGGGCAGGCCCAGCGGTGGAACGCCTCCTCGCCGGCCTTGCCCACGGCCACCGGGTCGATGTAGCAGTCGCAGCAGGCCGGCGCGGTGATGCGGCAGTCCGCGTCGGTCTTGCACGCCGAGAACTCCGAGGTGCGGAAGTCGATGGCCTTGCACTGGCCCCCCTCGCACACCGACACCAGGTTGTGGTTGTAGCCGGGCGCCGCGCACTTCGGGCACCCCTGGTCGCGCTTGCCCACGCACGCCTTTTCCCGCGCGTGCCACTGCTTCGACGGCAGCGAAATCATCTCGCTCACCGGCGTGTCCTGGCACGGCTCGCAGCACCCCTCGGCCACGCGCACCGCGCAGTCGTCGGCCACCTTGCACCGGGCCGCGGAGACCTTCGGGACAGCGGGGGCCTCCTTGGTCCTGGGCGGCGTCGCCGGCTTCGTCTTCTTTTGTCCCGGGCAGCCAGCGCCCAGCGCCGCGATCAGCGCCACCAAGATCATCCGTCTGCTCATGGTCCCTCCTCCTCTGTTCACCTTCTCACGCCTGGCGGATGAACTCCCGCTCCAGCCGGTACCAGTTGGCCCTCGCCCCCAGCCTCGCCAGCACCGACATCAGGCCGAAGCGGATGCGGAACAGGAACAGAAACTCGCCGGGCAGGGTGAGCTTCATCAGCTGGCGTTTGCTGCGCATCATGGCGCCCATGTCCTGCTCGCCCAGGGCGATGGCCTGCTCGCGGTCCTCGAGCATCGGGCCGTAAAACCCGCGCACCAGGTCCCTGGCCACGCTGAAGTCGTACGCCTTGCCATGGCGCACCATGCCGAGGTCCAGAAACGCGGCGTGCAGCGCCTCGCGCGTGTCGGCGTGCACCGCGGCGGTGAGCCGCGCGAGCTTGCGCACGAAGGCCGGCTCGAACGAGCGCGTGCAGCCGTAGTCGAGCATCGCCGCCCGGCTGTCGGGCAGAAACAGGTAGTTGCCCGGGTGGGGATCGCAGTTGTACAGGCCGTGGCAGAAGAGCGTACCCACGTAGAACTGGAACAGGGCGACGCCGAGGCGATCCCGGCTGTCCTGATCCGGCCCCTGGGCCAGGAAATCCTCGAAGCCGATCCCCTGTACGAAGCTGGTGGTCAGCACCCGGTCGCCGCAGTACGGGCGGTGCACGTCGGGCACCAGCAGCGTCGGGTGGCCGGCGTAGATCTCGGCGAACCGGGCCTGGCTGCGCGCCTCGTGCTGATAATCGCACTCCTCGAGGAAGCGCGCCTTGGCCTCCTGGATGAACCCCTCGATCCTGGAGCCGGGGTAGAACAGGGCGGCCATGGTCACGCCGATACGCGAGGCGCCGAAGTCGGCCTCGATGGCCCGGTCCACCTCGGGGTAGCGCACCTTGACCGCCACCGGCTGGCCCGACGGCAGCATGGCGCGATGCACCTGGCCTATGGAGGCGGCCGCCAGGGGCTCGGCCTCCATGTCCGCCAGCAGGGCCGCGCCCCTGTCGGGCAGGTCCGCTCGCACGATCTCCGCCACCTGCGAAAAGGCCATGGGCGGCGAGTGGGTCTGCAGCACCGCCAGGGCGTCGCGCAGCTGCTCGGGCAGGGCCACGTCGATGTAGCTCATGATCTGGCCCATCTTCATGGCCACGCCCTTGAGCTGGCCGATGGAGGCCACCAGCGCCAGGGCCTGCTCGAGGTCCGGCTCCTGCCCGCTGTCATCGCCGCGCATCATCATGCGTCCGGAGCGCAACATGGCCCCGGCGGTGCGGCTCAGCCGCGCCAGGGTGCCGGTGGGCAGCTTGCCCTCGCGCTGCAGCAGCGCCCGGCGCAGGGCCTCCCTGGGGGTGGGGTCGCCCACCTCAGGGTGCCGCGACGATGGAGGGCCCGCCCGCCTTGCCCTTCAGGGGAGCGGTGATGGAGCGCTGCAGGTCCGCGCTCAGCCGGCAGCGGCTGGCGAAGCCCTGGGTGGCCTTGATCAGCCCGTCGCGCAGCCCGTCGCGGTCCAGCTTGAAGGCCGCGCGGCTGGCCAGCAGCTCGGAGACCGTCTTGACGAAGACTGCCCGCTCCCGGCCGATGAGCTGCTGCTTGAGCCGCGGCACGAAGGCCTGCTTCTCCCAGGCGAGCAGCGGGTAGGAGAGGCGCTGGTCCAGGCCAGCGATCTCCACCTGCTCGTCGATCCAGCGGGCCATGTCCTTGCCGGGGCGCATGATGTTTCGCCGGGCCATGCGCGCCCTGAGGGGCGCCTCCATCACCTTGCCCAGCGCCTGAAACTCCAGCGGCGCGCTGTCGTACTTGATCTTGCCCAGGGCGCCCCGGGTCACCGCTGTGCGCACGGTGTCGGCGTACCAGTCCATCTGCTTCGGGTCCGACACCGGCCGGATCTCCAGGCCGATGGTCTGGTCGCGGTAGGTGCGCAGCCCGAGGCCGTGCAGCTTGGACCCGAGCAGCAGCGAGTAGGTGCGCTTCACCAGCGACTCGTCGATCTGCTTCAGCTTGGAGGCGGAGTAGGGCATGAAGTTCTTGCCGTAGTAGCCGTACAGCGCCCCCCGGCTGCCCTTCTCCAGCCGCTGGGAGAACATCAGCAGGTCGGTCCGCTGCACGAAGGAGAGGAACTCCTTGCGGCGGGTGGTGAGCGCCTTGAGGTTCGGCTTCCACGACACATGCCGGTGGGGCCGCACCTTCTCGGTGATCTTCTTCTTCATCCACCGCACCGCCTGGCTCACCTGCTTCGCGCTGGCGGTCTTGCCGTGGTGGCGCAGCTCGTAGGTGTTGGGCGACTCCCAGAACAGCACCCGCTCGAACGACCTCGGCACGCGGCTGGTGCGGTACATGGGGAACACCTCGCGCATGATCTCCTTGAACCGCTTCTGCCCCTGCTGGTTCAGGTTCTTGTAGGTCACCAGCTTGAGCTGCTCGTGGGGCGCCAGCTTGTTCCACTGCCCGGGGGTGAGGGCCAGCTCATCGCTCTTGTACTCGTTGATGAACTTCGCCCGCAGCTGCCGGCTCGTCTCCTGGCGAAACAGCCGCTCGAGGTAGACCGCCTTGCCCTGGTCGTTGAGGCTGTCCCAGGTGATGTGCTTTATGAGCGCCTCCCTGGCCACCCTGTCCCAGCGCTTGCCCTTGTTCGGCTTGCCCCTGTTGGGCTTCTTGCCGTGGGCGCGGAACTTGCCGTGGAAGTCGCCCGCCATGGAGCGCAGCACGCCGGAGTCCAGCCGCTGGCTCTTCGCCGGCTTGTAGTAGCGGAAGATCCGTTTGCCGTAGGACAGCGCCGCCTCGCCCTCGAAGGACTGGTAGGTGGTGGCGCGGGGGGCGCCGCGGCGAGCGTGGGCGACAGGGACTGAGCCTGCCGCCAGCAGGGCGGCGAGGGAGGCCGCAGCCAGGGAGCATCGGCAGGCTGTAAGCATTTGGACCTCCATCCCCGTTGACTCAGACAGATTCTACAGACTCACATCGCTGCCGGACAAGGGTCAGCGCCAGAGCAGCGGGCCCAGCCCGGACGCCCGCCGCACCGGATTTTGCAGCGCCTGGGTGAGCAGGTCGGCGTCGCCGAGCACGGTCACCTGCCTGGCCGCCCGCGTGACGCCGGTGTAGACAAGCTCCCGGGTCAGGATGGGCGATGGCCTGCTCGGCAGCACCACCAGGGCATGCTCGAACTGGGATCCCTGGCTCTTGTGGATGGTCATGGCGAAGACGGTCTCGTGCTCCGGAAGGCGCGAGGTGGCCAGGTACTCCACCTGCTTGCCCGGCCCCGGGAAGGCGACCCAGTAGCGCCACCGGTCCGACTTCTCCTCGTCCCGGCGGCGGACCACCACGCCCACATCCCCGTTGAAGCGGCCCACCGTGTAGTCGTTGCGCACCACCATGATCGGCTGGCCCCGGTAGTGGCCGCTCCTGGGCTTGAAGCCGGAGATCCCGGCCTTCAGCAGCAGCTCCTCGGCGGCGCCGTTGAGCCCCTCGGCGCCCAGCTTCCCGGAGCGGTGGGCGCACAGGATGCGAAATCTGTCCAGCTCGTCCAGCACCGCCCGGTGGAACGCCTCCTCCGTCTCGCCCTGCGTCGGCCCCGCGTCCAGCCGCTCGAGGAACGATCGGTACCCCTCGACGATGAGCTCCCGCGCCTGGTCCGTCAGTGTCCCGTTATCGCCGTGCGCGAGCAGCGAGGCCCTGGGGTACCGGTCCGCGTCGGTCAGCACCGCCGCGGCGGTGGCGGGGTCCCCGGCGAGGCTGGCCCTGGCGAACGCGCCGATGCCGCTGTCCCCCTTGAACCGGTGATAGCGGTTGAGCTGGACGATGCAGTCGCGCAGCCCGCGCCCGTCGGTGAGGTGGGCGCCCTCGGCCTCGAGATCCAGGCCGCAATGCTTCTGGAGCTCGCGGGCGAAGGGGCGAGAGGCGGCGAGCTGCTCCGGCGCGGTTTCGCCGCAGATGTCGGCCAGCACCGAGCCAGCCTCCACGGACGCCAGCTGGTGCCGGTCGCCGATGAGCAGCAGCCGCGCGTCGGGCGAGACCGCGTCCACCAGCTTGGCCATCATGGCCAGGTCCACCATGGACGCCTCGTCCACCACCACCACCTGCTGGGGCAGCGGGTTGTTCGCGTCGTGGCGGAAGCGCCCAGGCGTGCGCGACTGGAAGCCGAGCAGGCGGTGCAGGGTGAAGGTGGGCAGGCCGGTGATGAACTCGCGCACGGCGTCCGCGTCGGTGACATCGCCCAGCGCCGGGCCCACCTTCTGGAGGAACACATGGAGGTCCTCGTTGAGCGCCTCCTTCATCCGGTTGGCGGCCTTGCCGGTGGGTGCGGCCAGGGCCACGTCGAGCGCCGGCGTCTCCGGCTTCCGTCGCTGCAGCAGGAGCCACTGCACCAGCAGCAGCACCAGCACCACCCGGATGGTGTAGGTCTTGCCCATGCCCGGGCCGCCGCTCAGCACCGTCAGCCGGCGCAGGGCCGCCACCGCGGCCGCCAGCTGCTGGCGGTCCAGGCGCTGGCTCCCCTGGTCGGGGCTCAACAGCGCGCCGATGCCCGCCCGGAGCAGCTCCGGGTCCTCGGGCACGAACAGCGGCGCGGCGGCGCGGTCCTTCAGCGCCTCGGCCAGCTCCAGCTGGTGGCGCCAGTAGCGATCCATGTAGAGCAGCCGGTCGTCCAGGACGAAGGGGGTGGGGCGGTCCTCGTCGTCCGGTTCGCGCACCAAATCTGCGCAGGCGGCCAGGGCCTCGCGGAGGGCGTCGCCGCCGGCGGGCCACGCGAGCTGGTTTACCGGATCGTCCGGCTGCCGCTCCTCGCCCCTGTCTGGCACCAGGCTGGCGTCCAGCCGGTCCAGGTCCGCTGCCACGTGGCCGTGGCGTGGCGCCCGCACGGCGAAGGCCATGGCCAGCAGCGCCTCGGGGTTCAGCTCGCCGGTCAGCGCACCCAGGCGCGCTGCCACGTGGGCGTCCACGGCAGCGAGCACCCCCGTCTGCAGGAACGGCTCGAGGCGCGCCTGCGCCTTATCGCAGCGGGCGCGCGCATCAGGATCGGCGGGCGCGGGCACAAACAGCGGCGTGATCGGTCCGGGCTGGCTCATGGTTCACCTCCTGCGTCCGGGTCGGCGAAGAGCTCGTCAAGCCGGTCGATGACAGCCTTGCGGGGCTTGTCGAAGAAGACCCCGTTGACCGCGGGTCCTCCAGGCGCCCCCTCGTCGCGCGCGGTCTCCGGCCCCAGCATGCCCCTGACGAACAGGTAGTAAGCGCCGCCCATGTTGTCCTCATACTTGTATTTCTTTCCCAGCCGCTGCCCGAGGAACCGGTGCAGCGCCAGGGTGTAGAGGTGGTACTGCAGAAAGTAGTGGTGGGACGCCATCTCACGAACGACCTCGTCGCGCACGAACAGCCCGGGGTGGATCACCCTGGGTCGCAGGCGGTTCATCCGGTTGCTCTTGTAGTCCGCCACGAACCAGCGCTCGCCCACCCGGAACACCAGGTCGATGAAGCCGATGAAGAAGCCGGCCATGCGGCGCCCGCCCAGCGCCTCTGGCAGCGCCTCCAGGTAGCGCGCGGGCAACGTCTCGTCTCCGTCGCGCAGTTTCATGGCGGCGGCCACCTGGGCCGCCTTCAGGTCCGCGCGGCCCGCGGCGCGGCCCCAGTCATGACCGCCCGCCACGGGCAGGTCGAACTTCAGCTCGTCTAGCCGGTCGGTGGTGGGGATGTCGCACAGCCGCAGCTCACCCAGGGGCCCCCCGAGGGGGGTCTGGAGCACCGGCGGGACGCCGGCCTGGAGCGCGGCCAGGTGTTTGGCCGGGGGGAAGCCGTGGGCCTGGAGCGTCTCCGTCGCGATCCGGTCCAGGTGTTCACGCCCTTCGGCCTGCGCGTTGGGCGCGAGCTGCTCGAAGTCCAGCTTCTCGAACACTGCGTGCAGGCAGGTGCCCGCGTCGGGGCCGGAGGGGAAGGGCGCCAGCGGGACGGCCTCCAGCGCCTGGTCCTCGGCCGGCTCCGCGGCGGCCACGGCGCTGGGCTCGTCGACGGTATCGGAGTGCTGATCGGTGTCGCGGCCCTCCTGCTCGGGGTCGCCCGCCTCCTCTGGCGCCGGCTGCGCCCCGGACTCTTCGGGCTCCTCGGCGTGCCCCGCCCCGCGGGTCAGGTCGGTGTAGCTCGACTGCCCCCAGAGGCCGCCGATGTACTTCCGGGTGAACTGGCGGCAGGCCAGCTGCTCCGGCGCCTCGCCCGACTGCCGCAGCGCGGGCGTCTGCCCTGGCTGACAGCGCGTCACGCAGATCCCCGGGCCATTCATCTCCAGCCCTTGATCCGCCAGGTCCGCCATGATCGCGTCGGTGTCGAACCCGGCGACACGATCACGCGCAGCGGCCATGCGCGAGGGACCGTCTGCGGCGCCGTGCCCGTGCAGCACCACCCCCAGGGGCGAGGTCTCGTTTTCGTTGATCGCGCCCCAGTAGACCACGCAGCGCAGGCGCGCCCGGGTCAGCGTGACATATAGCAGCCGCTGGTTCTCACGCGCGGCCTCCACCTCCGCATCTGCGAGGCTCCTGGCCTTGGCCGCCGAGCTGGCGTCGCAGTGGAGGTCCAGCAGCCGTCGAGACGGTTGGTCCGGATCGGGCACTCTGGGGAACTTCTTGTCCTTCTGCTTCAGCTGCTGCCCGTCCCACAGGTAGGGCGCGTACACCACGGGGAACTCGAGTCCCTTGCTGCGGTGCATGGTGACGATGCGCACCGCGGCGTCGTCGGTTTCGAGCCGGATCTCCGACGCCTCCGCCTCGCGCTCATGGCTGCGCGAGCGCTGGCGTCGGAACCAGCGTGCGAGCCCGCCCGCGCGCAGGCGGCGCTCGCGCTCGGCATGGTGCAGCAGCTCACCCAGGTGCAGGATGTTGGTCATCTGGCGCTCGCCGTCGGGGTGGTCCAGGATCCGCTGGTAGACCGTGAGCTCCCCGCCAGGTGGGATGTAGTCCTCGAGCATGGCGCGGAAGGTGCGCATGAACCCCTTGCCCTCCATGCTCTTGCGCCACCGCTCCAGGGCGCCCAGCCAGCGGTCCCACTCGCTGGTGCTCCTCGAACGTCCGGGGTCTTCATGGCCGCCGATCACCGGCGCGGCGCGGCGAAGGTCTGCCGCGCGCCAGCCGAACAGCGGCGTCACGGCGGCCCGGCGCGCGGGGCCGTCCTGGCCGGGCAGGGCCAGGGCGTCGATCCAGCGCTGGAGCACCAGCGCCTCGTCGCTGTCGAATACGCTCCTGGTGCCGAACTGCACCGCCGGCACGCCCGCCTTGCCCAGCGCTGCCTGAACATCGCTGGCCTGGTCATGCTTGCGCACCAGCACCGCCACATCGCCGGCGCGCAGGGGGCGATAGCCGCGCCGGTCAGCGGCCCGCGCCTCGGGATCATGGATCTGGATCTCCTCGTTGAGCAGCGCGACGATATCAGCGGCCACCCGCCGCGAGATCAGCGGCTTCGCAGCGCCTTTGTTCATTCGGCCGCTGCTCCCGGCAGGCCCGCCGTCCACGACGCGCAGCTGCAGCGGGGCCTCGTAGCCTGGCGCCGACCCGTCGGGGAAGCGCAGCCGGGGGTCGACCTTCCGTTTGGCGGCCTCCACGCGCACATACTCGATGCGACCGGACGGCTCGCCGAACATGCCGGGCCTGTCCAGCAGGGAGTTGAGCGCCCCGATCAGGCCTGCGTCGGAGCGGTAGTTGGTGTCCATGCTGAACACGGCGCCGTCGTCGGCGGAGGAGCGCGCGGCCAGGTATGCGTGGATGTTGGCGCCGCGGAAGCCGTAGATTGCCTGCTTCGGATCGCCGATGAGGTACAGGTAGGCCTCCTCGTCGCCAAAGAGGCGGGAGAAGATCTGCCACTGCAGCGCGTCGGTGTCCTGGAACTCGTCGATGAGCGCAGCGGCGAAGCGCTTGCGCAGGGCCTTCACCAGCAAGTCCCCCCGCTCCTCCGACGCCAGGGCGCGGGCCAGGTTGCGCAGCAGGTCCTGGTAGGTCTGCCGGTTGTGGTGCGCGTTGCGCTCCTCGGCTTGTTGCCTTACCCACAGGACAAACCGCACCCGCGCCGCGTCCCTGATCCGCTCGCCCAGGTCGAGCAGCGCGTCCCAGGCGTGGAACAGCGGGTGGTCGGCGATGCGCTCGCCCTCTTCGGTGAGGGTGCACTGGCCCATCTGGCGCGCGGAGAAGTATCGGAACCAGGCAGTGGTGGGGAAGGCCGGGGTGGGCTGGTCCTCCAGCCACTGTTGGAGCAGCTTGCGGTTGGCCGGGGTCTTCGCCTTGGTGTACTTCCTGCCTTCCAGCGGCCGCTGCTCGGGATCTGCCCCCTTCTTCTTCTTCAGTGTCCTCGTGGAGGAGTCGAGCACAGGCGCCACCGCCTCGTCAGCCCCTTCCAGCCAGGCATCGCGGAACCGCGCCGCGGCCTCGATCCAGGCCGCGGGGGTCAACGCGGCGAGGTCCTCCTCGGTGAGGTCCGGCAGCGGCTTCATGTCCGGGTCCGCCAGCGCCACCTCGGCGAGCGGCTCGAGCGCCTCCCGGGTCAGGCCGCAGGCCTCGGTCAGCACGGCGTAAGCGTGTTGGTCGGCAGCATGCAACTCGGTGGTCAGGTAGTCGCTGATCAGCTCGGCCTGCTGGGCCCCGGAGTCGGGCTCCAGCTCCAGGCCCAGCTCGGCGCCGCTCTCGAAGGCGTTCTGGCGCAAGGCGCGCTGGCAGAACCCGTGGATGGTGGAGATGGTGGCTGCGTCGAACATCTGCTGGGCGTCCTCCAGCCGCATGGAGAACAGCCGCCGGCCCTCATCGCCCCTGGCGTCGCCCGCCTGACAGAGCGCCTCCAGGGCCGCGTCCCCCTCGGGAGGCCCATCCGCCAGCGCCCGCACAGCCTCACCCAGGCGGCGGCGGATGCGGACCTTCAACTCGGCGGCGGCGGCGTTGGTGTAGGTGACCACCAACAGCTGGTCAATGGGCAGGCCCTGTTGGTCGGGCCCACCCTCGGTGAGCAGGCGCAGCACCAGCGTGGTGATGCTGTAGGTCTTGCCCGTCCCGGCGCTCGCCTCGAGCAGCATCACCCCGGGCTTCAGCGGCAGGTCCGGCCTGAACGTTCGGGTCATGCGCTCACCTCCTGGTCCGCGGGCTCTGCCACGGGGATGTCCGCGAGCTTCATTCTGTCCAGCAGGGGCTGCCAGAGCAGCAAGGCGAGGCGGGCGAACTCCGGGTGCACCTGGCCTGCGTCGCTGCCGCGCTCCTGCAGCACCGGGTTCGCTTCGCCGAAGGCGAGGCGGTGGTGTGGCTCGACATCCTCTCCTTTGAAGTTCCAGCCGCTCGTCCACTTCTTGCGCGCCTCGGAGGTGGCGCGCTTGAGGGCCTTGGCCGGCTTGGGGGCCAGGCCCTCGGGCAGCCCGGAGGCGAAGTCATCGGGGCCGAGGGTCAGGCCGATCTTGTCGGCGAAGGCTCTGGAGGAGCGGTCGAACAGGGGCAGCGGCCGCCGCTGGCCCTCGAGGTACATGTCCACCAACTCACCCAGGCGCGTGCGCGCGAACGCCCCGCGCTCCTCCGCTGACATCTCCTCGAGGCTGAAGGTCGCCAGCTTCAGCTCCACATCTCCGGCAGGGCGATGGCCGAGCAGCAGCTCCACCCGCGGGGCAGCTTCCGGGTCCATGGCCGTCCAGACGAGGAACTTGAGCCACGGGACCAGCACCCGCTTGCCGCGCGGCTGGCCCAGCACCAGGCTCAGGCTGCCGTACTCCAGCCGGTCATCCTGGGTGCCCACCAGCCGCACATCGCCGACCTTCCGGTCCAGGTCCAGCCTGGCGCGCGGCTCGTGCCCCTGGCACAGGCGCCGGTAGACCGCCTGCGCATCCCGCGCGAGATCCTGGCGCTCCTCCAGCGTGAAACGCCCGGGGTTGCCCAGCGGGAGTCGTCCCTCCGCGCTGACCGCCAACGCCGCCCCGTTCAGGGCGTCGTCCTGCGCCGCCCGGAGCAGGTCATCGCCGAGCTTCCACTGCTCCAGCCCGTTCAGCTCCAGCGGCTCGCGGTCCTGGAGCTGGTCATCCTTCTCCTCCAGGTACAGTCCGAGCCCCTTGTTGAGCAGCCGGACCGCCGGCTTGACCAGGAAGGCTGCCAGATCGTCCAGGGTCACCACGGCGGGCGCCTCGGAGGGCCCTGCCTCCTCGGGGCTGGCCGCGAAGAACGGCGCCTCGGTGGCCTCGCCATCGTCCCGATTTCGTCGCCTCAGCTGCTGGCACGCCTCCAGCCGCGCGCTGTGGAAGCTCCGCGGCCTGTGGGCGCGGAAGTTCTCGGGGCTGAACGCCTGCAGCGGGTGGTCAGTGGTCAGCACCCGCGATGGCGTCTCGTCCCCTTCATCATGTTCCAGGGTGGCGTCCAGCAGCTCGCGCAGCTCGTCCACCACCACCGACGGTTCCCGCGGCTCCCCCGAACGCGGTTCGCTGCCGGTGTACAGGATCACCAGGTGCTCGCCGGCGCTCTGCACGGCCTCGAGGAAGATCAACCGGTCCTCGTCTCTCGGGTCCCGATCCCCCAGCCGGCTGCGCCACGCGGTCAGGTCGAAGCCCGCCTGGGTGACCTTGCGCGGGAAGGCGCCCTCGTCCATGCCGAGCAGGCAGATCACCCGGTACGGGATGCTGCGCATGGGCATCATCCCGCAGAAGGTCACCGCCCCGCGGCTGTTGGCCACCCGCCCTGACGGCACCTCGAACTTGCCGTCCAGGTGCGCGGTCACCGCGTCCAGGGTCAGCGGTTGGTCCAGCGCTGCGGCCCGGCCGTGGCCGCGCATCTCCTCCAGCGCGTCGGTGACCTGGCGCGTCAGCCAGCTCGCCTTGGCCGACGTCCGCGTCAGCCTGGCGACGGTCTGCGTGAGCCGCGCGGCCCAGGCCTCCAGCGGGCGCGCCTCTCGCAGCTCCAGCAGCTCCTGCATCACGGCGGCGGAGAACTCCAGCAGCTTGCCCGCCAGCAGCGTGTCGCCTGCCGTCATGTCCCCCACCGGCGACACGCCGCTCACCAGTCGTCGGTCAGCGTCCATGCAGATCCCCAGAGCGAGGCGGTCGAGGCCGAACGCCCAGGTGTTGTCCCGGTACGGCGGCTGCTGCGCCACCGCGCGGTGCTCCGCGTCGATGCCCCAGCGCACGCCGCTCCGGGCGATCCAGTCCTGAACCTGGGGGAGGTCCGACGCGTCCACGCCGAAGCGTCGCTGCACCGGCTCCAGATCGAGCAGCTCCAGCACCGCCGGGGCCTCGGCGCGGCCCCGGGCCAGGGTCATGGTGCGGAGCAGCGCGTCGGCCACCGGGTTGGCCCGGCGCAGGGTGAGGTCCTCGATGCGGTACGGCAGCCGGGGCCCGCCCTCGGGGCCGAAGGTGTCGTCCGCGCGGCGCCGATCGGTGCCCGCGTCGAAGACGGCCGAGATGAGCGGGGCGAAGGTCTCGATCTCCGGGGTCATCACCAGGATGTCCCGCGGCTCCAGCTCCTGGTGGTCCTGCAGCAGCCCGAGCAGGATGTCGCGCAGCGCCTCCACCTGGCGGGTCGGCCCGTGGCAGGCGTGCAGCTGAACCGAATCGTCGGTGGGTTCCAGCCGGCGGCTGTGCGTGCCCGGCTCCGGCGTCGTGGAGGCGGCGGGGTGGCGCGCGGCCAGCATGTCCGACTGCAGCCACGCCAGCGCGGTGGCTTCGTCGGCAGGGGCGGCCCCCGCTGTGCCGGCGGGATCGACGAACGCGTCCGGATCTTTGGTGAGGTCCTGGTATGTCCGGTCCTCGAGTACCACCTGGAAGTCCCGCGCCATGCGGCCGCACGCGGCCAGGAGGGGGTTGCCCTCCAGCTGACCCGAACTCTGCCAGGACAGCTGGCGCAGGCTGGCGGTGAGCTCCTCGCGGTTCATCTGCAATACAGATCCCAGCTGCTGCTCGTGACGACGACGCAAGATCTCCTGGCGCGCGCTGCGCAGGTCGGCCCAGTACTCCTGGGACGGGCAGGGGAGGAAGAGGTTGATGCGCACCAGCCGCGCCATGGCGGCGAAGGCCTGCAGGTGCAGCGGCGGGAGCGCCGAGATGCCGAAGATGTTCACCCGCGGCGGCAGGCCCTCGCGTGTCGCGCCTGCTTCGATCTTTTCCATCGTCTCCAGGACCCGGGCCGCCAGGTGGCGGCGCTGCTCGCCATACCGTCGCTGCAGGTCGTGCCAGAGCAGCGGCTGCCAGGCCAGGTCCTCCGGCTGGCCGCGGCTCTCCGGCGCGCGCTTGCCCTCGCTCCAGGCGCGCGCCATCAGGGGCCGGAGCAGTGTGTAGCGGTCGAAGACGTCGGCCACATGTCGCGCCAGGGCATAGCGCCGGCGGCTGATCTCGGCCGGCCGATCATCCTTCAGGTACTCCTTCAGCGGTCCGAAGGGATCTTTCCCGTCGTTGGAGGCGGCCGACTCCAGCTTGCAAAGCTCGGCCAGAACGCCCCAGACCAGGGCGTCGGCGTTCCATGGGTCGGCGGGCAGGTCGGCCTCCCACGCACTCGCCGGCGCTGCGCCGCCCACCAGCAATATCAGCCGGTCGAGCATCTCCGCGGGGAAGGAGAAGGAGAGGTTGGCGCAGACGCCGAGCCGGTGAGCCAGCTGGCGAAAGAGCCACCCCTGCATGCCCCTGCTGCCCACCACAACCCGCTCCGGCGTCACCGGATCCGGGATGGGCGCCAGGGCCATGATGTTGGCCAGCTCATCCACGAGCCGATCCAGGCGGTTGCTGCGGTACACGTACAGCCCCGGAGCGAACTGCTCCGACTTCCCCATTTTCGCCACGTTTTCCTCCTGCGAGATGCGGCGATGGTTGGTGACCAGGGCCGGGGAGTCAAGGGATGCCGGCGCAAATAGCGCTCAAGTGTGACCTTTCGCGTCATAGTTTCATGAGATGCTTCTGGTATGGTTCGATGCCGGGCTCGTTGGGCTGCCGGCCAGCCAGACAGCGAGGGGAGGACACAAATGGATACGACGCGGAACCCGTTCGAAGGATGCATGCTCGGCCTCGCCATCGGCGATGCCCTGGGCTACCCCACCGAGTTCATCCGCCGCCAGCAGATCCTGGCGCGCCACGGGCCCGCAGGGGTCACGGGGTTCGTGCCGAGCCATTCGCACCCGGCCGGCACCTACACCGACGACACCCAGATGACCATCGCCGTGGCCGAGGGCCTGCTGGCCGCGGCGTCTCGTGAGCTGGATCCGCAGATGCGGGCCATCGCGGAGCGCTTCGTTGCCTGGTCTCACGCACCGGAAAACGATCGGGCGCCGGGCAACACCTGCCTGGCGGGCTGCGCCAACCTGGAGCGGGGCGTGCACTGGCGTGAGGCGGGTGTGGCCGGCTCCAAGGGGTGCGGCTCGGCCATGCGCGTGGCGCCGGTAGGGCTGCTGTACCACGCGGACCTGGACCGCCTGGTGGAGGCGGCCCGCGCCTCATCGCAGCTGACCCACGGCCACCCGGCCGCCCTGGAGGGGGCTGCCGCCGCGGCGCTCATGGTGGCCCTGGCCCTGCGCGGCGCGTCGCCGGAGGAGATGTTCGAGGCCATCCAGGAGCGTTGCTTCGGCCGGGCGTCCGACTTCGACGCCTGCCTGCAGCGGGTGCCGCAGGTGCTCGACCTGCCGCCCGGGGAGGCGCTCACTGCCGACGTCCTTGGCGAGTCCTGGGTCGCCGACGAGGCGGTGGCCAGCGCGCTGTACTGCGTCTGGCGCCATCCAGACGACTTCAGCGCCGGAGTCCTGGAGGCCATCAACACCGACGGCGACTCCGACTCCATCGGCGCCATCACCGGCTCGGTGCTCGGCGCGCGGCTGGGCCTCGACGGCATCCCCGCCGACTGGGCCCGGGACGTGGAGGACGCGACGCGCCTGCTGGCGCTGGCCGGCCAGCTCTGGGAGGCCACGCAGTAGCCCCGCCGGAGCTCCAGCCATTAAAATTCCGGCGGCCTGGCGCTCCGGCGTGCTGGCATCCTGGCATACGCGCCCCTCAGGACGCGCTCTTGATGCCCCATCTCTCTACTTGAACTGATCCTCGCAGCGCCCCTGCTTGCTCCCCGTCCCGCTCCCCTTGCAGGTGGCGCTCTTGGGGACCTTGCAGGGCACCGGCGGGCAGGCGCCCCGGTTGGCGTCGCACTTGTTGGCCTTCCAGGCTGTGCGCAAGGATGTGAGGGTCGACAGGGCGGTGGTGTTCTTCGGGTTGACGAAGGTGGGGCAGGGGCAAGCGATCTTGTCGTCCACCTTCTTGGTGCACGAGCTGGCGTTGGGCCCTCCTCCCACGGTGCATACCTTCGCCGTCTTGATCACGTTGATGTATGCCAGAGCGATGTTGGAGCATTTCGCACTGTAGTTACATGGCCCCTTGGACGCGATGTTGACGCCGGCAGCCCAGGCCTTGCAGTCGTTGTCGTGGGTCTTTCCGTCGCAGCCGCACACCGGGGCGTACACCTCGTAGCATCCCTTGGGGCGGGCCTTGCACTGCCCCATCTTGGCGCCGGTGGCCTTGCACCCCTGGTCGATGTGGCAGTACTGGGCGCTGGCGCAGCCCTTGTTGTCCACGCAGCCGCCCGGGCCAGCCACGCACTTGCCGTAGCACACGCCGCACATGGGGCAGCATGGGTCCGCCCCGCACCCCTTGCACACCTGGCCTGCGGGGCAATCGTTGGAGGAGAAGCAGCCGCCAGGCGGTCGGACGCAGCGGGTGTCAGGCGCGACCAGGCCGTTGTCGGCCGGTGGAGCCGCGCCATCCTTGCCGGGCTGGCCGCCGGGGGCGCGGCGCTCGGCGCAGCCCAGCAGCAGGGCCGCCGCCATGACGAGCGCGGCGCAAAATCGAGGGTGCTTCAGCTCAGCTCTGGCCATGACCGCCTCCTGTGCCGGTGATGCATGCGGGTGCTCTCAGGGTAGCACCATCCCGAGAATCAGGCCGGGCCTGAGGGGTATTGCGCAGCGGTGGTGAATCGACCGATTATCCCGGCCCAGGGGATAGCAGGGAACATGGACCCCCGGAGCATGCAGATGAAATCAGGGCCCGGCCGAAAGGCGCCAATCACCATCATCCTCCTCCTCGTCATCAGCGCCCTGGCATTGGGCTGCGGGCAGGACGACAAGAAGAAGAAGGTCAACCAGCAGTGCAAGGCCAACACCGACTGCGCGGACGACATCTGCCACCGGGGGATCTGCGCCTCGCCCTATCCCGTGGACAACGGCCAGCCATGCGCCGGCAACGGCAACTGCAAGAGCATGACCTGCAAGGGCAACATCTGTATGGGCGGAAAGAGCCCCACCGGGTTCGCATGCCTGAACAAGGAGGAGTGCGAGTCCATGGTGTGCAAGGAGGGCTTCTGCGCCCTGGCGTCAGGCAAGCTGGACAGCGGGGCGCCTGACGCGGGTGTTCCGGACGTCGGGGTGGCCGACCTCGCGGCGCCGGACGCGGCGGTGGCGGACGCCGCTTCGCCGGACAGCGCGTCACCGGACGCGGTCACCCCTGACCAGGCGCAGCCCGACGCGTCGGTGCCGGACCAGGCGATTCCGGACAAGACGGTGCCGGACCAGCTGGTGCCGGACCAGGTTGTTCCTGACCAGGTTGTGCCGGACCAGGCGGTGCCGGACCAGGCGCTGCCGGACCAGGTAGTGCCGGACCTGCCGATCCCTGACATTGGCCTGGACAGCGCGCCGTGGGACGCCGGCGTGCCCACGGTGAAGGATCCCGGCGGCATCGCCCTGACCAAGGACACCACGCATCCATACAAGCGGCAGGTGGCGGTGACCTACAACAGCGGCGCCGGGCAGTACGCTGCGGTCTGGTGGCACACCACCATCTCCAAGGGCTACATCGCCGGCGCTCGCGTGGACACCAGCGGCAAGCTGCTCGACAGCACGCCGGTGACCATCTACGGCGGCAGCGGCCAGAAGCCGTCCATCGCCTCGGACGGCACCAACTACATGGTGGTCTGGGAGGCCGGCTTCAAGGTCTGGGGTACGCGCCTGGACAAGAGCCTCTCCTCCCTCGACGGTCCGTTCGGCTTCCAGATCAGCGCGGCAGGGGTCTCGAGTCAGGGCATCCCGGTGGTGCGCTTCGACGGCACCAACTATGTCGTGTTCTGGCTCTCCGGCGGCAAACCGCGCGGCGTATTGGCCAGGCGGGTCAGCACCGGCGGCAAGCTGCTCGACGCCAGCCCTGTGCCGGTCTACTCGCCCGCCGGCAAGAACTACTACGAGATCGAGGCGGCCCACAACGGCTCCAACTTCGTGGTGGCGTGGCACGAAAACGACGGCAAGATGGGCGACATCATCGCGGCCCGGGTGGACACCAAGGGTGGCATCAAGGTGTTGCAGAGCCCGGCCTCCACCACCGTGGCGGCCACGGCGGAGGACGAGCGCACCCCGGGGGTGTCCTGCGTGGGGGCGAGCTGCCTGGTGTCCTGGCAGCACCAGGACAAGACGACCTACAAGATGTTCATCAAGGCGGCGCTGCTGCACGCCGACGGGAGTATGGGCAAGACCTTCTACATGAACACCAGCTTCGACTACCGCCGGGCGCCTGCAGTGTCGTCGGACGGCCACCGCTACATGGTTGCCTGGGGCTACGGCATCAACTCCTCCAACTGGTGGTCGGATCTGTACGGCGCCCGGGTTAGCAAGACGGGCAAGGTGCTCGACACTGGCAACGGCTTCGCCATCTCCACGGGCAGCAACGGCCAGATCACCCCGAAGCTCGCCCGGGGGCCGGGGCAGTACCTGGCGGTGTGGGTCGACACCCGCCTCGGCAAGTACCTCAACAGCATCTACGCGGCGCGCATCTTCCCCTGAGGCGGGTCGCCTCCCCGGGCTACTCCTCCGGCTTCTCCTCGGGCAGGGGCGCCATGGGCGGCACCGTCACCTCCACCTTCTGCTTGGACGGCGCCTCGGTCACGGTGTGGGGGCGGCAGTGTACCGCCAGCTTGTCGGCGTGCTTCTGCAGCCGCGCCCTGAACGAGGCGTCGTGCAGGTCGCCGTTGATGGGCAGCACGCAGAGGCTGTAGGCCGCCGGGGACACCTGCTTGAACTCCGCCCCGCCGGGCCCCTTGGCGAAGGCCATCATGGCGCCGCCGCCCTTGGCCTTGCCCAGGAACGCCTCCTGCACCTGCTTGCCGTTCTTGGGGCTCGGCCCGCCCTTGAACAGGAACACCTGGGACAGGGCGATCTTGGCGCCGCCCTCGCCCTTGACTGCCACCACCAGGTCGATGTCGCCGGCCTCCACGTTGATGTCCGCCGTGGCCCGGCGCTCCGGCTCCACCACCACCTTGGCCCCGCCCGACTTGCCGCCGAGCCCGGCCTTGGACATGGCCATCAGGTCGTAGCCGCCCGCGGGCAGCCGCTCGAACAGGTAGAGGCCCTCGGCGTCGGTGGTCACCAGCAGGCTCTGGTTGCGGCTCCCCTTCTGGGTCGCCACCACCATCACGCCGCCGGCCGGCTTCTTGCCGAAGGTCACCTTGCCCTGCAGGCTGCCCATGGGCAGCAGCTTGAGCTCCGCCCGGGCGTCCTCCTTGCCAGGCGCCACGGGCTGGGCGGCCGACCGGCCCAGGCGCGGGTGCTCCGCGGCGATGAGCTGCGCCGCTTTGGCGTCGATGCCCGAAACCGTGTAGCTGCCGTCCTCGGCGGAGGTCCCCTTGCGGATGCCCGACGCCTCGGCGAAGGCCCGGCCGAGGTCGGCCAGCATGCTCTTGCCATCGCCCACCAGCTTCTTGCCCACCACCACCGTGGCCCCGGATACCGGCCCACCCCGGGCGTCGAGCACCGTGCCGCTGACCGACCGGCCCCGGCTCAGGGTGACGCTGCCCAGGTCGGTGGTCCCGGACGCCTCGATCTTCACCCCCCGCTTGATCGCCGGCGCGTGGCCCGCGCTGCTGATGGTGATGTCGTAGGTCCCGGGCGGCAGGTCCCGCAGCTCGAACCGACCCTGGTCGTCGACCACGGGCCTGCCGGGCGGCTCACTCACCGTCACGGTGAAGGCCTTTACCGGCGCGCCGTCCCCGTCCTGGGCCTTGCCCTTGAGGCTCCCCGGCTGCTCCAAAACCAGGCGCACGTTCTTCTGGCCGGTGCGCGCCTCGACCCCGCGGTTCAGCCGGTACAGCCTGCGGGAGACGCCGCTGCGGGAGACCCGCAGGCGGAAGGTCCCGTCGGGCAACCCGGTGAACTTGAACTGTCCGCCTCCGTCGGTGAGCTGTCCTCCCAGCCCGCGCATGTAGAGCTGCTTGAACGCGCCGCGGGCGAAGACATCGGGGATGGCCGAGACCTGCGCCTCGGGCACCGGCTCGCCGGCGCCGTTGACCACCACGCCGGCGATGATCCCCTGGTGCTCCAGCTTAAGCAGCACTCCCTCCTGGGTGGGCTTTTCGGTCAGGTCCACCGTGATGATCTTGCTCGAGCCGCCCTCGGCGGAGGCCGCCACGGAGACCTTCTCCCGGGCGAGGCCCTCGACGCGGAAGGCGCCCTCGGCGTCAGCCGTGGCCTTGCGGAAGCGCGACAGCCGTCCGGCCAGGCCCACCTTGTGGGGGCCCACCCGCACGGTGGCCCAGGGCACCACCTCCCCCCGGACCGAGACCACCTTGCCGGCCACCGTCGCCCCGGCCTCCAGGGAGATGGTCACGCCGTCCACCGGCGTGGTCCCCACCGTGACCGGTTTGCTGGTGCCCGGGGCGTGGGTCTTGTGGCGCGCGGACAGGCGGTAGGTCCCGGGCGCCACCGCGGCGAGGGTGAAGGCGCCGCTGGCATCGCTCTTGACCGGCGCCATGGCCTTGCGCGACAGCCCGCCGTGCAGGTCGGCCATGGCCCGGGCGGCCACGGTGGCGCCCTCGATGGGCTTGCCCATGCTGTCCTGGACTCGCCCCGAGACCGCGACGCCCTTGCGCAGCGCGAGCCGGGCGGTGACGGCCGCGTCGGCGCCGCGTGGGACGGAGACGAACCGGCGGGACGGCGCGTACCCGTCCGCCCAGGCCACCACCACCTTTCCGCCATCGCGCACGCCACGGAACACGGCCTTGCCCCGGGCGTCGGCCGTGGCCTGCCGCTTTTCGTGGGTGCGGATACCCACGGTTGCGCCTGGCAGGGGCTTGCCGCCCTCGGCAGTCACCACGGTGACCTCGAGGGTTGCCCCAGCCCGCAGGCGGATCACCGCCGGCTCGCTGGACGCGGTGAGCTGATGCATCACCGGCCCGCCGGCCATGTCACCCGATCGAGCGACGAGGATGTAGGTACGTCCCACCAGCTTGTCGAACACGAACGAGCCGTCCTCCTCGGCGGTGACGGTGCGCTTGGGGGTGGAGTTGATGGTGACGCTCGCCTTGCCCGCCGGCAGGTCGCCCTCGGCCAGCACCTGCCCCTCCAGCTGTAGCGTCCCCTCGGGGTCGCGGTCCTCGGCGAACGCCGGGCTCCCGGGCAGGTCCACTGCCGCGCTGCTGGAGCTGGCCGCCGGGCGACGGGCCGGCCTGGCTGCAGCAGGCTCCGCTTTGCTGGCGGCCGGCTCCTCCTCTGGCGCTGTCCCGCGCAAATTCCAGATCACGTACACCACACCCGCCAACAGCCCCAGGAACAGGGCGCCCTGCATCACCTTCTTCATGGTTCACCTCGTCGTCGCGATTCGCTGCCGCCCTACCCGGCGAATATTGCCCATCATGGGGGGTACGGGAAACGATATTGTTTATTCCAAAAATAGCGACGCGCGGCGGCGGTATCATGGCGCGTCGCTTGCGCGGGGAGGTATGCAGGCCATGAGCGCGGAACGAGCAGTGCTGGATGGGACTACCCGGGACCGGCTCATGGCCCTGGGCTGCCGCCAGGTGCGCGATGAGGCCGGGGCACGGCAGGGGCAGGGGATCGAGCTCTGGCCGTCAGCGGAGCCGGAGCAGGTGCAGCCCGCGCTGGAGCTGCTCTTTTCGGCGCTGCCCCGGCTGCGCCAGCTGACCATCACCTGGGGCGGGCTGGCCGTTCCCGCGGCCTGCGGCGCGGCGCTGCTGCGGGGGCTCCGTGGCCGGGACCGCCTCGAGGCGCTGGAGATCCGGTGCCTCGGTTTGCGCGACGAGGGGTGGGAGCCGCTGGCGGGGCTGGTCGCCCTGCAGCGCTTGCGGCTCGATGAGTGCAAGACCCTGGGCGACGGTGCCATGGGCACGGTGGCCGCGCTGCCGCGGCTCTCCGAGCTCTCGCTGACGAACACCGCGGTGACCGATGATGGCCTGGCCGCCCTGGCCGAGGCGCCGGCCCTGGCGCGGCTGGACCTCTCCATGCTCGGGGAGATCAGCGCCCACGGCCTCGCCCGGCTGCGCTCCACGGCCCTCGAGCGCCTCGTTTTGCGCGGCATGTTCCAGCTCGGTGATGACGCCGCGGCCGCGCTGACGCGGATCCAGACGCTGCGGGATCTGACCTGGCCATGCCATGAGCTGCCCCCGGACAACGCGGAGCGGTTCGGCGCCCTCTCCCCTGCGGGCGCCGCGGGCCTGGCCACCCTGCCGCGCCTGGCCCACCTCGACCTGTCGGGTCACCCCCTCGGCGCAACCGGCTTCAAGCGGCTGGCGGCCGCGCCCGCGCTGAGTCACCTCGTGGCCCGGCACTGCGGGGTGGACGCGTCGGCCGCGTCGGCGCTGGCGCGGCTCCCCCTGCGCAGCCTGAGCCTGGCCGAGGCGACTGCCGGCCACGGCGTGCTCGCGGCCCTCGCCGCCCGCGGCTCCTCGCTGCGCTCGTTGCGCCTCGCCTGGTTCGAGCAGCTGCCCGATCCCCACGCCCTGGAGCGCCTGGTCCACCTGCGCATCTTCGACGCCGACACCGCGGTGGACGACGCTGCCCTGCGGGCCATGTCCTCGCCCCCGTTGCCCATGGAGACGTTGCGGCTCCACCGCGCGGGCCGGGTCACGGACGACGGCGTGCGTCTGCTCACCCGGTGCGCCTCCCTGCGGGAGCTGTGGCTGGGGGAGGCCAGCGAGGTGAGCGCCAGCGCCATGGAGGACCTCGGCCGCGCCCTGCCGGGCTGCGAGGTGCGCCGCTGGTGAGCCGCGCCCGCGGCGCGGCAGGCGAGGGCAGGTGCCGTTTCAGGCTTCATAGTGCGCAACCGTCGCGGTAAGATGGGGCCACCTGAACAACTGTGGTGGCCATGTCAGATCCGAAGAAGGGACAGCTGGCGGGACCCGCCACCCGCTCGCGCCGGGGCGGGGGGGACGGGGGGAGCGCCGGCCGGGAGGTCGGACCGTGAAGCTCGACAACCGCACCTGGCTGGAGGCGGAGCTGATCTTTGGCGCCGAGCAGGAGGTGGGGCTCGGCTTCGCCCTGCTCTGCAAGGCCACCTACGACATCGGCGAGGACGGGGCCCTGTCCCCCGCCCTGGAGTCTCAGTGGCCGGTGCACCTCCGGCCGCTGGAGACCGCCTACGGGGAGTTCCCGGGCGAGGGGCCGACCCCCAAGCCGAGGACTGACTTCATGGTGCTGGGCCTGGCCCGCGCGCCTGGCGGCCAGGCAGTCCGGAGCATGGACGTGGTGATGCAGCTGGGCGCCCACAGCCGGGTCCTGAGGGTCATCGGCGACCGCACCTGGCTGGATCGTGACGGTGAGCTGGTCATGTCCGCGCCCGAGCCGTTCACCGAGATGCCCCTGACCTGGGACCGGGCCTTCGGCGGCCCGGCCGAGCACGCCATGGGCTCCCTGGCCGACACCAACAACCAGGTGGGCCGCGGCCTGATCCTGGATCTGGAGCGCGCCGCAGGGACAGCGCTGCCCAACATCGAGGACCCCGACGCCCTCATCACCGCGCCTGGCGACCGGCCCGACCCTGTGGGCTTCGGCCCTTACCCCATGGACGGCGGCCTGCGCCTGTCCCGCATGGCAAGGCCCGGGGAGGACGGCAAGCCGGTGACCGCTCCACCCGAGGAGCAGGCCCCCCTGATCCTCAACTGGGCCCACCCGGACATGACCTTCCCGCCGGGGCCGCCGCCGAGGACCGCGCTGCGGGTCCAGGGCATGACGCCGGAGGGCGACCTCTCCCTGTCCCTGCCCCCATGCCCCGGGCGCGTCACCCTCGAGTACGGCGAGGACCGGCGCGATGTGCTGGCACAGCTGGACACCATCATCCTACAGGTCGAGGAACGGCGGATCTGCCTGCGCTGGCGAGCCGCCGACACCTTCCCGCTGCGGCCTCGCGAGCTGCGCCGCGTGGTGTTCTCGCAAAGGAGCGCGTGAGCCGATGCATCGCTGCATCATGATTTACGACATCCCCCCCGCCATCGAGTTTCACCCGCCCTGTGTGGGCGCCTCGCTCTTCACCTGGTGGGGCCCCATCCCGTTTATTCAGAAGCACGCGAAGCACGTGGAGATCGGGCCGTTCCCCGGCAACAACCCCATCGGCATGGGCCATGACACGGGCCCGGGGCGGGTGCACGTCATGGTGTGCCCCTCCATCGAGCCCATCTCCGCCACGGCCGCGAGCATCCTGATGAGCCTCCTGTGCACCTCCACGGCCGCGTGCAAGCCGATGTTCTGCGCCCACAAGGTCCAGCTGGACGTGGGCGGCGCCTCTCTGCCGGTGTGCGCCGACCCGATCCCCTACTGCATCCCCCTGTTCGGCGGCATCGTCTGCTCGCTGCCCGGGCTGCCCACGGGCATGCACTTGCCCACCGAGTACCGGGTCTTCGTGGGCATGACCTGGGGCGACATCGTCGGCGGCATCATCAACGTGGCGTGCGAGTCCGCCTGGCAGGCTGCGTGGGAGGCCACCCCTTTCGCCAAGGCGGGGCGGGTCGCGCTCAAGCTGCTGGGCAAGGGCGGCAAACTGGCCAAGGCGATCACCGAGGCGATCTTCGGCTCTGCCCCGGGATGGATGTCCACCGGGGCGGCCGCGGGCAACGCCGGCACCGGCCCCACCAACATCGGCCAGTTCGCCCAGCAGGCCATGGACGGCGATGGGGTGGGCTCGGACGCGCGCCCCGCCCTGGGCGTTGCCGGCTTCGGAGTGAGCACTCACAGCTCGTCGGACCCGGCGGGCGATAATGAAACCCCAGGCGAGACCGACAGGTGGCGGTTCACCCACCCCTGGAGCGCGGCGCCCAGCGGCGATGATGGGTGGGCGCTGTGACCGGCGAGGCCAGGGACCGTCCAGGCACCGAGCTGCTGCTGGGCCAGGCCACCGAGCTGGCCCTGCTGGCCCGGCGCGCCTACCAGCTGCGTCCGGATGGCGTGTGCCAGCCCCTGGCCGAGCAGCCGGACCTGCGATCCGACCTGGAAGATGACGGCGAGCTGCTGGTGGCGGACACCGAGTGCTGGGCGTTCAAGGAGGCGTGCGACCTGGTGGTCAAGGCCAGCGCGTGGGCGCCCGGCGGCAAGCCCGTGACCGGCATGGAGGCGAGCGTTGACGTGCAGGGCCGCACCCTGGCGCGGCTGCGCGTCAGCGGCCCCCGCAAGGTGGCCCTGCGGGGCGATACCATCAGCTTCACCAGCCCCGAGCCGTTCGAGTCGGTGGAGCTGAACTACGGCAACGCCTACGGCGGCGTGGACGAGGTGGCGCGCCCGAAGCTCGATGCCGAAAACATCGACTTGCTGCGCCCCTTCCTGCACGGCCGCGACCTCTCGTCGCCCATCATGAGCATGGCCGCCTACCGCCGCAACACCGCGGGCAAGGGGTACGTGGTGGCGTTCTCCCCCGAGCTGGACGGCCTGGCCTTGCCCGAGATCGAGGACCCCGCGGACCTGCTCACCCCGGAGCGGCTGGTCACCGGCGACCAGTTCAAGTGGCATCGCCAGCCTGTGCCTGCGGGCGTGGACTGGTTCAGCTACGCGTGGTTTCCGCGGGTGGTTTTCCTCGGCGCATGGAGCACAATGCACCGCGCGGATATGCCCGGGCCGGACGACCCGCCGCCCCGGGAGTTCGCCCTGGGCACCGCCCCGCCCGACGCCTTCGAGCACAAGAGCCAAAATGCGGGCCCCTCTGCCAGGTTCATGAACGGCGCATCGCCCGCGCTGATCCTGCCTGCCATGCGCGGCGACGAGGAGATCACCCTGCGCGGCATGGACCCCGAACACCCGGAGTTCATCTTCCGGCTGCCGGGAGAGGTGCCTGCGCTGTGGATTCAGCCCCTGGGCCAGGAGCCGATCCAGGCGCGGCCTTTCCTCGGCACCGTGCTGGTGGAGAAGGACCTGGGGCGGGTCTCGCTGGTCTGGAGCGGCCGGGTGCGCGCGAAGTGGCCTCACGCGTCGGAGCAGCTGGAGCGGGTCCGGTTCGCGGTGCGCTGGTAGCAGGCGCGCGGCGGCCCGAGGCCTCAGGGCAGGTTCACCCCGTGGTTGCGCGGGTCGGCGAAGCCGTAGCCCACGGCCGGGTCCCAGTGGCCGAGGGTCCAGCCGCCCGCTGACGGGGAGGTCAACGCGGGGTTGCCCTTCTTGTTGCCGTAGAAGGTCTCCGACCCCGAGTCCGCCGGACGGTACAGCCGCACCTCCAGGTGCAGGTGCGGCCCGCCCACCGTGGAGGCGTACAGGTTCTTCGAGATCATGTCCCCAGCGCGCACGGTCTTGCCGTCCAGCTTCAGCCCGGCCGCCTCGTCCAGGTCGAGGTCCACGTGGGCGTACAGCGTGACCAGCTTGCCCAGGGCCTTGCCGCCGCTGTCCTTGAGCGTGCTGGTGATGGCCACATAGTGCCGGTACTTGGGCGCGTTCCGGACGGTTGAGACCACGCCGTCGTGGGCCGCGTACAGCGTCACCGCGCTCTGCTTGTTGCCCACGTGCATGTCCATGGCGGGGTGGTGCTGGGCCGCGGCGGCCGGCCCCTTGCTGGCGCCGAACCGGCCCATGGTCGGCACCTTGTGGGACGGGATGGTCCCGGCCTTGTCCTTGAGCGGGTGGTGCAGCGGCGTCTTGCGCGCCGCCGCCAGCAGCGCGTCGATCTCCTTGCGCGGCGAGGCGCCGGGGGCCGCGGCGTAGTAAGCAGGGGTGAGGAAGTCCTTGAAGCCGGCGCCGAGGTCGCTGGCGGCCAGGTCGCTGGCGGCCAGGTCCCCGGCGCCCAGGTCGGCGGCGTCCGGGGCGGCCGCGCCGTCGGGCAGCGCGGCGCCCTCTGGATCGCTGCAGCCCGGCACGGCAGCGAGCAGCGCGAGGGTCATGAACAGGGAGAGGGTGATGCGCGGCATGGAGCCGGGGGGGAGGGCCATGCCCGGATCCTAGCCAGGCCGCCGCGGCGCTGTCCAGGCCGCCGGTGTCAGGAGCCTGAGCCGGGCGGCCCCAGGTCCACCACCACCGCGGCGCCCTGCTTCGCCGAGACCAGCAGCAGCTCCTGGTCGGCGATCCAGTTCCAGCTGGCGCCCTGCACCGAGACCTCCGGCTGCTTTCCCAGTCGCCGCGCGGGCCAGTAGACCTCGGTAATCCCTGCCCTGGCCGGGTTCACCTCCAGGCGCAGGGTCCGGTTCGCCTTGCTCCAGACAAACCGGGTGACCTTGCCGGCCACCGCCCGGGGGTACCCCCGGATCATGGCGTCGGCCCAGCCGCGCGCGCGGCCGTCGGCGTGGAAGGCCGAGAAGTCCTCGTTGTTCCAAAGGCGCTTGGAGATGGACCCGTCCCAGATCACGGCGCCGAGGTACAGGCTGTCCATCACGTCCAGCACGAAGCCGACATAGTCCCCCTTTTTGGCGTTGTCGTTGGGCGCGCCGAACTCGCCGAGGATGCCGGGCACCCCCCACTTCGAGGCGTGGGCGAACGCCCGGGTCAGCCCGTCGCGCACGACGCTCTCGGAGAACATGGGCATGCCCACGAACATGGCGGTGTCGTAGTAGTGCGGAGCGTAGACGAAGGCGTCGAGGTTGGGCCGCTCCAGGTGCCCGGCCAGCGCCTGGGGATCGCCGGCCGGGCCGCCCCCCAGCACCGGCACCTTGGCCCCGGCGGCGGCCTGGATCGCGCGCCCCACGCGCGCGTAGAGCTGCGGCAGCGTCTTTGAGCTGAAGGTCTTTTCGCCGATGGAGCCCGCCCCGGGCTCGTTGATCACCTCGAAGGCCGCCACCGCCGGGTGGGAGCGCAGCTGCGACGCGACATGCTTCCACATCGCCTCGAGCCGGTCCTGCAGGCCGTCGGTGTTGTTCCACAACCGGTCGAAGGCCTTGCCCACCGGCCCCGTGGGGTCGAAGTATTGCTGGCCCCACTTGAGCCTGTCGCAGTCGTAGCGTGGCTTGCCGTATGTCATGTTGCCCAGCGCCCACAGCGGGAAGCCGTCACCGCAGAAGGGCGAGGCGAACACGTCCTGGTGGAAGTCGACGATGACGGACAGGCCGCGGGCATGGGCCGCGTCCAGCATGGCCCGAAACCGCTTCCAGTACAGGGCGTCGTACATGCCCTTGACCGACTCGAGGGCCTCCCATGACAGGACCAGCCTGACCATGTTGGCGCCCAGGGCCCGATGCGCGGCGAAGTAGCTGTCCGTCTGCTTGGCGAAGTCGCCGGCGCTGACCTCGAACGGGATGAAGGGAGGCATCTTGGCCCGTCCCCCCGCGGAGAAGCCCCGCAGCAGCACCTGGCGGTCCAGCCCGTCGCGCAGCTCGCGGCCCACCACCTTCAGCCGCCGGCTGTCGAGCTGCGGCGGGCGCAGCGACTCGTCCTGACCCTCGGCCGAGCAGCCGGCGCTGGTAGCCAGGGCCATGGCCAGGCAGATAAACAGGCAGAGTCTTGGCATTGGCGGTCTATTCCTTCTTCACAGCGCTCTTGCGCACCGGGTCATGGTCCGACCCAAGCAAGAGCGCCCAGCGCCAGGTCGCGCGCCAGCCCCTCATGCGTAGGTATCCGTCAGGAACGTCCCCATGCCCGCCAGCTCGTCTCGGAGCTTCTTGGGCGCCAGCACCTCCACGCCCTCGAGCCATGACATGACCCAGGCCGTGACCTCGTAGGAATGCACGCAGCGGAAGGTCAGCTCCAGCCCGCCGTCGGGCAGGTCGATGATCTTCTGGGTCGGGTGCCAGGTACGCTCGCGGATGTACTCGGCCACCTGGTCCGTGAAGCGCAGCTTGAAGTTCACCGGCTTGCCGCTGTGGTAGACGCCGAAGGCCGCGTTCTCCAGCCGCTCGGGGTCGAAGTCCGCCGGGGGCTCCTGGGTCTCCTTGAGCACCTTGAGCCCCTTGAGCCGGTGCAGGTTCAGGTTGAGGTAGTTCTTGTAGGTCGGGGTGTAGGCCATGAGGTAGATGGCGCCCTGGTAGGTGAACAGCTTGAGCGGCAGCACCTTGTAGCTCTTGTCCCGGGGCTGGGTGCTTGGCGCGCGGTAGGTCACCTGACACAGCCGGTTGCCGGTGATGGCCATCACCAGGGGCCAGAAAGCGTCGGGCGGCGCGCTGCGGAAGGTGCGCTTTTCATAGGAGTGAAAGCAGCGCTCGATGGCGGCCAGCGTGTCCCGCGCGCGCTTGCCCAGGGCGGTCTCCACCTTGTCCGACAGGTCCTCGAGGGCGGTGAACAGCTCCGACGCGCGGGCGGCGCCGCCCACCTGGCCCATGGCCATACGCAGGCCGAGGTAGTGGCTTGCGTCCAGCAAGCTGGCCAGCTTGGTCAGCCGATCGCCGAAGGCCACCCGCCAGCGCTTCTTCTTGCCCTTCGCCTCGGCCTCCAGCGGTAGCCCCACCTCCTGCAGCGCCTCCAGATCGCGCCGGATGGTGCGCACCGAGGCGTCGTACTTCTGCGCCAGCTCGTACAGGTCCACGCCGCCCAGGCGGTCCAGATCGCGCAGGATCCCGAGCAGGCGGGTCAGCTGCGCGTTTCGGCCGTCACCCTTTGCCATCTTTACCCTCCCGCGGGGCCGAGAGATGTCAGCAACGCGCGCCTCCGCTCGTCCTGAAGTGAACGGCGTTGAGGTGCGGCTGGTGTGACCCCGGATGACCGAGGATGCCGCTACCCTGTTTTATGTGCAAGAGGCCAGTGTCAAACCCGGCCCTGGGAGGGAGCATGAGATCACGACGTAGGCCCACACCCCCGAGGCCCCTGGACGAGGATCCGTTTCACCGGACCGCGCTGGGATACGCGCGAAACCTCATCGCGGGGACCACCCTGCGCCAGCTCAAGCCGAAGGTGATCTCCGAGATGGAGAGCAACGACCTGGTGCAGGAGCTGGCCCGGTACGGCGGCGGGGCAGGAGACCTGGAGGGCAAGGCCCTGCGGGGGAAGCTGCAGCGGCTGCTGGACAGCAAGGCGGGCCGGCCCCGGCAGCCCAAGGATCCCCTGGAGCCGGCGCGCGCCAACCTCAAGGTGGTGGGCTCCCTGCTGGGCCTCGGCAAGTGGGACCGGGCGGTGCTGCAGTTCCTGCTGACCCTGAACCAGGGGGAGGGGCTGCAGGACCTGACGTGCATGTTCGGCCGCCAGGCGCTGAGCCGGGCCGCCCGGGTGGTGGCCGCCGCCA
Source organism: uncultured Myxococcales bacterium (assembly GCA_964511535.1). Lineage (GTDB taxonomy): Bacteria > Myxococcota_A > Polyangia > CAZCFB01 > CAZCFB01. The sequence continues at coordinate 49,744 of CAZEFW010000017.1, read as the reverse complement.
TCAAGGCGCCGCTGCCGCCGGTGCTCGAGGTGCTGTCGGCCGCCGGGCCGCTGGTCAAGGCGGGCATGGTGCGGCTGTCACACCACGAGCACTGGTCCCTGGGGGACATCATCGAACTGCACCCCAGGCTGCTGGACCTGGTGCTGCGCCCCGGCCTGGACCGGCGGCGGTTCGTGCAGCGGTTCCTGCCCGAGACCGGGACCGGGGATCTGACGCTGGAGGACTTTGCCCACGTGGGCGCGGCGGCGGGCCTGGCCCGGGACCTGCTGTCGGCGGAGCTCGCCGGTCGCCGGGGCGGCACCAACATCCTGGTCCACGGCCCCACGGGCACGGGCAAGACCGAGCTGGCCCGCGTGCTGGCGGTGGAGCTGGGCGCGCGGCTGTACAGCGTGGGCACCGCGGATCGGGAGGGGCACACGCCCACGCCGGACCAGCGCATCGCATCGCTGCTGCTGGGCCAGCGGCTGATGGCGCGCGAGCAGGCGCTGCTGCTGTTCGACGAGCTGGAGGACCTGTTCGACTGGCGGCTGAGCGGGCTGATGGGGGGCGGCGCGCGGGGCGTGGCGCACATGTCCAAGCAGTGGTTCAACCGGGCGCTGGAGAGCAACCCGGTTCCCACCATCTGGGTCACCAACGCCACAGAGGGCATCGATCCGGCCTTCCTGCGGCGCTTCTCCTTCGCGGTGGAGCTGGACCAGCCGGGCGCCACGCAGCGGGCGCGGGTGCTGCGGCGGCACCTGGGCGATGTGCAGGGCCTCGACGAGGCGCAGGTGAGCGACCTGGCCCGTCGCCACCCGGTGAGCCCGGCGCAGCTGGCCGGGGCGGTGCGGTCCGCCGCGTCCCTCGGCGCGCAGGGCGAAGTTGACCTGGCCCTGGTGGAGCGGATCATCGAGCCGGTGGAGCGGCTGGTGCTGGGCCAGGAGCCGCCCGCGGTAGACACCCTGTCCACGGGCGCCTATGACCTCCGGGTGGTCAACGCCGACGCCGACCTGGAGGCGCTGGCCTCGCAGCTGGAGGGGTGGGAGCCGCGCGGGGGGCAGGGGATCAGCATCTGCATGTACGGCCCGCCGGGGACCGGCAAGTCGGAGTTCGCCGCGCACCTGGCGCGCCGGTCCGGGCGCGAGCTGCACCGCCACATGGCCTCGGACCTGCTGAGCAAGTACGTGGGCGAGACCGAGCAGTTCATCGCCCGGGCGTTTCGCCGGGCCGGGCGCGAGGGCGCGGTGCTGCTGCTGGACGAGGCCGACTCGTTCCTGCGCGACCGGCGCGGCGCGCACCACAGCTGGGAGGTGACCCAGGTCAACGAGCTGCTGCAGCAGCTGGAGCGCTACCCCGGCATCGTGGTCTGCACCACCAACCTGATGGGGGACCTGGATCAGGCGGCCATGCGGCGGTTCGTGTTCAAGGTGCAGCTGGGCTACCTGCGCCGGGGGCAGGCGCGCATCATGGCCCGCAACACCCTCGAGGCGCTCGGGATCACCGGGGAGGCCCTGCAGGGGCCGGAGGTGGAGCGCATGGCGGCGAGGCCCGGGCTGACGCCGGGGGACTTCGCGGCGGTGGCGAGGCGGCTGCGGGCGCTGGGGGGAGCGGTGGAGGCCGCGGACCTGCTGGACGGACTGGACACCGAGCTGGAGCTGAAGGAGAGCCCGGCTGCGCGCATCGGCTTTGGTCGATAGTATGGGGAGCACCATGACGAAAATCCTGCACACGTCGGACTGGCACCTGGGGGCCACCTACTGGGGGGCATCACGCGACGAGGAGCAGCGCCGGTTTCTGAGCTGGCTGCTGGACCGGATCGAGGACGAGGGCGTGGAGGTGCTGCTGGTGGCGGGCGACATCTTCGATCACGCGCAGCCCGGCGCCGAGGCTCAGGCGGACTACTACCGCTTCCTGGCGGAGCTGAGCCGCACGCGGCTGCGGGCGGCGGTGGTGGTGGGGGGCAACCACGACTCGCCGTCCCGGCTGGACGCGCCGCGGGAGGTGCTGGCCAGCCTCAAGGTGCATGTGGTGGGCGGGCTGCGTGCCGACGAGGAGAGCTGGGACCGCTGCCTCTGCACGGTGCGCGGGGCGGACGACGAGGTGGCGGTGGTGGTGGCGGCGGTGCCCTTCGTGCACGAGGTGCGCCTCGGGGTCCGCGCCTCGCTGGTGGATGTGGACGCGCTTCGCGCCGCCTTCCGCAAGAAGTTCGCGCACCTCTACACCACGCTGACCGACCGCGCCCTCGCCCTGGGCGGCGGGGCGCCGGTGGTGGCCACCGGGCACCTGTCCTGCGTTGGCGGCGAGAAGGGCGATGCGCCGGTTGAGATCCACCTCGCCAGCTCCACTGATGGGCTGCCGGCCGAGGTCTTCGACCCGCGCCTGGCGTACGTGGCCCTGGGTCATTTCCATCGCGCCTTCCCGGTCAAGGGGAGCGTGGCCCGCTATTGCGGGACGCCGGTGCCCCTCGGCGCCAGGGAGTCTTCCACGCCGCGCCAGGTGCTGCTGGTGGACCTGCCCGGCGAGGACGGGGAGGTGGCGGTGTCGCCGCTGGAGGTGCCGCGGACCCGGGACGTGCTCAGGTTCGCCGGGCCGTTCGAGCAGCTGCTGTCCACCCTGCAGGGGCTGGCGTGGGAGACGCCCCTGCCGCCGCTGGTGCGGGCCGAGATCGAGGTGGACGGCTACACTCCGGGGCTGGAGGCGCGCCTGCTGCGGGAGGCCGAGTGCACCGGCGGCGAGCGGCCCTTGCTGGCCAGGGTGACCCAGCAGCCCGTGGGGGGAACGCAGGCCGCCGAGCAGGAGCAGGCGCCCGTCAGCCTGAGCGAGCTGACCGAGGAGGAGGTGTTCCGCCGGCTGGTGGAGGCCCAGGGCAGTGAGCTGGACGAGGCCCTGCTCACGGCCTTCCGCTCGCTGCTCACCGCGGACGAGCCGGAGGTGCGGTCATGAGGATCCTGAGCATCGAGTTGAAGAACATCAACTCGCTGTACGGCGAGCAGGCGGTGGACCTGGAGGAGCAGTTGGGGGCCGTTCCCCTGTTCCTGATCCGGGGGCCCACCGGCGCGGGCAAGTCCACGTTGATGGACGCGGTGTCCCTTGCGCTGTTCGGCCGCACGCCGCGGCTGGAGGAGAAGAACAGCAGCAACCAGGAGATGGACGCGCGGCAGGTGATCTCCCGGGGGGAGCTGGATGCGTACGCGCGAGTGAAGGTGAAGCTGGGGGCGGCGGGCGCCGAGCAGCGGTACCGCGCCACCTGGCAGTGCAACCGCGCCCCGAAGACGTTGAAGCTGCAGAAACCGCGGCGCACGCTGGAGCGCTGGAACACGCAGACCGGAGAGTGGGAGCTGCTGGCCAACAGCAAAAAAGCCAAGGAGTACCAGCCGGCCTTCGACGAGGCGCTGGAAGAGCTGGAGTTCGCTGACTTCAGCCGCATGGTCCTGCTGGCCCAGGGAGATTTCGCTGCCTTCATCAAGGCGGACGAGAAGGACCGTGGCGACATCCTGGAGCGGCTCACCAGCACCGAGCGGTACCGCCAGCTGGGCCTGAGGGCCATGGAGGCGTGGCAAAATTCCAAGAAGGCCCTGGAGAAGATCAAGCACAAGCGGGAGGGGCTCAACGTGATGGACCCGGCCGAGGTGGCGCGGGTGGAGGGGGAGCACCGGGCGGCGAAGGAGGAGGAGCAGCAGCGGCGCCAGGAGCTGGAGCGGGCGCGGGCCTGGCTGCGCTGGCGGCAGGATCGCGATGGGGCGGACAGGGCGCTGGAGGCGGCCCGCACGGAGGAGGCGGCCGCGCAAAGGGCCCGGGCGGATCATTCGGCGGAGCTGGAGCAGCTGGCCGAGCACCAGCGCTGCCTGGTGGCCGAGCCGGCGCTGCGGGAGACCGAGCGCATCGCGGCGGATGCTCGCAAACAGGAGGCGCGTCTGCCCAGGCTGGCAGAGGAGCAGGCGGCGCTTCAGGCCAGGCATGACCAGCTCAAGCAGGACAGCGCCGGGGTGCTGCAGCGGCTGGAATCGCGCTGGACCGGGCCCGGTCCTTTCGACCCGGAGGCACAGCGCCGGCAGATCCGGGCAGAGGCCGAGTCCATCGCGGCGCGCCTGCGCGCGCTGGACGAGGTGCAGCGGCTGGCCGGGGACGAGGTGGCCGCGCGCAGCAAGCTGGACGGGGCGCGGCGGCGCACCGAGGAGTTGGAGCGCAAGGGGGCCACGCTGGCGGACCTGCTCAAGGAGCAGGAGGTGGAGGCGGCGACGCAGAAGGCCACCGCCGGGGGGCTGGCCGAGCAGGAGCAGGTGTTGGCCTGGATCCGGGGGCTGGCCAAGGAGCGCGCCCGGCTCGAGGCGGGCGAGGCGTGCCCGCTGTGCGGAAGCAAGGAGCACCCTCTGATGGATGAGGGGGAGCTGGCCGAGGTGGAGACGCGATGGGCGGCGCTGGAGCGGGAGAAGGCGGCGGTGGAGCAGGCCGAGGCAATGGCCAGAGACGCGGCCAGGAAGCTGGAGCTCGAGCGGGCGGGGGCCACGGCGCGGCTCGAGGGCGAGCGCAAGGCCATGGCAGAGGCGGAGCAGCGCCTGGAGCAGATCCCGGGTGAGGCGGCGCCGCACCTGGAGGTGCTCGAGCTGTCGGCCGCGCCCCAGGCCGCGCAGGCCAGCGAGCTGGGCCAGGAGCTGGAGCGGCTCAGGGTGGACAACGCGGCCATGGCCGGCGACCTGGAGCATGTGGCCGACATCCAGGGCAAGCTGCGGCCCGTCGGCGAGCGCCTGGGCAAGCTGGAGGCCCGGCTGGGCGAGATCGGCGCCCAGCTCGAGGCGCTGGCCTCGGCGCTGGAGGCCCAGCGACAGACGCTGGCGCAGCAGCTCGAGGCGCTGGGGCTGGACGACGCGGCCGCCCTGCGGCAGCGGCTGCTGGCGGCGGATCGGTGCGAGTCGCTGACGCGCCTGAAGGAGACGCTGGGCCAGCGGGTGCAGCAGGCGCTTGGGGGCGTCCAGCGGGCCCAGGAGCAGCACAAGACCATCGCGGGAGCGCGGCCGAAGGACCTGGAGGCGGACGCGTGGCCCGACGACACGCTGGCGGAGCAGGTGGCGACGCTGGACGCGGCTGCGCGGCGCCTGGCGACGCGCATGGGCGAGCTCGGAGCGCAGCTCGAGGCGCAGCAGAAGGCCCGCAAGAAGCTGGCCGCGCTGGAGGCGCAGGAGGCGGAGGCCCAGGCGGAGCATGACACCTGGGAGCGGCTGCAGAACCTCATCGGCACCGACAAGGGGGAGGCGTTCAAACGCTTCGCCCAGACCCTGAATCTGGCCGAGCTGCTGGGCAAGGCCAACGTACACCTCGACCGCCTGGCGCCGCGGTACCGGCTGGTGTCGCGACGCGACCCGAAGACCGAGGCGCCGCTGCTTGCGTTCCGGGTGCAGGACATGGACCAGGCGGGGCAGGCGCGCGGGTTGAGCACCCTGTCCGGCGGCGAGACGTTCCTCGTCTCGCTGGCCCTGGCCCTGGCGCTTGCGGACTACGGCTTCCGCCGCATGCCGGTGGAGACCCTCCTGCTGGACGAGGGGTTCGGCACCCTCGACGGCGAGACCCTGCAGGTGGCGATGAACGCGCTGCACAGCCTCAACGCCCGGGGAATCCAGGTGGGCATCATCAGCCATGTGGAGGCGCTGCAGGAGTCGATCCCCGCCTGCGTGGTGGTGGAGAAGCTGGGGGGCGGCCGGTCGCAGGTGCGGGTGGAAACAGGCTGACGTCTGCTATAACCCCTCAGTATGAAACTCTTGAGAGCGACTATCTGCCTCGGGACGCTGGCGGCGTTGCTGACGCCCGCGCCCACGAGCGCCTGCACCAACCTGCTGGTCACCCCCGGCGCTTCGGCCGACGGCTCGGCCATCATCACCTACCTGGCCGACTCCCACGAGCTGTACGGCGAGCTGTACCGCTGGCCCGCGGCGCGGCACCGCATCGGCGCGCGGCGGGAGGTCATCGACTGGGACTCGGGCGAGCGCCTGGGCGACATCCCCGAGGCGCGGCGGACCTACTCGGTGGTGGGCAACATCAACGAGCACCAGCTCGTCATCGGCGAGACCACCTTCGGCGGGCGCAAGGAGCTGCGCGGGTTCAAGGGCGGCGTGGACTACGGCAGCCTGATGTACATCGCGCTGCAGCGGGCGCGCACGGCCCGGCAGGCGATCAAGGTGATCACCACCCTGGCCAACAAGCACGGCTACGCCTCCAAGGGCGAGTCGTTCTCCATCGCCGACCCGAAGGAGGTGTGGCTGATGGAGATGATCGGCAAGGGGCCGTGCGAAAAGGGGCTGCTCTGGGTGGCGCGGCGCGTGCCGGACGGCTACATCACGGCCCACGCCAACCAGGCGCGCATCCGCACCTTCCCCCTGCGCGACAAGAAGAACACTCTGTACGCGCCGGACGTCATCTCCTTCGCGCGCAAGAAGGGCTGGTTCTCGGGCAAGGACAAGGACTTCTCCTTCGCCGACACCTACGCGCCCATGCGCTTCCGCGACAAGCGCGTGCGCCAGGCGCGGGTGTGGAGCATCTACCGCCGCGTGGCGCCGGGCCGGGACTTCAAGGTGGACTACCTCAAGGGCACCGGCCGCCTGCCGCTGTGGATCAAGCCAAAGAAGAAGCTGTCGGTGAAGGACGCCATGGAGCTGATGCGGGACCACTTCCAGGGGACCCCCATGGACATGACCAAGGGCGTGGGGGCCGGGCCGTACGCGCTGCCCTACCGCTGGCGCCCGCTGACCTGGGAGCTGGACGGCAAGAAGTACCTCAACGAGCGGGCCATCTCCACCCAGCAGACCGGCTTCTCCTTCGTGTCCCAGTCCCGACGCAAGCTGCCAGGCGCCGTGGGGGGCGTGCTCTGGTTCGGCGTGGACGACAGCTACAGCACGGTCTACGTGCCGATGTACGCCGGCATCACCAGGGCGCCGAAGGCCTTCGCCGTGGGCACGGCGGACTTCAAGCGCTTCTCCTGGGACTCGGCGTTCTGGGTGTTCAACTGGGTCGCCAACTGGACCTACACCCGCTACAGCGACATGATCGGGCATGTGCGCCGGGCCCAGGGCGAGCTGGAGGGCAGCTTCCTGGCGCGCCAGGCGGAGGTGGAGCGTGCGGCCATGGAGCTGTACCGGCGGTCGCCGGGGCTGGCCCGGGATTACCTCACGCGCTACTCGGCGGAGCAGACCGAGCGCGTGATGAAGCGCTGGCGGCGCCTGGGCCAGGAGTTGTTCGTCAAGTACATGGACGGCAACGTGCGTGACGCCCGGGGTCAGGTGACGCACCCGGCGTACAAGGACGAGTGGCTCAGGCGCATCGTGCGGGAGCGGCCGGCCCAGTTCCGCATCGGCAAGATCAAGGGCGAGCCGCCCGCGCCGCCGAGCAAGGACAAGAAGAAGGACGGGCCCATCTGCCGCTGATAAGCTGGAGCGGTCCATGGCCCGAAAGCGGCAAAAGAAGCGCAAGCCCAGGCGCGTCCCCCACGAGACCCTGGCGGCCGCGGTGGGCGCCGGCGCCCTGCAGGATATCGCCGCGCTGCTGGAGGCGGGCGCTGACCTGGAGGCCACCGACGACATGGGCTGGACCCCGCTGGGGGTGGCCGTCTATGGCCAGCAGCGCCAGGCGGTGGGCGCGCTGCTGCGGGCCGGCGCGGCGCTGGACTGGCAGGACCGCGAGGGGCGCACGCCGCTGATGCTGGCGGCCATGATGCCCGACGATGCGATCCTGCGGCAGCTGCTGGACCACGGCGCCGACGCCACGGCGCGCAGCCCACATGGCGAGTGCGCCCTCGGCTTCGCCCAGCAGCGGTGCGCCTGGGATCCCACGGAGTGGCTGCGCGCGGCCGGGGCGCCGGACCCGGCGGGGCGCTGCTGGTTCGAGCCCCTGGAGGAGCAAGCGACCGACGCGCTGTCCCGTGAGCTGGACGGCGCCGGCGGGGCGGCGCTGGCCCGCCGAAGCACCGAGGCAGCGCGGCGGGCGTCCGGAGCGACCCTGTACAACGCCTTCCTGCAATCCTGGGGCATGCGCACCATCGCGGATCGCTGGCGGCCTGCCGACCGGGAGATGCTGCGGACCATGCTGCGGATCCGGCTGCTCGGCAGCGGCGACCGGCGCACCGAGGCCCAGGCCGCGGAGCTGGCAGGGCGCTTCCTGGACCTGTTCGGCCCGGCGGAGCCCCGGCTGGTGAGCAACTTCGAGTTCTGGCAAGGAGAGAGCTGGTCCGCCACCTCGGTGGCCAACGCCGTGGTGGACCTGGCGGTGGTGGCCTTCACCGACCACCTGATCGGCGTCATCTGGGTGGAAGAGGACGACGACTGATCAGGCGTCGTCCCGGGCCCCCTGCTCCCACTCGCTCAGCCCCGCGCGGATCACCCGGCGCACCTCTGCCATCAGCTCGTCTCGCCGATCCTCGCTGTAGGCCGATGTGTCGATGGGATCATGGATGGTGATGTCGATGGTGCCGGGCAGCAGGCGAGCGGTCTTGTTGGGCAGCACATGCCGGGAGCCGCTGATGGAGACCGGCAGGATCGGCAGGCCCAGGTCCAGAGCCAGCATGAAGCCGCCCTTCTTGAATGGCCGCAGGCGTCCGCTGGTGCTGCGGGTGCCCTCCGGGAACATCATCACCGAGATGCCGCCCCGCAGCAGCGGCCCGGCGCGCCTCAGGCTGGCGATGGCCTTCTCCCGGCAGGAGCGGTCGATGAACAGGTGCCCGCCGGCCGAGCAGTACCAGCCGATGCCGGGCGCGCGGCGCAGCTCCTCCTTGAGCACCCAGCGGAACTGTCGCCGCCAGTGGCCGTAGAACGCCAGCACGTCGAAGTGGCTCTGGTGGTTGCTCATGATGATGTACGAGGTGTCGGGGGCGATTTTGTCCCGGCCGTGCACCCGCACCCTGGTAAAGGCCACCCTGCACAGCACCCAGGCCCAGAGCGTGCCGATGTGGAAGCTGGCGCGCTGGCTGAGCATGCACACCAACACGGCCAGGATGCCGAGGCCGACGGTAGAGACCGCGAGGAAGGGGGTGAAGACCCCAAATGTGTAGGGCAAGAACAGGGTGCGCAGCCCGTCGCGTCGCCGCTGTCCTGGCTCCCGCTTAGCCACGGCGCTCTCCCAGCCACGGCCCGTACAGCTCGGGGCGGCGATCGCGCAAGAAGAGGGTCCTGGCGTGGGAGCGCTCCACCTGATCGAGGTCGAGGTCGGCCAGCAGCAGGTGGTCCTCGGCCTCGGGGGCCCGGGCCATCACCCTGCCGTCCGGCGCGCAGACGAACGACTCGCCGGCGAAGGTGAGGCGCTCCTCCGGACCCACGCGGTTGCACAGCGCGGTGTAGTAGCCGTTCTGGAACGCCGCCACCTGCAGCTCGGCCTCGTACAGCCCCTCGGGCCACTCGCCCACGGCGCCCGCCTGGGGCACCACCACCAGCTCCGCGCCGCCCAGGGCCAACGCTCGCATGTACTCAGGGAAGTGCCGGTCGTAGCAGATGGCCACCCCCACCCGGCCCGCCGCCGTATCGAACACCGGCGCGCCGCGGTCGCCGGGCGCGTAGTAGCCCTGCTCGTGGAACCCGTCGTAGTCGGTGATGTGCACCATGCGGGCCCGGCCCAGCAGCGCGCCGTCGGCGTCTATGACTGGCGAGCTGTCGTAGGTTTGATCGCCATCGCGCTCGAACAGGTTGAGCACCACCACCACGCCGAGCTCGCGGGCGAGCACCGCGAACTGATCGGTGATCGGCCCGGGCACCGTCTGGGCCAGCGCGCGCACATCCCCGTCTGCCCGCCGCTGGGGGTAGAACGGCTCGAAGGCCAGCTCGGCGTAGGCCACCAGCTGGGCGCCTTCGCTGGCCGCGCGCTCCAGGGCGGAGAGCCCGCGGGCGAGGTTGTCTTGCAGGTCCGCCGTGGCGTGCTGCTGTACGAGGGCGATGCGCATGGAGGGGAAGTTAACACGGCCTGTGCTAGCCTTCTGCCCATGTTTGATCCCCGCGCCCTGGCTCGCGTTTGCCGCGAGATCCTCCCCGAGATGCAGCATGTCGCCGTGGACGCGGCGGCCGTGGCCGCCACTGCCGACCGCCTGGCCGCTGACCCGCCCGGGTGGCCGCGCTGGGACTTCCCGGCCTTCCCGGAGCAGGCCGGCCCGGGCACCGACGCCCTGGTCTGGCTCGGAAACGCGCTGAACTTCTGCTACTGGGTGGAGCCGGGGCAGCGCATGTGGGCGGTGGAGCAGGCCGGGGAGGTGCAGGACGACGCCCCGGGGTTGCTGGCCGCCCTGCGCCTCGGCATGGACGCCGGGCTCGACCTGTGCGACGCGGCGGTGCTGGACGCCGAGGCGCCCGGCATCTTCCAGGGAGGCCAGGGCACTCTGCCGCTGGTGGCGCGGCGGGTGGAGATCCTGCGAGAGGTGGCCGCGGTGGTGGCCGCACGATTTGACGGCCGCCTGGAGAACGCCGTGGCCGCCGCCGGCGTGGACGCCGCGGGCATGGCCGGCTTCCTGGCCGAGACGTTCCCTTCCTACCGAGATGGCCGCGAGCTGGCCGGCCGGGAGCTGCCGCTGCTCAAGCGGGCGCAGCTGGCCGCCGGCATGCTGCACGCCCGGCGGCTGGCGCTGGGCGCGCCCGGCCTCCACGGCGTGGAGCGCCTCACCGCCTACGCCGACTACATGCTGCCGAGGGTGCTGCGTCACCTGGGGGTGCTGGTCTATTCGTCGGACCTGGCCCGACGCGTGGACGCCCTGGAGCCGCTGGCAGAGGCGGAGCGCGCGGAGGCGGAGCTCCGCGTGGCCACCGTGGGCGCCTGCGAGCTGCTGGTGGACGCAGGGCGCGCGGCTGGCGCGGATTTCTGCGCGGCGCAGCTCGACTACTGGCTCTGGCGCGAAGGCTTCGGCGTGGACGCGCCCCACCACCGCACCGTCACCACCGATTACTGAGCAAGTTCATCGGCCTCGTAAGCGCCCGGGACGCGCCAGGGCAAAGATCCCTCTGCGGCGAGACAAATCCCATCGACATGATAGAAATATATGGTCCGAAACACATCAATCAGGTGGAGGCGCGGGGTGTGCTCGATGAAATCCTGGGCATCATTGCTGGCGGCAGGTGCGGTCCTGCTGGTGACCTGCGCGACGGCCACGGCGCAGCAGAGCCCTGATAGCGACAAGGACAAGGACAAGGCCAGGCTCTACTTCAAGCTGGGAGAGAAGTACTACGCCGAGAAGAAGTATGAGGCTGCCCTCGAGGCCTTCCAGCGGGCGCAGACCCTGACCCCGACGGCCTACATGCACTACAACATGGGCCGCTGCCTGGAGCAGATGGGCCGGCCGAAGCAGGCGGCGCGCCAGTACGAGCGGTTGCTGGAGAAGAAGCCGGACTTCGCCGACCGGGCCGCGGTGGAGGCGAAGATCCGGGCGTTGAAGGACCGCGAAATCCGGCAGCCCGCGATGCCGGCCGCCGCCGTGGACAGCGCCAGCGGAGAGGGCGCCAGCCGGGCGCCGCCTTCGGCCACGCCGATCTACAAGAAGTGGTGGTTCTGGACGCTGGTGGGCGCGGTGGTGGTGGGCGGCGTCACGGTGGGCGTGGTGGCGGGTACGCGTGAGGGGCCACCACCGGCCGAGCTGGGTGTATGGAACTTCTGAGCCGACATCTCACTGCCAGGGCGCTGGTGGCGGCCTCCTTGCTGGGGCTGCTCGGCGCGGCGGGCTGCCAGGACGAGCCGTGCGAGGCCGAGGCGCCGGCCTTCAGGGTCGAGCTGGGGCTCGGCTCGGGGGTGGACGGCGCGCAGCTGTCCCGGCTCAAAGTGGACGTGACCATCGCCGGCAAGCTGAGCTCCCGCACCATTGAACTGCAGGGGCGGCTGGAGGACGGCGCCACATCCTTCGAACTCCACGTGGGCGCCGCGGGCCAGGGCGGCTACAGCGCGCAGCTCGAGGTTCAGGCGTTCTCCTCCGCGGGATCGTTGCTCGCGGCGGTGCAGCACAACTTTCAGGGCGCCGGGGACGCCTGCACGGTGCTCTCCCTGACCCTGAAGGGCGCGGGCCTGGTCGACGGCGGCGGCCCTGACGGCGGCCCTGACGGCGGGCCGGACAGCGCGCCCACCGACGCCGGCTCGGACGCGGACATGCCGCCTTGCGGCAACGGCGTCATCGACTCGGGTGAGAAGTGCGACGGCTCCAACCTGGCCGGCCAGACCTGCAAGCTGCAGGGCTTCGCCGGCGGGACGCTGGCGTGCAAGCCCGACTGCAAGGCGCTGGACCCTTCGGGGTGCACCTGGGTTATCGCCGGGGGGAGCCCCGCTGTGGCCCTGCCCTGGGCGGTGGCCGCGGATGGGCAGGGCCACAGCTACATCATCGGTCAGTACGGCGACTTCAAGACCGCCGGCGCCACCCAGGCCAAGTTCGGCGTCACGACCCTGACCTCGCTGGGCAAGGCGGACATCTTCGTGGCCAAGGTGAGCCCCTCCGGCAAGTTCCTCTGGGCGGTCTCTGCCGGGGGCAAGGAGATCGACGTCGGGCGGGGCATCGCCGTGGACAGCAAGGGTGGGATCTACATCACCGGCTACTACGGCAACGGCTCCACCACCATCACCTCGGCCACCTTCGGCGGCCTCACCCTGTACGCCGACAAGAACATGGCCAGCTTCGTGGCCAAGCTGGACAGCGACGGCAAGTTCCTCTGGGCCGTGCCCATCAAGGGCACGGGGGGCACCGGCAGGCCCCAGTCCTACGCCATCGCCATGGACAGTAGCGGCAACCCCCACGTCACCGGCAGCGTCTCCGGGACCGTTTACCTGCCGACGAAGTCAGGGTCGTTGAAGATTGACGGCGGGTCGTCGGACCTCTTCGTGGCCCAGCTGGAGGGGGCCAGCCAGAAGTTCACCTGGGCGAGCCTGGGCGGCAGCAAGAACAGCGGCGACACCGGCACCAGCATCGCCGTGGACGCGTCGGGCGAGGTTCATGTCGCGAGTACGCTGTCAGGCGCCGGGACCTTTGGACCAAAGATCACCGTGCCCATGCCCGCGGGACTCAAGCGGGTCAACGTGGTGGCGCGGCTTGGCAAGTCCGGCGACTGGCGCTGGGCCGTGGCCGCAGGCGGCTGGGCGAGGGACACACCGCTCAGCATGGGTATCGCAGCAGGCATCAGCGGCGACAGCTTCGTCGCCGGGGCGTTCGAGGGCACGGTCAAGCTGGGCAAGGACAGCCTCTCCTCCAGCGGGAAAGAGGACGCCCTCGTGGCCAGGCTGGACAGCAAGGGCAGCTACAAGTGGGCCCGCTCGGCCGGCGGCACCCTGAACGACAGCGCCCAGGATATCGCGCTGGACGGCAAGGGCAACGTGCTCATCACCGGCCTGGTGGGAGACGCGAACACCTCCCAGAAAGCGACCGCCACCTTCGGCGCCACGACCGTCACCTCCGCCGGGTACTTCGACGCCATGGTCGCGGGGCTGACCCCCGCCGGTAAGTTCTCGTGGGTCACCCTCGGCGGTGGTACCTCCTACGACATCGGCTACGGCATCGCCGCCGAACCGGCGGGGCGCATGTGGGTCACCGGCGCGTACCTCGGCAATGGCAGCAAATACGGCGGCGTGACCTTGCCCACCTCCTCCAATACAAGCGCCTTCGTCTGGAAGGTCGCCCCGCCGTCGCCCTGAGCGCCCGCGCCTGTTCGCCACGGGGCACCGGCCCATGGTATGACCTGAGCCGCCATGAAGCCGATGATCAAGGCAAACCTGGTGGACGTGCCGATCCGCCCAACCCTGACGCGCATGGCGCTGCAGATGATGGTGGGCATCCTCGGCATGATCGCCTTCAACCTGGTGGACACCTTCTTCATCGGGCAGCTCGGCACCCGGGAGCTGGCGGCCATCAGCTTCACCTTCCCGGTGGTGATGATCATCGCCGGCCTCTCCATGGGCCTGGCGGTGGGGACCTCGTCGGTGATCTCCCGGGCCATCGGCCAGGGGGACGAGTTCACGGTGCAGCGCCTGACCACCGACACCCTCGCCCTGTCGGTGCTCATCGTGGCGGTGATGGTGACCATCGGCCTGCTCACCATCGACCCGGTGTTCGCCGCCCTGGGCGCCGGGCCGGACATGGTGCCGCTCATCCGCGACTACATGCTCATCTGGTACCCCGGCATGGTGTTCGTGGTGGTGCCCATGGTGGGCAACTCCGCCATCCGCGCCACGGGCGATGCCAAGCTGCCGAGCATGATCATGGCGGTGGCCTTCGGGCTCAACGCGGTGCTCGACCCGCTGCTGATCTTCGGCCTCGGACCGATCCCGCGCATGGAGCTGGCCGGCGCGGCCTGGGCCACGGTGATCTCCAGGGGCAGCACCCTGCTGCTGAGCCTCTGGATCCTGCACCGGCGCAAGCACATGATCAGCTTCCGCGCCCGCTCGCCGCGGCTGCTGCTCGACTCCTGGACCCGGGTGCTCTACGTGGGCGGGCCCAACGCCATCACCTCCATCATCATGCCCATGAGCGCGGGGCTGGTGACCCGGCTGGTGGCGTCCCACGGCGAGGCCGCGGTGGCCGGCTTCGGCGTGGCCTCCCGGGTGGACATGCTGGCGCTGGCGCCGCTCATGGCCCTGGGCGCGGTGCTCGGACCCTTCGTGGGGCAGAACTGGGGCGCGGGCCGGATCGACCGGGTGCGCCTGGCGGGCCGGGGGTGCCAGGGGTTCGCCGTGCTGTGGGGCGGGGCGATGTTCGTGCTGCTGTTCCTGGTCGGGCGGCACCTGGCCGGGCTGTTCAACGACGACCCGATGGTGATGGACGTGGCGGGCCGCTACCTGTCGGTGGTCCCCCTGTCCTACGGCCTCATCGGGGCGGTGATGCTGGGCAACACCTGCTTCAACGCGCTGAACCGGCCGCTGCACGCGGCCACCTTCACCACCGTTCACATGCTGGTGCTCTACGTGCCCATGGCCCACCTGGGCGAGGCGCGATGGGGCCTCAGCGGCATCTTCGTGGCGGCCGCAGCCGCGGGCGTCCTGGCCGGGGTGGCCTCCATCCTGTGGCTGCGCCGGGCGATTGGTAAGATGGAGGCGGAGAAGGCGACGGCATGAATTGTACTGCGATGGCACGCATCACCCTGGTCCTGGCCCTGCTGGTGGCGGCGCCGCAGCCGGCGCTCGCGTGGGGGCCGGCCATGCACGCCTACGTCAACTGGAAGGCCAGGCAGCAGGCCCGCGGGCAAGGCGTGTACTGGGCCGGGCTCGACCTGCAGGCCTACCTCGCCGCTGCCCCGGCGCCGGACCTGTGGTACGCGGCCGAGGAGGCCAAGCTCGCCGTGCCCGGCGCCATCGAGGAGGACTGGGAGTACGTGCGGCTGATGTTCGCCGAGAGCAAGAACCTGCGGCAGATCTCCTTCACCCTCGGCTACGCCGGGCATATCGAGGGGGACGTCATGGGCCACCGCATCTACCTGGCCGCCGGCACCGGCAACGACGTGCACCACCTGGTCCGGGACACCTGCAGCGGCTTCGTGCTGTTCGGGGCCCACGAGGGGTACGATCACTTCACCATGCCCGCCGACCTCGTGGTGGGCTGGGGCCTCGGCACGGTGCGCGGCGCCGGCACCGTCAGCGGCGAGTGGAAGTGGTCCGCCTTCGACGACGAGATGCTGGCGCTGATGAAGCGCGCGGCGGACAAGTGGTGTGAGGCGCGGGCAAAGAAGAAGGGCGAGGCGATCAAGGGCTGCCCGGTGAGCCTGCAGACCATCGGCAAGTTGCGCGACTTTCAGCGGTTCGCGGTCAACACCGTGGCGCATACCCTGTCGTTCCCGGGCTACTACGCGGACCAGAGCACCGCGGCGGCCAACGCCAAGCTGGTGCGGGGCTACGACGAGGCGGAGTGGGGCGCGGGCAAGGGCCCTGCCATGCTGCGCCGCGGGCTGAACGAGTCGGTGTCGGGCACGGTCCAGCGGCTGTTTTACGAGTCGGACATCATCAGCTGGATCCACAAGGCGCAGGTCTCGCAGGCGCAGCTGCAGCGGTTCATGATCGGGCCGCCTCCGGACGGGCAGGACGAGCGGGAGGGGCTGGTGGCTGCTGGTGGCTGCTCGGTGAGTGACCGGCCCGGCGCAGGCGCGCTCTGGCTGCTGGCGCTGGCCTTGCTCGCCTGGCGGCGTCAGGGCGCGAGGTAGCGCGACAGCAGCAGCGTCAGCTCATCCACGGCTTGCCGGCGGTCCACCTCCGGCGGCGCGTCATGCACCAGCCAGCGCACCAGGTGACCGGTGGCCTCCACCAGCAGGTGAGCCATGGCCTTGTGGTCGCCTGCGCGGACATCCGGCCGGCCGGCGAGGATCTCCGCGGTGATGGCGACGAAGCGTCGCTCTTCATCCTCGTGGTGCTTGTGGGCCCCGGCCAGGTGCAGGTTCTCCTCGGACAGGGCCATCACCAGGTCCGGGTCCTGCTCGTGCACCGCCACCATGCGCTCCAGCAGCTCTGCGAACGCGTCGTGCAGCGGAACGGACGGATCGGCCAGCAGGGCCAGGGAGCCATGAACCGAGGCGGTCATCTCTGCGTGATGCTGCTGGAACAGGGTGGAGAGGATGGCGTCCTTGCCGGGAAAGTACTGGTAGAGGGAGCCCACGGACACTCCCGCGCGGGCGGCGATCTTGTTGGTGGTGGTCCCGGCATAGCCCGCGTTTGCGAACAGCTCGGCGCTGGCGCGAAGGATGGCGTCCACCGTGGCCCGGGCGCGCTGCTGGCGCGGTTGCTTGCGCGGTTGGAGCTGAGAAATATGAGCCGGGCCATTGGTGCCGGGACGCTCGCGTTGGGCCGGCGTTGAGGTTTTCTTTTTTATTTCAGCTGTTTTTCCGGCCATGGCTCTTCTCCGGAGCGGCGCCAGGGATGCGAGTTTACAAGATGAGCATTTGCTCACATTATTTTCATTGATACGAGCAATTGCTCACATTGTCAACGAGGACCCGGTAAAGATAAAGGAGAGAGACATGCCCATACAGGAGGCAGCCAAGAACGCAAAGACCCCAGAACAGACCGAGGAAGAGGACCAGAATCACCATGTGTGCCCCTGGTGGATCGGCTACCTGCTGGTGAGCCCGCTGCGCAGCTGGCTGGAGCCTGCCGGACGCTTCATCGATCCGCTGGTGAAGCCCGGCATGACCGTGCTCGACCCGGGCTGCGGCATGGGCTACTTCAGCCTCGCCGCGGCCAGGCGGGTGGGCGAGTCGGGACGCGTGATCTGCGTGGACATGGAGCCCCGCATGATCCGCGCCCTGGAGCGGCGGGCCCGGCGCAAGGGGCTGGCGGACCGGATCCAGGCCTCGGTGTGTGACGCGCGGGACCTCGGCCTTCAGGAGCTGCAGGGGCAGGTGGATCTGGCCCTGGCGATCCACATGGTGCACGAGGTGCCCCGGCGGCGCGCGTTCCTGGCGCAGATCAGCGATACCCTGGCCAGTCATGGTCAGCTGCTGGTGATGGAGCCCCGGGGGCATGTGCCCGAGGAGGACTTCCAGCGGACCCTGGAGCTGGCCGGGGAGGTGGGGCTGCGCCAGGTGGCCGCGCCCTTCGAGCCGCACAGGCGATCATTCGCTGCCCTGCTGCAGAGGTAGTGATTTCTCGCATAACGAATCTGGAAGCCGGACCCCAATGCGCATTAGAATGAGCGGGCGACATGGTCGCCGCGGCCAGCGCGAGGCCATCCACGGAGGGGGCCCGGATGCATACCAGAACACTCAAGATTGGACTACTCCTGCTGCTGCTGGGGATGTCCGCGCGCGTGCAAGCAGGTGAGGCGGAGGACCGGCAGCAGGCGCTGAAGCTCTACCGGCAGGCCATGGAGCTGTTCCGCAAGGCCAGCTACCGGGAGGCCATCACCAACTACGGCGCCTCCCACAAGCTGATGCCCCACCGGAACAACCTGTACTACATGGGGGAGTCGTATCGACGGCTGGGCAAGCTGCGCGAGTCCCACAGGTACTACACCGAGCACGCCAAGATGTTGCCGCTCAGCGGGCGCGAGGCCTTCGCGGTCAAGCTGGAGAAGCTGCGCTGGGAGGAGTCGTGCGCCATCTCCATCGCCACCCACCCGGGGGGCGCCTCGGTGCAGATCGGAAAGCAGGGGCGGGGCGAGACGCCCGCCGACGGGGCCGCGCTCAAGCTCTCCGTGCCCGGCGGTGAGCACATGGTGCGGGTGGCGCTGCCTGGCCACCAGCCGGCAGAGCGCAAGCTCGTGGCCGAGTTCGGCGAGCCTCAGGCGCTGAGCTTCGTGCTCAAGCCGCAGCAGGCCCCGGCGCCCGCCCCCGGGCCGGCGCCGCCGGAGTCGACGTCCGCGTCGTCGGTGGCGCCCGCGGCTGGTGGGCCCGAGGCCGGCGTCGCAGCTGGTCAGGAGCCGGAAGAGAGCGCCGGCAGCGGCGCGTCCCACGGCTACTACGTCGGCCTGCTGGCCGGCGCCGCGATCTACGATCTGGGCGACGACGCGCTGCAGGTGAGCGCGGGGGCAGACGTGGACCTCAGGGCGGGGTACTTGCTGCGGCTCGGGCGGCTGGCCGTCCAGGCCGGGGTCGCCGCCAGCTTCGCAAACCTCGACGATCGGTTCCGCAACGAGGGCAGCTCCAACCTGATCACGGTGCTGGCCGGGGCGGGCGCGCGGGTCTACCTGATGGAGTCCCTGTGGCTCGGGATGCACGTGGGCGCGGGCGGCGCCATCTTGCTGGGGGCCAACGACGACAGCGCCTTCTTCAACGGGGCCAGCGGGGTGGAGGGGACCTTCACCAGCTTCGCCCTGCGCGCTGAGCTCACCGGCGGCTGGCAGGCCTGGAAAGGACTGACCCTGCTGCTGTCTCCCTTCTGCCTCGGCTACCAGGCCCGCAACGCCGAGTTCACCCCGAGCCTCGGCCGGGTGTTGACCTTCCTGTTCCGCGCCGGCGTGGCGTGGGAGGGTTGAGGGGGCAGGGCGCGCTCAGAGGTCCTCGTCCAGCTCCACCGGCAGGCCCGTGACGCTGCCCAGGTCGAGGCAGAGCTGTCGCAGCCAGGAGCTGTCGCAGACCAGATCGAAGGCGTCGTAGGTTGGATCGATCATGGCCGAAAGCTCCCGCTTGCTGGCCACGGTGAGGCGCTCGCCTTCGAGGCGCTGCAGGTCGAGCCCGCGGCGGACCCAGTCGTCGGTCAGCCACCCGTGGACGCGGCGCAGGTCGCTCACCTCCATGGTGCGGGCCGGCCGCAGGCGGCGCGGGTTGATGTGCACCACGCTGGCCGTGGCCTCCATGGCCAGGCCTCCCCGGCGCCACAGGCGCAGCCGGCCGTGAGCCTTGCACCAGGCGAGGGTCCAGCGGTCGCTGAACATGGCATCGCACGCGGCGCGCACGCCGCCGTCCGGCCCACTGGTGAGCGCCCGCAGGTCGTCGGGCGAGAGCCACAGGTCGCCCACCTGATCCAGGCCCCGGGGCCGCACCGCCAACAGCAGCACCCGGGCGGCGTCGTCCGGCCTCGGGCTGTACTGGCCCTCGGCTGCGAGGACCTCCTCGCTGCCGGCGTGGTTAACCAGCTCCATGGCAGCCTGGAGGGGGGTCAGCTTCGGAATGGCAGCGGCGGGGATCTCCTGGGTCATGGCATATCCTCGCTCATGGAAACTCGAGATCGCAGACGATGGCCAGGTGGTCCATGCGCTTGATCGGGTGATCCAGGCGATGGGCGTCAGCCTGCGCGCCGAGGGTGCGGCAGGTGCCCTGGAGGAAGTCGCTGAGCACGTAGTCGAGGGTGAAGAACTTCTCCCAGGTCGCCGGCGGGGGCGAGGCCTCGGCGGGGCCCGAGTGGTAGCGGAAGCGCTTGCCCTTGCCGACCTTCGTGTTCCAGTAGCTGAAGCTCTTGAACACCGTGGGGAACCGGATGGGATCGCCGTTCATGTCCCCCATGATCAGGTTGCGCGTGCCGATGGCGAGCTGTTCGAAGATCTGCTTGTACTGGGCGTGGCGGCAGGCGTCCCCCGTGTAGTCCACCGCGTTGAGCGGGTGGCCGTTGACCACGGTGATCGCCTGGCCTGCCAGGTTGAGGTGCGCCGCCGAGACGCTCGTGATGCTGCCGATGCCCTTGCACGCGGCGGGATGGGCGGGGGTCGTGGCGGCGCCGAGGCAGACGGTGCCCGCCGCGCACTGCTTGACGGTGAAGCGTTTGGTCAGCGCGCCGATGCAGTCGTAGTGGGCGATGCCATCGCAGACGATGGTGTAGTCCGGTCCCAGATAGCGCCGCACCTGCTGATACGGCAGGCGCCCCTTGTACCCGGTGCAGATCCACTTCGGGTTGGCCTCGCCCTTGCCCGCGCACAGGTCCGCGTCGAACACCTCGTTGAGCACCACGATGTCCGGCTTGTAGGCGGCCAGCGCGGCCGCGATGACCTTCTCGGTGGCGAGCTCGCACTGGGCGCCCTGGTAGTAGGAAGGGCAGGGCCGCTTCCACACCCCGTCCAGGTTGCCCACGTTGGCCGTGAGCACCCGCAACCGGGTACCCTTGGCGGCGCTCGCCTCCACGAAGCTCGCTGCCCGGTCGAGGGCCAGCTCGTCGCGACGCAGGTCGGACGGGCGCAGGTCCGCGCCCCCCGCGTCGCTGGCGTGCTGCTCGGGGGGCGCATGGCAAGCGCACAGCGGCAGTGCCAGGGTCAGGAGCAGCATCAGAATGGGACGGCGGCGCACGGATCAAATCTATCATCCTGGAGGGCAGGCCAGGTTTCTTCCGTGTGGCCGGGTGGGTGGTAAAATGGCAGCCATGTTGCATCGAATACAGCGTGACAGAGCGCTCTACCTGGTCTTCGCCGCGGCCTCGCTGGTGTTGGCCACAGGCTGTTCGGACGGCACGGGTCAGGGGCCGGCTGCCGAGGCGGGGACACCAGACCGGGGACCGACGAGGGATGGCACGGGGGACGGCGCTCCGGTCCTTGACCAGTCCTTGAACGACCTGGCCGGGAGCCCGGACCGCGCCCAGAGCTTCGATCAGGGGCAGGGCCCGGACCAGGGCAAGCAATCCGATGGGCCGTGGACCCGCCCGTCGGCAGACCTTCCGCCGCCGGTCCCGGACATCCTGCCGCCGCCGGCGGACCTGCCCCCCGCGGCCAAGGACCTGCCCCCCGCTGCCAAGGACCTGCCCCCCGCTGCCAAGGACCTGCCCCCGCTCCCGCTGGATCAGGGCTTTTTTCCGGTAGACGATCAGTCGCCACCGCAGCTTGATCTACCGCCTCCCCCCAAGGACCTGGGGCCTCCCTCCAAGGATCTGGGGCCTTCCCCCAAGGACCTGGGGCCGCCGCCCAAGGACCTGGGGCCGCCGCCCAAGGACCTCGGGCCACCGCCGGCGGATCTCATTGCGCCGCCCAAGGACCTTCCGCCCCCGCCAGGAGATGGCGCGGGGCCGAAGGACTTCCTCGTGCTGCTGGATCAGAGCGGGACGGACGGCGGCTCCGGAGGGTGCATGAGCGCGTGCGGCTGTCCCCAGGGCTGGGATTGCCTGCTCGGGGTGTGCGCCAAGATGAGCCAGGCCAAGTATTGCTGCTCCAAGCCGGGCTGCCCGGTGGGCGCGCCCTGCGTCAACGCCAACGGCACCGCCGGTTATTGCCCCACTGGCGGCACGGGGTGCAAGACCCACTGTGACTGCCCGCAGAAGCAGATGTGCGCCGTGGGCAAGTGCATCGTCAGCCCGGTGCCGATCTACTGCTGCGCCAAGCCGGGGTGTCCCACGGGTCAGCCCTGCTTCAAGAAGAACGGCTCCATCACGTTCTGTCCGTGAGGGGCCCTCAGGGCAGCGGAGGCTGATCATGATCGAGACCGTCATCTTCGACCTGGGCAACGTGCTGGTGGACGTCAGGACCGACGCGCTGCAGGGGGACCTCTCGGCGCTGCTCGGCCTGGACGAGGCGGCCACCCGCGCGCGGCTCGCCACCTTGATGCCGCTGATGGAGCACTACGAGCGGGGGCGGCTCAACGGGGTGGAGTTCTACCGTCAGGTGCTGTCGCGCTTCGAGCTGGACCAGGACCGCTACCCGTTTTCGCGCTACCGCCAGCACTGGAGCGGGGCCCTGGTGGAGCGGCCCGGCATGACGCGCCTGTTTCATCAGGTGTGCGCGGCGCGGCGCACCTGCATCCTGTCCAACACCAACGACCTGCACTGGATGTACACCGCCGAGCGGTTCGACCTGGTGCAGCACGCTGTGGCCAGCCTGACCAGCTACGAGTGCGGCCTGTTCAAGCCGGAGCTGGCCATCTACGAGCTGGCGCTGGAGCGCTTCGGCGTGGACGACCCGGGCGGCGCGCTGTTCATCGACGACAAGCCGGAGAACGTGCAGGCCGCGGTGGAGGCGGGCATGGCGCGGTCCTTCGTATTTCGCAGCGAGCAGGACACCCGCCGACGCCTGCAGGAAGAGGGGGTGCTCTGAGATGCGGGCCGCGACGGCGGCAGGGGCCCTGCTGTGCGCGCTGGCCCTGGCGTGCAACCCGCCGCCCGCCGCGGTGGCTGACGGCGCCGCGGCGACGGACGGCGCGCCGCGGGACCTGGCGGCGGCGGATCTGGCGCGCCCCGACGCGCCCTCATCTCCCGACGGTGGCGCGGCGGATCTGGCGCGCCCCGACGCGGCCGCCATGGACGCTGCGGCCCTGGACGCGTCGCCCGGAGACGCCATCGCGGCGGATCAGGCCGCGCCCGACGCCACCACCGGCGATGCCTACTCTGCTGACGCCCTGACCTGGCTGTCGGGGGTGAGCTGCGCCACGCCGCCGCCGGTGGGCGCGGCGCTGGCCCCGGCGCTGCCCGCCTACAAGGGCACCTGCCCGACGCTCAAGGCGGGGGTCAACACCATCAGCACCTCCAAGGCGCAGCGGAAGTTCATCCTCGTGCTGCCCAAGCAGCCCTTGGCGGGCGAGAAGTACCCGGTGATCTTCATGTGGCACTGGCTGGCCGGCACCGCCTCGAGCTTCCTGAAGAAGGGGGAGATCCAGGCGGCGGCAGACGCCCAGCGGTTCATCGCCGTCATCCCCGAGAAGAAGGGCGACCTGAAGTTCCTGGGGCTCATCGACCTGCCCTGGCCCTTCGCCACCTTCCACAGCCAGCAGCGCATGGACGAGGAGTACCAGCTGTTCGACGACATGCTCGCCTGCGTGGGCAAGCATTTCGCGGTGAACAGGGAGTGCGTCAGCACGGCGGGGGTGAGCGCCGGGGCGCTGTTCTCGAACCAGCTGGCCGCGGCGCGGTCCAAGCACCTCTCCTCGTTCATCTCCCTGTCGGGCGGCGTGGGCTCGGGCGGGGTGTCCAACAACTTCGTGCGCAAGTGGAAGGCGCCGGCGCGCAAGGTGCCGGCCCTGGTGCTGTGGGGTGGCCCCCAGGACAGCTGCATCCTGCTCAACTTCGAGCTCGCCTCCAAGGAGCTGGAGAAGCAGCTGACCCAGCAGGGGGCGTTCTTCGTGGAGTGCGTGCACAACTGCAAGCACGGCGAGCCGCCGGTCACGCCGCCCAAGGGGGTGTCCCGATACGCGCCGCTGTGGGACTTCGCGTTCAAGCACCCCTACTGGCTGCAGGGCGGCGCCTCCCCGTACCAGCTCACCGGCTGGGACAAGAAGGTGATCAGCTGGTGCGGCCTGGGGGCTAGCACGGCGAAGGTGCGCAGCGGGTCGTGCGGCCCGCCGGGCTGCCCGATCTAGCCTTCGAGCATGGTGTAGGGCCCCTCGGGGATCACCGCCACGCTGGCGCCGGGGTGAGTCTGCAGGTAGCCGTCGACGAACCGCTGGGCGCGGGTCTCGGCATCGCCATCGCCGGGGCAGGGGGTGACGCCGATGCGGCGCTGCAGGTCCAGGGGCATGCCGTCGCTGGCCAGCAGCAGGCGCGCGCGGCCGGTGCGAGCCAGCACCTTGCACTGCATCTGCAGCTCCCACTGGTCGAGCAAGGTCTCGCGAGGGTTGGCCTGGCGGTCGGCGACGAAGCCGCGCCAGTCATCGCCCCAGCGGAGCATCAGCTCGGTGTACGCCGGGCTGCCCAGCCCCTCGGCGCAGCCGGCCACCTGCAGCAGGGTGCCGCCGGGAGCCAGGGCGGGCAGGGCGCACACCATGCCCTTGACCGTCTGGTAGAATGTGCGGTCCAGCGGGGCGCCGCCCGCGGAGGTGATCACGAGATCCGCAGGGGCCCGCACCCGGGCGCGGGTGAGGGCGGCCACGCGCTCGCAGCCGCGCTGGTGGGCCGCCTCCAGGTCGCCGCCGAACACGCCGCACACCTGGCGGGCGCGGTTGATGGCCATGTTGAGCAGGAAGTCGGCTCCCACGCGGCGAGCCAGGTCCAGGGCGATGCCGTGGCACGGGTTGCCGTGGAGCACGCCGTTGGCCGCCAGGGGGTGGTCCAGGGTCTCGAAGGAGTGGAACCGGCGCACCGTCTCCAGGTCGGCCAGGGCCGGGATGATCCCCTTGCGTCCGCCAGAGAAGCCGGCCATGAAGTGCGGCTCGATGAGGCCGGTGACCACGCGCAGGTCAGCCTCGGCGAAGCGGCGATTGACGCTCACCGGCGGATCGTCGTTGATGCGCACCAGGGTCTCGGGCCGGTCCGCGGTGTGGCTCTCCACGGCCAGGCGCGACAGCAGCTGGCCGCCCACCATCTGCTGCAGCTCCTCGTCGCTGCTCGGGCGGTGCATGCCCGTGCCCACCACCAGGGTGACCTGGTCGTCCGCCACGCCGCACTGGTTGAGCAGCGCCAGCAGCGGGCGCAGCAGGGCGCGGTTCGGCACCGGGCGGGTAATGTCGCTGATGGTCACCACCACGGTCCGCGGCTTCATCCGCCGCACCGTTTCGGCCAGCGGCGGGGCGCCGGCCGGGTGGCGCAGCACGCGCGCGACCTCCGCCTCCGCGTTGGCCAGGGGCGTGGCGTCTTCGCTGCGCAGCACCGCTGCCCCGTCGGGGAGAAGCAACTCGAGGGCTGAATCGCCCAGTGGGATGGTCACCCTTTTGGACATGTTGTGAGCATATCAGGGGTTGATTTTTTCAACTTTCAGATAATTATGAAAATTGAAAAAGGAGGATGCATGAGACACAGCCTGGCGCTGGCCAGCGAGGGGCGAGACGCGGGAAAGGTCCAGGTGCTGGACCAGGTGATCCGGCGGCTGGCCGACCGCATGGGAGAGCTGATCAAGTTCTGGGGGTTCAGCCCTCATACGGGACGGGTCTGGACCCTGCTCTACCTCACCGACGGTCACCTGACCGCCGCCGAGATCGGCGCCGCTCTGGGCATGTCGAGCGGGCTGCTGTCCCAGACCCTCAACGAGCTGATGCGATGGGGCGTGGTGCACCGGTCCAAGGAGCCTCCCTCCAAGGCGTGGTTCTACGCAGAGGACCCGGACGTCTGGAAGAGCGTCACCCGGGTGCTGCGGGAGCGTGAGCGGCGCATGGTGGAGGAGACCGTGGCGCTCATGGACGCTCTGGTGCAGGCCGCCGAGGCCGAGGGGGCGGGACGGGACGGAGGCCGGGCCGCGTACATCGGCTCGCGCATCTCGGCCCTGCGAACCCTGGCCCAGGCCGCGCTGGTATTTCTGGACGCGCTGCTGCTGTCCGCGTCCCTGGACGTCAAGCCGCTCAAGCAGGCCATGCGGCTGACGCAGATCCGGCGCAAGCTGCCCTTCCTGTGAGCTCATCTAGTGCCATGAGCGCGCTCCCCGAACAGGTCGGCTCCATCGCCGCCGAGATCGCCACGGACCGGCAGATGATCGACGCCTGCCTCGACGGGGCGCTGGGCCGCTTCACGGGCCGTATCTCCGGCGCGGCGGCTCACCTCGTGCGCGCCGGCGGAAAGCGCGCGCGGCCGCTGCTCTCATGCGCGGTTATGCGCGCCCTGGGCGTTGACCCGGCGGGCCATGGCGCCTGCATCATCAGCTCCGAGCTGATCCACACCGCGTCGCTGCTGCACGATGACCTGGTGGACGGCGCCGCGTCGCGCAGGGGCGTGGACGCGGTGCACCGCCTGTTCGATCCCGGGGCCGCGGTGATGGCCGGCGATCTGCTCATGGCCGAGGCCCTGCAGGCGCTGGCCGCCGCAGGCCAGGTGGGGCTGGTGCAGGCGGCGGCCGGGGCGGTGGCGGCCATGTCCAGGGGGCAGGTGCTGGAGGCGGAGCAGCGCGGCCGCCACGGGACCTCCCTGGAGACGCTGCGGGAGATCAGCCAGCTCAAGACCGCCTCGCTCATCGCCTACTCCGCCGAGGTGGGCGCGCGCCTGGCGCAGGCGGCCCCTTCCCGGGTGGAGGGCGCCGCTCGCTTCGGCCGGTGCGTGGGCGAGGCGTTCCAGCTGGTGGATGACCTGCTCGACTGGACCGGCGACGAGGCAGAGGTGGGCAAGCCCACCGGCGGGCAGGACCTGCTGGCCGGCAAGGTGACGGTACCGTTGCGGCTGGCGCTGGACCGGGACCCTGGCCTGGCCCTGGAGGTCCAGCGCTGCTGGCGCGCCGCGCCCGAGGCGCAGCCTCACATCCTGGCGCAGGTCACGGCTCGGGTGATGGAGCTGGGCGCCCTCGACCGGACGCGACAGATGGCCGAGGGGCTCGTGCACCAGGCGTGCGCCGCGCTGGAGCGGCTGCCCGCCTCGGCGTGGACTGATTACCTGGCATCCATGGCCCGGCGCTCGCTGCAGCGCCGGGCGTGAACAGAGGAGGACGAACCATGTCGAAGACGCGTGACCTCGGGAGCTGGTTCAAGGCCATCCGCGCATACTCTTTGCCGGCGTCGGTGGTGCCGCTGCTGTTTGGCATCGCCTATGCCCACTGGCAGGGCGCGGCGCTGGGCCTGTGGCGGTTGCCCCTGCTGCTGGCAGCCGGGCTGCTGGTGCACATCGCCACCAACCTGATCAACGACGCGGTGGACTTCGAGCGGGGCGTGGACACCGTTGATACCCTCGGCGGCTCCGGGGTCATCGTGGCTGGCGAGCTGGGGGCAGGGCAGGTGCGGGCGGCGGCCCTGGCCGCCTTCGCCGCCAGCGCAGCGCTGGGGGCGGTGCTGGTCTGGGCCACCGGCTGGCAGCTGCTGGCCATCGGCGCCGCGGGCATCGCGGGCGGCTACTTCTACACCGCGCCGCCGCTGATGCTGAAGTACCGCGCCCTGGGCGAGCCGCTGGTGTTCGCAATGATGGGGCCGCTCATGGCCGCCGGCGCGGCGCTGGCCGCCACCGGTCAGCTGCCGGCCGGGATCTGGGCTGCCAGCGTGCCCGTGGGGCTGCTGGTCA
Organism: uncultured Myxococcales bacterium; assembly: GCA_964511535.1. Lineage (GTDB taxonomy): Bacteria > Myxococcota_A > Polyangia > CAZCFB01 > CAZCFB01. The sequence goes on along the minus strand of CAZEFW010000017.1, from coordinate 22,609 downwards.
CCGCCGTGCTGTGCGCCAACAACGTGCGCGACCTGGACGACGACCGTCAGCGCGGCGTGCGCACCCTGGCCAACCTGCTGGGGCTGCGAGCGGGCAAGGCCGAGTATGCGGCGCTGGTGGGCGGGACTTACCTCTCGGTGCCGGCGCTGGCCGCCTTCGGGCTGCTGCCGTTTTGGTGCCTGCTGGCGCTGGTCACCTTGCCCCTGGCGCTGAAGCTGTGCCTGGCGGTGCTGCGGGCGCGGCCCCGCGCGTTCCCCGAGGCGTTGGTGGAGCGCACCGCCCAGCTCCACCTGCTGTTCGGCGCGCTGCTGGTGGTGGGCCTGTTCATCGGGTAGTACTCTCTGTCTCATGCAGTACGACATGCCCCTGTTCAGGCCTCCGTCGGAGGCAGAGTCCCTCATCTTCCAGGTCACCCTCGGTTGCTCGCACAACCGCTGCACCTTCTGCAGCATGTACCGCGCCAAGCGCTTCCGGCCGCGGCCTCAGGCCGAGGTGGCGGCTGACATCGCCCAGGCCCGGGCCGTGATGGGGGACAGCGCGAGGCGGGTGTTCCTGGCCGACGGCGACGCCATGTGCCTGTCGCCCCGCAGGCTGGAGGCGCTGCTGGAGCCGATCAACAGCGCCTTCCCGCGGCTGCAGCGGGTGTCGGCGTACGCCAACGCCAGGGACGTGCTGCGCAAGAGCCCCGAGGCGCTGCGGCGCCTGAGCCAGCGCAAGCTGCGCCTGCTCTACATGGGGCTCGAGAGCGGTGACGCCGAGACGCTGCGGCGGGTGGACAAGGGCGCCACGCCGGACGAGATCACGGCCGCCGTGCTGCGGGCGCAGGAGGCCGGCATATCGGTGAGCGTCATGGTGCTCATCGGCCTGGGCGGACGCGAGCGGAGTATGGAGCACGCCCGTGCCTCGGCCGCGGAGATCAACCGTATGGCGCCGGCCTTCACCGCCCTGCTCACCTACACCCCGGTGCCTGGCTCGCCGCTGTTCGAGGCGATCTCCCGCGGCGAGGTGGCGCTGCCCGATCCCGAGGAGTCGCTGGTGGAGATCCGGGAGTTCCTGATGGGCCTGGAGTGCGCCACCTACTTCTCATGCAACCACGCCAGCAACTACCTGCCGCTGCGGGGCAAGCTCCCCGAGCGCCGCGGGGAGATGTTGGAGCTCATCGAGGCGGCGCTCAACGGTTCGGTGCCGCTGAAGCCGGAGTTCATGCGGGGGCTGTGAGGGCGGCGGCGTCTTAGCCGCGGCGTCGGCGGGCGACGAGCAGCAGCGACAGCAGCAGCAGCGCGGCGGCAGGGGCGGGGCCGGGGGCGCTGCCCACCGAGCAGCCGTCGTCCGGTTCGGGCGCGACCACGCAGAGCTTGGACAGGCAGGTGAGCCCGGCGTTGCAGGTGCTGTTGGGGTAGCAGGGCTGCCCCTCGGAGCCCATGCCGCCCACGGCCCCCTTGTCAGCCGCGGCGGAGGCGCCGTCCACGGCGGCCGCGGCGCTGTCGCTGGCCGGGGCGCCTCCCTCGGGGGTGGGGCCGGCGTCGGCCGGGGTGCCGCCCGAGCCGCTGACCACCCGGATGATCCAGTTGCCCTTGATGTTCATGCCCACCTTGGTGAGGTCCTCCACCCAGTGCCAGGCCATGGGCCCGCCGATCTTGCCGTGAATGAGGTTGCGCTTGGCCTTGCGCGGGCCGTTGTCCCGCACGATGCTCGGCGCCCCCGTGTGCAGCTGGCGGAACTGGACGCGGATGTCCCCCTTGGTGATGACGATGTTGTGCTTGGTGACGTCGATCTCCTGCAGCTTCGACTGGGAAGGCGTCAAGTAGGTGGCCAGGTCGAGCAGCTTGGCGCCCGGCGCCTTGGAGCCCGGCGTGTCCTGGTAGATCAACAGGGTGTACTCCTTGCTGTTGACCGAGCCGGCGGTCTTGTCAGCGATGAGCGCCTGGATCTTGTTCACGGTGAACGGGTAGGACGGCGGCGTGAACAGCGCGGCGAATGATTCGCCCGCAGAGAACCCGTTCTGCAGACCCGCAGAGATGGAGCCTCCCGTATAGGTGTCGTTCTTCAGGGTTGTGGGCGCGCCGCTGGCCTCGGTCGCCGCGCAGATCATAACCACCAGGGCAAGCGCCAGAGCGCCGCATCGCAGATTCATCACCTCACCTCGCTGTCGCACGTAATACCCGCAGCTTAGCACCATCAAAAATGTCAAGTAGGGGGGTCAGACCCCACCACTTGACACTTTTGGAGCAGCCCACGGGAAAATGTCAAGTAGGGGGGTCTGACCCCACCATATGACATTTTTATTTGAAGCGGATGTCCACGGCCACGGGGTCGTGGTCCGAGAGGCTTCGTCCGTTCCAGCGGGGCCGGTGGAACACCCGCGGGTTCTCTGGCTGCAGCCCCCGGCCGGCGAACCAGTCCAGCTTCAGCGGGGCCACGCCGCCCCAGGGCCGCAGCTTGTACTTGAGCGTGTCCACCGCGAACTGCGGCAGGAAGTCGCGCACCTTGCTCTCACTCTCAAACTCCCCCACCTCGTAGCGCGAGGTCTCCTGATCCATGGCGTTGAACGTGCGCCACTCGAACCCGTGCCGCTCCAGCGCGTCGAAGATCGGCTTCTCGTACAGCTCGTAGGGGTGCATGTAGTGGTAGATGCCGTGGCGAAACCCGCCGCGGAACAGCTTCTGGGTCAGGTTCCACATCAGCCGCGGGATGTTCTCCACGTCGTAGGTGGAGGTGTTGAGGTCGCCCCCGAGCAGCACCCGGTCGCCCAGCCCGCGCTGCTTCACTTTCTGCAGCACGTCCTCCATCTCCGCGGCGCGGGTCTGCACATGGCAGATGACGTCCAGGTGCACGGAGAACACCGGCAGCGGCCCCAGGTGCGTCTGGATCTCGGCCCAGAGCGCCTTCTTGTGCCCCAGCCGCCGGTCGCCGCTGTGGTACTTGTCCTTGCTCACGGTGATGGATACATCCTCGGCCCGCACGATGGGGTGCCGCGAGAGGATGGCGTTGCCGTGCAGGCTCTCCCTGTTCGGCTCGGTGGCGAACTGCCCGTCACGGGTGTCGCCCTCGTCGAGGCAGAGGTACGAGTTGCCGTACACCATGTTGAACCCGAGCAGGTCGGCGATCTCTGCCGCCACGTCGCGGTTGCCCGACCGTGCCATGCCGAGGTCCACCTCGTTGAGCATCAGGATGTCAGCGGTGAGCAGCTCCTCGTGGCTGCCGAGGTAGGGCAGGATGCCGTCCAGCTCGATGCCCCGCTCGATGTTCCAGGTCGCCACGCGCACGATGTCTCGGTTACACGGCGGCGGCGGCGGCGCGGCAGCCGGTCGGTGGATCAACCCGTAGGTCACCTCGAACAGCTTCCCGGCGAGCCGCTCATATACCTCCGAGCCGAGCAGCTCCTTGCGCCGGCGGAAGCCGGCCAGGGCCTCGATCTCCTCTCGCGTCATGTGGGAAAACGTCCTCGGCCCTGACAGCGCGTGCACGCCCGCGTCCTGCCGGGCGTCGCCCCTGCCGCCCGCTCCGCTCCCTGCCGGCCCACCCCCCGTGCTCATTGTCGCCTCCTGCGCGCCGCCCCCCCGATCAGCAACAGCGACAGCAGCCAGGCGCCGCCCGCACCTCGCCCCGCCAGCGCGCACCCGCTGTCACCGCTGCCGTCCGGCGCCGGCGCCGCGGCGTCCGCCCCGCTGTCAGGCGCGCCCATGTCCGGGGCGCCCAGGTCCGGCACCCCGAGGTCGGGCGGCCACTTCTTGCTGCTCGCCGCCGGGCACCCGGCGCAGAAGGAGCGCCGGCTGTCGTTGCCGTACATGGGCCAGGCGCCCTTGGCCGCCTTCGCCTTGGGCAGCTCGTAGAGGTTGACCCACGCCTCGAACGGCTTGGTCAGGTTGGTGGTTACCAGGGCCAGCTCCAGCTTGCCGTCTCCGTCCACGTCGGCCACGGCCGCGTTGTTCACCATGGTGCTGCCCTTGGGGCGCAGCGGGAACCCGGCCACCGCCTTGCCGTCGGCGTGGTACGCCTCGAGGTACCCATTGCCCGTGCCCTGCTCCGTGGAGTTGTTGTCGCACAGCAGCTCCAGGTCGCCATCGCCGTCCAGGTCCACCAGCACCGGGGCGGTCTGCGGGTCCTTGAGCGGCTTGATGGGGCCGTGCACCACCTTGCCGCTGCGGTCCACCACGTAGAACCCGAGGCCGCGCAGGCCCACCACCAGCTCCCGGTCGCCGTCGCCGTCCACATCTCCGCTCACCGGGCCGAGCACCCCGGCGGCGCCGGACGAGGCCAGGGTGATGGTGCTCAGCAGGGAGCCGGCCTTGGCCGCGGCGGCGTGCACCAGCACCTTGGCCTCGCCCTTGCTGCCGTCGTCGGTGACCACCGAGACGATGTCTGTCCCCGGGCCCGTTGGGTGCAAGTCCAGCAGCAGCGCCCCGCCAGCGAATCGGCTCGCCTTGCCAGGCTGGAACGTCACGAGGCCGCCAAAATAGTCCGGCCCGGTGCCCTTGCGCAGAATGATCCGCTTGCGCGTGGTGTGAAGCACCTCGAGCAAGCCGTCCCCGTTGACGTCCCCCACCGACGGCGGGGCGATGGGCAGCTCCCCCAGGTCCCGGTCCCACTGCCCCATCGGCTTGCCGTCCCCGCCCAGCACCTTGATGGTGCCGCCGGGCGGCCACTTGCTCACCTGCACCAGCAGGTCCAGGGCGCCGTCGCCGTTCAGGTCAGCCAGGTTCACCGGCAAAAAGACCATGGTGCTGAAGCTCACCGGCCACCCCTTGGCTGCCTTGCCGTCATGGTGGATCACGTTTACCCAGGAGGTCTCCGAGTACTTCAGGCTGCGGCACACCTGCACCACCTCGAGGTCGCCGTCGCCGTCCACGTCCCCCACCGCGGGCGGCGCCTGGGCGGTGCCCTGCACCGTCACCGGCCAGCCCGCCAGGGCCTTGCCGGCCGCGGACCAGGCGTAGACCTTGCCCCCGGACGAGGCGACGATGTCCAGCTTCTTGTCCCCGTCCAGATCGGCCAGGGCCACCCCGTCCCGCGGCGCCAGCACGTACTGCCCGGACTGGTAGGTGCCCATGGCCCGGGGCCACCCTGTCTCCTGGGGCAGGTCAGCCAGGACAGGCCCGGGCAATAGAAGCGTCAAGGTGACAGCGAGGATCGTTCTCATCATCGAGCTCCTGAGCTTCGCCGGCGGTTAACCCTCAGGGGCTGGCCACCGGTCTGCTGCTGGGAAATAATGAACCAATGCGCTCCAAACATATCAGAAGCCTCGCCTGTGTTCTGCTGTGCGCGGCAGCCCTGGCTGGCTGCAGCGACGACGCGGACAGCCCGCGCCTGGACGGCCCCGCGGCTGCGCCAGACGCCGGCCAGCAGAACCCGGACCTGCCGCTCAAGCCCGACGCGATGCCCGAGCCGCCCGACGACCCGGCCAGGCCGTTCGCCCTGGTGGAGCTGTTCACCTCCGAGGGCTGCTCCAGCTGCCCCCCCGGCGAGAAGGTGTTCGCCCAGCTGCTGGACGAGGCGACCAAGGCGAAGCTGCGCGTGTTCCCGGTGGCCTGGCACGTGGACTACTGGGACAAACTCGGCTGGCCCGACATCTTCGGCAGCAAGGCCCACTCCGACCGGCAGCGGGCCTACGCCAAGGCCTGGAAGTCCACCAAGATCTACACCCCCCAGATGATCATCAACGGGGCCAAGGTGGTACCGGCCAGCAACGTCCAGCTGGCGGGCAAGGGGATCCAGGAGGCCCTGGCGCAGCCCGTCACCATCTCCGCCACCGTCTGGCAAGCTGCGCCCGCCATGGCCGGCGCGGAGCTGGAGGCGCGGTTCAAGGTCAAGTCGCCGCCGGCCGGCGCGGACATGGTGCTGGTGGTGGTGGAGCGCAACATCGTCAGCGCCATCAAGGCGGGGGAGAACGCGGGCAAGACCCTGACCCACCAGAACGTGGCGCGCGGCTTCGCCAGCGCGGCGGCCGCCACCAGCGGCAAGGTGACCATCAAGCTGCCGGCGACGCTGAAGGTGCAGGAGTCCTCGCTCATCGGGTTCGTACAGGACCGGACCACGCTCAAGGTGCTGGCCGGCACCTCCGCGCCGCTGAAATGAGGCGGGCGCTGCAGAAGCTCCGATCCCGTTGATGACCAAAAAGTCGTCACTTTCCGCGCCCAAACGGCAGCGGACCCGCGATGGGACCTGGCTGATGGTGGCTGAACCTTTATAGTAGATCGGTAGAAGAACAGTGCGGTCAGAACCCATGCTCCCCATGCCCACCCGGAGGCAATCACTGCGATGATCGGCGAGAAGCTCGTTCGTGCCGGAATCATTACCAAGGACCAGCGCGACGAGGCGCTCGAATTTCAGGACAAGACGGGAGAGCCGTTCGGTGATGCGTTGCTGCGCCTGGGGCACCTGACCGAGGAGCGACTGCTGCACATCCTCGGCCTCGAGTTCAACACCAAGTTCATCTCCACCGAGCGCCTGAGCCGCCTGGCGGTGCCGGACAAGGTGATCGGCAACTTCCCGCGCTCGCTGGCAGAGCACCACTCGGTCTTCCCGGTGGTCGTGGACTGGGACAAGAGCACCGTCAGCGTGGTCTGTGGGACGAACATCGAGCAGCAGGTGCTCGACATGGTCAGCCAGCTGTGCGGCTTCAAGGAGGTCCAGGCCTACGTGGCCGTGGCCAGCGCCGTGCGCGCGCTGATCAACAAGCACTACCACGGCGACGCCCGGGCCTTTGACGAGGCCGCCACCACCCCCCACGCGGGCAGCAGCGGCAGCCACCCCAGGGTGCAGGCCGAGCCCCGGCAGAGCAGCGGCAACCACCCCAAGGTGAGCGCCAAGCCCGGGACCGATGAGGAGCCTGCGGCCCGGCGCGCCACCGGGCCTCATGACCAGGTGGGCCCGCCGAGCATCGAGCTGGATCACAGCGCGCCTGCCGGGACCGTGGGCCACATCGCCGAGCCTCCGGAGGCGCGCATCACCGCCGAGGGCCGCGAGTCCCCCCTGGCGGAGCTGGAGACGATCCCCCTGGACGCGCCGCGCACGGTGATCGGGCCCGGGGTCAAGCCCGTGATGGCGCCCAAACGGAGCGACGCCGGCCCGCCCGCCGCCGCGCCCAGGGCGCCCCCCGCCCCCCCCCGGGCGGCCCCCCCCCCCCCCCCCCCCCCCCCCCCCGGGGCCAGCCCCCCCCCCCCCGGGG
>CAZEFW010000017.1:0-15431 GCA_964511535.1 uncultured Myxococcales bacterium | reverse complement strand
GCGCCCTGGACGCCCTCGCCGCCGCCCCCCCCCGCCCCCCGGGCGCCCGCCGCCGCGCCCGGGGCCCCCGCCGGCCCGCCCCCTGCCACCCCGCGTGAGATCTCTGCGCCCCCCGTGGTGAGCACCGGCGCCACCCGGGGCATCGACAGCGTGCTCACCGCGCTGGTCCAGCAGGGCGGCTCGGACCTGCACCTCTCATCGGGCCAGCCGCCCAAGATGCGCATGGACGGAGACATCCGCCCGCTGCCGGGCCACGACACCCCGCTCTCCAGCGAGGACATCGACCGCCTCATGCGGCCCGCCGCGCCAGATCACATCCAGGAGCAGTACGACGCGGATGGCGACGCCGACTTCGCCCACGAGGTGCCCGGCATGGCCCGCTTCCGCATGAACTGGTTCCGCAACATCCGCGGCGAGGCGGCGGTGATGCGCACCATCCCCACCAAGGTGCCCACCCTCGAGGAGCTCGGCTTCCCGCCGGTGCTCAAGTCCCTGTGCGAGCTGTCCAAGGGGCTCGTCGTGGTCACCGGACCCACCGGCTCGGGCAAGTCCACCACCCTCGCCGCCATGGTGGACTACATCAACCGCAAGAAGAGCCACCACATCATCACCATCGAGGACCCGGTGGAGTTCGTGCACCACACCCACAACTGCCTGATCAACCAGCGGGAGGTGCACACCCACACCGAGTCCTTCGCGCGTGCCCTGCGCGCCGCCCTGCGCGAGGACCCGGACATCGTGCTGGTGGGCGAGATGCGTGACCTGGAGACGGTGCACATCGCCATCGAGACCGCCGAGACCGGCCACCTGGTGTTCGGCACCCTGCACACCACCACCGCGCCCTCCACGGTGGATCGCATCATCGACCAGTTCCCGGCGGACCGGCAGTCCCAGATCCGCGTGATGCTCTCCGAGTCGCTGCGCGGCGTGTTGGCCCAGACCCTGTGCAAACGCAAGGAGGGCGGGCGCGTGGCCGCCATGGAGATCCTGGTGGTGAACCACGCCATCTCCAACCTGATCCGCGAGGGCAAGACCTACCAGATCCCGTCCATCATGCAGACCAGCAAGGGGAGCGGCATGCAGACCATGATCGTCTCCCTGCTCGAGCTGGTGGAGCAAGGCGTCATCACCGCCGAGGAGGCGGTGGCCAAGGCCGTGGACCAGACGGCCATGGCCGCCGCGCTGGAGAACGCCGGCTACACCGTCAAAGTGGTAGACGTCACGCGCTGAGCCGCGACAGGCAGCTAGCTCTCCTGCGGCGCACCGGTCAGGATGGACTCGCCGTGCTGGCTCATGTCCAGGCCCGCCTCCTCCTGCTCCTCCGTGACTCGCATCGGCACCAGCCAGTCGGTGACGCGGAACAGCAGCATCGACCCGAAGAAGGCGAAGATAGACACGATGACCATGGCGAGCAGGTGGCTGCCAAAGAGGCCCCAGCCGCCGTGGATCAGCCCGTCGGCGCCGTCGGGGTTTACCGCCACGCTGGAGAACACGCCGGTGGCCAGCATACCCACGATCCCCCCGAGGCCGTGACAGGGGAACACGTCCAGCGTGTCGTCGATCATGCTCCTGTCCTTGACGCGCACGGCCAGGTTGCTGATGACGCTGGCCAGCACGCCGATGAACATGCTCGAGCCCACGCTCACGAAGCCCGCCGCCGGGGTGATGGCCACCAGGCCCACCACCGCGCCGATGCACGCGCCCAGCGCTGACACCTTCCGCCCCGCCAGCCCGTCAAAAAAGATCCAGGCGGCCATGGCAGCCGCCGAGGCGGTGTTGGTGGTCAAGAACGCCTGGGCAGCGGTCCCGGAGGCGCCCAGCGCCGAGCCGGCGTTGAAGCCGAACCACCCGAACCAGAGCATTCCGGTGCCGAGCAGCACGTACGGGATGTTGGTCTGGTTGCCGGGGGTATCCTCCTGCGGCCACTCCTTGCGCCGCCCCAGGGTCATGGCTCCCGCCAGCGCGGCGAAGCCGGCCGACATGTGGACCACCGTCCCGCCTGCGAAGTCGAGCACACCCCAGACGCGCAAGAACCCGTCAGGGTGCCAGGTCCAGTGCGCCAGCGGGGCGTAGATGAACAACGCAAAGAGCACCATGAACAGCGAGTAGGAGGAGAAGCGCACCCGCTCGGCGAAGGAGCCGGTGATCAGCGCGGGGGTGATGATGGCGAACTTGAGCTGGAACAGCGCGAACAGGATGAAGGGGATGGTGGGCGCCAGGTTCGGGTCGGTGCCCGGGCCGACGCCGCGCAGCATGAAATAGGTCAGCGGGTTTCCGATGAGACCCACGCCCATCACCGAGAGGCTCTCGCCGAAGGCCAGGCTGAACCCCACCAACACCCAGAGCAGGCTGATGAAGCCCATCGCGATGTAGCTCTGCAGCATGGTCGAGATGATGTTCTTGCCCCGGACCATGCCGCCGTAGAAGAAGGAGAGCCCCGGCGTCATGAGCAACACCAGGGCGGTGGCGGTGAGCATCCATGCGGTGTCGCCCGCGTTCACCGGGGCGGTTCCGCTCGCCTGTGGCGTGTGGGGCACCAGCACCCCCGCGACGCTGATGATGAGCAGCAGGATGAGTGAAGCCAGCCGTTTGTGTGACATCAGATCCTCGCTTCAGTTGTAGTTTCTAACTGAAGCTTGGAACGGGTTCTGGTGAGGTCAAACGGGAAAGGTGTGCGAATTAACTAGTCAATTTCCGGGGTTATTTTTCCGTTTTTGATGATGCTGATGATGGGCGGTACCAGGTTCCAGCTGGCCAGGGCCAGGCGCCCCGGGAAGGCCATGGCCCGCCACCCCACCGGACCGTATCGCTTGGAGCTGACCATCAGCTTGCCCTTGTAGAGCTGGCTGCCGGTCTTGGCGTCGGTGAACGTCAGCTCCACCACCAGGAAGTCGAACCCGCCGGCGAAGGCGTTGTACTCCCGGATGATGTCCACCACCTCCGACACCACCAGGACGCCCTCGGTGACCGCCTCGTCTCGCTTGACCGCCGAGACCCTGCCGGACAGCCCCTCGCCGCCAGCCAGATCCGTGATCTCCTCGATGAACTCGGGGGCGAGGCCGCGCGTGTCCGCGCGCCACTGAGCCTCGGTCTCGTAGTCTCCCGGCTTGGGCAACTTCTCGAACGAGATGGGGCGCACCTTGAACGCCGGGGCGCGGGTGATGTTGGCGGGCGGCATCGCCTCCTGGCGCACCGCCTTGTAGTAGAAGCCGCACCCCTGGCACAGCAGCAGGGCGGCCGCGAGGGCGAGTCGGGTCATGACGGTCTCCGGGGAGCAGGGCTGGCCCAGGTCGCCCTCATGACAGGCGCGCCAGCAGCGGCTTGATCGCCTTGCGCAGCTCCTCCACGCTGGGGACCCGCTTGGCCTTGGGCTTGGCCAGGCAGGCGAGCAACACCCTGTCGAGCTCCGGCGGCAGGTGTGGGCTCAGGTCGGAGGGGAGCGGCGGGGCGGTGTGGATATGGTGGTACATCACCTCGCCCTCCACGAACGGCGGCCGGCCGCAGAACATGGCGAAGGCGGTGCAGCCGAGGGAGTAGATGTCCGCGCGGTGGTCGATGTCCTTGCCGCGGATCTGCTCGGGCGCCATGTACATGGGCGTGCCCCGCACCTGGGTGCGCTTGATCTGCATGTCCCGCGCCACCTTGGCCAGGCCGAAGTCCCCCAGCTTGACCACGCCGTCCGACGAGATGAACACGTTCTCGGGCTTGATGTCGCGGTGGATGATGTTGCGGCTGTGGGCGAAGGCGAGCCCGCAGCAGAGCTGGTCGAAGAAGTCCAGCCCGCGGGCGATGGGCGGCGGCCCCTGGTCGGCGATGATCTGCTCCAGGGTGTTGCCCTCCACGTACTCCATGACCACGAAGGTCTGATCACCGGCCCACCCCTGGTCGAAGATCATCACCAGGTTCGGGTGGTTCAGCGCCGCCATGGCCTTGGCCTCGGCCAGGAAGAACCGCCGCGCGTCGGGGTGGTCCTTGAGCTCCGCGCCGATGATCTTGAGCGCCACCTCCCGCTCGAGCACCTGGTCCCGCGCCCGGTGGACCACGCCCATGCCGCCCCTGCCCAGCTCCTCGAGCAGCTCGTAGCGGTCGAGCCCGGAGACCGCGTGTTCGCCGCTGCCCGCGCTCGGCGCAGCCTTGCGCCGCTCGCCCGAGGGGGTCCCGCCGCCGAAGACCGCCGAGTAGTCGATGCCCATGTCCACCTTGTCCTGGCGGTCGTCCAGCGAGACGAGCTGGATGCCGCCGGCCTCGGTGGACACGGGCGGCGGCGGCGTCAGGTCGTCCTCGATGAACGCCTCGGCCTGGCTGGTGGGTTCCAGCAGCTCCTGCATGTTCGGATCGCTGTCTTCCGCCATCTCCACATCGCTCTGGCTTCGCTCACGGGCCAGGTTGATGGTCAGGTGGTGCAGGGAGGTGTCGTCGAACTCAACGCGCCGCTGCACCACCTGGTCCTGGAACTCCACGTTCAGCGTGTGGAGCTCGCGCCGCGGGACCTGCAGCGTGGCGCGGCCGGTCTTGTCGGTGTAGAGGACATCGTCGCGGTCGTCGCCGAGCCAGACGGCCGCATCGCTGATGGACTTGCCGCCATCGTAGACCCGCACCTGCAGCCCGGCGGTGGTGGGCTCGAGGTTGAAGCTGAGCGACACCGTGTCGCCGCGGCCCACCTGTATCTCCCGGGAGAATTCGCCCCTGATGGTCTCGAGGTGTCCGCCCCGCTTGTGCGTGCCATAGAGGTGAACATGCCAGGTTCCGGTGGGCACGTCGCCGAAGGTGGTGTTCCTCCGGGGCATGATGGCCTGCAAGCGCCCCAGCTTGGCTCCGCCCGCCATGATGGAGTCCTCGTGGCGCTCCGGGTTGTTCACCTTCGGCGCCCGGGGCGACCGGCTGAGCTTGATGACGTAGGCCTGGTTCTTGGCGACAGGGTCGCGCTGGATGCGCACCTTGACGGTGCCGAAGCCGCGGAAGGTCCGGTACAGCACGATCAGGATCAGCAGGGCCAGGACCCCGGCGGCCACGCGGATGTAGGTCGGCTTGAGGGTGATCAGCCCCAGGGCGAAGGCGGTCTTGCGGTCCAGGGTGGTCTCGTACTCGAACGCCTCGCCGTTGACCACGTGGTAGTAGACCAGGCGCACCTTCACGGACAGCAGGTGGGGGCTGAGCAGGAAGAGCAGCAGCCCGTCAGTGCCCGCGTTGCTGGAGATGGTGTCCAGCCGCGTGGCGGAGATGTCCGACTGGGGCACGGGCGCGGTGTCCGAGATCTGCAGCAGGTACGGGGGCGCCGCGAGCACCTGACGCAGGGCCTCGCCTGCCAGGTTGGGGTGCACCTCGGCCGGCCAGAGGTCGAACCAGGCGCTCGGCTTGAGCGGCGCCATGGCCACGGTCATGCCGGTCTTGCCGGACAGCACCGCGAAGGCGCCGGCCACCGGCCTGAAGGCGTCCACCAGCGCGCCCGCGCGGTTCTCCACCGTCAGCTCGGTGGTGGGCTCCGTCGACCAGCCCTTCTCCTCCTCTTGCAGGTCCAGCCGGGTGGCGCGCGCGCCCTCGAGGTCGAGCTTCTTGGCCAGCTGCTTCTCCACCGCCTCGGCGCCCTTGCTGTCGCCCATCAGGTTGAGGGTACGCAGGTACTCGTAGCGCGAGCCAGGCCGCGGGCCCACGCCGCTGTATCGCTTCTCGGCGGTGCGGACCGCGGCCTCGAAGGAGCGGGCGGCGGCGGGGGTGTCTCCCTGCTCCAGCAGGATGTAGCCGCGCAAGCGGTGGGCGTGGTCGTCGTTGGCGTTGGAGTGCACGGCGCGCACCATGGCGTCGTCCGCCTTGGCCAGCTTGCCGTGCATCAAGTAGAGCTCCCCTTGCAGCCGGAAGCCCACCGGCCATCCGCTGCTGATGGCCTGGGTCAGGAGCGGCTCGAGCTGCTGAAGCTGGGTCGTGCTGAGCAGCCCCACGCGCACCAGGTCGAGGCCTGCCTCTGGCTTCAGACCGCCCGAGGCAGCGCGCAAGCCGAGGCTGGAGGCCAGGCTGGGCCAGTTGCCCACGTTCTTTCGGGCTGCCTTGAGCACCGCTTGCTCCAGCCGCGGCGAGAGATCCCCCGGCGTGACCGTGGCGATGAGGCGCAGGGCTGGCAGGTAGCCCTTGCGCACCAGGCGGCTCAGCTCCGCGTCCCGGGTGGACTTTTTGCCCGTGCGATGCGCCGCGGCGGCCCGGGTGAGGCGGGTCAGGTCCTTGCGCTTGCGGGAGCCCGCTCGCGACAGCAGCGCCTGGGCCTCCTCGACCTCGCCCTTCTGCAGCTTGACGAACGCCTTGGTGGCCAGCGCCAGCTCATCCCGGGGCTTCGACTCGAGCGCCCGATCGGCCATGCGCTCCGCCAGGGCGAAGTTGCCGCTGAACAGGGCCGCGTCGAGGCGAGTCTCGATGGGGATCTTCTCGGTCTGGGCCAGGATGCGGCCCGTCTCGCGCATGGCGGGGATGCGGGTCGACAGCGACGGGTCGCCCGCGCGCAGGGCTTGCACCGTGGCCGCGGTGTCGCCGGCCAGAGCGGCGGCGCTGGCCCGGGTGTGGGCGTACAGCTCGCCGAGGGAGGCGTCAGGCGCGTCAGCCTTCTTCAGCTTCAGCTGCGCGGCGATGCCGTGGGCCACCTTGCCGGCCAGCTTGGCCACCTGCCCGTGGGGGGCGGTGCGGTCCAGCCGGATCGGCTTCTCCCGACCCAGGGCGTACACCAGAAAGCCGGCCTTGAGCCGGGTGCCCTCGCGGGCGATGGTGCCGCTCACCAGGACCTGGGCGCTGAGGCTGTGCATCACCCGCCGGGCCTCGGCGCCGCGCACCACCAGGGCGTAAGTCGGCCGCTTCTCTTTCTGCAACGAGTCGAGCACCTGGGCGAGCTGGTTGCGCGGGACCACCTTCAGGCCCGCCCCCTCGAGGGTGGTGCGCAACAGGATCGTCAGGGCGTTGGCCTCGGCGCGCACGTCTGGCTCCCCGTGCACGTCGGCGACGATGGCCTTGCGTGCGGATGCTGGAGAGGCGGCCAGGGTGGCGCTCATGATGATCACGAGCGCCAGAACGAACCGCGAACTTGTGTGCGCCGTGATCGGTCTGGACATTGAAAAAATCAGTAACCACGCCCCCATAAAGGGGCACGTGCCCTCAGACTATCACTGCTCTTGGGGGGGTTCCAGTGTCAGTAGCCCACCACGATGCCGAGACCGACACGGTCTGCCACGCCCGTGTACCGACCCGTGGGGGATGGCTTGTCGAAGCCTTGCTCCACCGGGGAGATGGCCTGGGACCTGGGGTAGAACTCGCTCTCGCCGACGTCTCGCGGCAACAGGAAAAAGTGGCCGTACTCCAGGGTGAGGACCAGCCACCTCGCCACCTGCCAGGCCAGCCCGACGTGAAACGAGAGCTTGTGGTAGTCGATGCTCACCGGGGTGGTGAAGCGCTCGGGGCGGGTGTTGTTTTCGTACTCCAGGCGCAGGGCCGTGGCCAGGGAGCGCAGGAGCCGGTACTGGGTCCGCAGGCCGACCAGGAAGACGTCGTCCCGCTGCTTGACCAGCACCTGGTCGCCCACCAGCGTGGAGCTCGTGCGGAGCACGTCGGCCACCATGGTGGAGGTCTCCGACTGGTCGATCCAGTGCAGGTCCACGGCCAGCTCGAGGGTCTGGGTCGGGTTGAAGGAGACGCCGGCCATCACCATCCAGGGCGAGCCGGTCTTCACCTTGCCCGAGGCCTCGATGGGCGGCAGCTTCACCGACGGCATGGACTGGGCCATGTAATCGGTGACCGCTGTGGGCAGGGTGACGGTCATGTCCACCGGGATGGTCACGGTGCCGCCGCCGCTGTGGAAGCCGAGCCCCATGCGCATCCAGGGGGTCGGGGTCACCAGCACACCGGCGAAGGCGCCCACGCCCCAGCCCATGCCGTCGATGACCGCCCGGGCGTCGTAGGTCGGGTCCTCGCGTGGCATGGGCGAGTCCAGCGAGCAGGTGCCGCCCGTCATGGCGCAGGCCATCTGGTTGATCTTGGCGCCGAAGTCGACCATCGCCTCGTGGTGCAGCATCATGCCGATGACGTCGAGCCCCACGCCGAACGAGACGTACTTGTTGAGGCGGTAGCCCACCGAGGGGCTGATCTGGAACACCACCTGCCGCGCGTTGATGGCGTAGTAGCGGGTGGATGAGGGGCGGCCCTCGTAGGTCTCCTTCCAGCTGGCGCCGTCGATGACCGGGATGGTGGCGCCCAGGCCGATGCGCAGGTCGCCCAGCATTCCGCCCAGATCGGTGACCAGCCCCACGGTGGCCGCTGGCTTGGCGACGAAGACCTCCGCGGTGGGGAAGGCGCTGCCGTCATGGGCGCTGGGCAGGGCGCGGTCGTACTGCAGCCGGATGGCCGACAGCCCGCCGAACAGGATCGCCTGGGTGCCCTCCATCAGCGGCATGGCGCCGGGGTTCCAGTAGACCGCGGCGGGGTCGCCGGTGGTGGGGCCCGAGAAGATCGAGCCGAGGATGGACGCGCGGGCGGGCGCGGCGGTGAGCAGGAGCAGCGCCAGGGCGGCGGCGAAGCGGCGCATGGTTTTCACTCGGTCCGTCAGCGGGCGCGGCGGCGGCGCGCGGCCAGCAGCAGCAGGGCCAGCACCAGGCCAGCCGGGGGGAGCTCGCCGCCGGCGGCCCGGGAGATGGAGCAGCCAGTGGGGTCGTACAGGAAGCCGGCGTCGGTGGAGGTGACGTTGCCCGCCTCATCCTTGACGGTGACGCGCACGCGGTAGGTGCCGTCCTCGCGCAGCTTGAAGGTGGCGCTGTTGACGCCGGCGCCCAGGGTCTGGTGCTCCACCAGGTCGGTGCCGCCGTCCGCGGGGTTGTTGCGGAACAGCTGGGCCACGTAGAGCAGCTTGCCCTTGGCGGTGCGGTCGTCCCGGCCGTCGAAGCCGATGGTGATCGCGTCGGCGGTGACCACCGGGTCCGGCATGTCCCAGGTCTGCAGCTGGGGCGCCTTGTCGTCCACCAGCACCGAGTAGACGGCCGGGGTCAGGTCGCGGTTTCCGTCCTGGTCCACGGCGACGACCTCCACCCTGTGCTGGCCGCCGCTGACCGCGATCTGCAGGCGCCCGCCGTATGCCGGCGTGGTCCACTTGCCGCGGTCGACCCGGGCGGAGAAGCGCATCAGCGCGGCGGGGGTCTGATCATCGGTGCCCCTGGCCTTGATGCTCAGCACGCCCGGCCCCACCAGCGGGGGCAGGGTGCCGCTCAGGGTGGTCTCCGGGCGGTTCCTGTCCTTGCCCAGCACCGGGCGGTGGCCGTTGACGTATGCGGCGATGAAGCCGTTGCCCACGTCCACCCGCTTCAGCTCCACCAGGAAGCTCTTGACGGCGATGACCGAGGGAGAGATGGGGCTGCCCGAGAGGCGCTCCTTGATCATGGGCACCGCGACGGTGGTGATGAACCGGTTGAGGCGGGCCACGTCCAGGGTGATGGCCTTGCCGGCGCTGCCGGCCGGGGGCTGCATCTCGAGCCGGGAGATGTTCATGCTCTTGACGTCCAGCGACACGCTGTTGTCCTCGGGGTTGATCCAGGGCGCCACGGCCACGGTCATGCCGGCGCTGATGATCATCTCGTTGCGCGGACCCTTGGGCGGGTCCATCACCAGGCGCAGCAGCATCGGGTCGATCTGCAGCGCCATGCCGCCGTCGCTGGTCATGGAGACCCTGGGCGCGGTGAGCAGGCGCAGGGAGAAGTCGAGCCTGGTGCTGGCGGGCAGCCCCAGCGCGGGGGCGAGCTTGCTCAGGTTGTCCGTGAGCAGCGGGCTGGTGATGCGCTCGCTGTCCACACAGAGCATGCCGCTGCGCCAGGCCGCGTGCAGGCCGTGGTTGATGATCTGCTGCGACACGCCCACGCCGAACATGGCGTCCACGGCGGGCTTGAGGGTGGGCTGCACGCTGGTGCAGCTCACCGGGGCCTTGGTGTTCACCTTGCCCAGGCAGGGCGGGTGGCTCTCGCTGACCAGGCCGACGCCGGCGCCGAGGCCGACCTCGACGCCGAGGGAGTCGGTGCTCAGCGCGTCGAGGGTTCCGGTGACCTGGAAGCCCTTGACCTGCTTGGTGATGCGGATCGACTCGTCCAGCTTGGCCGAGACCAGCGCCGGGATCTTGGACTTGGCGATCTTGGCCACGCCGGCCTGGATGGCGCCCATGAAGTGCTTGCGCAGGAAGGTGACCACCGTGGTGAGGATGTTGCCCAGGGTGCACTTCTCCAGCGCCAGCTTGCTCTTGTCGTTGTCCAGGGTGATGAGGGCCTCGGTGACCTTGGTGGTGATGCGGCCGCCGTTGGTGGTGAACTTGATCCCGACCACCAGCTCGAGGTCCTTGATGTTGACATCGGCGCGGCAGTTGGCCGTGCCCACGCCCATGTAGGCGTTATGCACGGTGACCGGACCGGAGGTGGAGACGTCCGCCTTGCCGCGCACCTGGAGGGCGTCGCCGCTGATGGAGAGGGTCAGGTCGTGCAGCTTGATCTGCGCCGGCTGAAGGGTGGTCTCCACGATGGCGTCGCTCTTGGCCACCGGCCAGTCCAGCACGGACTTCTTGATGGCCGGGATGGCGACCGACTTGGGGACCAGGGGCCGAACCTGCTCGCCGATGAAGGCGAGGCCCTTGTCGTTGACCCGCAAGCGCAGGGCGCCGTGGCACAGGGGCTGCGCAGCGGCGGATCCGCCGAGCAGGACCGCCAGGCCGAGGGTGAGGATGAAGCTGATGGCGTGATTTCTTTTCATGGCTCTCTCCGGTGCCTTAATAAATATTGCAAGAACCAGGCCCAGATCGGAGTCCATGAATTACAGGGGGTTGGCGAAAGAGGGTGCCCGCCAGGGTGGCTTCATATCGGGTAGGTGGATGATCGAGTTGCCACCAGGAGCAGGTTACGGGGGGTGACCGACTCGGCACAGAAGGTCAGCAGTCGGGTGTGGTAGCCCTGCTCCTGCAGCAGGAGGTCGATGTCCAGCACCAGCCACAGCTCCAGCGCCCGGCGGAAGATCCCCCGTACCAGCCCCAGGGCCCGGGCCCGGGCGAGCCTGTCCCGGGCGTACTGCAGAGCTGGATCCGTTTCGGATGTCGCAAGATCCAGCCCATACTGATCGCTAACTTCCCGGACGAACTCGGAAAATGGCAGCCGGATCCAGCGTGCAGGGAAGGGCGGCATCGGCGTGTAGAGATCCGCGCCTGCTGCTCGCTGCATGAGGCGGTCCAGGCCGAGGCGGTAAAGCTGCTCGGTGTGACGCATGCGCACCTGGCGGGGGCGGGCCACCACCTCCCTGGAGGCGGGCAGGCGCAGGCCATGCTGGTCCAGCTGGAGATCCAGCCGCCTGGCGGCGCGAGACATGGGTACGTAGGCCGGGCGTCGTGGTGGAGGCGGCAACATCCCCCTGGGGCTGTCGTGGCGCGCCTCCCGCGCCAGCCGTGGGGTCATGCGGTGGTAGCAGCACGGGGCGATGACCAGCGCCGCTGCGCCGCTCTGGCTGGCGCTTTGGGCCAGGTCGCGGTGGAGCGCTCCGCAGGCGTGCAGGGCCACCACCGCGCCGTGGTTCATCAGCGCGTGGGCCTTCGGGCTGGAGC
Organism: uncultured Myxococcales bacterium; assembly: GCA_964511535.1. Classification (GTDB taxonomy): domain Bacteria; phylum Myxococcota_A; class Polyangia; family CAZCFB01; genus CAZCFB01. Next base: position 3,844 of record CAZEFW010000017.1, on the reverse strand, counting down.
TGTCAGCGGTGATCCAGCGGACATCCAGGCCGGCTCGCCGATCCAGATCGGCGCCCTTGCGGCACAGATCAGCGCGGGCCTCCACGCAGGTCACGGCCCTGCCGTGAAGGCCGGCGAGGGCCCGGCCGAGGTACCCCTTGCCAGCGCACCAGTCCACCACGGCCAGGTCCCGGGGCACCACCTCTGCGGCGGCGGCGGCGAAGGCCCTGACCTGGGCGCGCTTACGAGCAGGCATCTCCCAGGCGAGGGTCGGCGTGAGATCCGGTGCAGGGGTGGCGAGCTCCAGCCCGGGCACGCGGCACAGTGCCAGGGCTCGCTCGACAATCCGAGCAAGCTCAGGCGGCGCGGCATGTTGCAACGCCCGGGGCTCATCCTCGAAGGGCTGGACCTGCTCCGGAGTCAGCCCTAACAGCCAGCCCTCGAGCCCCGGATTCTCCACGGCCCATGATGGGCGCCGCACCACAAACGGCCGCTCCCGCCAGAGCGGCTCATGGACCCGCAAGAATTCAGTGAGGGCCTCGAACCGCTCGGCAGAAATCCACGCAGAATCCATCGCCCCAGTATGCCGCCGACCCACCCATATGACATATTGATAAAATGTCAAGTGTAGGGGTCAGACCCCCCTATATGACATATTGGTAAAATGTCAAGTGGTGGGGTCAGACCCCCCTATATGACATTTTATTGGGAGGTGGCAGTCTGGAAGTGGTGGAGGTACTGGCGGGCGATGGTGGGCCAGGCGAAGTGGCGCAGGACATGGTCGCGGCCGGCCTGGCCCAGGCGGCGGCGGAGCGGCTCGTCGCTCATCAGGCGCTCCAGGGTGGCTCTGAGGCCGCTGACATCGCCCGGCTGGACCAGCAGGCCCGTGCGATCATGCTCCACCACCTCCGGCGTGGCGCCGGCCTCGGCTCCGATCACGGCGCAGCCGGCGCACATGGCCTCGGCGGAGACCATGCCGAACGACTCGGCGGAGGAGGGCATGCAGAAGATGGCCGCCTCGCCGTACAGGCGCTTGAACTCCGCGCTGCTGCTGTCCAGCCAGCCGTGGAAGGTGACCGGGAGCGTCAGGAGGCCCGCGAGTCGCCGCAGCTCGGTCCGCATGGGCCCGTCGCCCACCACGAGCACCTCGAAGTCGCCGGTCACGCCCTGTAGCGCCTGCAGGACATGCTGGAAGCCCTTGCGCGGCAGCAGCCTCCCCGCCAGCAGGATGGCGCGGCGCTTGGGCAGCGGCTGCAGCGCGTCCACGTCGAGGCCGTTGGGGACCACCTCGACAGGGTACGCACCCACCTGGTCGGTGATGAGCCGCCGCAGGAAGCGGGACGGCGTGCAGACCGCGGCGGCCTGTTCCAGGATCGGCCTGAGCAGCGGGCGGGTGACCCGGTGGGCCAGGGTGAACCGATCCGCGTTGTAGCCCGGGATGTCCGAGCCATGGCAGGTCAGCACGTAGGGCAGCCGCCGGACCCGGGCGAGCATCAGCGCCAGCGGGCCGGTGGGGATGGCGAAGTGGCAGTGCACCAGGTCGTAACGCTCGCGGGCGGTGAGCCGGAGCAGGAACCCCGCGGCCCCCGCCACGTAGGACGCCATCTCGGGGATGGAGCAGGTGGCCTGGCGCCGCCGGAACGAGGGGACCCTGAAGATCCGGTATCCGCTCCGCTCCTCGCGCGCCGGCAAACCCCGGTAGCTCATGGTGACGATGTCCACGGCGTGGCCGCCCCGCGCGAGCTCGGCGGAGAGGTCGCGGGTGACGCTCCCGCCGCCGCCGCCCAGAGGAGGGAACTCGTAGTTCAGGACAAGTAGCTTCATCCGATGTGAGGTGGAATCTACCACACCGTGGGCAGGGTCCCGCTCAGCGCTCACCGAAGGCCGACAGCAGCCGGCGCGCGGCCTCGCGAGCCTCGGGCAGCGGCATTCGGTCAGTGATCTGCAGGAACCGGGTGGCCGCCTCCAGGCGAGGGACGCCGGGCGTCTCGGCGCGCAGCAGGTGGAAGTACGCCACGAAGAGCAGGCAGTAGCCCCGGCGGATGTTGCGCACCCGCGGAGGGCCGAAGTCCCACTGCTCCTCGGTGAAACGGAAGTAGGCCTCGACGAACCCTGGCAGCTCGGGCTCCAGCCGGGCGAACGCCTGCTCGATGCCTTCCAGGGTGGACAGGCCGGAGGCCAGCAGGACCCGCACCAGGTACTCCTGATGAAAAGGCTCGTCCACCAGCTCGCGGTCCATGAGCCGGGCGAGCCGCCGGTCCAGCTCCATGACCCGGCCGCGCCGCACCATGTGGCCGAGGGAGACCTTGTCGATATCCAGCTCGCGCCAGTCCGCGCCCTCACGCTGGCGAACGGCCTCCTCGTAGCGGCTCAGCTCCGAGCGGATCTGGACGAATCCCTCGTCCGCGATCTCCAGCAGGCTGGCCAGCCTGGAGAACTTTCGGCGGATGCGCTGGGGCACGGCCTCGGCCGTCTTGTAGCCGAGGTCATGCTCGATCTGGGCCCACGCATGCTGCAGCACGGTGCGGATCTGAATCTCGAACGGGATGGGCCCCGGCCCGCCCTCGCCCTGCCAGCTGAACATGTCGGGCGCCAGGCAGACGACGTGAACGGAGCGGTAGCCGAACCGCGATGCCCCGAGGCCCTCGCCCTTGTCCATGGAGTGGCGGTAGTCCACCTCGAACCGGTCCTCGATGAGGCGCTGGATGCGGGCGATGCCGTCCTCGAAGTATGTGGTCACGCGCACGCCCACCAGGTCGGTTACGTCCAGGACATTGGCGTAGATGCGGTCGGGGCGGGTGGCCTTGGCCAGCAGGCTCGCCTCGGTCTTGACCCGGGCGGACACCTGGTGCAGGTCGAGGGCTGGATCGTCCAGCAGCGAGGCGAGGTGCGCCTCTGCCCAGCGCGCCAAGCGCCCGAGGGTCTGCTGGTTGGCTTCGTACTCCTGCCTGAGGGTGTGGATGAACATGGGCCTGGTGTGCCCTTACCTTACCCGCCGATCGCTGGCGCGCCAGCCCCTTGCCCGGCTACTCATGGCCGAAGAACTGGCTGATGAGCCAGTCGAGCCCGAAGGAGAGCAGCTGCTCATCGCTGGCCAGGGGTTGCTCCAGGGCGCGCGGCGAGAGCTGGAACCGCTCGGCGAAGCCGGGCTGGCCGACGAGCTGCCGGAACGGGTCCAGGTTGTACAGGCCGAGCAGGAAGCCGTGGGTCTGTCGCTGATCCAGCTCCATGGGGCGGCGCCGGCGGGGGTGGAGCAGCAGCTCGGGCATCCGGTTGTTGGCGCGCTGGTACGGTGCGAGGCCCTGCTGCTCGATCCAGCGCTCGACGGTCATGGGCGTCGGCTCGTCCCAGCCGAGGCACCCCGGCGTTTCGCCGGCGAGGAACACCTCCTCGAAGCCGCCGCCCGGGGCAGGGCGCACCGCCCGGGCCAGGGGGTAGACCCGGCAGCAAGTGGGCCTGTGGTCGTAGACGGTGCAGCCGTCGGGACCCACGAATGGACAGCGCCCGTCCTGGCGCAGGTTCAGCCGCAGGGCGGGCCAGCCTGACGTGGGGTCCTGCTCCAGCAGCACGTGGCGCTCGAGCAGCGTCGCCGAGTCGATGTCCAGCGCCCGACGGAGCCGGAGCGCGTCGTAAGGCAGCAGCGGCAGCCGCTTGTCCCTGCAGCAGGTGTTGAAGCACGCCACGGCAGGGTGGCAGCTGAAGTTGAAGACTTCGTCCCGGGCCAGGGGGCGGCCAGGGAGGTTGTGGGGAGATTCGATCATGCAAATGACAGAATGACAGAACGACGAAATGACAAAACGATAAAATGCCGACGGCGCTGTAGCGGCCGTCGGCACTAGCCTGGCGCAGCCAGGCGGAAGAACAT
>CAZEFW010000016.1:0-81825 GCA_964511535.1 uncultured Myxococcales bacterium | reverse complement strand
GGGGGGGGGGGGGGGGGGGGGGGGGGGGGGGGGGGGGGGGGGGGGGCGCCGGGCGCCGGGGCGGGCGCCGGCCGCAGGACCAGCGGCTCGGCGGGCGCATCCTGCCCCACCGGCACGCCACGCACCCCGTGGCTCCTGAGCCACTCCAGGTGGGTGCGGAACGCCCGGACCAGGTCGGTCAACTCCTCCCGCGGATCGGTCTCGGCCATGGCCAGAACAATACCGCCTTTTGCTGGCCGGTGCGACCGGTGCCCCTGTTTGGTAGGGGCCATTACAGAACGCCAAATAATCAGCGGGGGGATCTACATCCAGCCCAATATTTTTTTGCCCCGTAGATCCCCCCCCCCAATAATCGAAGCTCGAGGATTTTATGAGACGCGCCCTTAGATGGATATTCCGGCTCACCCTGGCAGCGGCCCTCGCCGTGGCCCTGGGGTACCTGCCCTTCTCTGCCTTCGGCCCCGACGGCATCGCCCAGGCCCTGCGCCTCGAGCAGGACCTGAGCTCGCTGGAGCAGAAGAACGAGGAGCTGCGACAGGAGAACCGGGACCTGCAACGGCAGGTAAACAGCCTGCGCAAGGACCGCGGCGCCATCGAGCGCGTGGCCCGCGACGAGCTCGGGATGGTCCGTCCCGAGGACATCGTCTTCCTGTTCGAGTGAGCGCATGCGGCTGATCATCGCCAGAGCGCTCTACCACCTCCGCCGCCTGGTCGCTCCGCGCTACGCCTTGCTGGTGAGCGCTGCCGCGGCGGCGCTGCTGTACCAGCGCGCGTTTCACGGCCTGACCCTGGAGACCGCGCGCTGGCTCCCGCTCTCCGTGGCGGCCATGCTGGCGCTGGCCCTGCCGGTCCGCCTGCTCACCAGGCGCGCGTCGGACGAGCGGGACCACCCCCACCGGGAGGCGCTCCTCGCCGTGGAGCGCGGGCTGCTGGTGCTCTGCGCGGTCTACGTGGTGCTGCAGGCCACAGGCGGGCCCGAGTCCTGGCTGCAGCCCGTGCTGTACCTCGCCATCGCGCTGCTCGTGGGCTTCAACCGCGCCCGGGTCGGCGCCGCCATCACCGGGCTGGCCCTGGGGCTGCAGACCCTGCTGCACCACGCGGACAGCGCCCTGCGCGGCGACCTGCAGCCGCTGCTCATCCAGGGCATGTACATCCTCGCGTTCGCCTCTGCCGGGCTGGTCTTCCTGCGGCTGGAGGTCGCGCGCCGTCGGCGGGAGCATCGACAGCGGCTCAAGGACGAGCTGCGCACCATGCGCGATGAGGCGCGGGACTTCCGCCTGATCAGCTCCAGCCTCTCCTCCCAGGGCGCCCGGGACCGCGCCGCCGACGAGCTGAAGCTGACACGCGGCGCCGTGGCGGCGGTGCACCAGGACATGAACTCTCTGCTCACCATCCTCAAGGAGGCCCTCGACCTGCAGACCTGCGTGCTGCTCTGGCTCGACCAGACCGGCGAGCGCCTGCAGGTCAAGGAGATGGTCTCTGACAGCCATATGGTGCGCCCGATCCCCGTGCCCTCCCGCGCCGGGCTGCTGGGCAACGTGGTCAAGAACCGCATCCTGCTCAACCTGCGCCGCCCGCCCCGGGGCACCCGCGGCATCCCCTACTACGACGGCCCGGAGGAGGTGGCGGTGTTCGCCGGGGTGCCGGTGCTCGAGGACGGCCACCTGCGGGGCGTGCTGTGCGCCGACCGCCGCGCCGACGAGCCGTTCTCCCCGCGCGACGAGCGGGTGCTGCAGGAGGCCGCGATGGCCATCCTGCGCTCCATCCAGACCGAGCGCGTGCTCACGGCGGTGGAGCGGTCCAAGTACGAGCACGAGCGCTTCTACCGCGCCTCGAGCAAGCTGAACACCGCGCTCACCCTCTCCGAGGTTTACGACACCGCCTTCGCCGCGGCCGAGGAGATCGCCAACTTCGACTTCGGCGCCCTGACCCTGTACGACCCGAGCACCCGCCGCCACGTCATCTGCCGCGTGCGCTGCGAGGACGGCAACGACCGCTACGAGGGGGTCAGCTTCGGCAGCAACACCGGCCTCGTCTCGTCGGTGGTCAAGAACCGCTACCCGCTGCCCGCCGGCGCCGAGGTTCGCGAACGGGACACCATGGTGTTCACCAAGCGGCTGCGGCTCAAGGGCATGGCCTCCATCCTGGTGCTGCCGCTGGTGGTCAAGGACGAGGCCATCGGCACCTTCGTGCTGGCCAGCCGCCACCGCTGGGCCTTCTCCGGGGCTGCCCGCGAGATGCTGGGCGTCATCACCAACCAGGTGGCTGTCTCCGTCGAGAACGCCAAGATGTACAAACGCATGGAGGAGATGGCCACCACCGACGGGCTCACCGGCCTGCCGAACCACCGGACCTTCCAGAACCGCCTGACCGAGATGCTGGCCCGCGCCGAGCGCACCAGCAAGCCGCTGTCCGTGGTGCTCACCGACATCGACAAGTTCAAGAACGTCAACGACACCTACGGCCACCCGGTGGGAGACGCGGTGCTGCGCCGCATGGCGCAGGTCCTGGCCAGCCAGGTGCGCAAGGTGGACGTGGTGGCGCGCTACGGCGGCGAGGAGTTCGTCATGGTGCTCGAGGAGACGGACGCCAAGGGCGCCATGCTGCTGTGCGAGCGCGTGCGCAAGGAGGTGGCGGCCCAGCTCATGAGCTCCGACCAGGGGCCCTTCCGGGTCACCCTGTCCCTCGGCGTGGCCTCCTACCCCGACGACGGCACCGAGAAGCCCGCCCTGATCGAGCGCGCGGACCAGGCCCTGTACACCGCCAAGGAGACGGGCCGCAACCGCTCCGTGCGCTACGACCAGATCCAGCAGGTGGTGGCATCCTCAGGGTCCTGATCTCTCCCGGGGCAGCAGCTCCAGGTTCACCTCAAGCTTCTCTTCCCCCACCTTCAGGTCGAGCTCGATGCGGAAGGTGCGGTACCCCGCCTTGCCGAACTCGAACCGGTGGACTCCGGGGGGCAGCAGCAGCTTGCCGCCCTCGCCGACGCCGGAGACCGGCCCGGGCGGCCCGCCGTCCACGCGCAGATCCGCGTCCGGGGGATGGCAGCGGATGAGGACGGCCGCCATGCTGCCCGCGGGGTCGGGCCGCGGCGCCTCCGGCCGCGAGGCTGCCCCGGTGGTGGGAGCCGACGGTCCCCCGCAGGCCGAGGCCACCAGCGCCAGCAGGGCCGCCCGGGCGGCCAGCTTTCTGAGCCGGGTGGTGGTCACTTCTTGGTCCCCCACTTGATGCCGGGAACCTCCAGCCGGGGCGGCTTCAACTGCTCTATCACCAGCCGCCGTGGCCGCATGAGCGGCCGCGGGGTGCTGTCATCGTCCCCGGAGAAGAGCTGCCAGTAGTAGGTGCCAGGCGACAACCGCTTGATGGTCACCGACGGGCCGGGCAGCTGCCTGATGGCCGCGATGGGCGGCTTGAGTGAAACCCGCCGCGACAGCACGAGCCGGTACGGCGGCGTCCCACCGCTCCAGCGGAAGGCCACGCTGAGGGTGCTGGCGGTGCGGTACTTCCTCCCGCGGGATGGCGACGCCCGGAACGCGGCCTTCGCAGGGGCCGCGGCGCCCGCGTCGCCAGGATCGCCCGGGCCGGCGTCTGCCCCGGTGGAGGCTGCCACAGTGAACCGGCGCGCGAAGCCGAACTCACCCTCGCGACCGCTGTCGTCCACGCCGGCCACGCGCCAGGAGTATTTCCCCGGCGGGAGCTCCTCGGTGACCAGGGTGTTCAGCTCCAGGTACCGGTCCTCCACCAGGTCCTGGAACACCGTGCCCTGGCCGATCTGCAGCCGGTAGCTGGCCGCGCCGTCTGCCTCGCTCCAGACGAAGGCCACCTCCGGACCGGTGACCGTGCGATCCGGCCCGGGCTCCTGCAGCTCCGGGAACGCGGGCAGCTTCACCGGCGCGCCCGGCTCGTCCAGCAGCACGTCCGTGGCCTCTCCGTGGGTCAGGCCCACCTCCTTGCTGCTGGTTCGCACCCGCGCTCTGCCTCCCAGCAAGGCCACCTCAACCGAGCCGTCCTCGCGGGTGGTGATGCGGTACTTGACCGGCCCCTCCCCTTCCGGCGTCAGCTTCACCAGCCTCCCGGCCGGCGTGTAGAGGTGCAGCGTCTTGCCGCCCTTCAGCTCGCCTCGAAGGGCGCCAGCCGAGAGCCGCGCCACCGGCCCCGAGGCGGGCCCCTTCGGGTCATGCTCCTCGATGAGCACCACCGAGCGCTCCCCAACGCTCATGACGGCGCCGCTGCGGAACCGCACCTCGGCGCCGGCCCCGGCGCCCGTCTTCACGGCGTCGAGGCGGTAGAGGTCCATCTTCTCCCTGGCTGCGGCGAAGTCGGTACCCTGCCGCGGCCGCCGGGAGACCTCGTTCCACATGCGCGCCAGGGTGGCGATGGGCGCCTCCTGGGTGGCGGCGGCAGTGGGCGGCGGCCCCGTGGCCTCCTTCGGGCCTTTCCAGAAAATGGCCCTCACCGCGCCAAATGCCACCACCGCCCAGAGCAGCAGCACCAGCAACAACAGCCGGCGGTCTGTGCGCGGCCTGGGCTTCGGCTCCGGCGGAGGAGGCTGCCGCGCCACCTCCAGGGCTGCCTGCCCCTGGCGCAGCACCGCGGCCACATCGCTTGCCCTCGCCGGCCGCTCCCCCGGGTCCTTGGCCAGGCAGCGCATGATCAGCTGCTCCAGCGGGCGGGTCACCGGCGCGCCCACCGCATCGGAGGGAGTGATGGGCTGGAAGTTGACCACGTTGTGCAGCATGTGCTCCAGGGAGATGCCCATGATCGGACGGCGCCCCGTCACCAGCTCGTACATGATCACGCCGAGGGAGTAGATGTCGGTGCGCCGGTCCAGCAGGTCCGGCGCGGTGATCTGCTCCGGGGACATGTAATCGGGCGTGCCCATGATGCGCATCTGGGCGGTGGCCTTGAAGTCCGCCTCGGGCAGCTCTGATTCCTCGCTCAGCTTGATGATGCCGAAGTCGAGCAGCTTGACCTGGACGCCCTGGCCCTCGCGCTTGACCAGGAAGACGTTGCCCGGCTTCAGGTCCCGGTGGATCACGCCGGCCTCGTGCAGCGCCTCGAGCCCCTCGGCGATCTGGGCGGAGATCTCCAGGGTATCTACAAGCGGCGGCGCGCCCTGCTTCACCAGCCTGTCCAGGGGTTCGCCCTCGAGGTACTCCATCACGTAGCAGAACTCGCCCTCCTCGCTCTCGATGAAGTCGGTGATGGAGACGATGTTCGGGTGCTGCACCTGGCTGGCCGCGCGCGCCTCGAGGTAGAAGCGCTGCACCGCCTCGCGCTGCCACTTGGTGCTGTTGCGCAGCAGCTTGAGCGCGAACCGCCGCCCCAGGGTGGTGTGCGTGGCGGCGTACACCTCCCCCATGCCGCCCTTGCCGATGAGCTCCTCGAGCCGGTAGGAGCCGATGACGGTGCCGGGCTCCAGCGGCGGGTTGTCCTCTCCGCTCCCGCCGCCTGTGGTCCCCCCGCCCTTTCGGAAGGTCTTGACCAGGGTGGCCTGCATCTCCCGGGGGATGGTGTCCGCCTTCTTCGGGTCGACCCCGGGCTCGTGCAGCAGCCGCTTGCAGTCGGGGCAGACCGCCACGTCGGCAGCGTACTGCTCCTTGCATTTTGGGCACTCTTTGGTCAACGAAGCTCGGGCCTGGCCAGTAATGGAATCAGCCTACGGTACCACCAGTTGCCTGCCCAGATGAACCGCCTGGATCAATCCTCGACGCACTTGCCCTTTTCGCACTCCCCGTTGCCGTTGCACTGGTTGTCATTGGTGCAGGTGGTGTAGCACTTGCCGGTGGCCTTGTTGCAGCCGTAGTAGCCGGGGCAGTGCTTGCTCTTGCTGCACGAAGTGAAGCACTTGTGGGTGGTGGTATCGCAGCTGAAGGGCGCGCAGCTGATGCTGGTGACGACGTTGCAGCTCCCCGCGCCGTCGCACTGGGTGAGGCCGAGGATCTTGCCGTTGAAGCTGCTGCACTGGCCCGTCTTGCACTGGGTCCCCTTGGCGTGCAGCCGGCACTTTCCCTTGCCGTCGCAGGCGCCGTCCTGGCCGCAGGTGCCGGGCGAGGTGGCGCTGCACTCGTTGTCCGGGTCCTGGCCGGCCGCGATGTACAGGCAGGTGCCCTCCTTGCCCGGCAAATTGCATGCCTTGCAGGGAACGGTGCAGCTGACGTTGCAGCACACCTTGTCCACGCAGCGGCCGGTCTGGCACTGGCTGCCCGAGGTGCACGGCTTGCCGTTGACCAGCAGCTGGGGCAGGTCCGGCTTGGGCGGGGGCTTGTCCGGGATGATCTTCTTGTCCGGCAGCGGCGCCGCGTCGAGCCAGACCTTCTTGTCCGGCTTGGGCGGAGCCTGGTCAGGCGGAGGGACCTTCTTGTCCGGCTTGGGCGGAGCCTGGTCAGGCGGAGGGACCTTCTGGTCCGGCTTTGGGACCTTCTTGTCCGGCTTGGACGCCTTTTGATCCAGCTTCGGCACCTTCTTGTCCGGCTTGGGCGGAGCCTGGTCAGGCGGAGGGGCGTTCTTGTCGGGCTTTGGCGCCGTCCCGTCGGGCACGGGCGCTTTCTGGTCCCGCGCCTTGTCAAGATCCGGGCCGCCTGCCTCTCCTCCGCCGCCGCCGAAATCCGGGCCACCGTCGCCCTCCATCAGCACCTCGGGGCGCGACCAGTCCCAGCACCCGCCCGCGCCCATGGACAGCGCCAGGGCACAGCTGATCATCAGGCAATGAACGCGCATCAGAATCGTCCTCCAACGGAAGCGGCCACGCCCCCGTCAATGGGGGCAGCGCCGGCCCTGAGCTCCATGGCGCCACGATACCCGAACCAGTAGTAAAGCGCGGTGCCCACGGCAACGGCGCCGCCGGCCGCGAACAGGCCGATGGAGGCCGACGACAGGGACGAGGCCTGGTCGTTGAGCGCGACGCGTCGGTCGAGGGGCGTGTCCAGATCCCGGTACTCACCGCTCCTGTCGGAAGCGAGCTGCCCGGTCACCACCCCTGCCACCATCAGCCCGGCTGTGAGCCCCACCCCCGACCAGAGGATGATCCGCGCGTTGCGCTGAGCCAGGGCCACCCGCGCCATGCCGGCGTAGTCCGGCCCTGGCGTGACGTCCAGCTCCTTGACGCGCCCCGAGTCCGGCGCGCCGTCGGTCCATACCCGCACCACCATACGCCGCGGCCCGCCGAAGGGAACCGGCCCCAGCACGGCGCGGAGCGCGCCCGTGCGCAGCGGCCTGAGCGCCACCCGCCGGGGTTTGCTGCCAGGTGACCCCGCCTCCAGCAGCAGCTTCCCTCTCCCCTGCTCAGCCATCGCCGCCAGCACGTGCACCCGCGCCTCGCCATCTTTGCCCATCACCTCCCGGGCCATGAGCACCACCTGAGGGTAGGCGGGCCGCTCGATGCCCACCGACTTGGTGGTCTTGAGCCCGGTCCGCGCGGTGGACTCCACATCCACGTGGGCGATACCGGGCGGGACCATCAGCGGGACCTCGAGCTTGCCCTTTCGGCCGCTCTTGAAAGGCCCATGCTGCTTCTTTCCCACGCGCACCCGAACCCTGGCGCGAGGCGCGGTCTCGATGGGCACCAGGGCCTCGCCGAAGATGGGCATGCGGATGGCCGCTGCGCCCTCGCCGCCCTTGCGCCAGAGCAGCACGCAGGCCATGCGGGGCATCGGCCCGCTGGGCAAGGTGTACTTGAAGCGGACATTGTTGCCTTCCATCGAAATTCCGGAGACCTGCCCGACATTTACGAGGACCTCGATGGCCCCCTTTCCAGGCAGCCCCCTGACCAGGACGCGGGCGGTGGGGGTCTTGCCAGCAACCAGGCGCTCGGGCTCGTACGAGCTGGTCACGGCGCCCGCCTGGGCGGAGCACAGCAGCAGCGCCAGGATTGCCGGAAGCATGTGCAGGTTGCTCTTCATGGGTCGCTTACCGGATGCCAATTATCGGTAATTTATATTACGTAATTGAACAGGGATAAAGTCAAGGAATTTGCCCGCACGAGGCCCGGAAACCGCCGCCCGCGCCTTGCGCCCCACCCTGCCAGGTGACATACAATATCTGCCCTGGCACGCCGAACCGGAGGGGAACCCTTGGCATCAGATCGCTACCATTCAGGCAAGACCATCACCCGGGACATCAGGCGTCCCTCCCTGCAGGCCAGGCTTGTGGGCCTCGCCGGCCCGCTGGCCGGGAAGGTCCAGAACCTCAACGGCAGACGCATGGTGCTGGGGCGAGACGACTCCGTGGCCATCGCCATCAACTCCCCCGATGTCTCCCGGCAGCACGCGGCCCTGGAGCGGACCCGCACAGGCGTTTGGATGCTCGAGGACCTGGGCAGCTCCAACGGCACCTTCGTCAACGGGCTGGAGGTAAAGAGCAGCGTCGAGATCCACTTCGGCGATCGGATCCAGCTGGCCGACGAGGCGCTGTTCGTCTTTTCGCACCAGGATCAGCTGGAGGACCAGGTGCTCCAGCTGCAGAAGATGCAGGCCATGGGCGCCCTGGCGGGCGAGGTGGCCCACGACTTCAAGAACATGCTGGCGGTGATCTTCTCCACGGTGGACATGATGCGGCTGGCCCAGGGCAGCGGCGAGCTGGTGGCCACGGGCAGGCTCTCTTCGACGGACCTCACCCGACACCTGGACCGGATGCAGGAGGCGTCCGACCGCTCGCGGGAGCTCATCGAGCGGCTGCTCACCTTCGCCAGCCCCAGCGAGGGCACCAACCTGCCGGTGGACTTCGGCGCCGTGACCCAGGAGGCGGTGGCGCTGTGCCAGGAGACCTTCGAGGACGGGGTCGAGATCATCACCGACATCACCCCCGGGCTCTATTTGACAGGAGACGCCGGCCAGGTTCACCAGGCGGTGATGAACCTGCTGATCAACGCCCGCGACGCCATGAACGGCAGCGGCAAGATCCACGTGGTGGTGGAGAAGATCCGGCTCGACCCGAGCCTCGGCCTGGATGTCCCCTTCTCAACCGGTGAGTTCATCGTGATCTCGGTACGTGACAGCGGGCCCGGCATGTCCGAGGAGATCCGGCTCAAGGTGTTCGAGCCGTTCTTCACCACCAAGGCCAAGGGCGAGGGCACCGGCCTCGGCCTGGCGACGGTCTACTCCATCGCATCGCGCCACGGCGGGCACGCCCTGGCGGAGAGCGCGCCCGGGGAAGGCGCCACCATCAGGATCTTCTTCCCCTGCGAGGTGGCGCCCGCCTGACCCGGCGCCGCCGCATCCCCTGCTACAGCCGCTCCACGAACGGCTCGAAGGTCATGAAGTCGGCGTGGTGCACGATCTGCGACTCCACCGTGCGCTTGCCCAGGCTCCCCTCCTTGGCGTGGGTGCCCACCATGTGGCTCACCGCGTCGGGCAGGCCGAACTCCATGGTCAGGTAGACGCCGCTGAACGGGTGGCGGATGTAGGCGCCACGCTTGCTCTGCTTGGCCTTGCCGTCCACCAGCTCGTACTCCAGCAGCTTGCCCACGTCGATGAGGATCGCCCCGGCGATGAGGGTGTCCATGTGGATGGGCAGGGCGTCGCCGTAGAACTCCTTCATCTTCAGGGCTGCGTCGCGGCTGATGTGCACCACGCTGCGCTTGTGGGCCATGAAGGAGACCGTCCTGGCGTCCTCGGCCAACAAGGTGAACGGGATGGACTCGAGGTCGTCGGCGGTGAGCGGGCTACGCTCCAGCGCGGCCATCCAGACCTGCGTGGTCTTCTCCCTCAGGTCCGCGTCCTGGATCCACTCGATCTCGGGCCAGATCCGGTTGACGTCTGCTCTCAGCTGTTCGCTCATGGTCTTGGGCTCCTTGCAGGTGCTATCGGCCCCGGCGGTCGTTCCGCTGATAGATCCAGACCAGCGGCGCGCCCGCTGCTCGCACCACGTGAACGACATGGTGTTCGGGCATCTCGGGCCGGGTGTTGAACAGGTCGTTGAACATGACGTAGTCGGCCTCCCCCGGGCCGTCCACGCGCTTGAGATCATCGCGCAGGGCGATGACATGGGTCGGGTGCACGTAGCCCCAAACCCTGGCGCCCTCGGGCGCCACGCGGCCGATGTAGTCGCACGCCTCCTTGATCCCCTCGCCCCACCAGCCGATCTCGAAGGTGTGGTTCCTGGCGACGCGCGCCGGGCCGCCCGAGGCCTCGTTGTAGTAGTCGAGGTAGTAAGGGTGCACGGTGCTGCCGCAGTAGAACATGTAGAGGGTCAGGCCCGCGCCGCCGAAGGCCGCCACCGCGGTGCGCGCCCCCTGCTTGCGCGCCACCCGCGCCACGCCCGCCGCCAGCCAGTCCAGGCCCGCGGCGGCCATGAGGCAGGTCGCAAGCAGCGACGGCAGCAGGTAACGCACGCCGTCCCGGGCCAGGGGCGAGAACATCACGATGAACGGCGCCAGGTACCAGAGCAGCAGGGTCAGGTGGCCCCGGTCGCGGATGACGCCGATGCGCGCCAGGGAGACGAACCACGCTGCCAGCACCGCCACGGGGGTGGTCACCGAGAAGTAGAGCGGGAAGTAGTACCAGGTCGGCTTCTGCTTCTTGCCGAAGAACCACTCGAGGTACTTGTCCGGCTCCCAGTGCACCAGCATCTCGCCCAGGTGCATCATCGGGTTCTCCCACAGGTAAGGCCAGACAAGGAAGAAGGAGATCAGCGCCACTGCGGGCGCTAGCCCGAGGGTGACCGGCATCGGGAAGCGGCCGCGCCGCAGGATGCCGCGCATGTTGACCCCGAGGTACAGGAACAGCAGCACCACCACCACCGAGATGTTGCTCACCCGGGTGGCCACCAGCAGCCCGGCGCTCAGGGCCGCGGCCACATGGTAGCCGGAGTTGCCCTCCCGCCGCAGCCCGCGGAAGAAGAACCAGATGGTGAGCAGGTAGAGCAGCCCGGTGGGCGTCTCCAGGCCGATGATCTTGTGGTGCGCGATGATGTGGGGCATCACCGCCGCCAGGCAGGCCCCGATGATGCCGACCCGGCGGCTGATCAGGTCCCTCCCTGCCAGAAAGAGCAGCGCGCAGGTCAGGGCCCCCACCAGGGCGCTGATCATGCGCGCGGCGGTGAACGCCTCGGTGACCAGGGTGCCGGGGCCGTAGAGCCACTTGCCCAGCCCGGGGTGCTCGTTGTTCCACTGCCACGACTCGGCCCGCCAGTCTGCGGCCAGCAGGTTCTGCACATAGTTGCGGCCCGCGGCCCAGTAGACATCCTCGTCCCAGGTGCGCCCGGCCTCGTGCAGGTCCCAGGCGCGCACCGACAGGGCGCCCACGAACAGCAGCAGGAACACCACCAGGTCGATGCGCCCCTGCCGCGTGCCGAAGACGGCTGCCGCGCCCCGCCTCAGCGGCCCGCGCAGCAGCAGCAGCGCGGCGGCGGTGGCCAGCAGGATCAGCATCAGCAGCGCGGGCCAGTCGCGCGGCGGGATGGGCGAGGCCTTGTTGTGGTCCGCCTGGCTCGGCGAGACCGGAAAGAGCAGCGTGGGCGGGATGTACTCCGGGCCCCCCCGGCGCCCCGCCGGGCTCCAGAACAGGCGCATCTTGGCGCCAACGCCCGCCTGGAAGTAGCGCACCTTGAAGCTGTACAGCCCCGCCTGAAGCATGTGCGCGGTCTCGCGCTTGCGGGGGCCGTGGGTGCCGCCGTTATCCACGATCACCCGCCCGTCCAGCTCCACCCAGGAGCCGTCGTCCGACTCGGTGGCGAAGCTGTAGCGGCCGGTCCGGGGCAGGAAGATGCTGCCGCTCCACTCCACCGAGAAGACCCCCTTCTTGAAGTGCGCGTCGGTCTTGTCCGAGTAGTCGATGAACGGCTCCACGCCGCGGCGCCACACCTTGCCCGAGAAGTCGCTCCCCTCGTAGTACACCGCGGAGAGGCCCCACCCCTCGAACTGCGCTGCGCGCCAGCGCTGGATCCCCGCGGCGCCGGCGAAGAACACCGCCACCACCGCCAGGTTTATCCAGAACCCCGGCCTGGCCCAGAACCGGCGCCGGCTGGCGCCTCGGTGCTCCTCCTGCCCGGTCACTTGTCCTCCAGCCTCAGCTCGTCAAAGAGCAGGTGCCCCCACGGCCCCGTGGCGCGATCCGACAGCTCGAGCACCATCTGTTTTCCGCGGTGCGCCCGCACATCCACTCGACGCTGCTGCATGATATCCGAGTTGGTGCCGCTGTCACGATGGATCACTTTGCCGTCCACCTTGAGCAGCATGTCCAGGGCGCCCTGCTGGTTGCCCCCGCCGATGCGGTAGCTGATGAAAGGCCGGTCCACCAGGAAGGGCGGCGACAGCAGCCTGCCCTGTGCGGTGTCCCCGCCGTGAAATGAGTTGGCCAGCCGCTCCCCCTCGTAAGGCCCCACCGGCCCCTGGCCCCACACCGGGCCGGCGGCGGGCTGGTTGGAGAACGCCTCGCCCTCAACGGTCCATCCCTTGAAGTTGGACGCCTCGAAGTCGAACACGCGGCGGGTCCCCTGCGGCGCCGGCTCCCTGCCCCGGGGCACGTAGAGGTAGGTCGGCTTGACCTTGTAGCCGGTGATGGGCCGCGGCACCGACTTCCACGGGAAGTAGTGGCCCAGCTTGTACTGGCCGAGCACGAAGTCGTAGCGGCCGGCGGGCGGGTTGTCGAGGATCACCGCGGCGTATGCGCGCCGGTCAACCCGGTCGATGATGTCCTGGGGGAAGCTGAACCCGGCCCGGGTCACGTCGTTGATCCCCATCTGGGGGTAGGAGGGCCGCTTGCCCACCAGGTAGGGATAGAACGGGTGGTACGGCATCAGGATCTCGCCCTGAATGCGCGACAGCCGCTGGAGCAGCTCGGCGCCGGTCTTGCGGTCCCGCTCGTCGGGCAGGTGGTCCTCGGCCTCGTAACGTTGCCAGTACAGCTGCCCGGCCAGCGCGCCGCCCAGGACCAGCCCGGTGAGGCACGCCAGGATGGAGCGCCACAGGCGCCGCTCCTGCCCCGCCACCGCCCGCGTCAGATCGCCGGCGGCCAGCGCGGCGAAGGCGCCGGGGAACAGCAGCCCCGGGATGAACGCGTTGAACGACGCCCACTGGGTGGCGTATCCCACCGCCGAGATACCCACGCCGCACAGGGCCACCATGAACCAGTACAGGGTGCGCCCCGGCACGCGCCGGCGTAGGCCCCAGGTCACCGGCGCGGCCAGCAGCCAGACGCCGAGCACCGCCCCCACCACCGGGAAGAACTCCAGCAGCTTCTTCTCGGTCACCGGCCAGATCCGGTCCCAGTAGAAGTCGTGGCCCTGGTGCATCTCGTAGATGTACTTCCAGAACCAGCCGTCGGAGGTGTGGTTCCAGATCAGCACGGTGCCCCCTGCCACCACCCCCACGATGGCCACGTAGACCGGCAGCCGGCGCCAGTTGACGAACAGGAACGCCGCCCCGCTGAAGATGATGAACATGGACGCGGTCTGCTTGGTCAAAAACGCCACGCCGGCCAGCACCCCGGCCAGCGCCAGGGCGGGCCAGCTGCGCCGGGCGTGGAAGATGAGCAGGTAGAGGAAGGCGGTGACCAGCAGCAGGTAGAGCGAGTCGTTGCGCACCAGGTCGAACCAGCCGTAGGTGTGCTGGAACGACGACGCGGCCACGCCCGCGCCGCACAGCCCCCACAGGGCGCCGCGCCATCCCCCGCCGGTCTGGCGCTGGATGGCCCTGAAGAGCAGCGCCAGCACGCCCGTGAAGGCGAGGATGGAGACCGCCCGCCCGAGGGTGTAGGAGAGCCCCACGACCTTGCCCAGGGCAGCCAGCACCACCGCGTACATCGGCGTGTACAGGTAGGAGATGAACTCCGCCGACGGGGGGGCGTACAGCGCCTTGCCCTCCATCAGCCGCAGGGCGTGGCACAGCATGCCGCCCTCCATCCACTCCACGTCCAGCGGGTAGGTCAGCCTGCCGAGGAAGATGTAGTACAGCAGGCCCAGGTGGTACAGCCCGGCGGCAGCGCCCACCAGGGCGCCGATGGAGACCCAGGCCGGCGGAGCGCGGCGCGCGTTGGGGTCCTGCTGTGCGTTGACGCTCACGCCGCTACCCCTCCACCAGCGCCGGCCACGGGCCGATGGCGCGGTCGACGCGCTTGAGGCAGCAGTAGTGCGACGGCCTCATGGTGTAGCCCCGGGGCAGCTCCGGCGGGAAGAGGTCCGGGTCGATGCGGTTGGGCTTGATGCAGACCCAGTGGTAGCCCCGGTCGCGCCACATGCGCTCCTCGTCGGGGTTGGGCCGGTAGGGCCAGTCGAAGTGCTTGGCCTCGTGGCACATCAGGTCCGGCTTCTGCTCCAGCAGGTAGTCCAGCGGGGCGGTCTTGCCGTGGCCCGGGCGGTCGCCGGTCTTGGGGGTCTCGTGGGCGATGTACGCGTCGTTCAGCCCGTAGGTGTCCAGGGACTTGAGCCGGCTGGCGTAGACGATGGCTCCGGCGCCGCCCACGGCGAGGTAGGTGTCCTTCGGGACGTTGTGCCGCAGCCAGGTGCCGATCAGGATCCGGTCGTCGGCGAACTTGCGCAGGTAGCCCACCGTGTCGAGGCCCCAGCGGTAGTAGCCGAGCTTCTGCTGGTCGGTGTGCAGCAGCTTGCTGTTGTAGCCCACCGCCGCCACCAGCAGCGCGCCGACCACCAGGGCGGGGATCGGCCGCCACTGGTCCGGCGCCCTGCCGCCCCGTGGGCGCTCCATGGCTTCGCGCAGGCCCTCCTGGACGAAGAGCATCACGAAGGGCAGCACCGGCAGGAAGAAGCGACCCATCGCCATGAAGTCGCCGCCCACCGAGGTGACGTAGGCGCAGTAGCTGACGGTGATCAGGCCCACGTAGGACCAGAAGAAGCGCGGGCCCACGCCGTTGTCCTCCCCGCTGTGCCGGCATGACCGGGGCCAGAACAGCGGCACCAGCGCCGGCAGCACGTAGAGCCGGTTGTCCTTGATGAAGTCCCACAGGTAAGGCAGGCCCCACTTGGTGACGCTGGCCGAGGCGCCGTCGCCGGCCTTGATGTAGTAGGTGTTGGGGAAGGGCCAGCCGTAGTAGCTGTAGCGCCAGGCGAAGAACAGCCCGAAGGGCAGCAGGAAGCCGAGCACCCAGGCCACATCGCCGCGGCGGGGCAGCAGCCGGCGCTGCCCGATGACGGTGGCGCCCACCCAGTGCAGGCCGGTGAGCCCCATGAGCAGCAGCCCCTCGGGGCGGGTCATGGCGGCCAGGGCGAACACCAGCCCCGACAGGCGCCAGCGGAACCTTCCCCGGTGCTCGCCGATGTACAGGTACGCCCCGAGCAGCGTGAGCAGGGCGAACATCTGGGTCTCCAGGCCGCCCGCGCACCACACCGCGAAGGTGCCGCTGGCCGCCAGCAGCGCCGGCGCCAGGAAGTCCCAGCCGGTGGGGCGGCCGCCGCGGTACAGGCGCGTCAGCAGGTGCACCAGGACCAGGGTGCCGATGGCGAAGATCGTCCCGAGGATGCGGCTGGCCGCGTCCGGGCGCACGCCCAGCTTGAGCAAACCCGCCAGCAGCACGGTGAACAGGAAGTTGGTGTACCCCTCCACCCGGTCGCCCAGGTTGAAGGAGAGCTCGCCGTGGTACGCCAGGTTGTGGGCGTAGCGGAAAGAGATGTACCCGTCGTCCGAGATGAACGGGTACTGGAGCGCGTGATACACCAGGCCCGCGGCGCACAGTGCCAGCGCCAGTACCGACACCCATCTGTAGTGCCGCTCCATGGCCGGTTAATCTACTGGCATCGCGCGCGATGGGGCAATAGGCGTTGGCAGCGGGGAGTCGGTGGTCAGTGGTCGGTGGTCGGTAGTATCTTAGGACCCATGCTGAAAATCCCGCCCACCGCGCCGTCAACGCTCGCGCAGGCGTTCGAGCGCATGGTCCCCGAACTGTACTACCTGCTGGTGGGCCGGGAGGCGCCGGCCGAGGTGGCGTTCACGGAGCAGGATCACAGCCCGGGGGAGACAGGCTGGCCCCGGGGGACCAACTATCAGCGGTGGTTCGACGATGGCATATTCCGCATCGACGTCCATTGCTGGAACATCAATATAAACCCGCGGGACGGCACCTCCGCTGGCGCCAGCTTCTCGGCCCGGGCCGCCGGGGATGACCGCTCGGTGATGGTGACCTGCGAGGAGAGCCAGGCCGGCGTGACCGGGCTGGAGGTCCAGTGCGAGGGGCTGCCAGCGGAGGTGCGGGACCTGGTGGTGGATCTGCTGCGGCGCAGGCTCGGGTGAGGAGCGCCCCGTGAGCAGGTCCGCCCGCACGGCCGCGGCGGCGGTGTGCGCCGTGGCCCTGACCTACCTGCTGCTCACGGTGCTGCATGTGGCGTCGGCGCCCCTGGGCAACGGGGACCTGTTCTGGCAGGTGCGCGCCGGGGAAATGATCCTGCAGGCCGGGCGCGTGGTGGAAGCGGACCCCTTCTCCTACGTCATCGAGGGCGCGCCGTGGAACAACCACCAGTGGGGACACGAGATCCTGGTGGCGCTGCTGCACCGCGCCGGCGGCTGGGGCGGCTTCCGCCTGGCGGTGACCTTGCTGTTCGTCGGGCTGCTGGGAGGGCTGGCCCTGTTCTGGGCCAGGGCCCGGGGCTGGCCCGCGGCGGTCCTGCTGGTGTGCCTGTTGTTCCAGCTGGCGTTCTACAAGTTCCTGCCTGCCAGCCAGACCCTGTCCATGGCCATCTTCCTGCCGGCATACCTGCTGCTCGGCCGGGCCGAGACCTTCGCCTCGCCGCGGCGCACCGCGGCGCTGTTGGTGTTGCTGCTGCTGTGGGGTAACCTCACCGCCGAGGCGCTGACCTTCCTGCCCTTCCTGGTGATCGACATGGGCCTGGCGCTGCTGCAGCGCTGGCGCGGGGGTGGAGCCGATGATCCGGGCCTGCGCGGCGCCACCCGACGAGGCGCGCTGCTGCTGGGGCTGGCGCTGTGCGTGCCCATGATCAACCCGCCCGGCTCGTCGGTGCTCAACTACCTGCTGCAGGGCACGGCGATCAACGCGGCGGTCAACAGCGAGTTCACGCCCATCTGGTTGCCGGCGGCCACGGCGCACCCGCTGACCAAGGGCCTGGCGCGGGCGCTCATGGCAGCCTATCTGCTGTACGCATTCGCCGCCCTGCTGCGGAGCCCGGCGCGTCTGGCCACGATGCGACGGGTGGCCCCGGGGCTGCTGTGTCTCGCCGCCGCGACGCTGCACGAGCGCAGCCTCTGGCTGCTGATCATCCCGGCCTGGCTGCTGGTGCAGGCCGCGCTGGACCTGGCCGCGGCCCGACGACGCCCTGCCCTGGCCGCCATGGTGGCGCTGGCCCTGGCGGCGCTGGTGCACCTGCCGTTCGTGGCCGCCATCGGGCTGTCGCCGGCCAGGTCCGTCCAGACTCTGACCTGGTCAGGGCACTACCAGAACCACCTGAACAGCGCGCGGATCCCGGCGGCCTGCGCGGCGCAGCTGCGCCGCGACGCCCACCGGGGCAAGGCCGTCTTCGCCCCGAGGCTGTGGGCGAGCTACGTCATCTGGGCCGCCCCGGGGGTGAAGGTGTTTTACGACGGGCGCAACCGCGAGTACCCGGAGCAGGTGCACTGGGCCGGCCAGCAGGTGGAGGCCGCCGCGCCCAAGGCGGCGTCGGTGCTGGAGAGCACCAAAACCGATCTGGTGCTGGAGCGGCCAGGGTGGGGGCGCGGCAACACGGAGCTGAGGAGAAAGTGGCGGCGGCTGGGGGGAGCGAAGAATTGCGCCATTTTTACGCGCCGGGCGGGGGCGCGCTGAACAAGAAACAAGGAACAAAAAATTCCAAATTCAAAATGACCGGTCGTCAACCTGTGGCGCACATGGCGATCGTGAAATCACACACCATTTTTAATTCCTTGTTTCTTGTTTCTTGTTTTTTGTTTCGCCTCTCAGAACTGCACCACCGCTCCCACCACCACCATGGGCCCGGACAGGTCCAGCGAGCCGAGGCTGTTTCCGGTCAGGGGGATCAGCCGCAGGTCTTCGTCCTGCTGCGGCTCCAGGTCGAAGTTCAGCGCGGTGGCGAAGGTGTAGCCGCCCTCCACCACGATGCCCGCGGTGGCGCGGCGGAACACGCTCACCCGGGGGATCTTGAACTCGATGCCGGCCAGGGCCTGAGTGCAGAACGCGGCGGTCCACGCCTCGGCGGCCTGGCTGCCCGCCAGGTCTGACTTGATGCCGAGCCCGCCCACCACCACGCCGGCGCTCACCCGCGCCGTGGGCGCCAGCCAGGAGAGCAGCGGGAAGTTGACCCGCGCCCCCAGCAGCGCCGTGTGGGCGTAGCTCCAGCTGCGGGCGCGCCCGCCGAAGATCTTGTTCTTGCGCCAGCCGAGCAAGTACGAGCCCTCCACCCACAGGTGCCCGGGCCAGCGGCTGAGCACCCGGTACGCCACGTTGAACTCCAGCTGGGGCAGCAGGTCCTCGCTGGACAGCAGGTCGAACGATGGGTCGGAGACGAAGCGGTTGGAGCTGCGTACCGACAGGGCGGTCTCGGCGTGAGCCGCGCCGGCGGCGAGGGTCAACGCCAGCAGCGCGGCCGCGGCGACGAGGGGGCGGATGAAGTTCTTTGGTCTCATGGTCATGGCCTCCATCAGTCCGTCAGCTCGGTGTCCAGCAGGCCTTCGTAAAGGAACCCCCACAACTCCTGGCACTGGTCGCGCTCCGCCTTGGGGTGGGGCACCACCGTGACCCTGCCCTCCGGGGCGCCGTGATCCACCAGCACCGCATCGCCCAGGGCCAGCACCTTCTCCGGCGTGTGGTCCAGCCGCAGGTTGCGCGGGTGCAGGTTGGTCAGGTCGAGCAGCCCGAGCTGGGGCAGCGACGGCGAGGCGCCCACCAGGTAGGGGCTCGAGGTGAAGTCGTAGCTGTTGAGGGCCACCTGGCCCTGGATGGGCGAGATGGTGTGGTGCTGGCCCAGGTCGAGCACGGAGATCACCGTGCGCGTGTCGTTGTGAACCACCATGGCGTGCTTGCCGTCCGCCGACGCCACCACCTGGTGCACGGCGCGGTTCAGGGTGCGGCTGGTGAGGTTCTTGCCCAGGTTCTTGCCCAGGTCCTTGAGCGTCAGGAAGTGCATGCGCGCCACCGGCGCGGCGCGAGAGTAGATCAGCGCGATGGTGGGGGCCTTGGGCGGCAAGGTCAGGATGGTGTCCACCTCGTCGCCCACGGTGATCACCGAGGCGCGGCTGGTGGCGGCCTCGATGAGGCTCAGGTCCTTGCTGGCGTTGGCGGTGAGGATCAGGTCCTTGCCGCCGTCGGTGACCAGCACCATGTCGCGGGTGGTCTTGCCC
This sequence comes from uncultured Myxococcales bacterium, assembly GCA_964511535.1. Classification (GTDB taxonomy): domain Bacteria; phylum Myxococcota_A; class Polyangia; family CAZCFB01; genus CAZCFB01. The sequence goes on along the minus strand of CAZEFW010000016.1, from coordinate 62,591 downwards.
GAGCCGGGCTGGTTGATCACCGGCAGGTAGTCGTTCTGCTTGGTCCCCGTGGCGGTCTTGCCCACCAGCTGCAGGGCGTACAGGTCCTGGGCCCCGGTGGCGCGCACGAAGATCGACCCGGTGGCGGTGGAGAAGAGCACCTCCCGCGGCTGCACCGAGGCGCTGCTGCCCAGGGTGGTGAGCGGCACCGTGATCTCGGCCCGCTCCGGGTGGCTCATGTCCAGCAGGTTGAGCTGGTTGTCCGCCAGCACCACCGCCAGGGTGCGCTTGCTGCCCCCGGACGCCGGCACCATCATCTCCGGCGACATGGTCACCCCCACCGGGTTGTTGCCGAAGGAGCGCAGGGTGCGCATGCGGGGGTTGGTGCCGCTCGCCGGCGCCGCCGACAGATCGATGATCGCGATCTCGTTCGGGTTACGGAACACGCCGTCGCCCCCGGAGGTGCTGACGTTGAACCCCACGGCGTGGCGTCCGTCGGCAGACACCGCCAGGCGGTTGAGCGCCCCGGTCATGGGGTAGAACTGCTCCACCTTCGGCCCGCCCGAAAATGAGATCTTGCTCAGGCCCGGCTTCTCCGGCGTCTGCTCCTTGCGCAGGGCGTCCACCCCGGCGCTGAGCATCAGCAGCGCCTTGTTGTCAGGGGACGCCATGACGAACACGGCGTTGCGCTTGACCCGGGCGGACTTGACCTCGGGGCTGCCGTTGCCGGGGTAGAGCGCGAACAGCTTGCCCCGGGTGGTGTCGATCCACACCGCGGTGGTCCCCACCTTGTACGGCCCCAGCACCTTGAGCTCGGTGCTCCACAGCTCCGCACGGCCGCCGCATGCCGCTGCCGTCAGGGCGGCGGCCAGGGCCACGATAATCAGCTGGCTATTGAACTTGCGCATGGTCGTCTCCTCCCCCTTCACTCGATGACCTGGCTGTTGAGTTCGAACCCGGTGACCGTCTGGGTCTTGTTGGTGGTCATGTCCACGAAGGTCACCCTCCCCAGGGCGTGGTCCTGGGCCACGTATACCTTCTTGGTCGACGCGATCACGCCAAGGGACACCGGCGGCGAGCCCATGGTCACGCTCTGAATCAGGAAGCTCGACAGGTCCATGGCCTCCACGCTGCGGATCCCCTTGCTCGTGTCGTTGAGCAGCATGTACGCCGCGCTGCTGTCCGGCGCGAACGCCACCTTGCCCGGGTCGGTGCCGGTGAGCTGCAGCTTGGCGAAGCCGAGCCCCAGGGAGAAGAGCGAGAAGCCGTGGCTCTTGTCGATGTAGGTCTCCAGCGAGTCCTGCTTGCTCGGCGTGCCGTACACCTTGTTGTGCTTCACCAGCGCCGTCTTGCCGTCGGGGGCGGCCAGCACCTGGCGCACGCCCTTTTGCAGCTGGTGCACCTTGAGCTTGCGCGCGGTCAGGTCGGCCATGAGCAGCACCTCCTGGGACACCGCGTTGGTGAACAGGAAGGCGTACTTTCCGTCGCTGGTGAGCTCCGACTGGCCCGCGGTGTACTTGCCCACCGAGATGGTGTCGAGCTGGGGAGAGGCGTTCAGGTCGCCCGGCACGTCGATGACCACCACCTCCGAGGTGTCGCGCAGCACCGCCACGGCCACCTTGCCGTTCTTGGTCAGGTCGAGGTCGGTGGGCTCGCCGGTCAGGGTCAGGTCGGTGATCGCCTTGGTGGCAAGATCCACGGCGCGCACCTTGTTGACCCCCTTCTGCCGCAGCAGGGCCAGCTTGCCGTCGGGGGTCACCAGCACCTCTGCCGGCTTCGGCTCCTTGATCGGGTCGGTGAGCATGGGCACCGTGGGCATGATGGCGCTCTTGGTCGCCTTGGCCGGGTCGATGATGGAGACGACCTTCTCGGCCACCACGAAGGCGCGGCTGCTGTCCTTGCTGAACAGCACCTCGGACGGCTTGAACCCGACGGTGAGGGTCACCGCCTTCTCCTTGCCCTTCTCCAGCGTGATCAGCGAGACGTCCTGCAGGTTCTGGCTGGCGGAGATGGCGCCCTTGGACAGGGTCAGGTCGAAGAACGCCACCGCGTAGGTGCCGTCGGGGGAGATGGCCATGTTGTTCAGGTCGGGGGCGGTCTTGAGCGTCGTCAGGTCGTCCTTGCCGTCGGCGCGGTTGCGGATCACCGTGGCGGTGGACGACTTGCGGTTGAGCACCACGGCCACGTCCTGCCCCGTGATGGTGCGCAGGGCGCCCGGGTCCTGGCCCACCTTGATGGCTCGCACCTGCAGGCTCACCGAGTCGATCTTCACCACCCGGTTCTGCTTGGCAACGGCCACGTACATGTAGCGCTTGCCCACCGCGGGCGGGGCCTCGGCGCGGTTCTCCAGCTCCGGCGGCAGGGCCGCGTCGGGGGGCGTCGCCCTGGAGCCGTCCCCCACCGGGATGCCCTGATCCGGCGGCTTCATGGGAGCGCAGGTGTAGAACTCGTTGCAGTAGTAGCCGGGCGGGCAGTCGTTGGCGCCGTAGCACTGCTTGGACGTGCCGCCGGCGTCGAGCATGACGGAGCCCCCGTCCTTCTTTGATGCCCAGCTGCCAGCTGACGAGTCGTCGTCCGCGCAGTTCCAGATGGTGATCAGCAGCGCCGTCCCCAGCGCCAGTCGAGCGATTATACGCACACGCATGGCGTGCTCCCTCCGGTCAGTGATCTGGGTGTCATCCCCGTTGGCGAGGATTGGTGCAATGCTCGTGCCACAGAAAGACCGGGGCAAAAACCCTTCAAGCCTTCTGAATTAATCCATTATCGCCAGGGAGTGGTTCAGCGCCGGATGGCGCAAAGCGACCGATCCATGACTTTTGTGTCAGGGTCTCGACGGTTCACAGGAGTATGGTGGGCTCGGGTGACCACCTGCTTCCGTCAGCCGAGGATGCGATAGATGGCCCAGTAGTGAACCGCCGCCCCCACCAGCACCATGACGTGGAACACCTCGTGGAAGCCGAACAGACCGGGCAGCGGGTTGGGGCGCTTGAGCGCGTAGAAGATGCCACCGAGGCTGTAGGCCGCGCCGCCGATGAAGAGCAACCACAGGTCGGCGCTGCTCAGGCTGGCCAGCAGCTGGCTCAGGGGGATCAATACGATCCAGCCCATGACCAGGTAGATGCCGGCGGCCGCCGCCCGCGGCGCCCCGATGAAGTACAGCTTGAACAGCGCCCCCAGCAGCACGAGGCCCCACTGCACGGCGAGAATGCTCCAGCGCCAGGCCCCGGTCAGGTGCACGTAGCACACCGGCGTGTAGCTGCCGGCGATCATGAAGAAGATGGCCAGGTGGTCCAGCCGCCGCAGCAGCCCATCGCCCTTCTCCTCCACCTTGTAGCGGTGGTAGAGCGCGCTGGCCGAGAACATGAAGGTCATGGACAGGCCGTAGGCCATGGACACCGCCAGCAGCGCCGGCGTGCGGCTGCGGGCCGCCAGCAGGGCGACCCCCACCAGAGACGCCAGGGCGCCCAGCAGGTGGGAGTAGTGGGAGAACGCTTCCCTTCGCTTCAGCTTCATGGGGCAAAGATGGTGGCCGCGTGTCACGAGCCTGTCACGGCCTCGGGGGGCAACGGTCGCTACACATGCCCCAGCCGCTTGAGGTCCTCCCAGGCGGCGTTGATCTCGGTCATCTTGTCGTGGGCCACCTCCTGGAACTCGGGCGCGAGGTTGGCCACCCGGTCCGGGTGGTACTGCGCCACCAGGCTGCGGTAGGCGGCCTGGAGCTCCTGCCGCGTGGCCTCTGGCCCGACGCCGAACACGGCGTGGGCGCCGGTCACGTCCCCCAGGCCGACCTCGGCGGCCAGCGCTGACCATTGCTCACCCGTCACCCCGGCCGCGCGCGCTGCCTGGCTGATGACGGCGACCTCCCCCCGGTGCACGTCGCCGTCGCAGCGCGAGACCCGGGCCAGCAGCTCCAGCAGGTCCTCCGGGGTGATCCAGGGCGCCCGGAACTGGGCGCTCCGCACCGCCGCCGGGATGTCCGTGATCGGGTCGGCCTTCATGGCCTGCTTCAGGTCGGCCATGTGCTCCGGCTGCAGCTCGAAGGCGTCGGTGAGGTACGCCTTGACCGCGCGCACCTCGGCGCGCTGAACCCGGTCGTCGGCCATGACCACGGCCATGCACAGGTCCAGCAGCGGCCGCAGATAGCCCACCATGCTCCAGGTCGGCGGCGCTGGCACCTGCACCCGCTGCACCGCGCCGCCCCGGTGGCGGACCCGATCGCTGTCCCCCAGCCGCTCCAGCGCGTCCACTTGCATCAACAGCTCCCGCGCCAGGCCGTACTGCATGGCGCCGAAGGGGATGTACAGCCGGGCGACCGCGCCGCGAACCGGCGCCAGGGTGGTGAAGGCGTCCTGCTCGTCGCGGAAGTAATCGCGCCCGAGCACCGGCCTGCCCTCCTCGTCCAGGAAGGAGATCATGCACACCGTCCCGTCCGGCTGGGGCGGGTCGAGCGTGACGCGGTAGCGACGGCCCAGCTCATCGTCAGCATGGCTCAGGTGCATCTTCAGCGGCGGCCCGGCCCCCTGGGCCTCGTCCGCGCCCTCTTCGCCGGCGTCGTCGGCCAGGTGGCCCACGCCGGCGCCGATGATGGCTCCCACTGGCCCGCCCACTGCGAAGCCGATGCTGCCGCCGATGACCTTTCCCAGCCAGCTCATGTGCACCTCCTTGGAGTGGGCATAGTATTCCATGGCCGGGCGCCCGGGGAACCCGCTATCATCGCGAGACCGCCCTGACCGGAGCCCCAATGCCGCCCGACCCCGTCGAGGGGGGCCGGCCGCCGCTGCTGGCGCGCGCTGCCCCGCTGCTGTCCCACTCCATGGCCCCTGCCGTTGTGGCCGCGGTGGCGGTCGCGCTCTGCCTGCCCGCCCTGGGCGGCCACCTGGCCATCGACGACTACTTCCACCTGGCGGCGCTGCAGGGGTGGGGCCCGAGCTACATGAGCGATCAGCCGCTGCTGCAGCTGTTCAACTTCCTGCCCGACGACCCGGCCAACAGGGCGGAGCTGTGGCGCTCGGGCTTACTGCCCTGGTGGGCCTCGCCCGACCTCCGGGGCAGCTTCTTCCGCCCGGTCACCGCCGCGACGCACATGCTGGACCACTGGCTCTGGCCGGATATCTTCCCGCTGCACCACCTGCACAGCCTGCTCTGGTTCGGCCTCGGCGTGTTTTTGGTGGCGCGCCTCTACCGCGAGCTGGGCGGCGCCGCCTTCGCCATGTCAGGTCTCGCGGCGCTGATGTTCGCGGTGGATGACGCCCACGCCCTGCCCGCGGCCTGGCTGGCCAACCGCAACGCGGCGGTGGCCCTGGTGTGGGCGACGCTGGCCCTGCACCTGCACGTGCGCTGGCGGCGCGCGGGGCGCACATGGCGCCTGGGGGCCAGCCTGCTCTGCACCCTGCTCTCCCTGCTGTCCGCCGAGGCGGGCCTCGGGGTCGTGGCGTACATGGCGGCGTACCAGCTCACCCTCGACCGCGGCCCCCTGCCCCGGCGGCTGCTCTGCCTGGCGCCGGTGGCCGCCCTGGTGCTGGCCTGGCGCGCGGCCTACACCGCCCTGGGCCACGGCGCCATCGGCGGCGGGCTGTACCTCGACCCCGCGGGGGAGCCGGCGCAGTTCGCCCTCGGCGTGCTGGAGCGCTGGCCGGTGCTGATGCTGTCGCAGTGGAGCCAGCTCACCGCCGATCCCTGGTCAGCCATGCCCCGGGCGGCGCAGCTCGGCATGTCCCTGGCGGGGGTGGCCACCCTGGCGGCGGTTGCTGCCCTGGTCCGGCCGCTGCTGGCGCGGTCGGCCCGGGCCCGGTTCTGGGCCATCGGCATGGCGCTGTCCGCCCTGCCCGCGTGCGCGGCCTTCCCCATGACCCGCCTCACCCTGTTCACAGGCATCGGCGCGTTCGGGTTGCTGGCGGCGCTGGCGCGGGACCTGAACCTGATGGGCGGCAACAAGCGCCGCCGCGCCCACCGTCGCTGGCGCCTGGGCCTGGCCCGGCTGTTGCTGGTGCTTCACCTGCCCCTGGCCGCCCTGAGCCTGGCGGTAAGCGTCCTGGCGGTGCCGGTGGTGACCGACTTCGTGGAGCGCGTGGCCCAGCGGTCCGCGGGCAGGGATCCGGCGGTGAGTCAGCGCACGCTGCTGATGATCAACAGCTACGACATGCTCACCATGTACATCCCGGCCATTCGCCAGGCCGCGGGGCTGCCGGCGCCGCGGCGGGCAGCGCAGCTGGCCGCGCTGTCCACCGACCTGTCCCTCACGCGCCCGGGTCCCCGGGCCCTGACCATCACCGCGGAGGGTGGCTTCCTCGGCAACAGCACAGACCACCTGTTCTGGCACCCGCGGCACACCTTCCGCCCGGGCGAAACGCGCAGGCACCCGGACTTCGTGGCCCACGTGGACCGGATCACTGACGACGGCCGGCCCTTGCAGGTCACCTTCCGCTTCCCGGTCCCGCTGGAGCACCCGTCGCTGATCTGGCGCGCAATGGTGCAGGGGCGCGTCCGCCCGTTCAGCCCGCCCGTACCCGGCGAGACCCGGCGCTTGCCGGCCACGCTGCCTCACCCGTTCAGGGAGTGAGCGGCCAGAGGTATACTCGGTCCCTCACCGTCACGGAGCCGCTCATGCAGATCAGAGATTTTTCGCCCACCTCGTTCCGGTCCATCTTCAAGTGGGGCGCCGCCGACGTCTTCTACGACGTGGACGACCGCCTGCGGGACTTCATCCGCGATACCTTGCAGCTCCCTGCCGAGCGGCTGGAGCGGCCCTTCCGGCCGGGCCTGGAGGAGGTGCCCGAGCTGCCCACTCGCAACCTGGCGCCCGACACCCTGCGGCAGCTCGAGGACGCGGTGGGGAGCGACGACGTGCAGACCGGTGATCACGCCCGCGCCCTGCACGGCTGCGGCTCCACCTTCCTCGACCTGATGCGCATGCGCCTGGGCCAGGTGGACACCGCCCCCGACGCGGTGGTGCACCCGCGCGACGAGCAGCAGGTGGCCGAGGTGGTGCGCATCTGCGACGAGACCCGCACCCCCCTGGTGCCGGCGGGCGGCCGCAGCTCGGTCACCCGCGGCCTGGAGTCGCCGGCGGGCGGCGTCTGCCTCGACCTGACGCGGCACATGAAGGCGGTGCTGGAGGTCAACGAGCAGGACCTGACCGTGCGCGTGCAGCCAGGGATCTACGGGCCCGCCTACGAGGCGCAGCTCAACGACAGGGGCCTGACCTGCGGCCACTTCCCCCAGTCCTTCGAGTACTCCACCGTGGGCGGCTGGGTGGCCGGGCGTGGCGCCGGCCAGCAGTCCACCTACTACGGCAAGATCGAGGACTTGGTGCTGGGCCTGCGCTGCGTCGCGCCGGCCGGGGTGCTGGCCACGCGGCCCTTCCCCCGCGCCGCCCTGGGGCCTGACTTCACCCAGCTGGTGGTGGGCAGCGAGGGCGCCCTGGGCGTCATCTCCGAGGTGACCCTGCGAGCCTTCCCCCACCGCCCCGAGGGGATGCGCCCGCTGACCTTCATGTTCCGCAGCTTCGAGGACGGCGCAGAGTGCATCCGTGAGCTGCTGCAGTCCGGCGTGGGCCACCCCGGGGTGTGCCGGCTGAGCGATCCGGAGGAGACCGAGGTGGCCCTGACCCTCGACGGCATGGCCGGCGGCGGCGTGGACCGCACCATGAATCGGCTGGGCTACCGGCCCGGCGAGCGGGCGCTGATGATCGCCGCCACCGAGGGGGATCGGCTCACGTCCATCAACACCGCCGCCCGGGCCAAGGTGATGGCCCTGCGCAGGGGCGGGCTGCCCCTCGGGTCCAAGCCCCTGCGCTCGTGGATGAAGCGCCGCTTCCACGATCCGTACCTGCGCGACGATCTGATGGACTACGGCGTGCTCACCGACACCCTCGAGACGTCCACCAGCTGGTCCAACCTGCCGCGGCTGTGGCAGGGGGTGCGCGCGGTGGTCAAGGCGCGGCCCAACAGCGTGTGCATGACCCACATCTCCCACGCCTACGAGAGCGGGGCGAACCTGTACTTCATCGTGCTGACCCCCATGGACCTGGAGCAGCCGGTGGAGGATTACACGGCGTATCACCGGGGCATCATCGACGCGGTGGTGAAAAACGGCGGCTCCCTGTCGCACCACCACGGCGTGGGCCGGCTGTTCGCGCCCTGGTACCCGGAGCATGTGGGGTCAGTGGCGCACGGCGCGTTCCGGGCGCTCAAGGCGGAGCTGGATCCGCGCGGCATCCTCAACCCGGGCGCGTACGGGCTGGGCGACGAGGGATGAGCAGCGCCGAGCACCCGGCGCTGGCGCCGTTCAGCCCGGCGGTGCGGGGGTGGTTCGCCCGCACCTTCGACGCGCCGAGCCCGCCGCAGGTGCTCGGGTGGCCGGCCATCACCAGGGGCGACAACACCCTGATCACCGCGCCCACCGGCAGCGGCAAGACCCTGGCGGCGTTCCTGTGGTGCATCGATGAGCTGCTGCGGGAGCTGGGCTCGTCGACGTCGACGTCCACCTCCACGTCCACGTTGTATATCTCTCCGTTGAAGGCGCTGGGGTATGACGTGGAGCGCAACCTGACGCAGCCGCTGGCCGGGGCGCGCGCGGAGGCCCGCCGCCTGGGGCTGCCCGCGCCGCGAGTGCGCGTTGCGGTGCGCACCGGCGACACGCCCCAGTCCCGGCGCTCGGCCATGCTGCGCAAGCCGCCGCACATCCTCATCACCACGCCGGAGTCGCTGTTCATCCTGCTCGCCTCCGAGCGCGCCCGGGAGGTTCTGCTGCCCGGCGTGCGGCATGTGATCGTGGACGAGGTGCACGCGCTGCTGGGCAACAAGCGCGGCGCCAGCCTCGCGCTGAGCCTGGAGCGTCTGGAGGCCCTCTGCCCGGCGCCGCCAGTACGCATCGGGCTGTCGGCCACGGTGCAGCCCCTGGCGCTGGCCGGCCGCTTCCTCGGGGGCCACGACTCCGACGGCGAGCAGCGGCCGGTGACCCTGGTGGACGCGGGGCAGCGCAAGGATATGGACCTGCAGGTGGTCTCGCCGGTGGAGGACTTCACCGCCCTGCCCGACGCCTCGGTGTGGCCGGAGGTGTACCCGCGCATCCTGGAGCTGGTGCGCGCCCATGGCACCACCCTCATCTTCGTGCGCATGCGCGCCCAGGCCGAGCGGGTGGCGCGGGCGGTCAACGAGCTGGCAGAAGAGGAGCTGTGCATACCGCACCACTCGGCCCTGGCGGCCGGGGTGCGCCAGGAGCTGGAGGAGCGGCTCAAGGCGGGTGATCTGCCGGCGCTCATCTCCACCGGCACCCTGGAGCTCGGCATCGACGTGGGCGCCATCGATCTGGTGCTGCAGCTCGGCTCGCCCGGGGAGGTGTCGGCAGGGCTGCAGCGGGTGGGCCGGGCTGGCCACCTGCTGGACGCCGAGAGCAAGGGCCGCCTGATGCCGCTGTACCGCGAGGACCTGGTGGAGTGCGCGGTGGTGGGGCGGCGCATGCTGGACCGGGAGCTGGAGCAGGCAGCGCCGATCCAGGGGGCCCTGGACGTGGTGGGCCAGCATGTCCTGGCCGAGGTGGCCATGGCGCCGCGGCGGGGCGACGAGTTGCTGGCGCTGTTCCGCCAGGCCGCGCCGTTCCGGGCGCTGACCCGGGACACCTACCGCGCGGTGCTGGAGCTGATGGCCGGGCGGTACCCGGCCGAGGTGGCGCGGGGGCTGACCGCCAAGCTGACCTGGGAGCGCACCACCGATCTGGTGACGCCCCGCCGCGGCGCCCGCTTGCTGGTGGTGACGTCGGGCGGGACCATCCCCGACCAGGGCTACTATCGGCTGGCGCTGCCCGACGGCGCGCGCCTGGGGGAGCTGGAGGAGGAGTTCGTCTACGAGCGCCAGGTGGGCGATGTCATCGCCTTCGCCTCGGCCTCCTGGCGGATCCAGGAGATCGACCGGGAGAAGGTGGTGGTGACCCCCGCCCCGGGCCGGCAGGCGGTGGTGCCGTTCTGGAAGGGCGGGCACTTCGGCCGGGACGCCGAGCTGAGCGAGGAGGTGGGCCGCTTCCGCGAGGCCATGTACCGACGGGTAGAGGATCCCGACGCCGCGGAGCGATGGCTTCAGGAGACCCACCCGGTGGATCCCTGGTCCGCACACAACCTGGTGGAGTATTTCCGCCGCCAGCGGCGCGGCGGTCACCCCGTGGGCACCCACCGCCAGCTGGTGGTGGAGGCGACCCTGGATGACCTGGGCGATCACCAGCTCGTCATCCACAGCATCTTCGGCAACCGCGTCAACGCGCCCCTGGCCATGGCGCTGCGGGCGCAGCTGCGCGACCGCCTCGGGGTGGATCCGCAGGTGATGAGCGACGACAACGCGCTGCTGCTCCGGTTGCCCGCGGGGGAAGGGCCGCCGCCCATGGACCTGCTGGAGGGGATGGATCCCGACGAGCTCGAGCGGCGGGTGCTGGACGAGCTGCCCGCTTCGCCGCTGTACGGGGCGGTGTTCCGCCACAACGCGGCGCGGTTCCTGGTGCTCGGCACCCGGGGCGTGCGCCAGCGCAACCCGCTCTGGCTGCAGCGGCTCAGGGCCAAGGATCTGCAGGAGGCCACCGCCGGGCTGCCCGACTTCCCGGTGCGCATCGAGACCCTGCGCGAGTGCCTGGTGGACATGCTGGACATGCCCCGGCTGGCGCGGCTGGCCCGGCAGGTGGGCGACGGCGAGGTGCAGGTGGTCAGGCACACCAGCGAGACCCCTTCGGCCGTGGCCTCGGGGGTGCTCAACCGGTTCATGGCCGTCTACATGTACGAGTACGACGAGCCCCGGGCCGAGCGGCGGATCCGGCGGCTGCAGGCCAGCCGCGAGCTGCTGGATCAGGCCCTGGGCCGGGGCGGCCTCGACGGGCTGCTCTCGCCGGAGACGTCCAGCGAGCTGCAGGCGCGATGGCAGGGGGAGCATGACTGGACCCGCGCCACCAGCCCGGACGAGCTGTTGGCCACGGTGCTGCGCCTCGGGGTGCTGCCCCGGGACGGGCTGCCTCGCCGGGTCACCACCGGCGATGTCGAGCAGTGGGTGGAGGCCCTGGTGGCCGACGGGCGGCTCTGCACCTTCTCGGTGGAGGGCGCGGCCTGGGTGTGCGCCGCCGAGGACCTGGGCCTTGTGCGCCTGGCCCACCACCCGGCCCCCCTGGCAGGCGCTGACGAGGCAGACGGCTTGCCCGCACCGGAGGTGACCCCGGCCGAGGCACGGCGGCTGATCATCCGGCGCGCGGCGGATCACCTGGGCCCGGTGGATCCGGACGAGCTGGCCGGCCGCCTCGGCCTCGCCCTGCACGACGTTCGGGCGGCGGTGACCACCCTGCGCCGGGAGGGTCGCCTGGTGCGCGGCGCTTTTTTGGAGGGCGACCCCCGCACCCTGGTCTGCACCCGGGGCAACCTGGAGCATATCCGGCGCGGCACCATGGCCCGGGCTCGCCAGGCGGTGGAGGCGGTGCCCCCGGCGCGGCTGCAGCGGCTGACCCTGGAGAAGCAGCGGCTCCTCGGCCCTGCCCCCACGGGCGAGGCCGCGCTGGCCCGGGCGGTGAACCACCTCGGCGGGGTGACGCTGCCCGCGGCGGCGCTGGAGCGCGAGCTGCTCGCGCCCCGGGTGGCGGATTACCAGCCGCGGTGGCTGGACGATCTGGTGGCCTCCGGAGCGCTGATCTGGACCGGCGCGGGCAAGGGGCGGATTCGGCTGCTGCCAGGCGGCGAGACCGGAGCGCCGGGTCAGCCGCCGGACCCGCCGGAGCTGTCCGCCGACGCCGCGCAGGTCAAGGCGGCCCTGGCGGGGCGCGGGGCCAGCTTCCTCGCGGACCTGCGCGCCGGCGCGGGCCTGCCCCTGGGTCAGGTCCAGGCTGCTCTGTGGGAGCTGGTCTGGGCGGGCCTGGCCACCAACGATCGGTTCGAGTCCCTGCGTCGCGGCCTGGCCCTCGGCTTTGATCCACCCCGCGCGGATCCGTCCATCAACCCGTTGACCGGGCGCCCGTCCGGCTACGCCCGACGACGACGCCGGCGCTCGCCCCACGGCCTGGGCCGCGCCGGGGCCACGCCTGGCCCCTGGTCCGGACGCTGGTCGCTTGTGCCGCCACCAGCGGACGACGGAGACGACCCGGATCTGGAATCCGAGCTGCGCCGCGTGGTGGAGCGGCAGCTGGACCGGTACGGGGCGGTGACCCGGGAGCTGGTGACCACGGAGCCCTCGGTGACCTGGTGGTCGCTCTACCCGCTGCTCTGCAGCATGGAGCTGTGCGGAGAGCTGCGGCGGGGGATGTTCATCGCCGGCCTCGGCGCGGCCCAGTTCGCTCCGGCGGGCGCCGTGGACCGCATCCGCGGCGAGAGCGCTCGAGAGGATCAGGGCGCGCCGGTGCTGCTCAACGCGTGCGATCCAGCCTTCGTGGCGCCGGCCCTGGGCATGGCCTGCCCCGGGGGCGGGTCCTTCTCCCGGCGTCCCACCAACCACGCAGTGATTCAGCAGGGTGAGGTGCTGCTCTGGGCCGAGGGCGCGGGGCGCCGCCTCTGGTTCGATCCGGAGCTCGGGGCCGACGCCCTGGCGGCCGGGCTGACCAGCCTGCTGGGCCTGCTGCGTCGGGGGCACCGGGCGGTGCGGGTGGAGCAGGTCAACGGCGCGGCCGCGCTGGAGAGCCCGGCGCGGGCGGCGCTGAAGGCCGCCGGCTTCACCCCCGACGGGTCAGCGCTGGAGAAGCGCCGCCTCGGTTGATAGCATCCCCTGGACCTCATGCCTGGCCGCCTCCCGATAGATGAGCTGCAGCCCCTGGGCCCGGACCTGTACATGGTCCCGGGCGAGCCGGACGGTCGCTTCCCCCGCAGCCACGCCTTCATCGCCCTGGGCCAGGTGGAGGCGCTCATCGACGCCGGCTGCGGCCAGGAGCGGCTGGCCCGGCTGCTGTCCACCTGGCAGCCGGACCTGGTGATCCTCAGCCACTCGCACCCGGATCACATGAGCGGCCTGTGGCAGGTGCAGGGGGCGGAGGTGTGGAGCCCTGCCCAGCGCGCGGACATCTTCTGGCGCTTCGCCGGGCAGTCGGTGCGGTTCGTGGGGTCGGATCTGGCGGCGACCTGGATCAAGTACATCAAGGCCTTCACCGGGGTGCGCGAGGCAGACGCTGACGCGCACTTCGACCATGGCCACCTGTTCGACCTGGGCGGCCCGCGGCTTCGGGCGGTGCACTGCCCGGGGCACCTGGACGACCACCATGTCCTGTTTGAGGAGCGCTCGGGGCTGGCGTTCACCTTCGACATCGACCTGACCGCCTTCGGCCCGTGGTACGGCCACGCCGAGAGCGACATCGACGCCTCCCTCGCGTCCATCCAGCGGGTGGCGGATCTGCAGCCCGCCGGCCTGATCTCCAGCCACAAGGGCCCGGTGATGCACGATGTTCAGCAAAGGCTGACCCGGTACGCCGACGTGGTGCAGCAGCGCGAGTCCATCCTGGCGGACCTGCTCCGCACGCCCCTCACCCTGTCCGAACTGGTAGACCGCAGCCCCCTGTACGGCGGCCACCCCTACGCCCCCGAGATCCTGCGCCTCTGGGAAGAGGGAATGATCCTCAAACATCTCGAGAGGATGCAAGCCGATGGCGCCGTCAAGAAGCAGGGCGACAGCTGGGCCATCACCTGAATCGACCCCTTCCCATGAACTATTTCGATCTGGCATCCTGGCATTCTGGCATTCTGGCATTCTGGCATTCGGCCCAGGCCGCGAGTCGCGAGGCTTGGCGCAGGGCCCGGCTTGATGGTATCCAAGACGATACCGATTTTCTGGTAAGCAACATGCCGGCAGGAACGGAGGCCCATGGCACCTGACGAACCGACCGCCACCCCCACGGCAGACGGCGCACTCGCCGCTGGCACCATCCTCAACGACCGCTACGAGATCGAGGCGGTCACCGGACAGGGCAGCCTGGGCTTTGTTTACAAGGCGATGGACACGACCTCGGGCGAGCCAGTGGCCCTGCGGCAGCTCCACCCGGAGCTGGCCAGCGAGCAGGACCTGCGCGCGGCGGTGCAGAAGCAGCTGGGCGCCGCGGCGGCCATGCAGCACAAGAACATCGTGGCGATCCAGGAAGTGTTCGATCACGGCGACGACCTGTTCGCCAGCATGGAGCTGGTGGAAGGCCAGACCCTGCGCGAGCTCATCGCCCGCAAGCAGGCCGCTGGCAAGCCGTTCTCGCTCAAGGGCAGCTACAACGTGCTGGCGCACCTGTGCAACGCCCTGGAGCACGCCCACAGCCTGGAGGCGCCGCTGATCCACGGCCTGCCCGGGCCTGGCGCCGTGCTGATCAACCGCAACGGGCGGGTGAAGCTGTCCGACTTCGGCCTGCTCGGCGCGATCATGGCCCGGTCGGAGAACGGCGCGACCATGACCGACGGCGACTGCCTCGCGCCCGAGCTGCGCAGCTGGAGCGGCGGGGTTGAGGCGAGCGCTGACATCTACGCCCTCGGCGGCGTGCTCCACATGCTGCTCACGGGCGAGCCTCCGGCCGATCCGGGGGCCGACGCGCCGTCGCTGGACCCCACGCTCCCCGAGGAGGTCACCCAGGTGGTGGCCAGGTGCCTGGATCCCGACCCGAGCCGGCGCTTCGACGCGCCCGCCGCGCTGAAGGCGGCGTTTTACGACGCCATCGGCGAGGCCCCCGAGGCAGATCCCAAGGCGACCCTCGACGGAGACGCCCTGGTCCAGCCCCTGAACCATACGCCTCCGCCCATCCCGGCCGCCGCGGCGACAGCGGCGGCGGCAGCGGCCGCTCCAGCCCCGCAGGAGCCAGCCGCCCAGGCCCCGCCCGCGGCGCCGCAGGCCCCGGCCATCGCGCCGGCTCCCCAGGCGCCGGTGGCCCCCATGCAGGTGCGCCAGCAGCCCTCGGTGGAGGACCTGCTGGCGGTGGACGACGACGACGAGAGCGAGCGCTGGCTGGTGCAGAAGGACCGCCTCGACTTCGGCCCGTTCTCCATGTCCGAGCTCAAGCGCCAGCTGCACCAGGGGCAGTTCGGCGGCGACGACATGGTCAAGGATCAGGAGACCGGCAAGACCGGTCGGATCCGCAACCTGCCCCAGCTCCGGGAGTTCATCGTCCTGCTCGAGCGCGAGAACGCGGCCAAGCAGGTTGAGAAGCAGGAGATGAAGAAGTGGGAGAAGGAGAAGCGCCGCCGCACCGCCACGGTGCTGGTGGTGGCCTTCTGCCTGCTGGCCCTCGGCGTGGGCGGGGCCATCGCGGCCTACTACCTCACCCGGGAGCCGGTGACCAAGGAGAAGATCGTCTACCGCGATCGCACCGACGAGGCGCTGCAGAAACTCATCGCCAAGATGGAGATCACCTTCAAGACCCAGGCGCCAGAGAAGCGCAAGAAGAAGCGCCGCCGCAAGCGCAGGCCCAAGAAGACCGGCGAGCCAGCGACCAAGATGGTCAACGGCCAGGAGGTGACCTACCTGGGCGACGTGACCCAGGAGGGCGGCGACGCCCGCCTCTCCGAGGACGTCGTGCAGCGCGTGATGCAGCAGAACTTCCGCAAGCTGGTGCCCTGCGTCTACGGCGAGCTCAAGCGATCGGGCAACGTCAAGCGGGTGGACATCGACTTCGGCATCCGCGGAACGGGGCGGGTGGCCACGGCCAAGGTCAACGGCAAGACCTCCGGCCCGTTCTTCAACTGCATCCTCGGCAAGATGAAGCAGATCAAGTTCCCCGAGTTCGCGGGCAGCCTCACCCCGGCGAGCTTCTACATGACGCTCAAGTAGCGCCCGCCGCCCACGGCTCATGCCCTCGTCGCCGCCGCCGTCGCCTGCTCCATCGCCGGCGCACCCGCTGCTGCGCCCCGGCGGGTGCGCCCTGTTGGTGGCGCTGGCCGCCACCCTGCCCTACCTGCAGACCCTCGGCTTCGGAACGGTGGGGTACGACGACCCGTGGCTGGTCACTGGCAACCACCTGCTGAGCAGCCCCACCTGGGCTGGCCTCGCGCGAATCTGGCTCGACCTCGGCACCACCACCCGGCTGCTGCTGGGGGCGGAGTACCTGCCGGTGAGGGACATGTCGGTGATGCTCGACTTCGCCCTGTTCGGCGACAGGTTGTGGGGCTTCCACCTGACCAACCTGCTGCTGCACGCGGCGCTCTGCGGGGCGGCGGTGCTGGCCCTGGCGCGCTGGACAGGCGATGCGCGGCTGGCGCTGGCGGCGGGGCTGCTCTTCGCCCTGCACCCGCTGCACGTGGAGTCGGTGGCCTGGCTCTCCGAGCGCAAGGGCCTGCTGGCCGGGCTGTTCGGGCTCCTGGCGGCGGTGTCGTTTCACGGCTTCCGTCGGGCGCCTGGCGCTGGCCGCCTGCTGCTCACCGCGGCGCTGGTGGCCCTGGCGACCCTGAGCAAGGCGGTGGGCGTGGCCACGGTGGGCATGCTCGCCGCGCTGCTGCTGCTCTTCCCCGACGCCGCGGCGCGGTCACGGCGGGCGGCGTGGCTGGCGCTCGGCGGGATCGCCCTGGCTGCCCTGGCCGCGCTGGCGCCGGTCTACCTGGTGGGCGCGCGGCTGGTGGTGGAGACCGCTCACCCGACCACCGGTCCGCTCTCAACGCTCTGGCTCGCGCTGCGCATCCTCGGCCTCTACCTCGAGCACCTGCTGCTCATGGGGGAGCTGGGCGTGCGCTACGATATCCCGGCGGGCGCGCCGTGGGGGCTGGCGGCCGGCGGCGTGGCAGCGCTGTTGGCGGCGGGGAGCGCGGCGCTGTTCCTCCTGGGGCTGACGCGCCGGGGAGCCTGGCGCGTCCCGGCCCTGGGGGCGGCGCTCTTCTGGGCTTACTACCTGCCGGCGAGCCAGCTGATCTTCCCGCTGCAGAACCTGGCCGCCGACCGCTACATGCTGCTCCCCAGCCTCGGCTTCTGCCTGGTGGTGTCCAGCCTGCTGCTCCGCCTGCGCCCGCGGCTGGCCGGGGTCCTGGTCACGGTCCTGGCGCTGGCCGGCGGCGCCATCACCGCCGCCCAGGCCGCCACCTGGCGCGACACGCGGACGCTGAACATCCAGGCCCTGCACGCCCGCCCGGACGATCTGCGGGCGCTGGTGCAGCTGTCAGCAGCCCACCGGGAAGCGGGCGAGCTGTCGCTGGCCGACACCTACCTGCGCAAGGCGCAGGCAGCCCACGGAGAGGTCTCCCCGGTGCTGCTGCACCGGGCGATGCTGCGCCTGCGCAGAGGCGACGAGCCCGGCGCCGTGGCAGCTCTTCGCCGGGCCGCCCTGGCGGATCCCGCCGCGGACAAGGTGCGCGCCAACCTGGCGTTGCTGCTGAGCCGGCGCGGCGGCAAGGCGAGCTCCCTCGAGGCGCTGCAGTGGATCCGCCAGGCGGTGAAGGTCCGGCCCCAGGTGCTGCACAACCAGCGGACCCTCGGGGTCGTGACCCTGGCCCTCGGCCTGCACCGGGAGGCGGCCACCGCCTTCCGCCGGGCGCTGGACATGGAGCCGGGCAACGCCACCAACTGGTACAACCTGGCCCTCGCCCTGGCCAACCTGGGACAGCGAGGCGAGGCGCTGCAGCTGTCGCGCGGCGCGCTGAAGATCAAGCCGTCCATGGCCCGGGCGGCCACGCTGCTGAAGCAACTGGAGCGGGAGTAGCGGCCTACACGAACCCGGCGCCGTCCGACTTCGGCGCGCCGAGCTTGACGCCGAGCACCACCGCCAGGTCGAGGAAGTAGCGCTCGCCCCTCGCCGTGTGGGCCACCAGGTGGGTCGCGCACAGCTCCACCTTCGTCACGTCGTCCAGGGTGGTGATGGCGCTGCCGGCGGAGACCAGCAGCCCGTGGCCACCGCCGCTGTCCAGCTGGTAAGCGCCGTCCTTGAGCTTGCCTGCGTCCTTGAGCACCCCCTCCAGGATCTTCTTGTCCATCTGTACCGTACTCCTCGGCTGCGCCGCCCCGGTGGTCGCACGCGGCCAGGAACACCGCGCCGCTTCGGGGCGTACGATTTTTCAACATGCTAACCTCTATCTGACCTGATGATCCACCGTCGACAACTCGCCTGCTCAATGGTCCTCGGCGCCGCGCTGTGCCTGTGGCACGCCCCCGCCCTTGGCCTGGAGTGGCCAGGCAAGGAGGAGGAGCTGCAGGTCAAGCTGCGCAGCGCGGTGGCCCGGGAGCGCCTGGAGGCGCTGCGCGCCCTGAGCAAGCTGCCCGAGGCGAGGTTTCGCCCCCACCTGCTCAAGGCGATGGCGGACTCCTCGGTGACGGTCCGCTCCGAGGCCGCGCGGCTGGCCGCGTCCCTCGGCGTGGCGGCGGCGTTTCCGGTGTTCAAGGAGTGGCTCAAGCACTGGGATGTCCGGCGCCGGGTGCTGGCTGCCGAGTCTCTCGGCGCCATGGGCTCCCGGTCCGCCGTGCGCACCCTTGTGCGGGCGCTGGAAGATCCCGAGCAGCAGGTGCGCCACGCCGTGGTGCGGGCGCTGGGCGAGCTGAAGACCGCGGACGGCTACGAGGTGCCCCCGCTGCTGCGGCGCCTGGAGGACGCCACCTCGG
Organism: uncultured Myxococcales bacterium; assembly: GCA_964511535.1. Classification (GTDB taxonomy): domain Bacteria; phylum Myxococcota_A; class Polyangia; family CAZCFB01; genus CAZCFB01. The sequence continues at coordinate 44,124 of CAZEFW010000016.1, read as the reverse complement.
CGGTGCGCAAGCAGACCGTGCTGGTGCTGGCGCGCAAGAAGGATCGGCGCGCGGTGATCCCCCTGATGGCGCTGCTGCGCGATGCCCACTCCGACGTGCGCCGGGAGGCGGCCCTGGCCCTGGGCGGCCTGGGGGACGCCGGCGCGGGGCCAGTGCTGGTGCAGGCCCTGGACGACTCGAGCGCCTCGGTGGTCTCGGCCGCCATCGAGGCCCTGAGCACCCTGGGCCACCGGCCCGCGGTGGAGCCACTCATCGACCTGTTCCACAACGGCCCCACCGGCCACCGCGACCCGGCCGGTCGCGCCCTGGCCACCCTCGGGGGCGACCTGGCCCTGGAGAGCCTGGTCCGGGCGCTGGCCAACCCGTCGCTCATGGAGCCGGCCCAGCGCGCGCTCATCTCCGCCGGGGCGGCGGCCTCGGGTCAGGTGGTGCGGTTGCTGTCCGATCCGCGCACCCCCCGGAGCGTGGCCCTGGCCGCGGTGCACGTGGCCGCCGAGGCGAAGCTCCAGGCGGCCCAGGCGCCGATCATCGCCCACCTGCGAGCCGGCAGGCTCTCCCCGGTGCGCCTGGTGGCCAGCCTCGGCGCCATCGGCCACAGCGATGCCCAGCGCCCCCTCATCGAGCTGCTCGCTTCGCCCCACTCCGAGCTGCGTCTGGCCGCCCTGTCCGCCCTGGACAAGATCGCGGACCTGCGCGCCGCCAGCGCCCTGTCCGCCCTGCTGGGCGACGACGACCCACGGATCCAGCTGGGCGCGCTGGGACTGCTGGGGCGGATGAGGGCCAGGTCCGCCACGCCGCAGGTGGCCCGGCTGGCCCTGAGCAAGGACCCGAACCTGGCGCGCGCCGCGGTGGCGTCGCTGGTGAAGCTGCGCGATGCGGCGTCCGCCCCGACCCTGCTGCGGCTGCTGGGCCACGAGACGCCCGCGGTGCGACGCATGGCCAGTCAGGCCCTGATCAACGGCGCCGGGACCCCGGCGCTGGAGCAGAAACTCCGCGCCCGCTGCGGCGCGCTGCGGCTGACCATCGTCTCGGCCTGCCTCCAGAGCCTGGGCGGCGTGCTGCGCGGCAAGCCGGGCCACAAGCAGACCCGGACCTTCCTGTTGGGGCTGCTCTCCTCACCGGTGCCCGCGGCGTCCCTGGCCGCCCTGGACGCCCTGGCGGTCATGAACCACCCGCGCATCACGAGGCTGCTGATCAAGCGCTACCCGGACCTGGAGGGCGAGGCCCAGCGCAGGGCCCTCGACGCGCTGGCAGCCTCGGGTCACCATCGGAAGCCCTCGGCCAGGCTGCTGCGCCAGGCACTGTCGGCCTCGCTGCCAGCCACCCGCGCCGCGGCGGTCCTGGCCCTCGGCCACCACGGCGGCGCCGACGCCGCGAAGCTGCTGCGCAAGGCGACCCGCGATCCCCACTGGTCGGTCCAGGTCAACGCCGCCGCGGCCCTGGTGCGCCACTCCACCGCCGCGCTGGCCGACGATCTCCACAGCCTGGCCGCCTCCCGGATCCCCATGGTGCGGGCCAACGCGCTGCTCGCCCTGGGGCGCCAGCCCCATGATCCCGCGCGCAGCCGGCCGGTGCTGCTGCGCGCTCTGCGTCGGGATCGTTACCCGTGGGCGCGCCTCAACGCCCTGCGCGGCCTGCTCGCTGTCGGCTTCAGCTCCGCGAGGCTGCCCGGCAGCGACGCCCCCATCGGTGACGCCGAGGGCCTGCTGAAGGCCGTGGCGAGCACCGACAGGGACCAGCGGGTGCGCGCCATCTGCCGCGAGATGATCAAGCGCCGGGCTGCCCGTCGCCAGGGAGGCGCTCCTGCCACCCGGTCCAGGACGGAGAGCTGGCTCGGCTTGCACCTGCTGGATCACCAGCGCGGCGCCCTGCGATCGGCGCCCTTCATCCTGGTGGATCCAGACGGCGTGGTGCGCGTGCTGCAGAGCAACTCCCTGGGCGAGGCGTGGATCGAGGGCCTGCCCCCCGGGCGGTCCCACGTGGAGGCGCCGGTGGCCAGCGCCCTGCCCAGCCCGTAGCCCCCAGGTGGCACCTGCGCCACCACTGGCACAGCCACTCCGTCAGAAATCTGAGGCGCGAGGTCGCGAGGTGTTGGGTCCCTGACTTCAATGTCGCGGTCTGTGTTGCATGACACATGGCAAGTTGACAGCCCAAACCCTTGGGATCACAAGCTCCTGCGGCGCATCCCGGGGAAATCCGTGACAGATTTGCCAGTCTCTCGATCGAATGAACGCCTGGCACATGCATTGCAACTAATTTTTCACATGAGTAGCTTATCCAAGCGCGAAAGATTCGAAAGAGAGGCCCTGGAGCACACGGGGGAGCTCTACGCCACGGCCCTGCGCTACGTGCGCAATCAGAAGGACGCCGAGGACCTGGTCCAGGAGACATTCCTCAAGGCTTACGCTGCCTGGGATAATTTTCAGGAAGGCACCAACTGCCGCGCGTGGCTGTTCCGGATCCTCACCAACAGCTTCATCAACGAGTATCGGCGGGGGATCAAGGAGCGCCGCTGGCAGGGTCGCGGTGAGCCGATCATCTGTCCCAACCGGCGCCAGGCGGCCCGGGACCCCGAGGGCGCCATCGTGGAGAAGATGTTGGCGGACGAGGTGGTGCAGGCGCTGTCCGACCTGTCTCCCGACTTCCGCACCGTGGTTGAGATGGCGGATCTCCAGGGGCTGAGTTACAAGGACATCTCTCGCCGGCTGGGGTGCCCCATGGGCACCGTGATGGCGAGGCTTTCCCGGGCCCGCCGGGCGCTCGTGGGGGTGCTGCGGTAAAACGCAACGGAGGTTGGGGTGTTGCGGCCTGCCGCGCAGGCCGCCTGACCGAATCGGGCCGGGGTCTACTCCCAGCCCTTGAGCACGCTGACGACCTCGTTCATCAGGTCCGAGGCGACCATGCCCCGCTGGCCCCGCTCCTCGGCGGCCTTGTCGCCAGCCAACCCGTGCACGTACACGCCGATGGCCAGGGCATCCATGGGCGCGTGCTGCTGGGCCATGAACGACCCCACCAGGCCGGTGAGCACGTCCCCGGTGCCGCCGCTACCCATTCCCGAGTTTCCGGTGGGGTTGATGAGCACCTTGCCGTCGGGCCCGCTGAGCACCGTACGGAATCCCTTCAGCGCGAGGTAGACCCCGTGCTTCTGAGCGAAATCCCTGGCGATACCCAGGCGGTCGGCCTGGATGGTCTCGGTGGTCTCCCCCGTCAGCCGCGCCATCTCTCCGGGGTGCGGTGTCAACAAGATTGGCACCATGGCCTCTTTCAGGGCGCCGAGATCATGGGCCAGCTCGTTGAGGCCGTCGGCGTCGATGACCACCGGCACCGGCGACTCGCGCACCAGGCGCCCGAGGAAGGCCTGCATGCCCGGCCCGCGGGGGATGCCCGGCCCGATGGCCACGGCCGTCTTGCCCTGGAGCAGCGCCCTGAAATGGTTGAAGATCTGATCGGAGCCGTCCAGCTCCATACCCTGAGGCACCAGCGGCGCGAGCATGCACTCCACCGTCTTGGCCTCCATGGCGCGCATGGCGCCAGGCGTGGAGGCAATGGTCACCAGCCCGGTGCCGGCGCGCAGGGCGGCCTCACCGGCCAGCAGGGCGGCCCCTGTCTTGCCCACTGATCCGGCCACCACCAGCAGGTGCCCGTAGGTGCCCTTGTGGCCCCAGGCGGGGCGCTGCTCCAGCCACCCGCTGACGCGGCGGGCGTCCAGCACCTCGGCCGCGAACTCTTTTTGCTGCTCGATGACGGACGGGATGCCGATGTCCACCATGTGCAGCTTGCCGGTGTGGATCACGCCGGGGTGCGTCACCAGGCCCACCTTGGGGTAGCCGAAGGTGACCGTGTGATCCGCGCTGAACGCCACGCCGAGCACCTGGCCCGTGTCGGCGCACAGCCCCGACGGGATGTCCACGGCGATCTTCATGCACGGGCAGCGGTTGGCCCGCTCGATGACCTGGCGCAGCTCGCCGTCCACAGGCTTGGTGATGCCGGTCCCGAGCAGGGCGTCCACCACCACCTGCGCGTGCAGCATCACGCTCTCGGCCCGCTCCAGATCCGCCTGGGTGGTCAACGGCAGCAGCTTGGCCCCCATGCGCTCGAGGATCTGCAGGTTGATCAGCGCGTCGCCCTTGACCTTGGCGTGGTCCGCCACCAGGAACACCGTCACCTTGGCCCCCCTGGAGATGAGGTGCCGGGCGATCACGAACCCGTCGCCGCCGTTGTTCCCCGGGCCGCACAGGATGACCACCCGCAGGCTGGAGAGATCCTTCATCCGGCTCAGGACGGCCACCACTCCGCGGCCAGCGATCTCCATCAGGACCACCCCGGGCAAGCCGAAGTCTTCGATGGCGGTGCGGTCAATCTCGCGCATCTGCGCGGCAGTGCAAACCAGCATGTGTCTTACCCTCCGTTGATCAGCGCGAGCATATCCCTGACTGCCCGGTCGAGGCCAACAAACACCGCCCTCGAGATGATGGCGTGGCCGATATTCAGTTCCTCCACAGCATGGATGGCGGCGATGGGCGCCACGTTGGGGTAGTCGAGCCCGTGCCCCGCGGCCACCTTCAGGCCCAGGGCGTCGGCGGCCTCGGCGGCCCGATGCAGGCGCGCCAGCTCGGCCGAGAAGTTGTCCCCGTGGGCCTCGCAGTAGTCACCCGTGTGCAGCTCCACGGTGGAGGCGCCCAGCTCATGACAGCGCGCGACCACCTCCTCGTCGGGATCGATGAAGAGGCTCACGTCGATGTCCGCCGCCATGAGCCGCTCGATGGCGTCCTGCAGCCCCGGCGCGGCCGGGTCGAGGCCGCCCTCGGTGGTCCGCTCCTCCCGCTTCTCCGGTACCAGCGTGACGATGTCGGGCCCCAGCTCCAGGGCGATGCCGAGCATCTCCTCGGTGGCAGCCATCTCCATGTTCAGCACCGTGCGCACGGTCTGGCGCAGCAAGGTCATGTCGCGGTCGTTGATGTGCCGCCGATCCTCCCGAAGGTGCGCGGTGATGCCGTGGGCGCCGGCCAGCTCGCACAGGGTGGCGGACCAGATCGGGTCGGGGTAGGTGGTGCCCCGCGCCTGGCGCAGGGTGGCCGTATGGTCGATGTTGACGTGCAATCTGGTCATTGTCTCTCTCCTCGGTGCCGGGGGAGCCGCGGCTACTCCACGGTGCAGGCGCGCTTGAGCTCCTCGGCGACCTCCTCGGCCATCTGCTTGATCCGCTGCTCGTCGGCGCCCTCCACCATGACGCGGGCCTTGGGCTCGGTGCCCGAGTAACGCACCAGGATGCGGCCCTCGCCCTCCAGGCGCTCCTCGGTGCGCTTGATCAACGAGCGCACCGAGTCGAGATCGGCCAGGGGGCGCTTCTCGTCGACCACCACGTTGACCAGCACCTGCGGGTAGCGGGTCATCACGGCGGCCAGCTCGCTCGCGGGGCGCTCCTCGCGCACCATGACGGCCAGCATCTGCAGGGCGCCCACCACGCCGTCGCCGGTGGTCATGTGATCCAGGAAGACCAGGTGCCCCGACTGTTCGCCGCCCAGGTTGTAGCCGCCGTTGCGCATGGCCTCCACCACGTGGCGGTCCCCCACCGGCGTGCGCACCAGCTTGCCCCCGGCGGCGATGATGCAGCGCTCCAGCCCGAGGTTGCTCATCACGGTGACCACCAGGGTCCCGCGGCGCAGGCTGCCCTCGGCCAGCATGCGCTTGGCCAGCACCGCCATGGTGGCGTCGCCGTCGATCACCTCGCCGGTCTCGTCCACCATGATCACCCGGTCCGCGTCGCCGTCCAGGGCGATGCCGAGGTTGGCGCCGTGCTCCCTGACCGCGGCCTGGACCCCCTCGGGGTGCAGGGCGCCGCACTGGTGGTTGATGTTCCTGCCGTTGGGCGCCACGCCGAGGCGGATCACGTTGGCGCCCAGCTCCTCGAACACGGCCGGCGCCACCTTGTAGGCCGCGCCGTTGGCGCAGTCCACCACCACCTTCAGCCCGTCCAGGCTCAGGTGGCGCGGGTAGGTCGCCTTGAGGAACGCGATGTAGCGCCCGATGGCGTCCTCCACCCGGCGGGTGCGGCCCACGTCCTCGCCCAGGGGCAGCTCGCTCAGCAGCTCCTCCGACTCCATCAGGTCCTCGAGCTGGTTCTCAACCTCGTCGGGCAGCTTGAACCCGTCGCCGGCGAAGACCTTGATGCCGTTGTCGTGGAACGGGTTGTGGCTGGCGCTGATCACCAGGCCGGCGTCGGCGCGCATGCTCGAGGTGATGTGGGCGATGCCGGGGGTCGGCAGGGGGCCGGTGACCCAGCAGTCCGCGCCCATGGAGCAGATGCCGGCGGCCAGGGAGGTCTCGAACATGTAGCAGGAGAGGCGGGTGTCCTTGCCCACCACGATGCGGCCAGGCCGCGCCGGGCTGGTGAAGATGCGCGCCACGGCCCTGCCGAGCTTCACCGCCATCTCCACGGTCATGGGGGGCTCGTTGGCCTTGCCCCGTACGCCGTCCGTACCGAATAACCGCCTGCGCGTCATCGTGCCTCCGTTGGCTCTTTCTTTGCTCCCTGGCCGGGCGCGCCGCCCGGCGCGGGACCCGGTGTGATGGTGACTCTGCCAGGCTTCACCTTGACCACCTTCACCCCCGCGGGCAACCCGGTAATTCGCGGGACGCTGGCCAGCGGGTCCCAGCCGGCGCCCTCCACCTCCAGCTGGGCCGTGATCTTCTTGCTCGAGATGTTGGCCAGGGCCTGGGCGGCCCCGGTCACGGTGACCTCCACGTGGGTGGGCGTCACCTCCACCCCGACCCTCGTCCCGTCGCTGGCGCGGGTGTCCACCGGCACGCGCCCCAGGACCACCTGGGTGGTGAAGGGGGCCACCTCCACCGTCACGGTGAGGTCATCGCCGGGTCGCGCGATGACGTTGGGCGGCAGCTGCATCAGGCCCACCCGCTGCACCAGGGTGGCCTTGGCGCCCTCCACCGAAACCGGGCGGGTGCTCACCTGCTTGAGGGCCAACACCACCTGGCGCGGGCCGCGCACCTCCACCAGCGCGGGGCTCACGGTGTGCTGCACGATCTGATAGCCGGAGGCCACCTGCCCCTGCACGGTGCTGCTCACCGGGATGGTGCGCACCGAGACGGTCTCGTAGCGCACCATGGCGCCGGGCGGGCGGATGGAGGTGACGTTCAGCCCCCGGGGCAGCTTGATCAGGTCGGGGGAGAACTTGAAGTACCCCTCCCTGGTCTGGCTCAGGTCGATGAACACCTCGGCGACGTCATCGAAGCGGAACCGCTGCATGCGGGAGGTGCCGCCCTGCACCGCCACGTTGATCATGCTCGGCAGCGGGCTGTTGAGGATCTTGCCTGCCGGGAGGTAGTAGGACACGCGCACGGTGCCCTGGGCGGTGTAGCGCTTCTCGCCCCGCACCATGACGAAGAACACCATCGCCAGCACGACGGAGATCAGCTTCAGCGAGAAGTTCTCCACCAGCAGCTTGCGAAGCAGCCTCCTCATCGCGGCTCCACCTCGGCGCCCTTTTCATTGCGGGAAGACGGGGCCGCCCCGGACTTGTCGGAGGCGAAGCGCGCCTCGAGCTTGCGGAACCAGCGCACGTACCACGGCGGCAGCGCCTCGGCGGTGAGGCGGGCCAGCAGCTCCCGGCGCAGGCTGGCCTGGTTCAGCCCGGTGTGCAGCATGCCGCCCACGGCCAGGCTGATGGTGCCGCGCTGCTCGCTGACCACCACGGCCAGGGCGTCGGTCTCCTCGGTGATGCCCACGGCGGCCCGGTGGCGGGTGCCGAGGGCCTTGTCCAGGCCGAGGTTGTGGGTCAGGGGCAGCACCGCGCCGGCCTGCTCCACCAGGCCGTCGCGGATGATGATGGCGCCGTCGTGCAGCAGGTTGTCGGGCCACGGGGTGAAGATGTTCAGCATCAGCGCCCGGCTGAGCTGGGCGTCGAGCATGGTGCCGCGCTCCACCATCTCGGTGAGCTCAACGTCCCGCTCCAGCACGATCAGGGCCCCGGTGTGTTTCTCGGCCATCTCCTCGCAGGCGACCACCACCTCCTCGATGAGGGCCACGTCGTCGCTCACCCGTGAGGGGCCGAACATGCGGCGCCCCACCCGCATCAGGCCGCGGCGGATGTCGGCCTGGAACACGATGATGACGATGAGAATGATGTAGTTGATGATGTTGTCCAGCAGCCAGCTCAGGGTGGTGAGCGAGAGGCGATCGGCGGCCAGGAAGACCCCGGCGACCACCAGCAGGCCCACCAGCGCGTAGCCGGCGCGGGTGCGGCGGATGAGCAGCAGCACGCGGTAGACGATGAAGGCCACCAGCACGATGTCCACCGCCGCCACCAGCAGGTCCCAGATATCCATCTCGCCAAGGATCGGCAGCTGAAAGGACATGGCGCCGCTAGCCTCCCTGCTCGCCGGCGTGGGCGATGGCGTCGGCAACCTGGATGGCTGGCCGCAGGGCCTCGACGTCGTGGACGCGCACCGCGTCGGCGCCGCCCTGGATCACGGCCGCCACCGCGGCGCAGGTGCCCATCAGGCGGTCCTGAACCGGCTGGCCCGTGACCTCGCCGATGAAGGACTTGCGCGAGGGCCCCACGAGGATCGGCCTGCCCACGGCCTCGCGGATGCGGCCGGTGCTCTGCAGCAGGGCCAGAGAGTGGGGCGCGGCCTTGCCGAAGCCGATGCCCGGGTCGATCCAGATCTGGCGCGGGTGCAGCCCCGCGTCCACGGCCCGGCGCACCGCGGCGCCCAGCTCATCGCCCACCTCGGCGACGGCGTCGGAGAACTTGATGTCCCGGTTCATGGTGGCGGGCTCGCCGCGCAGGTGCCCCAACACGTACAGCGCGTCCGACCCGGCCAGGGCAGCGGGCATGGCGGACTCCGGGTCGGTGCCGGCGATATCGTTGATCACGGCCGCGCCGAGCTTGAGCGCCTCGGCCGCCACCTGCGGCTTGCGGGTGTCCACCGACACCGGCACCGGGCTGCGGGCTCCGATGCGGCTCAGCACCGGCAGCACGCGGTCCATCTCCTCCTGAGCAGTCACGGTGGCTGCTCCGGGGCGGGTGGACTCGCCGCCCAGGTCCAGCAGGTCGGCCCCCTGCTCCGCCAGCGCCAGGGCGTGGTCCAGCGCCGTGTCGGCCCCGTGGTACCGCCCCCCGTCGTAGAACGAGTCTGGCGTGATGTTCACCACCCCCATGACGAGCGTGCGGGAAAAGTCCCAGCTCAGCTCGCCGATCTGCGCGGGCGGAAAGACGGTGGACATGGGGAAGGATTGTAAATGACAGAACGACGGAATGACAGAATGTCAGAATGACAGAATGGTAGAATTCCTCCATGCCTCGCCCGCTCCGCACTCTCGCGCTGTCCGTTGATATCGGCGCTGGCCATCGCAGCGCGGCAGATGCCGTGGGGGAGGCGATTGAGGCGCTGCGGCCGGGCAGCGCGCTGCACATCGTCGAGGCGCTGGACCACCTGGGGCCCGGCGCGGGGCGCCTGGCCAGGGAGCTGTACTTCGGCGTGCTGGAGGAGGTGCCGGACCTGTGGGGCTGGATCTACGGCGGCCGGGGCGCCATCGACCTGGTGCGGCCCCTGTCGGAGTTCGTGGACGAGCTGCGCACCTCCGACCTGGGGCGGCTGCTGCAGGCCGAGCGGCCCGACCTGGTGCTGGCCATGCACCCGCTGGCCTGCGGGCTGGCCGCCGCCCTGGCCCGCACCTCCCGGGTGGACTGCCCCCTGGCCGCGGTGCTCACCGACATGGACGCGCACCCGGCGTGGGTCGCCCGGGGGCTGAACATGTACCTCGCGCCCACCCGGCCCGCGGCGGAGGCGCTGCAGGCGCGCGGCGTGCACGGCGCCCGGGTGGAGGCCACCGGCATCCCTCTGCGGCAGGGCTTCGAGGCCATGGCCAGCCTGGATCCGACCCTGGCCCGGCAGGAGCTGGGCCTGGACACCGGCCGGCTGACCCTGCTGGTGCTGGGCGGAGGCCTTGGCCTCGGGCCGCTGCTGGAGACCACCCGGCAGCTCTGCTCCCTGTCAGGCCCGGTGCAGGTGATGCTCATCTGTGGCGGCAACCAGGACCTGGAGCGCGACGCCCGCGCCCTAGTGGGGCGCACTCGCGCCCCGCTGCACGTGTTCGGCATGGTGCGCCGCATCTGGCGACAGATGGCCGCCGCCGACCTGGCCGTGAGCAAGCCGGGGGGCCTGACCAGCGCCGAGCTCATGGCCGCGGGGGTGCCCCTGGTGTGCCTCGAACCGATCCCGGGGCAGGAGCAGGCCAACCTGCAGCAGCTCGCCGCGCAGGGAGCCGCCGTGGGGGCGTCATCCCCGGCAGCGGCGCTGGACCAGGTGCAGGGGCTGCTGGCGGATCCATCCAGGCTGGCCCGAATGACCGCGGCCGCCCGCGCCCTGGGTCGGCCCGCGTCTGGCAAGGCCGCTGCCCGGGCGGCCCTGGACATGGTGGAGCGCTGGCCCGCCGAGGAGCTGAGGCAGCGCCGCGCCGCCGCCGCGCCCGACCTGCTGGCCGACATGGGCGCCGCCGCCTCGGACGCCCTGCGCACCGTGGGCGACGGAATCGACGCGGTGGGCAAGGAGCTGGAGGGTCTGCTCTTTGGCAAGAAGAGGCGCTGAAGAGCTGATCAATAGTCCGGACCGAGCCAGGCGAAGGTATTGGAATCACTGGCAAGGCGCGAGGAGGGCGCTTGCTGGAGGCAAGCAACCGACGAGCGCCTTTGTTGTACTTTTCCAGCGTGCTGGACAAAGTACAACAAAGTGAACGGACTGGCCGCAGGCCAGTTCTAATTAACAAAGCCAGTGGTTTCAAGAGCGAGTCTGGCGACGGGAGGACTGCTGGTCAGCTCTTTGAGGTAGTATCGCAAGCTCACCACTCGAGAGCGCTTCATGACTGACCCCTCAGGCGGACCGCCACCCCCGGTGAAGTCGCACCGGCTGATCATCGTGGCGCTCCTGCTCGCGCTGGCAATCCTGTGCGGCCTGTTGCTGCTGGACCGGGATCGCCCGTCAGTGTCCGCGCCGCCGCGGCAGGTCAAATCCTTGCCCGGCAAGGCGGCGCGCCCCACGCCCGCGCCTGCCCCCGGGCAGGCCATGCAGGTCATCCCTCTGGCCACCCGCATCCGGGGCTTCATGCGCTCGCGCATCGGCGCGGCGGATCGCAGCGCGACCCTGCACAGCTCCGCCCACGCGGACGTGCGCCTGGAGGTGCTCGGGCCGACCCAGCGCGCGCCCCTGCACCTGCACCGCGCGGCCCACCGGCTGCACGTGGTCCTGGAGGGCGACCTCGGCTACAGGCAGGGACAGGCCCCGGGCGAAGCTGGCGCGCAGCCCAGCAAGGCGCCGCCGGGCACCCTGCTCTACACCCCCCCCTACTGCGGGCTCAGCCTGGAGAACCGCTCCGCCACGGACAAGGTGGCCATGGTGGTGTTCACCTCACCGTCGCTGCGCCATGACAGCCGCCGCTACCTGCGCGGCGATGATCCCGCGCTGAACCTCTGCCGCGGCGCCGAGGCCGGAGCCGCGCTGGAGCCCGGCCCGAAGGGACGGATCCGGGGCCGCCTCTCCACCCGGACCCTGCGCCAGCCAGAAATCCTGCGCGCCGGGGCAGGGCCGACCTACGCCCTGGTGCTCCAGGGCGCCGGGCAAGCCCGCGCCGGGGCAAAGGCCGCGCCCCTCCTGCGGCACACCATGCTCTTCATCCCGCCCGGACAGCAGGCGCAGGTCGCCCCGGCCAGGGGCGCGGTACTCGCGCTGCTGGTGTTCACCTCCAACCCGGCGCGGGATGGGATCCTGCTCACCGGCAAAAAGCGCTACTCCCAGTCCGACGAGGAGCTGATCATCCGTGACTTCTTCGGCGACCAGCGCGACGGCGTCTTCCTCGACGTGGGGGCCAGCCACCACGAGCGAGACAGCACCACCTACTACCTCGATCGCCACCTGAACTGGTCCGGCTACGCCGTGGACGCCCTGGGCGAGTACGAAGCGGGCTATCGCAAACACCGCCCACGGACCCGCTTCTTCACCTACCTGATCACCGAGAAGTCGAGCGGCCGGAAGAAGTTCTTCCGCAGCGAGAAGTACCCCGAGGTCTCGTCGGTGAGCGAGGAGGTGGCCCGCCGCCAGGGCGCCCACTTCAAGGGGGACGACACCGTCAAGGAGCTGGAGGTGGACTCCATCTCTCTGGATGATCTGTTGTCAGGGGCGAAGGCGAAGCGGCTGGACTTCCTCTCCATGGACATCGAGGAGCACGAGCCCGCGGCCCTGGCCGGCTTCGACATCAAGCGTCACCGGCCGCGCCTGGTATGCGTGGAGGCGCACCTGACGGTGCAGGACGTCCTGTACCGGTACTTCCTGGAGGCCGGCTACCGCCGGCTGGACCGCTACCTGGCCCGGGATCCCTATAACTGGTACTTCACCCCGGTGGAGTAGCTGGCAGCGGCCCGCTGTGGGTCACGGCAGCAGCGGGTGCACCGTGTTCAGCAGCCCCCAGCAGCGCACACCTCCCGCCTTTGTCACCCCGCAGGTGTGCACGCCACCCGCGCTGACCTGGGTGAAGCTGCCCGTCGGCGGCCCGCACCGCCCGTCGGGGTTGTAGCCCCAGCACTTCACGGCGCCCTGGGTGGTGATGCCGCAGTTGTGATAGTAGCCCGCGGCGATCTGGCTGAAGGTCGCCACGGGTGGGGTGATCTGGTTGTGGCTGTCCTTGCCCCAGCACTTGACCGCGCCGGCCTTGGTCAACGCGCAGGCATGCCCTGCGCCGGCGCTTACTCGTGTGAAGCTGCCCTTTGGGGCCGTGGAGCGGCCGTTCTTGTTGTCCCCCCAGCAGGTTATGGGGCCGGCCTTGGTCACGGCGCAGGTGTGGTACTTGCCGACGCTGACCTGGGTCACCGCGCCCAGGGTGGCTGGCGGCTTGGCCTGGCCACCGGCGTTCTTGCCCCAGCAGATCACCCCGCCCTTGCTGGTCACCCCGCAGGTGGTCTGGTGCCCGGCTCCAAGCTGGCTGAAGGCGACCTTACCCGGGGTGGACTTGGAGGCGTAAGCCGGCCCCCAGCAGGTGGCCGCGCCCGCGATGTCCATGGCGCATGCGTGGTAACCCCCGGCGCTGGCCTGATCATATTTCACGGTGGACGGCAGCGGCGTCGCCTTGCCCCACATGTCGCCGCCCCAGCAGGCGAGGGTTCCGTTCTTGCTCACTGCGCAGGTGTGGGACATGCCCGCGCTGAGCTGCTTGACGGGTGAGGTAAGGGGGGTGGCCTGGCCCGCGCCGTTGCCGCCCCAGCACCGCACAACGCCGGCCTTTGTAAGGCCACATGTATGGCTGGCGCCCGCGGCGAGGTGTACGAACAGTCCGGATGGAGCAACCGTCTGGCCGTGGTTGTTGTTGCCCCAGCAGCTGACGGTCCCCGCCGCGCTGAGGGCGCAGGCGTGAACGTCCCCGACGACGACCTGCTTGAACTTGCCTGGCGGAGCGCTGCACTGGCCCTGGGTGTTACGCCCCCAGCAAAGGACTGCGCCTGCCTTGGTCACCCCGCAAGTGTGAGTCAAGCCCGCGCTGATCTGGACGAAGGTGGCCTGGAACGGCGTGGACTTTCCATAGGCGTAGTGCCCCCAACACACCGCCACGCCGGTGCTTGTTATTGCGCAGCTGTGGTCAACGCTAACGCTGACCCGCCTGAACTGCCCCGAGGGGGCGCTGGCCTTGCCGAGGGTGTTGTCGCCCCAGCACATCACGCCGCCGAGCTTGGTCACCCCGCATGTGTGTGCCGCGCCGGTGCTGATGCGGGCGAAGGCGACCTGGGGCGGTGGCAGGCCCTGGTTCGGGTTTTTGCCCCAGCAGGTCACCGCGCCAGCGGCGGTCAGCCCGCAAGTGACCCTGACACTGGCGCTCACCTGCACGAACTTGGTTTTGGGGGCGGTGGACTCGGCGTGGCCGTTGGCGCCCCAGCAGATCAGCGCGCCTGCCCCGGTCAGCGCGCAGCTGTGCCCCGCCCCTGCGGCGAGCTGTCGGAAAGGTCCGGTGTTCGGGATACCGGCGTCAGGGAAGATCAGCGTTCCCGGCCCATCGGGTGGCGCTTTGAGATCGGCGCTAGGGCCCGCGTCGGGCATGTACACATCGAGCACCGCCCCTGCGTCTGGAAGCAACGCGGCGTCGGGTCCCGTGACCTTCAGGTCCGGCGTCCCCGACGGATCACCGCACCCGGGAACGCCCGTCCCGGCGCTCGCCAGCAAGCCCACCAGCAACACCAGCCGCTTCATCCGCTCCCCTCCTCCCTGCAGAGCTGCGAGGTCATCCGATGATACTATAAGGCCACCATTTGAACGCTTTGGTTCCACAGGTCCACTGACCTTCAGAGGGGGACCAAATCATTCTCCAGGGGTGACCTATGCGCGTTGTGTTCATTGCCGCCTTCATTCTGCCCGTCTGCCTGCTGAGCTGCAGCGGCCGAGACGACGACCTGCGCCGCCAGGACGGAGGGCCGCCAGACGCCGGGAAGTTGGACGCCAGCCTGCCGGACCTCGGCCAGGACGGGAGCAACCCGGACGGGGCCAGGCCGGACAAGGGTAAGGTCAAACCGGACAAGGGCACGGTCAAACCGGACAAGGGTAAGGCCAAACCGGACAAGGGCACAGTCAAGCCCGACAAGGGCACGGTCAAACCGGACAAGGGCACAGTCAAGCCCGACAAGGGCACGGTCAAGCCCGACGCTGCGGCCATCCCCGGCGCGCCCTGGTCCATGAAGATCGGCGGCACCGGCGCAGACCGGGCCTCGGCCGTGGCCACAGACAGCTTGGGAAACGTCCTGGTTGCGGGCGGCGTCACCGGCCCGGCCACCGTGGGCAAGGTCAACGTCCCGGTGGGCAAGGTGGCCGCCGTCCTGATCAAGATCTCGCCGGCGGGCAAGCTGCTCTGGACCGTGGCCCTCGACGGCATCTCCCCCGCCGACATGTCGCCTCACCTGGGGGTGGACAGCGCCGGCAACGCCATCGTCGCGGTGCAATTCACCGGCTACCTCATGGCCGGCAAGTTCCCGCTCAAGAGCGCCAAGAACGGCTCGGGCTTGAGCAACCTGCTGCTCAAGGTGAGCCCCTCCGGCGTGGTGCTCTGGGCGACGAAGTTCGATCGTGACAACGGCAACGCGGTGGTCAATGCCCTGGCAGTGGACCCGGCCGGCAACAGCCTCCACGCAGGGGAGCTGACCGGCAGCCTCACCGTGGGCAGCACCAACCTCAAGGCCCAGGGCTCCCAGGACCCGTTTCTTGTCAGCCTGAATTCCGCGGGCAAGGTGCGATGGGCCACGACCTTCCCCGGCAAGAGCAGCGGCACAGTCATGGCGGCTTACGCCGCGGCCATGGACGCCAAGGGCAACGCCGCGGTGGCGTGCGCCGGCGTGGGCAGCCTCACCGTTGGCAAGACGAGCCCATCATTCCAGAAGCTCGGCGGCATCGTGGCCGGCCTGTCCAGCGCGGGCACAGTAACCTGGACCGCGATGGCCAGCAGCGACACCCTGTCCGTCATCGACGAGGTGGCCTTCTACGCCTCGGGATCAGTGGTTCTGCAGGGGGCGTTCCAGGGCAAGCTCACCGTCGGAGGGAAGACCCTCGCCTGCCCCGGGTCCACGGGGTGCGTGCCCGGCAACAAGACCAACGAGTACTTCGCCACCATCTCGGCCTCGGGCAAGGTCATGGACGCCTCGGTGTTCCCGGCCCCGGTGAGCCGGTTCACCCTGCACAGCAGCGGCGACCGCCTGGTCAGCGGCTCGCTCAAGGGCACGCTGAGCCTCGGGGGGAAGACCGCCACCCAGGTCGACTCCGCCGACTTCTACGTCGCCCGGGTCAAAGCGTCGGGCAAGGCCGCCTGGCTCGCCGGATCCGGCGGCCTCGGCAAGGAGGTCCTGACCGGACTGGCCTCGGACCCCATGGGCAACATCGCCCTAGTGGGACGGTTCAGTTTCTCCTTGCCGCTGGGCAAGACCACCCTGAGCAGCGCGGGCGGAGATGACATCTTCGTGGTCAGGATGCAAGGCAGCGGCCCGTAGCGACGGCCGGCCGGATTGGATGCCTACGCCTCTTCGGGGTCTTCCTTCAGCGTGGTCAGGGGCGCCGGGCGGAAGGACTTCTTCTGCTTCTCCTCCTTCTCGCCGCCCGCCTTGGTGGGCGTGGGGATGATGGGCTCGGGCAGGGCCTCGCCCTTGATCACGGCCTCGATCTGACGCGCGTCCAGGGCCTCGTGCTCCAGCAGGGTCTCTGCCAGGCGCACCAGGGTCTCCTGATGTGCCTCGAGCACCTCCTTGGCCCGATCGTAGTTCTCCTCAACGATGCGCTTGACCTCGCGGTCGATGGCCTCGGCGGTGCGCTCGCTGTAGTCCCGGGAGCGGTTGATCTCCCGGCCGAGGAAGATCTGCTCCTCACGCTTGCCGAACGCCAGCGGACCCAGGGCCTTGCTCATGCCCCACTCGCACACCATCTTGCGCGCGATCTCGGTGGCGCGCTCGATGTCGTTGCCGGCGCCGGTGGTCAGCTCGTTGAAGGTGATCTCCTCGGCCACGCGCCCGCCCATGAGGATGGCGATGGTGTTGCGGGCGTAGGTGGCGTTGAGGCTGAGGCGCTCCTCCTCGGGCAGCTGCTGAGTCTGGCCCAGCATCGACTGGCCGCGGGGGATGATGGTCACCTTGTGCACCGGGTCGGAGCCCTCCATGTTGCGCGCCACCAGCACATGCCCCGCCTCGTGGTAGGAGGTGGTCTTCTTCTCCTTGTCCGAGATGACCATGGAGCGGCGCTCGCTTCCCATGAGCACCTTGTCCTTGGCGTACTCGAAGTCCTCCTGGGCCACGCGGTCCCGGTCCAGCCGGGCGGCCTGCAGGGCGGCCTCGTTGACCAGGTTCTCCAGGTCTGCGCCAGAGAAGCCAGGCGTGCCGCGCGCCACCACCGAGAGGTCCACGTCCTCGCCCAGCGGAGTGCGCTTGGTGTGCACCTCCAGGATCCCCTCGCGGCCGCGTACGTCGGGCCGGGGCACCACGATGCGGCGGTCGAACCGGCCAGGCCGCAGCAGCGCCGGGTCCAGCACGTCCGGGCGGTTGGTGGCGGCGATGAGGATCACGCCGTCGTTGCTCTCGAAGCCGTCCATCTCCACCAGCAGCTGGTTCAGCGTCTGCTCGCGCTCGTCGTGGCCGCCGCCCAGGCCGGCGCCTCGGTGGCGCCCAACCGCGTCGATCTCGTCGATGAAGATGATGCACGGCGCGTTCTTCTTGCCCTGCTCGAACAGGTCGCGCACGCGGGAGGCGCCCACGCCCACGAACATCTCCACGAAGTCGGAGCCTGAGATGGTGAAGAACGGCACGCCCGCCTCGCCGGCGATGGCCCGGGCCAGCAGGGTCTTGCCCGTGCCCGGCGCGCCCATCATCAGCACGCCCTTGGGGATGCGCCCGCCCAGGCGGGTGAAGCGCTTGGGGTTCTTGAGGAACTCGACGATCTCGGTGACCTCCTCCTTGGCCTCCTCGATGCCGGCCACGTCCTCGAAGGTCACCTTCTTGGAGGTGTCACTCAGCAGCTTGGCCCGCGACTTGCCGAAGCTCATGGCCTTGCCGCCGCCCGCCTGGATCTGACGCATGAAGAAGAAGAAGATCACGAACAGGAAGATCACCGGCAGCCAGCTGATCAGGATCGACTGCCAGAAAGACCCCTCCTCCTTGGGCTCGATGGCGTAGGGGATGTTGGCCTTGTCCAGCTTCTCGCGCAGCTTGCTGTCCAGCTCCTGGCCGGTGGATTTCACCTTCTCGCCGTCGTACTCGATGGTGTAGTGGGTGCCCTTGACGGTCACCTTCTTCACCCGCTCGGGGTTCCGCTCGACGGTGGCGATGAAGACGGAGAAGTCCTGCTTCTCCTCCTCCTTGGTGGGCGCTGTGAAGAGGTTGTAGATGCTGACGAACATCAGGATCAGCAAAACCCACAGCAGGATCGTCTTGTGTGATTGCTTCAACTCGGGTGCCTCCAGGCAACTGCTAGTCCAGCGACGTTACCCATTTAACGCCCCACACCTACTCGCTGTTCCCTCCAACCTGCTCCCATACTGCCAGTACCGGGCCCCTGTCATGGGCGGAGGCCCCACAGGCTGCCCTGACTCCTACCACCAGTACCAGCGTTTTGCGACTAAAAAGCAGGGGGATCCTCCAACGCCTCCCACGAGGCATCTTAGCATCCCCCAGCAACCTCGCCACTTTGCGGTGGCGCCCGGGGCCAGTCTCCAGGCGGTCTCCGGGGCGAGGGGGGCGCACCTCCAGCGGGAACTCGGCAGCGGCCGGATCGAGCAGGTGGGCGTGGTCGGGCGCGCCCAGGGTTTCTGGATCCCCGCGCCGCACCTCGAGGCTCGCCCCGTCGGGCAGGGGGAAGCTGCCCGGTTCGGCAACCTCGAACGGCTCGAAAGGCTGCAGATCCAGCGGCTCTCGGCCCCGGCGCTCCACCCATACCAGGGCGTCGTAGCGCCGCTCCAGCCGCAGCCGTGGCAGGTCCACGGAGCGTGTCCCCTGCCCTGGCCCGTGGACCAGATCCACCATGGCCTGCACATGCTGGCGCTCCAGTCGGCGGGTGTCGCCCCTGGCGCGGTGGTAGGCCAACAGCAGCACCCGCGGCAGCATGGCCGCGGGCAAGGCCGCCAGCGCGGGAGCGTGCAGGCCGCCGTCGTCCCAAGACCTGTCGTTTAGAGTCCCGTCATTTAGAGTCCCGTCATTTAGAGTCCCGTCATTTAGAGTCCCGTCATTTAGAGTCGCCCGCTCCAGCTCGGCCAGCGCGAGCTGCTCCAGGGCGCTGTCCTCTTCGCGGCAGATATCTGCCATTCGGCAAAGCGCGCGCACCACCTCGGGGTTCTCCTGGCGCAGCAGGGGCATCACCTGGCGCCGGAGCCGATTGCGGAAGTAGCCGTCCTCCAGGTTGGTCGGATCACGCACCGGCGAGGCCCCGAGGTGCAGGGTCGCCAGGTGCTCCTCCACCTGGCGGCGGGTCACCGCTAGCAGCGGACGGATGATGCGCCCCTCGTGCCACGCCATGCCGGCCAGGCCACGGGGGCCGGCGCCGCGCACGGCTCGCATGATCACGGTCTCGGCCTGGTCGTCGGCCGTGTGCCCCAGGGCGATGGGGCCGCACCCCAGCTCGTCGGCGGCCCGCTCCAGCAGCGCGCGCCGGGCCAGGCGAGCGCGCTCCTGCAGGTTGCCCCGGGCGGTGCGATCCAGGTCGGCCTCGAGCAGGGTAAACGGCACGTCGGCGGCCTCGGCCAGGGCCCGGGCTCGCGCGGCCTCGTCCTTGCCCTCCGGGCGCAGGCCGTGGTTGACATGCAGGGCGTGCAGCTTCAGGTCGAGGGTCTCGCGCAGCTGGGCCAGCAGGTGAAGCAGGCAGAGGGAGTCCGGCCCGCCGGAGAAGGCCACCGCAGCGCGCTCTCCTTTCGACAGCAGGGACCGGTCGCGGATGTCCCGGTAAACCCGTCGGATGCCGAGGTTCATGCCAGCCCCCTTTGCTGCAGGGCGGCCCGGGCCATGGCCACCGCCCCGGCGGCGTCGGCGGCGGCCTGGACCTGGTCCTGGCGCCGGTCGTCCATGGTCACGCCGGCGAGCTTTGCAGCCCAGCCGCCCGTGTTGGTCAGGGCGATGACCGGTTTGCCGTACTGCCAGGCGTAGGCCGCCTCGCTCAGGGTGCCCGTGCTGCCTGCCACGAGCATCACCACGTCCGCGGCCAGGACCACCAGCGAGTTGCGCGCCAGGCCGATGCCGGTGGGGATGACCAGGTCGAGGTAGGGGTTCGCCTCGGTGCGGTCCGCACCGGGCAGGATGCCCATGACCAGTCCCTCAGCGCCCTCGGCTCTGGCTCGCTGGCCGCCGCGGGCCGCGCCCTCCA
Source organism: uncultured Myxococcales bacterium (assembly GCA_964511535.1). Taxonomy (GTDB): domain Bacteria; phylum Myxococcota_A; class Polyangia; family CAZCFB01; genus CAZCFB01. Next base: position 24,252 of record CAZEFW010000016.1, on the reverse strand, counting down.
TGACGCCGCCGCGACCGCCGCAGGCCACCACCCAGCCCTGCTGGACGATGAGCTGGCCCAGTTGTTCGGCGACCTCCACGACGGCGGCGGAGGTGGAGGAGGAGCCGCAGATCGAGATGACAGGGCGGCGGAGCGGTTTGGGGGGCGGAGTTGGCATGAGGACAAGGATGAACAAAAAGTAAAAAACGAAAAGCAAAAAGCAAAAAGCAAAAAGCAAAAAGTGGGGTACGGAGAGCATCCATGCTGCAGCGCAAGATATCCGCCTGCCAATCCGGAGCCAAGGTCACCTAATGGTTATTATCATGGCATTTTTCGGCAAGGTTCATTTTGTGTTGCGCAGCAATATGCCCGCTGCTAGGTTCTGGACTTCACCTGGAGGAGCGCATGATTCGAACTGGATTGGGGGTGGTGAGCGTGGCGTTGGTTCTGGGCGGATGCGGTGATGATGACCCTGTCCAGGGGCCAGGCAAGGCCATCGCTGACGCCGGGAGCCAGGCTCGGGAGGACGGCAAGGTGAGCAAGCCGGATTCGCGAGCACACGAGAAACCGGACAGGGGGACCAACAACAACAAGGACTCGGGGCTGGCCGCCGACATGCCGCCCAGCCCGCCACCCAAGCCCGCGTGCGCTGCCAGCCCGCTGGACCTGACCCGGTTTCCCAAGGCTGCGCGGACCACGGCCGGTGGGCGCACCTTCACCGGCTGGGGTGGCGCGGCCAAGGCTGGAAAGGCGGCCCGCGTGCCGGTGATCTTCATCCATGGCAACGGCGGCACTGCCGATGATTGGAAGTCGATCCGGAGTTCAATGTGCAAAGGTGGATACGGCGACAACGCGCTGTGGGCCATCACCTTCCAGGACAACGACTGCTCCGGCTATTGCACCAGCGGCTCCAACACCCACCACGCCGCGGAGCTGGCCAGGCTGGTGGAGCTGGTCAAGAAGCGCTCGGGCGCCAGCAAGGTCAACCTGGTGGCCGTCTCAATGGGTGTGCCCGCGGCGCGCTACTACATGAAGGCGCTCGGCGGCATCAAGCGCGACGAGATCGGCGTGGCGTACTTCGTCAGCGGCCCGAACCACGGCCTGAAGCTGTGTGATGCCCCGGGCGCGGCCATGATCAACGTGGCGTGCGCCGAGCTGTACAGCGGCTCGCTCTGGCTGAACAAGCTCAACAAGCCGGACGAGACCCCCAGCGGGGTGGGCGACGGCCAGCCCGCGAACAAGACCATCATCTACCGCACGGTGAGCTACACAGGTGACCACTTCTTCCCGGGCAAGTATGTCTCCTCGCCCAAGCTGTCGGGCGCGGATAACTGGGTGATCAACGCCAAGGCCCACGCCGCGATCTATATGCAGGACCTGCTGAAGTATCTGAACAAGGCAAAGCTGTAGCGGAGCACGCCTTGCAAGTCGGCTTTCTGAACGTCTGTACCATGGCGAACCTGCTGAAATGAGCCATGTGACCCTCGGCAAGCCGGTGCACAGGGACTACAGCGAGTAGGGCCCGGTCGCGCTCCCACTTTGAGGTCTGCGCTGGACCGGGTAGACTCTCACCTCGCGATCTCACCCCGAGGCCCCCATGACCAGACCAGACGACGACTCCCCAAGCGCCCTGATCACTCGCATCGCCGGGCTCGTGCATCGCCCCCAGGACGCCTACGAGATCGCCAACCAGATCCTGGAGGACCCGGCCGCGGCCAAGTGGATGCCCGAGGTGCCGAGCCCGCTGCTGCACCGGCTGATCTGCGAGGTCGGCATGGGCGACGCCGGCGAGCTGATTGAGCTAGCCTCGGCGGACCAGGTGCGCGAGGTGCTGGACCTGGAGCTGTGGCAGGGCGACCGGCTGAAGCTGGAGGAGTCGCTGGACTGGATCCACTTCCTCAGCACGCTGTCCGACGACGTGGCCATGCGCCACATCCACGCCCTGGACATCGAGCTGCTCGGCTGCCTGTTGCTGCGCTGGAGCCGCCTGTACCTGCTGGAGGACGGCAACCTGCCCGAGGAGCCCGAGGGCGCGGTGTGGACATCACCCGACAACTGGTACGCCGTGGAGGTGCTGGCCCACAGCAAGGCCCAGGTGGACCAGGTCAACACCCTGTTGGACAAGCTCTATCAGGAGGAGCCCGAGGACACCCGACGGCTGCTGCAGAACCTGCTCTGGGAGCTGCCCACCGAGCTGGAGGAGTGGAGCCTGCGCTGGCGCAACAACCGGCTGGAAGACCTCGGCTTCGCCGATCCACACCACTCGCTGATCCTGTACACCTACCTCGACCCCGCCTCGGTGTCGCCGTCGGAGCGTACGGCGGACATGGCGCTGAAGGCCGACGCCGATCCGGTGGGCACGGCCCCTGACGCGTTGACCCTGTCGCCAGGGGGCGACGGGTCCTTCTGGACCCGGGCCGTGACCGCCCTGGACGATGCATCCGAGCGAGATCGAATCGCCGAAGCGCTGCTCTCGCTGGGCAATCGCGCCCTGGCCGCCGACCGCGTAAGCCCGGACGACACCGAGGCCGCGCGGCACAGCCTCGACGACCTGCGCTGGCGCCTGAGCCTCGGCCTGGAGTATGTCTGCGGCGGGGATGTGGCCCGGGGGCCTGCGGCGCTGGCGGGCATCGCGCTGATGCGGCTGGCGCGGCTGGGGCACAGCATGGGGCTGGACCTGCACCGGGCCCTGCTCCCGCTGCAGCGGGAGGGCAAGCTCGGCGCCCGGCTGGGCGCGGCCAACCGGCTCGACCCGCCCCTGCGGCAGCAGGTGGAGGCGCTGCTCAGGCTGCGCCCACGCTATTTCGACGCGGCCTCGGGGGAAGCGCGGGCCATCCGGACCCTCGAGGAGCTGGGGCTGGCGCGAGCGTGGGTGGAGCGGGTTGGCGAGGAGGTGGCCTTCATGGATCAGCGCGGGCTGCCTGACCCCTACCCCGCCGGCGTGACCCTGGGCGACCTGTTTCGTACCCGGGTGATCAACGCGGCCCTCGGACGCGCCGACCAGCCGCTGAGCCTGGAGGCCCTGGGCCAGTTCATCGGCGACCATCTGGGAGGTGGCGAGCTGTCGGCCGCGGCCCGCAGCCAGGCCGAGGCGCTGGCCCCTGAACGGGAGGCGCTCATCGCGCCATGGCTCGAGCGGCTGCAGGAGGTCCTCGGCCCGCTCTCCCCCGGGGACCTGGACCCGCGCTTCATCGAGGGCGCCTGGCTGGCCCTCTGACCAGGGCTGCAGCCTCGCCCCTCTCGAATCCGGACTCCTCTCCGTAAAACGATGAATTGCGCACCAGCCACGTGCACCCAACATGCTGGAATCATTTATCACGCGGTGTGGCACGCTTCGTGCCTTTCAGGTACCTGGACGATTACCGTGAGAGTACCCATGAAGACCAAGCATCTCTGTGCCGCCCTGCTGACCCTGCTGGTGGCCTTCCCTGCGGCTGCCTACGAGAAGGTGGGCGGCATCCGCGTGTACAAGAAGCACGAGACCCCCCGCCGGCTGACCTCCCACCGGGCCTACCCCCTGCGTAATGGCGGGGACACCTGGCTGTTCAAGGGCAGCACCCGGCGCGCCCAGCACAAGGCGTTCGCCAATTATTCGAAGACACATCTGCCGCGCTATGCGGGCAAGAAGATCGACTGCGCGGACCTGGCCCTGGACAACCTGCTCAACTTCGCCAAGCACAAGGGCCTGCGGGTGACCTTCAAGGTGTGGAAGAAGGGCTGGAAGTACGTGGACAGCGCCCAGTTCCGCACCTTCGACCAGCTCAAGACCTTCGCCAAGCAGTACCTCGGCGCGCACAACGTCACTGACAACGCCAAGCTGATCCGCTCAATCGATCGCCTCACCACGCCCGAGGCGTGGAAGCAGAAGGTGCAGCCAGGCGACCTGCTGATGTTCAGCTACAACAAGCCCGACCGCCGGGACCCGACCAAGCCGGGCCGCCCCACCACCGTGGGCCACACCGCGCCGGTCCTCGAGGTCAAGGCAGGCGCCACCCTGCGGAGCACCCGGTTGAGCACCATGAACGGCGACATCCAGCTCTCCACGGGCGAGGCCCTGGCCGCCACCGTCAAGGACCGCCGCATCACCGACATTCACGCCGTGAGCGGAGGCAAGTCCCTGTCCAACTACCCCGACCTCAACGGCAAGCTGTTCAAGGTCCTCCAGAAGTACAACTGGAACAAGCCCATCGGCCCCACCGACATGCCCCAGGCCCAGCAAGGCCCCCTGCGCTGGGGCCTGTTCAAGTAGCCAAACAATATGTCAAGCAGGGGGGTCTGACCCCACCACTTGACATTTTACCGTTTCCGAACTCGCCTGAAATTGCCGCGAATAAAATGTCATACAGGGGGGTCTGACCCCGCCACTTGACATTTTACCGGTTTCGGACTCGCCTGAAACGGTGCTCGCGCCCGCCCTGTGCGACATTTTTTATGGCTGGATCGCGATGCTGGCGCCGATCTCACCCTTGGTCTTGTCGGCGAAGAGGTTGGTGAACTTCATGGTGGTCGCCAGGGCGGTCTTGGTGTCCACCAGCACCACCTCGCGCTGGGCCAGCACCACGAGCTCGTCGTTGGCGCTCAGGCTCAGCTCCAGGGGTGCGCCGCTGTTGGCGGCAAGGCCGAGGTCGATCTTGTTCTGCACCTTCAGCTTGTTGCCGCTGATGGTGACCACCGTGACGTTCTTGCTGGTCTCGTTGAGCACGTAGAACATGCCCCCCGGTCCGGCCACCACCGAGACGGGGCCGGAGTGACCGCTCGGCAGGGTCATCCCCACCCTGGCGCCGCTCTTCTTCATCAGGGTCAGCCGGTTGGCGATCTTGTTGGTCGCCAGCACCGCCTGCCCGTCGTGGGTCATGGCCAGGTCGAAGACGTTGTCCTTGGTGATGACCCAGCTCAGGTTGTCCTGGGTCTCGATCTTTGGGTCCGCCCCGCTCAACCCGATGCGGTACAGCTTGTAGGTGGCTGATGACGAGTTGACCAGCGACAGCGCCGCGGCCGCCTTGGCGTTGCGCGCCACGGCCAGGCAGACGGTGTTCCCCGTGGCCAGCGCAGCCTTGCCCAGCACCAGCTCCTTGTCGCGCGACACCGGCCGCTGGATGTAGAAGATGCCCTGGTCCGTGGCGGCCAGGGTCTGCCCGGTGGACGCCACGGCGAGGTCGATGACCTCCCGGGTGAGCTGGACGAAGTGCTTCATCGGGTGGTCCCCGGTCCAGGAGAAATAGACCCGCCAGATGGAGCGCGCCGACGAGGCGAGCAGCTTGCCGTCCGGCGAGATGGCCACCTGCCCCGACCCCTTGCCCATGCCCTTGGTCCCCGGCGCGATGTCGAGGTACTGGTTCATGGAGCCCGGGTCGGGCAGCGCCAGCATCCAGACCTTGCCCGCCAGATCGCGCATGGCGGCCAGCCGGGTAATCTGTAGCCAGCCAGAGAAGCCATGCCCGGCGGAGGTCTTCACCTCAAGGCTCGCCGAGCCCGGGGCGATGCCAGTGGGCACCTCCAGCTCCAGCTCGCCGCTTTCCACCGCGGTCGCGTTGAGCTTGGTCCTGTCGTAGCTGCGCCCCAGCGAGTCGGTGAGGCTCAGGCTGTCGAGCATCAGGTCCGATCCGTCTCCCCCTTGCATCACCTTGACCCTCCCCTTCTGCCCCACCACCAGGTGCACCCCCGCGGTGTCGAGGAAGAGCTCCGGATCGCAGCCCCCCACGCACAGCGAGAGGCCCGCGGCCAGCGCCGCAGCTGCCATGAGGCGCGTCACGGCCAGCTCCCCCGCTGCACGCTCGCCGTCCACTTGTCCGGCATGGTGCCCACCACGGCGCCCACGGTGCCGCCCACCACCACGGCCCCGATGATGGTCCAGAACCACCACTTCTTGTACACCGGCGCGCCGCCCCCCGGCCCCACGCAGCGCCCGTCGGAGCAGGCGCGCTTCGCGCCGCACTCGGCGTCCCGGCGGCACTCGGGCCCGCCCTCGCCCACCGACGCGCCGCGGTCCATGAAGTGCGCCGCAAACAGCGGCTCGCGGCCCTCGCCCACGGCGGCCTGGTAACGCTTGATCCAGAACCCGCCCTCGGCCCAGGTGGCCTGCACCTTGCCGCCAGCCGGCGCCACCACCAGCACAAGCGAGTCCACCCCGAGCAGCCGGGCCAGCACTCCGACGCCGCGGCCGGGGCGCGATCGGGCCAGCTCGGCGCGCCCGCTCGCAGCCGCCCGCGTGAAGGCGGCCAGCTGGTCACCCTCTGCCATCTGCGCCCCCACCCGCGCGGTGCCGCCGCTCTTCAGCTTCACCCAGCGGGAGGTCGGCACATAGCCGGGTGCCTGCACCCGCACCAGGTGTGACCCGGGCATCAGGCCGCCCAGCTTCACCGGCGCGGCGCCCACCGGCTTGCCGTCCAGGTAGACCTCGGCGCCCGATCCGCCGCTCACCGCCAGGGAGGCGCCGGGCTCCATGCCGTCGCGCACAACGCGGAACGCCTTGACCAGATCGGGCGGGAAGATCCCGTCGTCAATCTGGCTCTCCGGGGAGAAGGCGATGGCGTCGCCGAAGTGCCTGGTCGCCTGCTTCTGGTTCCCGTCGTAGAACGCGCTCGCCCCCAGGTAGTGCAGCGCCATGATGAACTCGCCCACCTTCACCGAGCCAGGGTCCTGCTGCATCGCCTCCCGCAGCAGCCCCAACGCCTCGGTCAGCCCGGCGGTGGCCTTGCCGAACTCCAGCGAGTCGTACTCCTCCACCGCCGCCTTGACCCCCCTGCGCGCCCGGCCCACCAGCTCGGCGGGCGGCGCCGCCGCGGAGAAGAGCGCCATGGTCGGGTCAACCACCCGGCGGCCGCGCCGGGCCAGCTCGGCGCGCAGGGCCAGCGCGGCCCCTGTGGCCTTGCGATGGGCTTCCCCGCGGGACCGGGGTTCCACGCACACCACCGCCACCGGACCGGGGCCGGCGTACGCCACCTGGCTGACCAGGGCGAACAGAGATAGGAGAATGAGCGGACACGCTCGCTGCATGGCCTTAAAACTATTATGTAGTTTCCCAAACGGTCAAGGTATGGTAGGCACCCCGGCTGGGTATTTTGTCCCGTAAAAAAAGCTGGAATAGCGGGACCTGGACCGGGGTTCAGCGGTGAACAGAGCTAATTGACGACCTAATTAACGGCTTGAATGACAGCCTGGCTGCGTTCATCCCGCTACCCCAACAGAGACAGACAAGAGTAAGAGCCATGCCGCAAGAACGGACCATGATCCAGGTGGATAACCTGACCAAGGATTACGGCACCAAGCTGGCAGTGGACAGCATCTCATTCGATGTCCACTCGGGCGAGGTGCTCGGCTTTCTCGGGCCCAACGGCGCCGGGAAGAGCACCACCATGAAGATGCTCACCTGCTTCCTGGCGCCCACCGCCGGGACCGCCCGCGTTGGCGGCCACGACGTGCTGGAGCAATCCCTCGCCGTGCGAAACATGGTGGGCTACCTGCCAGAGGACACGCCGCTGTACCACGACCTGACCACGCTCGAGATGCTGGAGTTCGTCTCCAGCGTGCGCGGCGTGGACAACGCCTCCCGCGACGATCGCCTGCGCAGGATCGCCGCCGTGTGCGGGCTGAACGACGTGCTCGGTCAGCCGGTGGGCGAGCTCTCCAAGGGCTTCCGCCAGCGCGTGGGCCTGGCCCAGGCCATGATCCACGACCCGCCGATCCTGATCCTGGACGAGCCCACCAGCGGGCTCGACCCGAACCAGATCGTTGAGATCCGCGAGCTGATCAAGAAGATCGGCGAGGAGAAGACGGTCATCCTCTCCACGCATATCTTGCCCGAGGTGCAGGCCACCTGCGGCCGCGTGATCATCATCAACGAGGGCAAGCTGGTGGCGGACGGGTCCCCCGACGAGCTGGCCGGTCGCGACGCGGCCAATACCTACCGCGTGCTGGTGGAGGGGGCCGAGGCGAAGGCCGTGAAGGAGAAGCTCGAGGCCGTGGCCGGCGTCTCCAGGGTCACCGCCTCCGAGGGCGAAAACGGCGCCAGCGGCTTCGTGGTCGCCGGCGACGCCGATCAGGATCTGCGCCGCGACCTGTTCGCCTGCGTACGCGACAACGACTGGGTGCTCCTCGAGATGCAGCGCCACCGCGCCAGCCTCGAGGACGTCTTCCGCAAGCTGACCCGGGAGTGAGGCCATGGGAAACACGCTGACAATCTACAAGAGAGAGCTCGGGACCTACTTCAACTCGCCCGTGGCCTACATCGTCATCACCGTCTTTTTGGTGGTGATCGGCTACATGTTCTTCTCCCAGGCGTTCCTGGTGGGCGAGGCCACCATGCGCGACATGTTCGGCCTCGCGCCGCTGCTGTTCACCTTCTTCGCCCCGGCCATCACCATGCGGCTGATGGCGGAGGAGAAGCGCAGCGGCACCATCGAGCTGCTGATCACCATGCCGGTGCGTGACTGGGAGGTGGTGCTGGGCAAGTTCTTCGCCGGGCTGTCTGTGCTGCTGGTGGCCATCGCGCTGACCTTCGCCTACCCGCTGACCCTCTCCACCATGGGCGACCTCGACTGGGGCACCGTGGCGGGCGGCTACCTCGGCCTGGTGCTGCTGTCGGGCGCCTACATCGCCATCGGGCTGATGACCTCCTCCTGGACCCAGAACCAGGTGGTGGCGTACATCGTCGCCTGGCTCATCACCTTCGCGCTGTTCATCGGCGGCAAGCTGCTGCCGCTGATGCCTCAGGCCATCGCGCCGTTCGTGGAGTACCTGAGCCTCGACCTGCACTTCAACAACATCGCCAAGGGCGTCATCGACACCCGCGACCTCATCTATTACCTGACGCTCATCGGGGCGTGCCTGCTGGTATCGGTGCAATCCCTCGACAGCCGTCGGTGGCGGTAAGGAGGAGACCATGGCGACCAACAAACTCGCGCGCGGCAGCAACGCCATCATCTACACCCTGCTGGCCCTGGGCATCATGGTGCTGGTCAACGTCATCGCCAGCCGGTTCCCCAAGCGCCTGGACCTGACCGAGGACCAGGTGTTCACCATCAGCGAGGCGTCCAAGAAGCTGGTGCGCTCTCTGCCCGACCGCCTGACCATCAAGGCGTTCATCTCCAGCGATCTGCCGGCGCAGGTGCGCAGCCACGCCAACTACCTCAAGGACATCCTGCTGGAGTACAAGGAGTACTCCGAGGGCAGGGTCTACTACGAGCAGCTCGACCCCTCCACCGACGAGAAGATCAAGGACGAGGCGCGGCGGCTCAAGGTGCAGCAGGCGCAGCTGTCGGTGTACGAGAAGACCAAGGCGTCGGTGAGCGAGTCGTACCTCGGCGTGGCCTTCCAGTACGGCGGCAAGCTGGAGTCGATCCCCTTCGTCACCGACGTGGGGAACCTGGAGTACGAGATCTCCAGCACCATCCGCCGGCTCACCAGCAAGAAGAAGAAGGTCGGCGTCACCTCGGGCCACGGCGAGCCGAGCACCTACCAGGGCCTGCGCGCCATGAACGACTCGCTCAAGGACTACGAGGTGACCCCCGTGGACCTGGCCGAGGGCAAGAACCCCGTGCCGCCGGACATCGACGTGCTGATGATGGTGGGCCCGACCCAGCCCCTGGCCGAGAAGGCCAAGTACGAGCTGGACCAGTTCCTGATGAGCGGCAAGAGCCTGGTGGTGCTGGTGGACGGCATGACCCTGGAGACCCCGCGCGGGCAGATGCCCCCCGGGCAGCAGCCGCCGCGCATCGCCCGGGCCAACCAGGTGGGGATCAAGGAGATGCTCGAGTACTACGGTGCCAAGCTCTCCAACGATCTGATCTTTGACAAGCAGAACGCGCGGGTGGTGCTGCCGGCCAGCGGCGGGAGGCGGGTGTTCACCAACTACCCGGGCTTCCCGGTGGTGACCAACTTCAACAAGGAGAGCCCCATCACGCGAGACATGCAGGGGCTGATCCCGATCTTCCCCAGCTCCGTGGAGCTGACCAAGGCGGTCACCGACGGCAAGGAGGGCCTGAGCGGCGCGGTGCTCGCCTCGTCTTCCAAGGCGAGCTGGCGGCAGACCGGCTTCTTCCTGTTCGACCCGATGCGGCAGCCGAAGCCCACAAAGGAGCTCGGGCCGTTCTCCCTGGCGGTGTACGTGCAGGGCACCTTCAAGAGCTGGTTCTCGGGCCGCTCGGTGCCCAAGCCCGGCCCGGCCAACCCGATGCAGGAGAAGAAGGAGACGCCCGACGGCAAGGGCAAGAAGAGCCCCAAGTCGGCGCGCCTGGTGGTCATCGGCGACAGCGACTTCGTCAAGGATCAGTACCTCGGGCTGAACCCCGCGAACCTTATGCTGGCGCTGAACATCGTGGACGTCATGGCCCAGGACACCACCCTGATCTCCATCCGGGCCAAGACCCAGACCCGCCGTCCGCTGGAGACCGTGGACGACGGCTCAATCACCATGGCCACCTGGGGCAACGTCATCGGCCTGCCGCTGGTGTTCGTGGTGCTCGGTATCGCCCGTTGGCGCTGGCGCAAGGTCGCCAGGCGTCACCGCGCACGCAAGCTGCTGGAGGGGTAGACCATGAACAAGAAGACCCTCATCGCCCTGGTCATCTTCGCGGCCCTGCTCGGGATCGTGTTCTTCCTGCAGTCGCGCCCGGAGGAGGGCGTGCGCGTGGGCGAGCGGCCGCGGCCCATGGCCAAGCTGGACGCCAAGAAGATCGACACCGTCGCCATCACCGCCAAGGGCAAGACCGTGGAGCTCAAGCGGGACGGCGCCGACAAGTGGAAGCTGGTCAAGCCGGTGGCCTACGCCGCTGACAAGTACTCCGCCGACACTGTGGTGGAGAAGCTGGAGGGGCTCGAGTTCGGAGACCTGGTCACGGAGCAGAAGGCCAGGCACGCCGAGTACGACCTGAGCGGAGACGCCGCCATCCATGTGGTGGCCTCGGGCGGCGGCAAGGTGCTCGCCGACCTGCACCTCGGCAAGGTGCTGGAGGACTTCACCATGCTGCGGGTGGTGGGCAAGGACGACGTGTGGCAGGCGGTGGGCGCCCTGCGCCACGCCTTCGACAAGGAGGTGACCAACTGGCGCGACCGCACCATCATCAGCTTCAAGCAAGAAGACGCGCGCAAGATCGCCGTGACCACCGCGGCGGGCACCATCAAGCTTTCTCGCAAGGACGACAAGGCTGACTGGAAGGTGGACGAGTCGCCGATGAAGATCGAGCGCTTCGACGGCGCCACCGCCACCAACCTGCTGTCGAACCTGTACTCCCTGTCGGCCCACGAGTTCGCCGACGACATGACCGCCCAGAAGGCGGGCACCGACCGCCCGAGCGCCAACATCACCGTGGAGCTCTCCGACGGCAAGAAGCACACCCTGCTGGTGGGCGGGAAGAAGGGCGAGGACGGTTACCTGGTGCAGCCCCAGGGCAAGGAGCAGATCTTCGTGCTGCAGAAGTTCAACGCAGACAACCTGATCCGGCGGCCCATCGATTTCCGGGACAAGACCGTGCTCTCCTTCAAGGCCGACGACGTGGTGGCCATCGAGCTGGACAACCAGAAGGAGAACAAGTCCGTGCGCCTGGCCCTCAAGGGGAGCGACTGGTTCGGCGACGGCAAGAAGGTGGAGGACAGCACCAAGATCAAGGAGGCCGCCTCAGCGCTGGCCTCGCTCAACGCCGAGGGCTTCGCCTGGCACACCGCCGAGGAGCTGGGCCTGGACAAGCCGGAGTGGGTCGTGAAGGTGGAGCTGAAGGACAAGACCAGCCACACCCTCAGCGTCGGCTCGGTGGAGAAGGACAGCATGGTGGGCCTGCAGCGCAAGGGCACCGCCGACATCTACACCGCCCGCAAGTACGCCCTCGAACGCTTCCTGCTGGATCCCGCCAACTTCAAATAGGGTTCAGCCAGTCCCCCCGCCGTAGCCGTCGCCGTAGCCCCTCCCAACGCAGACGTAGACGTAATCGCGCACGAGGCTCCGCGCGCCGTGCACGTCCAACGCGCCTCCGGCGGAGCGCCCCGTGCTCGCCTCGCGCGCGAGGCTCCGCGCGCCGTGCACGTCCAACGCGCCTCCGGCGGAGCGCCCCGTGCTCGCCTCGCGCGCGAGGCTCCGCGATGAAGCGGGGCGCTACTCCAACACCGTGCACTTGTAGGGCGCGCCGCACTCCACGTTGGCGCGGCATACTTCGCCCTTGGTCAGGCTGCCGGGGGGGCTGCACTTCTTGTTGACGCAGATCAGCCCGGCCTTGCAGTCCTTCTCCTCGTCGGCCAGCTTGCCGCTGCACGGCTCGCCCACATCCCTGGAGGCAGCCTTGGCGCACTTCCCCGGCACCGTGCCCGTGTTGCACACCAGCCCGTCCTTGCAGCTGCCGATGCCCCCGCACACGCCGCCCTCGTCTGCCGGGAAGTCGCAGGTCCCCTTGCCCTGGTTGCACACCAGCTTGCCGCCGCACGCCTCCCGCAGCCTGCGGGCCGACTGTGTGCACTGGAACCCGTGGCTTCCGTAGGCCATGCCGCAGATGTTCTTGCTCCCCTTCAGCATGCACACCATGCCGTCCGCGCACTCCCATCGCTCGGTGCAATCGGATCCCTTGGGCAGGGCCGGACGGCACTCTTTCTTTGCCTTGTGGCAGATCAACCCGGCCCCGCACTCGTCGTGGGCCACGCATGGGGCGGCCGCCTCGCCAGCCGGCCTGCAGATCCACCCGGCCGCCTCGTTGCAGATGCCGCTGTCGCAGCTGCGATCATGTGCGCACGCCTCGTCCGCCTTCAGCGCACCGGCCTGGTGGCAGGTGCCGGTCTTTCCCGGCGCGCAGGTGGCGGCGCTGCACGAGCAGTACAGCCCGTCGGCGCAGTCCGCCATGGTCTCGCAGCCGCTGCCTGACGCCGCCAGGGATCGACAGAGGCCCAGGTAGCACGAGGTGCCTCGCGCGCAAAGGTAGTCCGCGCTGCACGAGGTCCCGGCCTGGAGCATCGGCATGACGCAGGTGGCCCCCTGGGGCGTCGGGTCGTTGAGCGTATCTTCCACGCTGCAGCCGCAGGCCACCAGCAACGTCAGGGCGGTCAGGGTGGGGGTGATTCTTGTCATTCCAAACACCTCGCCATGTTATTCCTCTCATTAATGGCCAAAGGTGAGCACCCCGCAAATTCCGGCACCCTCCTGGCGGTGGATCTCGGCGTCCGCAGCGGCTTCGCCCTGTACAGCGCCGAGGGTCGGCTGCTCACCTGTCGCTCGCAGAACTTCGGCGACCTGCCACGCCTGCGCCGGGCCATCCCGGGGCTGCTCCAGCGCGAGGCGCCTCACCTGCAGGCCGTCGCGCTGGAGGGGCCCACCCAGCTGGCCAAGCCGTGGCTCGCCGCGGCCGAGCGCCGGGAGCTGCAGACCCTGCACCTGTCGGCGGAGCGGTGGCGCCAGCGGCTGTTGCTGCCGCGGGAGCAACGCTCCGGCGCCGACGCCAAGCGCCGCGCCGGCGACCTGGCCTTGCGAGTCATCAGCTGGTCCGGCGCCCCCAGGCCGCCCGTGGCCCTGACCCACGACGCGGCCGAGGCGGTGCTGGTGGGCCTGTGGGCCGTGCTGGAGTTCGGCTGGCTGCCCGCCCTGCCCCGCGAACTGCGGTAGCCTCTCAGCGGATGCGCCAGCGCCGCAACGTGCCTCCCAGCCGGCGCGGCCCCAGCTTCACCTTCAGCCGCACTTTCACTCGCTTCGGCATGGCCACCCGCCCTTTCATCCGCGGCAGCCGGGCGTCCCCCTTCAGGTTTCCTGTCAGCCGCAGTCGCCGCAGCCCCTTGCCCCGCAGGCCCACCTTGCCAGTCAGGACGCCCCCCCGCTTGCCCTCGAAGGCGATTCGCGCAGCGCCGCCCATGTTCACCCTGGCCACTCGGGCCCCCTTGAGCGTGACCGTACCGGCCAGCGCCACGTTGCCCACAGCCCCCTGCACCGCCACGCCATCCGCCGTGATGGCCAGCGGGGTCACGCCGCCCACCGGCAGTCCGATCTTCACGGTGAAGGCGTCCACCCGCACCAGCGGCCGCTTCGCCTCACCGGCCCTCAGCCCTGCCCCCTCGAACCGGGCCTTGAACGGGTTGAAGAGCAGCTTGCGGATGGTCACCGGCACGCCAGTCAGCTGCGCCAGGCGGCTGGCCATGACCTCGTTGAGCTGGCGCGCGGGGGGCGTCGCGGCCGCCTGCGCCAGCGCCCCGGGGCTCTGGCCAAGCAACAACAGCGCCAGCAGCAGACCAGGAGCCGGTCGCGCATGGGTCAACACTTCGCCAGGCTCCTAGATGTCGTCTTCGTCGCTGAACTCATCGCGCACCACCGGATACTCCCAGGTCTGGGTGCTCGACAGGGGCATGTCGTCGGGGACGTACTCGTCAGCGTATGCCGGCGGGGGCCTGAGCTGACCGTACCCGGCGGTCTCGTATGCCTCGGGGGCGACGCCGGGGTCCGTGGCCACAGCCGCCAACCCGCCGCCGGACTGGGGCGCGCTGACGCCGCCGTCCACCGGCCCGGCCCCGGCCACGCTGCCGAGGAAGAACAGCGCGTCCCTCGGGTCCATGAACCAGTGCAGCGCGTCTGTGCGGTAGATGTCCTCCAGCGCGTCATCGGCCGAGAGGTAGCGGTCCGCGGGGTTGTCCTGGGTCAGCCCCAGGTACAGCTCGTCGGCCAGGTCCGGCAGCTCGGGCTGGACCTGCGACGGGGTCGGCGCGCCGGGCACGGGGACCACGCCGGTGAGCATCTCGTAGAACACGATGCCCAGGGCGTACAGGTCACACGCCGGCGCCATGTCCGACGGGTCGGCCAGGATCTCGGGCGAGAGGTAGCTGGAGTGGATCGGCGGCAGCAGGATCTGCCGCAGGTCCGGGTGGTCGTACAGGATGATCTCGCCCATTCCGAGGTCGCTGAGGCGCACGTTGCCCCCCGCGTCGAACAGGATGTTCTCGGGCTTGATTCCGGCGTGCAGCAGGCCGCAGTCGTGCACGTAGCGTAGCGCGTGAAGCACCTGGAAGGTCACCTTGAACGCCAGCATCGGCGACAGCAGCGTGTCCCCCCGGAGCACCTGTCGCAGGCTGCCGCCAGGCAGGTACTCCGAGACCACGTACGGGTGCTCGCGCAGGGTGTTGGCGTCGAGCAGCTTGACGATGTTCGGGTGGGCCAGGCGCGCCTCTGTCTCCACGACGTCCAGGAAGCAGCGCAGCACCTGCTCGCGCCGGTGGGCGCTCAGACCGTCCAGGTGATCGCCGAACTCCTTGACCGCCACGTCACGGGCCAGGGTGATCTGGCGCGCCAGGAAGGTCATGCCCAGGGCGCCGCCGCCCAGCTCACGCAGGCGCAGGTAGCGGCCATCCTCGAGGCCCTCTTCCCGGCCGGGAACCGCCATCAGTTCCGACGCAGGCAGGGTCTCGGCGCCCACCGGATCAGGGAGCACGGGCTCCGGCGCGAGGGCGCCAGGCTCGGCGGGCGGGTCCTCGGGGATCTCGCTGGTCCAGGTGTCCGGATCAGAGGCTGCCTCCCACTCCCCGGACCGCTTCCACTCGTCCTCCCCAACCAGGGCGTCCCAGTCCGGCGAGCCGTGGCCCACCTCCGTGGGCGAATAGCCGCCCCCCGGGCTGTCTTCCGGGATGGAGTCCACCATCAACACCGAGTCCTCCACCGGATCCACCCGGCCCTCGAAGGTGTAATTCTGATCCACCGGCATGTCTTCTGCGGCGGGCTCGTCAGCCGTGGGCATCTCCACCGGAGCGCCACCATCCATCAGGGTGGGATCGGTGCCGATGTCGCTGGGCTCAGCCTTCGGGGCAGGCGGCGCGGGCCCCTGGCCTCCCGAGGTCTCCTTGGATTTGCGCAGCAGCTCCGCCCGCCGATCCGGCTCCGGGGCAGCGCTGACGCGCTTTAGTTTGCCCGTCAGCACCGGCCGGAAATGGTGCACCACCACGCTCGCGAGGATCGGAGCATACTCCCCCGTGAGCACGCGGCGGCCATCACCGGTGAGGCTGAGCTGGCCCGAGTCCTTCTCGCGCTTGAGATAGTTGTACTCCACCAGGAAGCTGACGTACTTCTCCAGCTCCACAGCCAGCTGCCCGCGCAGCTGAGGTTCGACCTTGTCCAGGGGCACCCAGCCGCCATCCCCGCCCGCGCCGCCCACGCTCTGGAGCACGAACCGGGACTCCCGGGTCAGGACTGCCTGGCTAATTTTGCCCCTCTCGGCCATTGCTTCCCCCGCGAAGTACAGGTAAGTGCAAAGTAACGTGCTCTTGAGATCCTCGCAATATTGCTTGTCTGCGGCCCTCTCGCTGCTCGTCCTGTCCGCGTGCGGTGAAACCGAGGCGCCGGTGGATGGGATCAACGCCCCGGGCGGCGAGCGCGCTGCCCTGTCGCCGGGCAATTTCTTGCCCCTCTCCGCCACGCCGGACGACCTGCGGGACGCAGACGGGCGGCAGGTGATCCTGCGCGGGCTCCAGCATCACGCCCTCCAGGATGTGGACTACTTTGGGCGCGATGTGAAGCCCGAGGACTACCCCCGCATCGCATCCTGGGGGTTCACCACCCTGCGGGTGGCCACCTCCTGGAGCAAGATCGAACCGAAGAAGGGGCAGTTCGACACCCGCTACCTGGCAGAGATCAAGGGCGTGATGGACCTGGCCCACAAGGCGGGCCTCACCGTGATCCTGGAGTGGCACCAGGACCTGTGGGGCCGATGCGCCGTGGATCCCAAGTCCGCCTTCGCGGTCAACGCCAACGGGGCGCCGCGCTGGACCTGTCCCGCCGGGTTCAAGCCCACCTCCCCCCTGGACGCATGGGCCATATTCGACAACCTGTGGTCCAACAAGGACGGCCTGCTGGACGCCTTCACCGCGGCGTGGGTCCAGGTGCTCAAGTCGGTGGGCGCTCACCCGGCGCTGGCCGGGCTCGACCTGATCAACGAACCCCAGGGCACGGGCGGATCGCCCGTCGTCGAGCGGGACAAGATCTTCCCGGCCTTCCGCAAGGTGGCGCCGGCGCTGCGAAAGGCAGGCGCGCCGGGGCTGATCTTCCTGGACGCCACCATCATGCGCAACGAGACCGGTGAGATGTACACCGAGCCCCTCGACACCATCGGCAAGGACCTGGTCTACGCGCCGCACCTCTACTCGGGCTGGCTGCTGATGTATGTGCTCAAGCGGCGGGTCTCGGCCGAGGAGAAGCGCAAGGACTTCACCCGGGCCATGGCACAGGCCAGGGCCATGAAGCTGCCGCTGTGGAACGGCGAGTGGGGCGTGAACCTGAACCTGGACGGCGCCCTGGAGGATCTGTGGACCCACTGCGCCCTGGAGGACGAGTTCATGCTCGGCTCTTCCTACTGGGCCTTCCAGAAAGCGGTCCCGGGACAGGGCGACGCGTCCATCTCCGGCGCCCAGTCACTGATGGACGAGGACCGAAAGGTACGGCAGGGGGCGCTGGATCGGCTCTCGCGCCCCTACCCGATCCAGACCCCCGGGAAGTTGACCCGGTTGAAGTACACCCCCGGCACCCCGGCGCCGATCAACGGGTCGCTCACCGTCGGGCTGAAGATCCTCCAGACCACCTCCGCCCCGCTGGTGATCTATGCGCCGCGGCGCCACCTTGGGGAGAAGATCTGCCTCGACGTCAAGGGCCCCGGCGCGTGGAGCTGGGACGAGCTGGCCAAGCAGGAGCGGCTGCTGGTGAAGTTCGAGGGGACGGGGGAGTACTCGGTGACACTGAGGCCGTGCCCCATTTGACGTGGACAAGGACGCCCACGTCCTGGTCTGGTCAGTCCACCTGAAGCAGCAAGATCTTCAGGTGCTGGCCCTCGCTGAACGCCGGCAGCACGGGGTAGTCTTCAGGCTGGTCCAGGCGGCGGATCACGAGCACGTTTCGGTTGGCGCGGGTGGCGCCCACGCCCACGGCCCGGTCCAGGTCCTGGGGCATCATGCGCGAGGCGTTGCAGGCCAGCAGCATCTGGCCGCCCTCCTTCACCAGCGGCAGCGCAGAGGCCACCAGATCTGCGTAGTCCTTGGACGCGTTGAACGCCTTGCCCTTGACCGTGGAGAAGGTTGGCGGGTCGGCGATGATGAGCTCGAAGCGGCGGTCCCGGGACTCGAGCCGCGACATGATGGCCATGGCATCACCGGTGACGAACTCCAGCCGCTCCCCTTCGGGATCCATGCCGTTGGCGGTCATGTTCCGCCGCGCCCTGGCGTGGGCTCGCGGCGCGCTGTCCACGCTGACCACCTGCCGGGCGCCGGACGCCGCGGCCACCACCGAGAAGGCCCCGGTGTACGAAAAACAGTTGAGCACCCGCCGCCCGCCGGCCAGGTCGGCCACCACCCGCCGCCCCCGGCGCATGTCCGGAAAAAGCCCCGTGCCCACCGGGGCGGTCACGTCAACGAAGAAGCGAAACTGGCCCTCGGTCACCAGCAGCTCGTGGGGAGCCGCTTCGCCGTGCATCAGCTCTGCGCCCGGCCGCGGTTGCCCGGCGGCGGGTGGGGCGAAGCGCCGCTGGAGGTAGATCCCCCTGGGCGCGAGGCGATAGCGCAGGACGTCCAGCAGGTCGTCCTGATACACCCGCGCCAGGGGCGTGAACTGGCACACCACCAGGTAGTCGGCGTAGCGGTCCACCGTCACACCGGGCAGCCCCTCGGAGTCACCGTTCACCAGCCGGTAGCAGTCCAGCGGCCCGGGCTGCAACAGCCGTCGCCGGGCTCGTATGCACCGCTCCACCGCCTGGTCCACGTACATGGAGTTGAGCTCCTGCCCCGGGGACTTGCAGAACACGCGCAGCACCGGACGCCCGCCGGGCTCCAGGATGGCTCTGCCGGCGAACCGCCCCTCCTCGTCCACCACGTCCACGCATTTCCCTTCCTCGCCCGGAAGATCCCGCCCCTTGAGCGCGGAGGAGAAGATCCACGGGTGCCCGTCGCGAACCCTGCGGGCCACGTCGGTTGAGATGCGCGCCTTCTGCTCGCGGCGCCGTGGGGGTGCGGCGGTGGTTCGTGTCGGTCTGCGGGCCATGGCTCAGAATAGTATCCGCTATGGTGGGATCCACAAGCCCAAACGAGGCGTATAATGAAGGACTTACGGGGCGCATCGACTTGACAAACAAGCGGAAAATGTGCGAGACGTGCGAGTTGGAGCACGCCCCCTATGGGCATCTAAACCGCCACAAGACGAGGTAGGAACATTGGAATCGCTTGCCGGAAAGACCCTAGGTGATTACGAGCTGACCGAGTCCATCGGGGCTGGCACCACCGGAGAGGTGTTGCAGGCCACGGACGGCTCCGGATCCTCATGCGCCGTCAAGGTGCTCCACCAGGAGCTCAGCCTGTTCAGCAAGGTGGAGGCGTACTGGGAAGAGGTGCAGCTGGTGGGCACCCTGGGCCATCGCCATGTGACCGTCGCCAAGCACGCTGACTGGTCCAAATCAGGCCGCTTCTTCCTGGAGCTGCCCCTGCTGGACGGCAAGAACCTGGCCGAGGTGCTCGAGGAGCACGGCAAGCTGCCCGCCGCCCAGGCCGTCCGACTGGTGGGCCAGGCGTGCCTCGCCATGGAGGCGGTGCACGCCGAGGGCATCGTCCACGGCGCGCTCAAGCCGACCAACATCTTCCTGGCCCGCGGCGACAAGGCGGAGACCTTCAGCACCCGCGTGCTCGACTTCGGCACCGGGCACCTGGTGGACACCGAGCCGGGAGACGACGAGCTCATCGGCGCTCCGGACGCCGAGTACATGGCGCCCGAGCAGTTCGAGGGCGAGACGACCAAGGCCTCCGACGTATACGCCCTGGCCGCCCTGCTCTGCCGCTGCCTGGTGGGGCGCCCGCCCTACGTGGGCACGCGGGACGAGATCACTCAGCAGCTCGAGACCGTGGATCTCTCCCTTCCCGACGACCTGTCCGAGGGCATGGCCGACATGCTGGTCAAGGCCCTGGCCAAGAGCCCCGCCAGCCGCTACGCCGACGCATCCGAGTTCCGCGCGGCGCTGGAGGCGTGGGCCGCCACCAAGCCGGAAGAGCTCGGCGCCGCACCCCTGGCGCTCTTCGCGGGTGGGGCCGAGCGCCCTGCACCGCCCCCCAAGGCGGAGCCCGCCGACGGTGTCCCAAAGGAAGAAGAGGCGCCCGCCGAGGAGGCGGCGTCCTCGAATTCCGAGGAGGAGAGCACCGTGCAGAGCGACAGCAAGCCGGCGGAGACGCCCGAGGACGAGGAGCTGGCGGCCGTGGCCGAAGAGGCCCAGACCCAGCTCGCGGAGAAGAAGGAGGCGGCCAAGAAGAAGGGCCCTGCCCCCAAGAAGAAAAAGAAGAAACGCGCAGCGGCCCCGGTGGAGAGCTTCCGCGACGGCGACGGCGACCTGGTGGAGCTGCCGGTTGAGCGCTCGGTAAAGGCGTTCGTGGCCAACCTGCCAGCGGACTTCACCGCCGAAGACGTGGCCCCGGCCAAGACCAACGGCAGCACCGAGACCATCGACACCGCGGTGGAACAGTTCATCGACCAGGCCCGCGCCTGGAGCGCCGCGCTGTCACCCGACGTCACCGACGAGAAGCGGCTCGCCGCGCTGGCTCAGCCGCCCGTGGTGGAGAAGGTCGTCGAGAAGGAGGTCGCCGCGGCCGCGCCCTTGCCCACACCCGCCGAGGAGTCCGGTGGCGGCGGCAACGCGGTGGTCTACGCCGCTGTCGCCGCTGCGATCAGCGCGGTGCTGGTGTTCGGCATCACCCGCGCCATGGCCCCCGACGTCAAGCCGTGCGATCACGGTCCGGGCTACGCCGCCCCGGCCGCGGCCGCGCCGGTGGACACCGCTGCGGCTGCAGCGCCCGTCGCCGAGCCGGCGGCCGAGCCTGCACCCGCCGAGCCCGCCGTGGAGCCGCTTGACGATCCTGCGGGAGAGCCCGCGCCCACGGCCGAGCCCCTTGCGGCCGAGCCTGCCCCGGGCGCCGAGCCCGCCCCGGGCACCGAGCCCGCCCCGGGCGCCGAGCCTGCCGCGGCAGCCGAGCCCCCGCCGGCAGCCGAGCCTCCCCCGGCAGCCGAGCCCCCGCCGGCAGCCGAGCCCGCCGCCAAGAAGCCGCCTGTGAAGGTGGCCAAGAAGAAGCCGGTCAGGAAGAAGAAGACCGTCAAGAGGAAGCGGCCCCCGAGGAAGAAAGCCACGGCCAAGAAGAAGCCGCCAAAGAAGAAAAAGAAGAAGAAATCCGGCGGCTCCGACTGGGTCGACCCCTTCTCTCAGTAATCCCCTTCCGTAACGGCGTGGGGGTCGCGAGCACAATTCTGTCCTCCGAGACGCTGTGTAGTATAGTGGACACCGCCCAACAGGATTCAGGAGATTCCCCGTGATCAAACGCAGAGGTTGGCCATGTTCCTGGCACATGCTGCTCTTGCTTGCCGTTGTGGGGCTCTGCGCCCCGCGCGTCGCTGTGGCCCAGGGTGAGCCGAAGAAGAAAGAGGCCAAAAAAGAAGCTCCCAAGGCCGAAGCCCCGGCGGCCGAGCCCGAAGAGGAGATGGACGAGGAGGAGCGGGCCGCCAAGTACTTTGCAGACGGCAGCAAGGCCTACACCGAGGGCAAGTACCAGGACGCCATCGTCAAGCTGCTCAAGGCGTACGAGCTGCGCCCCGCCCCCCCGATCTTGCTGAACATCGCGCGCACCTACGAGAAGCTGGATGACAAGAAGAACGCGCTGAAGTTCTACAAGGAGTTCCTGCTCAAGGCCCGCATGGTCGACCCGAACCGCCCCATGGTGGAGAAGGTGGTCAAGGAGCTGGAGAAAGAGGTCGGCGGCGGCACCGGCGCGGTGACCTCCGCGGCCGGCACCGAGACCCCCACCGCGGCCACCACCAGCGACGAGCCCACCATGGCGGTGCGGCGCAAGGCGCAGCTGATCCACACCCCGGTGGACTCGGGCAACTACCGCAAGCCCCTGACCCTGCTGTGCGAGACGCCCCCCGACTCTGACGCCAGCTCGGTCATCATCTTCTTCCGGCGCTCCGGCGAGACCAAGTTCCGCCAGGTGGGCATGGACCAGCAGGGCGAGGCGTGGGTCGGCCAGATCCCGGCGCGCTACATCACCACCACCTCGCTGCAGTACTACATCGAGGCGTACCAGCGGAAGGGCGACATGATGCGCGTGGCCGCGGTCTACGCGTCGAAGAAGACGCCGAACATCGTGGTCATCGAGGGCGCCAAGATCGCCAGGGTCAAGAGCGACGCCCCCGACGAGCCGGGCGGCGATGCGGTTGACCGGCCCACCTCCCCCTGGCGCAAGTGGGTCTACGTGTCCGCCGGTGTGGTGGGCGCCGGGTTCGTGGTGGGCGGCGTGATGGGCGGCCTCGCCATGGACCGGTCCAACGCGGTGCAGAAGTACTACGAGACCAAGAGCTGCGTCTCTAACGAGTGCCAGGGTGAGTTCAACCTGGCCAAGAACCTGCCGCAGAAAGCGTGGGACTCCAAGGCCGGGTCGGGGCAGACGCCCCAGGACTGGGAGTCCGAGGGTAAGAACTTCGAGATCGGCATGATCGTGGGCCTGGTCATCGGCGGCCTCGGCGCCGCTGCGACGGGCTTCTTCACGTACATGGATCTGACCTGGGAGCCGCCCGTCAAGGACGACGACCCCATCGCAACCTCCCCCGGCGTGCGCGTCACCGCGAGCCCGTGGGCCAACGACAGCGGCGCCGGCTTCATTGGCCGCATCGACTTCTGAGCGAGCGAGAGGACAAGAACATGAGATACGCCATCATCACCGCACTGTCCGCCCTGCTCGGGTTCGGGGGCTGCTACAGCCCTGACCTGGGCGAGAACCCGTTCCTCTGCAGCGCCCTGAACGAGTGCCCGGAGGGGTACTTCTGCCACACCGTCAAGAACGCGGCCGGCGCCAACGTGGACGTCTGCCTCAAGACCATGCCCCCTGACATGGGCATCCCGGACCGCCCGTTCATGACCGACACCGAGCTGCTTCCCAAGAAGGAGGGCCCGGTGTTCATCGACGGCGCTCTGGTCAAGCCCGCGCCGCTCAACTGCGCCGACTCCTCGGACGAGCCGAACAACTCGGCAGGCAAGGCCACGGGCCTGTTTCAGACCGGCCTGATCACCGGCTGGGAGATCTGCTACCGCGGCGACGTTGACCAGTACTCCATCAAGCTGGAGGCGGGCAAGAAGCTGACGGTGAAGGTGGACTTCACTCACAGCAAGGGCGACCTCGACGCCGCGCTGGTGGCGCCCGACGGGTTCATCACCGCCGGCCGCAGCACCACCGATGACGAGACCTTGACCGTGAGCAACACCACCTCATCCGACGAGAAGTACATCCTCGGTGTCTGGGGATTCAACTTCGACACCAACATCTACAACCTGGACATCCAGATCCAGTAGCCGTTCCCGGCCCGCGGCCCTGACGCCGCATCGCGTCAATCTCCCTCGCATTTTTGCTCACAGCGCATCTCAATTCTGGAGATCATTGTGGATCTAATCCACAATAGGCTCCGTAACCTTTCGTTCTGGGACCGCCCACGACCGCGCGCGTGGGCCATAGCCACAGGTATTCATACGCCATGAGCAGAATCGGCGAACTACTCCTCAGAGAGAAGCTCATCACCCCCGAACAGCTAACGGAGGCGGTGGATGAATCCCGGCGATCAGGCGGCCGTATCGGCTACAGCCTGACCAAGCTGGGCTACATCGAGGAATCGGAGCTCACCAACTTCCTCAGCAAGCAGTATCACGTCCCCTCCATCAACCTGAACGACTTCGACATCGACGACGAGGTCATCGCGTTGATCCCGAAGGACGTGTCGCAGAAGCACCGCTGCATCCCGATCAACCGGGCCGGGTCTTCTCTAATCGTCGCCATGAGCGACCCGTCGAACATCTACGCCATCGACGACCTGAAGTTCCTCACTGGCTACAACATCGAGGTGGTGGTCGCCTCCGAGGTGGCGGTGGAGGAGGCGTTCCACCGCTACTACGACAAGGTCGATTACGACGAGGTGATGGACGGGTTCGACGAGGAGGAGATCGACTACGGCGAGGAGGAGGAGGACGTCAACGTCGTGGACCTGGAGAAGGCCTCCAACGACGCCCCGGTCGTCCGTCTGGTCAACGCCGTGCTGATCTCGGCCATCAAGAAGCGCGCATCGGATATCCACGTGGAGCCGTACGAGAAGCACCTGCGCGTGCGCTACCGCATCGACGGCGTGCTCTACGAGGAGATGCGCCCGCCCCTGCGGCTCAAGAGCGCCCTGGTCAGCCGCCTGAAGATCATGAGCTCCCTGGACATCGCCGAGCGCCGCTTGCCCCAGGACGGCCGCATCAAGCTGAAGCTGGGCAAGGGCCGCGAGATGGACTT